>JBQTKG010000032.1:0-58094 GCA_052386315.1 Hyphomicrobiales bacterium
CCCGACTGCGACACGACGATGGCCAGGCCGTTCTTCGACAGCGGCGCCTCGCGGTAGCGGAACTCCGAGGCGATATCGACTTCGGTGGGCAGTCTGGCGTAGCGCTCGAACCAGTATTTGGCGGCAAGCGCCGCATAGAAGGCGGTACCGCAGGCGGTGATCGTCAGCCGGTCGAGCGATCTGAAATCGAAGGGCAGCTTTTCCGGCACGCGCACCGCGCGCTCGGCGAAGTCGGTATATTCGGCGAGCGTATGGCCGACGACTTCCGGCTGCTCGGCGATTTCCTTAGCCATGAAATGCCGGTGATTGCCCTTGTCGACCAGCATGGAGGAGGCCTGCGAGAAACTCATGGGCCGCGACACGGGCTGGTTTTCGGCGTCGAAGATTTCGCAGGATGAGCGCGTGAGCACCACCCAGTCGCCGTCCTCGAGATAGGTGACGCGGTTGGTGAAGGGCGAGAGTGCGATGGCATCGGAGCCGAGGAACATTTCGCCGTCGCCGTGGCCGACCGCCAAGGGGCTGCCCTTGCGCGCCCCGATCAGCAGATTGTCTTCGCCGCGGAACAGGATGGCGAGCGCGAAGGCGCCTTCGAGGCGCGCCAGCACAAGGCGCACGGCGTCGCGTGGGCTCCTGCCTGACGCGCGCTCGCGGGCGAGCAGTTGCGCCACCACTTCGGTATCGGTCTGGGTGTCGAATGTGACGCCCGCCGCCAGCAATTCATCCTTCAGGCCGCGGAAGTTCTCGATGATGCCGTTGTGCACGATCACCACGCCGCCCGCCATGTGCGGATGCGCGTTGGTTTCGGTGGCGGCGCCATGGGTGGCCCAGCGGGTGTGGCCGATACCGGAGGTGCCGAGAAGCGGCGCGGCGGCGAGCCGCTCCTCCAGATTCTTGAGCTTGCCGGCGGCCCGGCGGCGGCCGATCTCGCCGTTCTCGAGGGTGGCGACACCGGCCGAATCATAGCCGCGATATTCGAGCCGCTTCAGGGCATCGACGATGCCCGGCGCCACCGGCGCCTTGCCGAGGATTCCGACGATGCCACACATGGGTTACTCCTTGAGCCCAAGGGCCTTGGCGGCCTTGCGGGCCTTTTTGATCTCGCGATATTTCGCCGCCCAGCCCGGGCGGATTTGCATCTCGCTGCGGGCGATCGCCAGGCCATCGGCGGGCACATCGGCGGTCACCACGGTGCCGGCCGCGATATTGGCGCCGTCGCCCACCCTGACCGGCGCCACCAGCGCGGTATTGGAGCCCACGAAGACGTTGGCGCCGATCTCGGTCCGATGCTTTTCGAAGCCATCGTAGTTGCAGGTGATGGTGCCCGCCCCGATATTGGAGCCGGCGCCGACCGTGGCATCTCCGATATAGGTGAGGTGATTAGCCTTGGCGCCGGCGCCGATCTTCGCCTGCTTCACCTCGACGAAATTGCCGATATTGGCGTCGGCGCCGATCTCGGCGCCGGGCCTGAGCCGCGCATAGGGGCCGATGCGGGCCCCCCTCGCGATCGCAGCACCTTCGATGTGCGAAAATGCCAGGATGGTGACATCGTCGCCAACCCTCACACCCGGGCCGAAGACCACATGGGGCTCGATGACGACATCCTTGCCGATCTTCGTGCCGGCGGAAAAGAACACGGTTTCCGGTGCAATAAGGGTGGCTCCGTTCAGCATGTGCTGGCGGCGATAGCGGTCCTGGAAGGCGGCCTCGATGGCCGCAAGTTGGACCCGGTCGTTGACGCCCGCCACCTCCGCCTCGGGACATTCGACCAGCGCCACAGGGCGCTTGGCCTTGGTCACAAGTTCGGCAAGGTCGGTGAGGTAGAATTCCTTCTTGGCGTTGGCGTTGCCGATCTTCGGCAAGAGCGTCCACAGGAGTGCCGCATCGATGGCGATCAGTCCGGAATTGCACAGATCGATCTTGCGCTCGCGGGGCGTGGCATCGAGCTCTTCACGGATCGCGATAATGTGGCCCCTGGCATTGCGGATGAGGCGGCCATAGCCCGCCGGATCGGCGGCCTTGAAGCCCAGAACCGCCATTGGCGCCTTGGCCGAAACGGCGGCGGCAAGGGCGGTTATGGTCTGGCTGCGGATCAGGGGCGCATCGGCATAGACGACAAGCACCGTGCCGGAGAAACCTTCGAGCGCCGACTTGGCCGTGGCGACGGCATCGGCGGTGCCCCGCTGCTGTTCTTGGAGCGTGATCCTCGCGTCAGCCAAGTGCCGTAGCACTTCTTCCGTCGCGGCCTCCATCTCCGGGCCGACCACCACCACGGTGCGGGCCGGCTTGCACGGCTTGACGGCCTCCAGCACATGGCCGAGGAGGCTCCGCCCAGCCGCCCGGTGCAGCACCTTGGGCAGGGCGGATTTCATTCTTGTGCCCTTGCCCGCCGCCAGTACGACGATCGCCAATTGCCTCATGATGGCCCGTGTCATTTCAGGATTCTGTCGCCCTGTCAAAGCAGGGCCTGCGCCGAAGCCTGAGGGTTTTCCCCTCAAACAGGGGCCTTGTGGCGGCAATGTGTTCCCGTCATTAACCTCGATGCCGCTATTGACCCCATGACCCCCCGCAACTATTGTCCGCCCGCTTCGCTAGCGCGTTTTCCCGAAAAGTGGAATCACTTTTCGGACAAGAAAACGCGTCTAGTCAATAATTTGGCGCATGTTCCGCCAAAGTGTGTACACTTTGGCGGAACATGCGCTAAGACTTTGGCTGCGGGCCCGTAGCTCAGTGGTAGAGCGTCTGACTTTTAATCAGTAGGTCGCGCGTTCGATCCGCGCCGGGCTCACCAACGGCCGCACCAACCGGGAACCGGTTTGTGCCACGGCCAGATTCATCGATGTTCGCGACTTTGACCGGGAGCGAGAAGGGTGGCAACATTCCTCCACGCTGTCCGGAGCCGCTGCAATGAGGTCAAATTCGACTGCCACGACGAATTCTTCCGCCGCCGGCTGCCGCGAAAAATGGCAACTCCTGCGAAGCATCGCGCCGTGCATTATATCCCTGATTTTTCTTGTGTTTTGTAGCGCCACCGAAATCAGGGCGGAAGGCCGCAAGGTGGCGTTCGTTATCGGAAATTCGGATTACCAAAACCTTCCCCCTATCGGCGCGGCCAAATCCGATGCCAATCGCATGGCCGATGCCCTGCAGGCCGCCGGATTTGAAGTGGTCAGGGCGATCAATGTTGACCGGGACGGGTTTAACGCTTCGTTTCGCAAGTTCCAGACTTTGCTGGACGGGAGTGAATTGGGCTTCTTCCACTATTCGGGCCATAGCGTACAGATCGCCGGCCGGAATCGCATCGTCCCCGTCGATGCGGCTGTCGAGAATGTGACCGATCTGGAGTCGCAAACTGTCAATCTGTCAGATGTGGTGGAACAAATAAGGCGCCGCTCTCCGCGTCATATTGTGATTTTTGACGCTTGCCATGACGATCCATTCCCAAGGATTGCGCCGGCCCCGGTATCGCCAGGCTGCGCCAAACCGACAGTTTCCGCGGGCACGCTGATTGTGCTTGCCGCCGAGCCGGATCAGCCGCTTCTGGGCGATTCCCTGCTGACCGAGTCTTTTCTTTCCCGCGCCTTCGTGCCGGGCAAGGATATCAATGCGGCTCTGGTGGAAGTCAGACGGGATATCATCGAAAAATCCGATGGTGGCCAAGTCATCTATTACAATAGCGGTTTGGCGGAAGGCGCCACCATACTGGTCTCCGGCTCGGCATCGACGGAGGTCGAAACGGAAGTCGAAACTGAAGCCGATGCGGTTTTCACCGATTGCGCGGCGTCCTGTCCGGTGATGGTCCGGATTGCGGCAGGAACATTCGGGATGGGCAATGCGTCGGGCGACGCCAGGGAGCGGCCCGTTCACGAGGTATCGATCAAGCCCTTTGCGATGAGCCGGTATGAAATCTCGGTTGGCGAATGGCAGATGTGCGTCGCGGCTGGAAAGTGCCGTGATACCGGTCAAGGAGCCTCGGCCGGCCAGGCGGACGCTCCGGTTGGCAATGTCACCTGGGACGATGCGGTTGGCTATGCGGAATGGCTGAGCGGCGAGACCGGAAAGCGCTACCGGTTGCCCAGCGAGTCGGAATGGGAATATGCCGCGCGCGCCGGCGGTCCCATGCGATATTCCGGCAGCAATGATGCCTCACCCGACTACGTCGACTGCAAGGACTGCGGCGGCGAGCACAAGAATGCCGCGCCGCGCCGGAAGGATCTGAAACCAAATGCATTCGGCCTGGCCGGCATGAGCGGCGGCGTTGCCGAGTGGGTCATGGACTGCTGGAAAGCGTCCTACGAGAAAGCCCCGGCCGATGGCAGCGCGCGGGAAGGAAATTGCACGCAGCGGGTTTTGCGCGGCGGTTCCTGGCGCGATAGCCGCAAACATGTGACGGTCACAAGCCGGCACTTCTACGACCACGACGTACCATATTCCAACAATGGACTGCGGATCGCGCGGGATCTCTGACGCGGCCGCGATGCTGAAGATCAGTTGCCTTTTGCCTTCCTGATTTTGGCTGCCTCCGCATTGCTCAACTTGGGAAGCAAAGGCGGCGTGGGATTATTACAATGGGGATTGCCCAAATTGTACTGGCTGACCCGCAGCCGGAACCTGCCTTCGACCGCGGCGCCGAAAAATTGATTGATGACGACGGTATATACGCCGCGCAAGCTGACCGGGCTGATAACAACCCGCGGACATGTGCTGCAGACTGTTCCGCCGCCATCGTCGGATGTATAGACTCGGCCATCGGGGGCGACGACGCTCATTTCCGTGTCCAGCGTCTGCTGATCGATCTGAAGACGCGTGCAGTATGAACTGCCGGCGGCGGCCCAGAACAGTCCGACCCAAGGATTCGCTGCCGTAGCTTGCGCATTGATCCGGGCGTCAATAATTTTGCTTCCGCAGTTCAGTGTCGTACAGGTATTGACTCCCATGTTCACGGCATCTTGGGCCAGGGCGGAGGGCGGCGCGGTCAAAGCCGTGACGGCGCCGGCCGCCAAAAGCACTATGCGGAAGGGCGCCAACGTCGCAAGTGGTGTCCTGAACATCGCTGTACTCCGTGATCCACTTGCTAAAACGGCGGCGTGGGGGTCGGGCAATATGTCAGGCCGGCGGCTTGCCGCTGCACAACAATGAGAAAGTCCGCCGTGGTGGGCGCTCCGGTACTGTGGTTGGCTATTACGGTATAATATCCTAAACTTGTCGCATTTATCTGGATTTCCGGACACAACGAGCAGGTTCCGCTGTTGTCGTCGCGGTAGCGTATGGAAGGATTGGGTGCGATCACAACCAGTTCTAGGTCGGCATTAGGCACCGGTTGCAGTATTTCAAAGGTCAGGCATTGCCCGGAGTTGGCAAAATACTTTCGTACCCAAGGAGCCGACAGGACCTGACTGGTGGGCGTGGTGAAACTGTTGACGGCGCCCCGATCGACCGTGGCCATCGTAAGGCCGAGGCTGTCATGGGCGGCTGCGCCACTGGCAAACAAAACGGCGGAAGCCGCAACGGCGGGCGCTGTCCGGCGCATGAACTTCCAAATTTCAAAGAAGCTTCCGGATTCCCGGATATTGTTCATGATGCCAGCTTCTCCATGCCATGTGACAGAGAAAGTGCTTGTGGCTGCCGCACATGAAGCAATATTCACGCTTACCAGCGGCACACACCATGATATGTGCCCCAAAATCAACGCACAAAGGCATTCATCTGTCAAGCCGATTAAATGCGGTGCGCAACATTCGGGGTGGAGCTTGCCGCATGGACTGCGCTGTGCATGCCGTACTTTACATCGTCCGAATTCGCTCTAAGATGAAATTTCGGATGAGATTGCTGGGTGGCTCCATGAGACAGTACCTCTTGGCGTTGGTCTTCGCTCCGTTCATTTTCCATGCCTCCGCGCTTGCCGAACCATCTCCGCAAGGGGCCAAGGTCTATATTGTCTGGCCCAAGGACGGCACCGTTATCAAAGGCGGGAAGTTCTGGCTTCGCATGGGCCTGACCGGAATGGGGGTTGCGCCGGCTGGAACGGTGATGCCGGGAACCGGGCACCACCATGTCATCGTCGATAGCGAATTGCCGGCGATGGATGAGCCGATCCCCAACGATCCCAACCATCTTCACTTTGGCAAGGGCCAGACAGAGGCGAGGATCGAGCTGCCCCCGGGAAGCCATACGCTGCAATTGTTGTTCGGCGACGTGAAGCACATCCCGCATTCGCCCCCGCTCTATTCCAAAAAGATCACGATCACCGTTCCCTGAGGATGATGAAAATGAACAGATTGGCGGCCGCGCTCGCACTCACCGGAGTCCTGTTCGGAAACGGCCCGGCGCATGCTGGCGGCACCCAAAGGCCGGCAAATGCCGAACTCTATATCGGCTGGCCGAACGATGGCGAGGTTCTCCGGAAACCGGCGGTGAAGGTCTGGTTTGGACTGAGAAACATGGGCGTGGCACCCGCCGGCATCGACGCCGCCAATGCCGGCCATCATCATCTGATTGTCGATGCCGGCCTTCCCGATTCTTCCGAGCCGATACCCAACAACGAAAATTATCTGCATTTCGGCAAAGGGCAGACCGAAGCCGTGGTGACGCTGTCAAAGGGCGTACACACGCTGCAACTGAATTTCGCCGACAAGGAACACAGACAATTCGATCCGCCCCTCTATTCAAGGAAAATTACCATAACCGTCAAATAGGCGTTGCTTACGCCACGCTCCGCGCATCGGATCGCTCCGCAACTATCTTCCATACACTGTCATCCGGGCGCAAGCCGCTATCGGATTCACATCTTTGCGCGTTTGATATCGTTGATTTTGCTCATACCGTCATCCCGGCGAAAGCCGGGACCCATTGATCCGCGTGACGCGATACGCATCCGTTTTAGTTTTTCCGTGGGTCCCGGCTTTCGCCGGGATGACGGAGTGACGTCCGGGACTCATTCGCCCGCTTCCCTGGCCACTCTTAGACCGAAGGTGGCTTTCCTGCCGCCACGCTCGAAATAGCCGCGGCTCGAAACGGTAATCCGCGTGTGGTCATCGAGCCACGATCCGCCGCGCAGCACCCTTAAGCTGCAATCCCCGGGTCTGGCGCTGCCATCGACCGGCGCTCCCTCATAGGTCGGTTTCCAGCAGTCCATGACCCATTCAGCCACGCCGCCATTGGTGTCAACCAGCCCAAGGGGATTTGGCTTTATGCCGCGAACGACGGGCGGTGCAAGACCGAGTTGCTTGCCGCCGCAATCCGCGCAGGAAACGAAAATCTCGCTGGCCTTGTCGCCCCACCAGTACCGGGCCGTGGTGCCGGCTCGCGCTGCAAACTCCCACTCGGCCTCGCTCAACAACCGGTATTTCTTGCCGGTACGGGCGCTCAGCCATTCGACATATCCCATGCTGTCTTCCCAAGAGATGTTTCTGACCGGGGCGGAACCGTCGCTGGCGTCCATCTCCGGAACCTCGGCGCAGGCGCCGGCCTTCACGCAGGCGCGCCACTCCCGCATCGATATCTCATATTTGCCGGCCGCAAAGCGCTTTACCGTAACTTTCCGGACCGGACGTTCATTGCGATTGCCGTCGCTGCTGCCCATGACGAATGTGCCGCCGGGGACGGAAACCATGATGGGGCAGCCTTCACAGTCCGAAAAACCGGTCTTGTCCGCTTCGGCAACGCTCTGGCCGGCAAGAGGCGGGGTGGACGCGGTGCCCGCCGCCTTTGTGCCGCCGTCCTCCGGCGGCTTGACGGCAGGCGGCGGGGCGGCGCTTGCCACTCCCGCGGTTTCAGCAACGGCGGCCGCGACGAAACCGGGAGATCCAGCGTTCGAAACATCGATATCGATAGCCGACACCGCCGCTCCGCCCTGTCCGTCCTCGACCTTGTAGGTGAACCTGCCGACCGGCCCTGGCGGAGCGTCTTCCGGATCGAAACTCAGCCGCGGCAGCGCCGCCGGCTCGAGCCTGTCGCCCTTTGCAACAGCCAGCCGCCCATCCCTGATCTTGCCGGCTTGCGGGACCGACTGGACGGTGATCGTCAATGGATCGCCGTCCGGGTCGATCGGCAGTGAAATTCCCAGCGAATTGCGGACGGCATTGAACGTTCCGGACTTCGAAACTGAAGGCGGTTTATTACTCGTGACGATCTTGAATGCCACGGCGGTTTCGACCGAGCCGCCATTTCCGTCGGTGACGCGGTAGGCAAGATTGCCGCCATTGCCGATCACCGTTCCGTCAGCGGTGAATACGGCGCCTTCTATTTCAGCAGCCGGCACGACGTCGCCAACCGCCAGAACACGCCCGCCAATGCTGATATCGCCGCCGACCGGCAAGGTGACGATCTCGAGTCTCAACTCGTCGGTGGCGTCCCGATCGGTGGGGCGCGCGAGACCGAGCGGCACCGAGACGGCGGTATCGGCGATCTGTATGGCCGCGTGGGACTGCACTTCCGGCGGATGATTGGCCGGCTTCGGATTAAGATAGACGCTGGCTCCGCCAAGCGTTCCGGAAATGTAGGGTTCCTGCTTGTTGCCGGTAATCTGCTTCACGCGGTCCGCTACACGGCCGAAAAACAGGTGAAGTTCGACACCGGGGGTCGCCAATTCTTCAAGAATTGCCTGAGTATAGGGACTGTGCGCCGCCGCGCCATCATAAGCCACGGTGTTGGCCCTCGCCGCCATGGCGAGCAGCGTCCCGCTCGGCGTGTCATCGACGCGGCCCAACCCGATGCCGATCTCCATCGCCGAACTGGTGTCCTTGCTCAGCCTTTCGAGGAAGGGATTGTTGCGGCAGGCATCGACGATCATCACGCCGGCGCTGCCGGCATTGCGGATGGCACCGAGAAAGAGGCCGAGCGGCACCGCGTCGTAAGGCAGGTCGTCGAGCCGGTCGAGACTTGCGTCGACCGGAATCATATAATTCTGGCCACCGACCTGGACGCCGTGACCGGCATAGAAGACCACGATCACATCGGCCTTGGCAGCCTTTTTGCCGAAGTCGCGCAAGGTAGTTTCCAGGGTGCGCTTGTCGGCATCGAAAAGGCTGACGACTTCGAAATTGAGTTTGGCAAGCGCCTCGCCCAAGGCGCGGGCATCGCCCGCTGGATTCGGCAAGGCCGGCACGTTCTCGTACTTGCTCATGCCGATCATCAGCGCAACCCGCCGCTCTTCGGCGACAGCCCCGCCGGCCGTCAGCAGAAACAGCGACATCGCAACGAAACACGCGATTGAACGGCGCATCGTACCCGTATTTCCGAGTGCATACATTCCCATACTACTCCAAATATGTCGCGATCGGCAAGGCGGTGTGCAAGTGCTTTGACGCTTGGCGGGCGGGCTCGTATCATGGAAAACAATGACCGGCAGGTTGCGCCGGTAACACCTGTGTTTTTCCTCATGCGTTCCGACAGGACGGAGTGAGAGACAATGAAGCCACATCATCCGCAGGCGATGGCGGCCGCTCGCACCTGTTTGGCGGCAATACTTATTTTCTTCGCGGGATTGGCCACCGTCGATGCCGACGCGGCCGGCCGGAGGGTGGCGTTTGTTGTCGGCAATTCCGGCTACCAGCACCTGAGCGACATCGTCCAGGCCAAGACCGATGCGAATCTCATGGCAGAGGCCCTGAAGAGTTCGGGGTATGAGGTTTTTACCGCGATGGATATTCAAAGACTGGCGTTTGATGAAAAATTTCACGAGTTTGAGAGAGCGCTTGAGGGCGCCGACGTCGCTTTGTTTTATTACAGCGGCCACAGCGTGCAGATTGCCGGCCAGGACCGTATCGTTCCGGTCGATGCGCTGGTAAAAAAAGCGGCGGACCTTGAACCGCAGACTATCAACCTGGCCGACCTTCTGCAGCAAATGCAGTTGCGTTCACGGATTCAGATCATAATCATTGAGTCATGCCGCGACGATCCTTTTCCCAAGATCGCTTACTATATCGGCTCCGACAGCCAACCCCTGTCGACAACCCCGGGGTGCGCCAAGAAATCGCCGGCAGCAGGCGTCCTCATCGCCCAAGCCAACGAACCCGGCAATCCCTTGACGGGCGGCTCTCCCTTCACCGAAACGTTCGTTGCGCGAGCCTTCTTGCCAAACAAGGACATTCACGAGGCCTTGCGGCAAGTGCGGCTTGACATCATCGACCAAACCGAGGGAGGACAGGTGCCGTATTTCATCAGCGCGCTGGAGGACAGCGTCTTCTATTTGAATGACGGCGAAGCATCCGGCGAAACTTCTACGCCGGACAGTGCCGGAGAGGCTGCGGCGGCCGGCGGTGCGGAATCGCAGGAGACGGCCGCGCCAGCAAAACCCTCATCCAAAAAGCCGATCTCCAAAAAGAAAACAGCCGCGAAAAAACCTGCTGTTGCCAAACCCGACAGCGTCAAAAAATCTTCCCCTTCTCCCAAGCCCTTGAAGGCCGCGCGACCGGATGCCAGAACTTACTCGTATAAGATTTGGCCGGATGGGAGTCTAAGGTCAAGTTTGCGAACGCGGCAAAACACGAAATTTGGCATGCTCTCATGCATGGCCTTTGTGAATAGCAAGCGACAACTTGGGGAGGCTGCCCGGATGTGCCGATGGGAGTAACTGTCCAAAAATGTCGGCAAACTCCACCAGGCCACTGAACCATCCCGGCCGATTTGATGTTGCACGATCCCCCAGCTTCCAGGACAGCCGAATTGCAAGACTTACGCGACACGTTTGCCGAAGCGGTCTCGCGCACAAGCCGCCAATACGACGCCGTGCCCTACACGTCCTTGCCGGTCACCCGTCTGCAGCCGGCGCGTCTTACGGCGCTGGCCCGCCTCTTCGGCCTTGCGGCGCCGGATGTGGAAAAGGCGCGGGTTCTCGAGATCGGCTGCGCCTCCGGCGGGCATCTCATTCCGCTGGCTGCCGCCTTTCCCGGCGCACGGTTTCTTGGCATCGACGTGTCTCCGCTGCAGATCGCCGATGGCCTGGCGCGGATCGCCAGGCTCGGCCTCCACAATATCGAACTCCAGACCCGCAGCCTGACCGAACTCGGGCTGCCGGACGGCCAATTCGACTACGTCATCTGCCATGGCGTCTATAGCTGGATTCCGCCGGCCATACGCGAGATCCTGTTGCGGGCGTGCAAGGAGCGCCTCGCACCCGACGGCATTGCCGCCGTCAGTTACAATGTGCTGCCGGGCTGGCGTCTGTTGCAGGCGGTGCGCGACTGCGTGCTGTTGCACGCGGGCGACCACGACGATCATGCCACGCGTATGGCGGAGACCCGCCGCCTGTTCCAGCTGATGACCGAATGCACCCCCGAGGCGACGGCCTATGGCCGCCTGTGGCGTCAGGAAGCCCAGCGCATGGCCCGCAACACCGATGCCTATCTGGCCCATGAACTGTTCGAGGAACACAACGCGCCCTCAACCTTCAAGGATTTCATGGCGGCGGCATCGCATCACGGCCTCGCCTATCTCTGTGAAGCGCAACTGATGGCGAATATTCCAGAGAGTGGCGGACCGGTCCGCGGCCGACTGGTGCGGGAGCTCGCCGTCAACGGTCTCCATGCCGCAGAGCAGTATACCGACATCGTCACCGGGCGCACCTTCCGCCAATCGCTTCTCATTCATGAGGGCCGTGCCGCCGATGCCGACCGCTCCCTGCCCGCCTCCCGCGCCGATGGCCTCCACTTCGTCGCGCCGACGGGAATGAAGATCGAGCATTCGCCGGAGACGGGCCGATGGTCGATCGACGACGGCGACGGGACGATTTCTGAAACCGGCGAGCCGGCCGTGGCCGCCGCCCTGCAGCGCCTCGCGGCACGGCTGCCGTCGTCCGGCAGCCTCGACGAGATTGCGCCCGCCGAAAACACCGGCCAAGAGGACCGCGGCAAGATCCGGGCCTCGCTGATGCAGCTCCTGTGCCACGGCTCGCTCGAGGCCGCAACGGTGCCGGTCATTTGTGCCGCAGGGCTGCCGGAACGTCCCAAGGTCTGGCCGCTGGCCGCGAGCGATGGCGCGGCCGGAATGGAACACACGGCAACGCTCCGCCATGCGGCATTTGCGATTTCGCCGCAGGCGCGGTTCCTGCTGCCGCTCGCCGACGGCACGCGCGACCGCCCCGCCCTGATCGATTGCCTGCTGCAATTCGTTCTCGGTGGCGGCGTCAGTATCAGCGAGACAGGCGTACCGGTCACCGACCCGGACCGCTTGCGAGCCATTTGCACGAACGCGGTCGATGGCGAGCTGGCGGCCTTCGCGCGGGTGGGATTGCTGGTGGAGAATTGAGATGAGCGAAGCAACGACCCGCACTTTGCCAAACGTTGGGCGAGCAATGCGATTTTATCGACCAGGAAACAATGGTGGCGTCCACTGGAATTGGTGACGGTCAATTTAATGCTATCATGCAGTTTCTTGAAACTATTGAAATGTGTTGGGGGGACCCATGGCGGTTTATCGCTGGATCAAGGACGTGCAAGACAGCCGCTCGCTGATGATTTTTGCGGAAAAAGCGTTCACCGGCGGTTGGGCCACGGTTTTGGTCTCCTCAATCAAAGATTTCAACCGGCTGGTGGACTCCAAGGGCATCAAACTGGTTCTTTCCAAAGTGGGAAACGCTGAGGAGGCGAACATCATTCTCAATTCGGCGAACAAATATGCGAATGTGAGCTACGGCGGTACAGTCTTCGCAAAGGCTTCTGACGGAACCTACACACATGGGCTGACCCGGCGGATCGAGGACGAGGCGACGAGGCTGGTGAAGAAGGCCTATGTTTTTGTACCTGCTACGCCGCGGCTTGAACGTGGCAATCCGAAATCCCGCGAGGTTGGACCGAAAGTCAGAAACTTCATCCTCGTGCATGAGTTTATCCATGCCGCGGGCGTGGGCGACAGCAATCCCAACGACGACGAACACACGCTTGACGATGTGTTCTGTTCACCGATCTCCATCGTCGAGGGCCGAACGGCCGCCGGAGACATTGCACGGACACAGGGAAGGAATGCCAAGGAAATGCCGCCGTTCGAGATCAATGACAAGACGTCAGCAATCTGCTGAAGGCTTGGCCGGGCTGACACATCATGACCTGTTGGGAAATACCACATGGCCCGACAGAGTTCCGCCGGCGACATTAAGCAGCGACATTTGTCTGCGATAATCCTCCTGAACCGAATAGGCGGGAAGTGCCGCAAGCGGCGCCTGTACGAGCCCATACCAGGGGTCCAGGCAAACAAGTGAACTGGCTCGAGCCGTCTTCACGGCAACGACGAAATGACCCCCTCCGTTATTCCAGCCGACGCGCGCGATGAACGGAAAAAATCCTCCTGCTATGAAATCGCGCATATTGCTCACGCGCATGACCGCCGACCCGATGCCGATTCGGTCGAGCACCGTCTTGAGCGCTGTATAGGACTGTGTACCGCGGCCTTCGCTGTAGCCTTTCGGCAGGAGCGAAGTCAGAAACGTTATGCGCTGCTCGCCGCCGACAACACAGGCAAGGCGCTTCATGCGCTCGATCATATAAACGCAAGCCGGGCCGCAGGTGTCGCCCCGCTCCTGCATCCAGATGAATTGCTCCTCGCCGTCGCCGTCGGAAACAATCAGTTCGGACATTTCATCCTCCCGAGCCTGCGATTGAGCCTATCCCGGGGCCAAATCGGTTTAGACTGGGTCATTCGGATTCCCCTCCCCACAAGGGGGAGGGGAATATTGCTTCCTGATTCACCTTGGCCTCGCTTTTCTCCGCCCCGTACCGTCCTCCATTCCACAAACTGGCAGTCATCGGTTTCCCGGAAATGAGGGGGCATTCGGCGATGTGTTGAATCTCTTATCAAGTTCAGCGGCGAGTTTTCCGCAAGCGTTGGAATTTCCATCGTAACACACATAGTCCGACTGCCTGCCCTGCATCGTTCCTGAATTAACTGTGAAAGTGCCCCCGCCATGAACGGAGTAATGACAGCTCCTGCACAAGATAATGCAGTTGGCGAGTTGTCCGGTTCCTCCGGCGTTCGCGTGCTTGATATGATGCGCATCAGCCCTTTCACCGAAGACGTGCCAGGCTAAGCCGCCCTCGCCTATGTCAAAGAGCCGCGCCACGCATGAGCCGCAACGAAAGTTCTGACGCCGTAGCGCCTGTTTTTGACGGATGCGGAAAACTCTTCGCCATTCATTTATTGCTCCAACGCATGGCAACCTCCAATCGGGAGAACTACTTGATTACTTCACCCCGTACACAAACTCCCCCTCCTCAACGCCCACCTTCGCCTCGCTGATCTCCTCGCGCGCCATGGACTTGTTGAGAATTTGCCGCGATAGCGCCGGCAGCAGCGTGTTGGTGACGATATTGTCGACCATGCGGCCGCCCGAGTCGGGATCGTTGCACATGGAGACGATCTTTTTCACCACCGCATCGTCATAGACGAAGGCCGCATCGTGGTTGTCGCGGATGCGGCGGCCGATGCGGTCGAGCTGCAGGCGGACGATGGCGCCGAGCATTTCTCCCGACAGCGGATAATAGGGAATGGTGACGATGCGGCCGAGCAGCGCCGGCGGAAACGCCTGCAGCAAATGCGGCTTCAGCGCCACCGACAAAGCTTCCGGTTCGGGCCGCTTTTCGCCGTTGCCGGAGACCTGCACAATCAGCTCCGTGCCGACATTGGTGGTGAGAATGATCAGCGTGTTCTTGAAGTCGATGCGGCGGCCCGAGCCGTCCTCCATCTGGCCCTTGTCGAAAACCTGGAAGAAGATCTCGTGCACGTCCGGGTGGGCTTTTTCGACCTCGTCGAGCAGTACCACGCTGTAGGGCTTGCGCCTGACCGCCTCGGTCAGCCGACCGCCCTCGCCATAGCCCACATAGCCCGGCGGCGCCCCCTTCAGGGTCGAGACCGTATGGGCCTCCTGGAACTCCGACATGTTTATGGTGATCATGTTCTGCTCGCCGCCATAAAGCGCTTCGGCGAGCGCCAGCGCCGTCTCGGTCTTGCCGACGCCGGAGGGCCCCGCCAGCATGAACACGCCGATCGGCTTGTTGGGATTGTCGAGCTTCGCCCGGTTGGTCTCGATGCGCCTGGCGATCATCGCCAGGCCATGGCTCTGTCCGACAACGCGGCGGTTCAGGATTTCGGCAAGATTGAGGATCGTCTGCACCTCATCCTTTACCATGCGGCCGACCGGAATGCCGGTCCAGTCGGAGACGACCGCGGCCACGGCCTGTTCGTCCACGAAGGGATAGATCATCCGCTTGTCGGGTTCGATCGCTTCGAGCTTGGCAATCTTATCCTTGAGCTTGGCGCGGGCCTCATCGGCACCCTCGCCGGCCGCGGCCTGCTTCCGCAAATCGTTGATCTCGCCGACCGTCGCCTTCTCGGAAGCCCAGTTCTCTTCCAGCGTCTTGAGCTTCTCCCATGCCCCCGCAAGGGCCGTCTTGATATCGCCAATCCGCTCCTCATCGGCGGCACCGATGTCGCGTTCGCGCTCGAGGGCGGCCAGTTCCGTTTCGCGCGCCGCGATCGCCACCCGCGTATCCTCGACCGCGGCAGGGGTTGACGTTTGCGATACCGCCACGCGCGCCGAGGCCGTGTCGAGCAGGCTTACCGCCTTATCCGGCAGCTGCCGCGATGGAATGTAGCGGTGCGACAGCTTGACCGCCGCGACCGCGGCGGGATCGGAGATGTGCACGTTATGATGCTTCTCCATCGGCGCCAGCAGCCTGCGGATCATGTCGCAGCAGCGCTCGACCGACGGCTCTCCCACCAGGATCGGCTGGAACCTGCGGCTCAGCGCCGGATCCTTTTCGATGTGCTGGCGGTATTCCGACCAGGTCGTGGCGGCAATCGTCCGCAGTGTGCCGCGCGCCAGCGCCGGCTTGAGCAGATTGGCGGCATCTCCGGTGCCCGCCGCGCCGCCCGCCCCGATCAGCGTGTGGGCCTCGTCGATGAACAGGATGATGGGCACGGGCGATGCCTGCACCTGGTCGATCACCGAGCGCAGGCGTTGCTCGAACTCGCCCTTCATCGACGCGCCCGCCTGCATCAGGCCGATGTCGAGGGCATAAAGCATGTTGCCTTTGAGCGGCGGGGGCACATCGCCCGCGGCGATGCGCTGGGCAAAGCCTTCGACGACGGCGGTCTTGCCGACGCCCGCCTCGCCCGTCAGGATCGGATTGTTCTGCCGCCGCCGCATCAGGACGTCGACGATCTGGCGGATTTCCTCATCGCGTCCGACGATCGGATCCATTTCGCCGGCGGCGGCCTTCTGGGTGAGGTCGACGGCATAGCGGTCGAGTGCCGTGGTGCCTTTAGCGCCTTTGGCGGCCACATCGCCGGGTGTTCCCGCCGCGCGCAGTCCCGAGCCATCCATCGGGCGCAGATTTTCCTCTTCCGAATTTCTCCAGATCTTGTGGTGCTCGTTCGTCAGATTTTCCACGTCGACGCGGCTGAACTCCTTCGAGATGCCGGCGAGAGAGCGCGCCGTCTTCGTCTCCTTGAGGAGTGCCGTGAGAATGTGCCCTGTCCTGATCTGCGTCTCGCCGAACAGCAAGGTCGCATAATGCCAACCACGGTCCAGCGCATCGATCACGTTGTCGGAAATACCCGGCATTTCCGTCTTGTTGGCGGCAAAACCCGCCAACGTGGCATTCACATCCGACAGAAGCCTGGCGCGATCGAGCTTGAAATGATCGGCCGTGAGCGACAGGTCGGTACGGTCCATCTGCAGGATTTTCAGCAGCCAGTGGGCGAGCTCGATATTGCGGTGGCCGGCGCCCTTGGCGTGACGGAACGCCTGCATGAAGGAGTCGTAACCGACCCGGTTCAGCTTGCCGGTGACGGCCTCAAGACTGATATCCGCCATGTGCGTTTCTCCCGTCCGCCGATGCAAGTTGCGCTGCCGGCGGCTTGCGACTTGTCCGTTCAGCGGGCCTGAACCGGCAGTCCCGGCGCCAGCCGGCGCGATCCGTTCCGCTCTTTTCCGTCATCCAGGTCGTCCAGCCGAGGCGGCCAAATGCGCCAAGGCGGGTGGGCCTCGTCTCACGCTCCGGGATGGCGATCTCGACATCATAGTCCAACAAGGCGCCGAGATAGAAATAGATCGCATCGGCCAGCTTCTCGCAAAAGGCGCCGTCCGGCAGGAAGGCCTCGAATTGGCCCAGACTCTTCGCGAAAACGCGAATACGGAACTTGTCCTGCACGCTGTACACCGATCCGCCAAGCAGCGTATCGTTTCCCAGCCTCGCGTGTTTGACCGACAGCGAGGATTGATCGGCGGCTTCGAGCGGCAACCACAGTCCCACCATCTGCTCGACTTCGACATCCGCGCCGAACAGGAATGCCACCACGTTCTCGACTCGCGAGGCACTCTTGACCGCCGGGCCCATCAGCCCGGCCAGCGGCAATTTTGCCAAATCGCCGAGGCTGTCGCGATGCTGATAGGGTCTGGTGCCCATTCCCGCCGCCGCGCCCACATAGTCGATGAAACGGTCTTGCCTTGGGCGATCATGCTGCGCGGCCGGACGGGCATCCGCCCAGGCCCTGTAGAACAGCGCCAGGAAGCGGTGGTTGAAAATGTCGAGAAACCGGGCAAACGACTCGTCGCGCCCGTCACACCACTGCCGGGCTTCCACCGTCAGGTGTAGCGGCAGTGGACCCTGCGGCCCCAGGAGACCGGCAAACCGGCACAGCAGGCGGGTCCGGTCGTGAAGGTCGCGGTCAAGCCGCGTCAGGTTGGAAGCGGGAAATTCGGTATAGGGATCCTGTCCGAGGACGAGCAATTCCTCGTCCCGCGCCCCGGCATCGCCGATGCGGGGCCGGTCGGGCGCTGCCCGCTCGATCGAGCGCAGCACGTCGAAGAAATCGAAGTGCCACGGTTCCCGGGAAAGGTCCTCGAAGAAGCTCATAGCACGACCCGCGCGCCGATACGCGGCGGCCAACGCACGATCTCGCCCCGGTCGTTCGACCTGATGACCGTCTGGGTGAATGTGTTGATCGGCGCATATTCGGTGAAGAAGCGGTCAAGCACCGCGCCGAAGAGAAATATGCCGCTACCTTCATAGGCTCTTTCGTCGAAGGTCACGGTAATCTCGAGACCCCTGGCCGCTCCGGTGCCCGAGGTCTGACGCACCCGGCGCACGATGGGCCGGCTTTCGACGCCGAGAATGCCGCGGATGCGGCGCTCCGTTGCGTTGTCGTGCGTGCCGGCAAAGAGCGATAGGATTTCCCGCAAGGCTTCGCCGGGCTGGTCCGAACCCCGGCCGGTCAGTCCCAGATGATTGAGGCTCAGTATGCTGATCAGGCGCCAGGCCGGCGAATGGCTGGGCAAGCCTGCCGCGCCGCGCGCGGCTGTGACAATCGACTCCCTTGGCGGGGTGGGACCCGCCAGGCATCTGACCGGCAGCGCGGTATTTTCCTCGATGATGAAGTCGGCGCCGCCCTGCCCGACCGGCAGGTGTTCCGTCAGGTGCCGGTTCGAGCACTGGACGCGCACGCTCAGCTCGGCAATCTGCGGTCCCTTGGCGCGGTCGTGTCCGGCAAGGGTCAGAAACGTGTCGGTGCCGAGATAGGACGGCGCCTGGCCGCGCCGCTTCTCCTCGTTCGTGCGCCGTCTCTGCATGCGCCGCGCCGTGTAGAACAGCGCACGATTCTCCGGCAGGCCGGCGGGCGGCGCCGAATACAGCGGATAGACTTCGGTCTTTTCGCCGCTGCCGGCAAAATGCGCATGGACTTTCACAATGCCATGAACTTCGTAGTCGAGATAGCGGCTGCGGTCGGAGACGACATGATATTCATGTTCATTGCTCTTGACCGGCACGCGGGCGGCCTGCATCTCGAACAGATTGACCGCCGGGGCGGCAAACAGCGCGAAGGAATGAGGCCGCACGGATGAGGCCAGGCGCGCATCGGATTGGTCGAAAGTAAAAATTAATTCGAGCGTCCGCGCCGCTATTTTCGGCAGCACATTTGCCAGGCCGCAAAGCCGGAATCCGAGAAACTTTTGCGGAAATACGAAAAGCTCCCGCAGCAGGTCAAAACCCCGGAAAACCCGGCGGTCGCCGGCAAACAGGGGCTCGTGAGGTTGAAATCCCACTTGCTGCAGACAGTCCTCCGGCGCCCTCACGAAAACCGGATCGCCAAATTCATTGAGGTAGCGGAAGTGGATCGCCCGGCAATGGGCGAACAGCTTTTCGTAGAGCCGTATGCTGTCGGCTTCGTTGCCGCAGAGATGAAAGGTGAGCTCGTCGGTGCGGCAACTTGAAATCAAGAGTTCGGGCTTGGCTTGGGCGGCCTTGTCATCCGGCTCATTCTCCACAAGGGCGGCGCTGCGCCGGACCAAGGTGATCTGCATGCCGGCCATGGTGTCGCGGCCGGTGTCGAGGCCCAAGGCCTGAAGCGCGCCCGGCGCCGGAAAGAATTCCGCATGGGTCACGTCGAACGGCCACAGAGTGATCCCGGAATTGAGCCTGAACCGGCAGGCGACGCGACGGTCCTTCTCCACATAGCGGGCTTCCAGAAAGGTTCCCGCGCCGATTGTCACGCCGTTCTTGAGGTTGGGCTCCTCGAACGGCGGCTCGATCCTGACAAGCATTGCGGAGGGGGTGGGCGCCAGGTAATGGGGAACCAGCTGGTCAAGCAGATTATGGGTGAATTCCGGAAACTCGTGGCGCAATTTGAGCTGAACGCGCGCCGCCAGGTAGGCCGCCCCGCCAAACAATCCCGCAATCATCGGATCCATGTGGTCGGCGGTCAGGCCGCCCAGGCGCTCCGCGACGCCCGGGAATTCCTCGGCGAATTCCGAAGCACTTTCCTTGAACAGTTTGAGTTCACGATTGTAGAACTCGAGGAATTCGCGGTTCATCGGCCTTACAACCGGGAGATTTTCAACTTGCCGCTGTCGAGTTCAAGATCGGCCACGAACTCGAGCGGAATGTCGACGGGTGCCGCGAACATTTCGGCATGGACATTGAACCTGATCTTCAGAGTCGCCGCATCAACTGAATTGTCGCGCTCGACGGCAATCGAGGAATTGACCAGACGCGGCTCGAAGGCCCGCAGCGCCGCGCGTATTTGCTCGCCAATATTTCCGGCGGCGTCTTCGTCGATTGAGATTGCCGTGAGGTCGGGAAAGCCATAGTTCAAGATCGAGCGGGAGACATGCTCAAACTGCGAGAGATCCTCGATGGCGGCGAAGTTCGTCGTATTGAGCAGAGCGGCGATATCGTCCGAGAGTTCCTGCCGCAGTGCCGGCTCCGCCACAGTATTGCGCGGCGTCGCCCGGCGGCCGGCAATGATGCGCTCCCCCGCTTCGTCCTTCAAATCGAGAACCTTACCGGCATCGCGCGCGCGAAACGCTGCGCGGAATGCCTGCATGAGCGGCGGTACGAAACGGTCGGTCTTCCTCAATTCGGCCATGAGCCACATTACGCATTTGCATCCTACCTCGGCAAGCGGCAGGATATGCCCGGCACGAGAGTGAGAATGAAAACTCGATCGTCTTTGCTAGTCGTGGAATTACGCAGCTTTATGTTCGGCAATATTCCACTTGTACTCCACCGCCTTGTCGGCGCTCCCGTCCTCCTTTTGCCCGGTGTAGACTTCCTCAACCTTTGCGAAATTTAGCGTTATGCTTTCGGTGAGCTTGTCCTCGCCACCCGATCCGCCGGTCGAAATGCTTGTGACAAGGATTTGCTCCATCTTCAACTTGATGTAATCAAGCGGTTTCTCGCCGCCGGCCTTGCGAACGAACAGCGTTCCATCCTTGATATGATCGCCCTTGCTGCATTTCAGCTTCAAAGTAGGGCTGGCTTTGTCGACATATTTGGTAAACGACAAGTCTTGAACGCTGACCTTTCCACTGCCGCTGCCGCCTCCCGTGTGTCCGCTGGCGCTGTTGCTTAGTCCCCAGGACCATGCCAGCACGTCTATCTCCTCTGCGTGCCCGTCGATCTTTGACTCGCCCTTGATGCCGTCCAGTTTCAAAATCATGTCGACTGCCATGCTATCCTCCCGCTTTTACCGTGCACCACCAGTCAATTGCCAATGGTCATGCCAACTAATCACGTTCACCTGCCAAGCACAATCCTTCGGTCGCGCGCTAGATCAAGATTTTCAGCCGGTGCACGCGAGGTCTCTACTTCTTCGTTCCCGGCAGCCGGGAGACCAGGCTGAGCCCGATGTCCATGCCTTCGAGTTGATAGTGTGGACGCAAGTAAAAGCGGGCGGCGTAGTAGCCGGGATTTTCCTCATCCGGGAAAACATCGACCCTGGCATCCGCCAGCGGCTTGCGGGCTTTGGTCTGGATTGTCGAGTTTTTCGGATCGCCGTCGACATATTTATTGATCCACTCCTGGAGATAGCGGCGCAATTGATCCTCTTCCATGGTTTCGCCGATCTTGTCGCGAACCATGCATTTCAGATAATGGGCAAAGCGCGACACCGCGAACATGTAGGGAAGGCGAGACGACAGATTGGACGAGGCGGTTGCCTCTTCATCCACAAATTTCTTGGGCTTGAACAGCGACTGCGCACCGATGAAAGCGGCCTTGTCGGTGTTCTTCCTGTGGATCAGCGGCAGCAGACCCGCCTTCGAAAGTTCCGCCTCGCGCCGGTCGCTGATGGCGATTTCGGTGGGGCATTTGAGATCGACCCCGCCGTCATCGGTGGGAAAAGTGTGGGTCGGCAGGTTGATCACCTCGCCACCCGATTCGACGCCGCGGATGCGCACCGTCCAGCCCCACTCCTTGAAGGCCCGGTTGATATTGACACCCATGGCATAGGACGCGTTCATCCAGCCGTATTTCTCGCCCTTGTGGCCATCGGTGTCTTCCTCGAAGGCGAATTCCTCGACCGGCTCCGATTTTGCGCCATAGGGCTGACGCGCCAGAACCCGCGGCATGCACAGCCCGACGTACCGGGCATCCTCCGAGTCGCGCAGCGACTTGAATGCAGCATAGTCGGGCGTATCCATAATCTTGCCGATGTCGCGCGGATTGGTGAGCTCGGTCCAGCTGTCCATGCCGAGCAGCGTGGGGTTCGCGCCGGCGATGAATGGGGCATGCATGGCGCTGGCGACCTTGCCGATGTCGCGCATCAATTGCACGTCCACCGGCGATTGGTCGAAATGGTAATCGCCGATCAGGGCGCCATAGGGTTCGCCGCCAAGCTGACCGTATTCAGCCTCGTAGAGGCTCTTGAACAGCGGACTCTGGTCCCAGCGCGCGCCCGGATAGAGTTTGAGATCGCGGTAGAGTTCATTCTTCGAAATGTTGAGCAGGCGGATCTTGAGCGTCGAGTCGGTCTCGGAGTTGAAGACAAGATAATTGAGGCCGCGCCAGGCGCTTTCGATTTGCTGAAATTCCGGCGTGTGGATGATTTCGTTGAGCTGGGCGGTCAATTGCTGATCGAGCTTGGCGATCATCGACTCGATGGTGTCGAGGACATCGTCCTTGACCAGCGATGTGTCGGCCAGGGCCTGCTGAACCAGCGTGGCGACGGCGTTCTCCACCTCCTGGGCGGCCCGGTCGCTGCGCGGCTTGAAGCTCTTCTTCAACAGCCCGGCAAATGCTTCGGGATCTTGCGTTTCGGCGACTTTCCCGCCGCGCTCCAACTCCGTTTCCGCTGCCATCTCTCACTCCTTCAATGGAACGCCGGCGCCGCGGCGGTCGGTCTAGGTTCGTGGCGTCTCGGACTCGTCCTGTTTCGCGGCCTGCTGCTCGTTGAGAAGGCGCATCAGCTCGGGGTCCTTGAGAAGCGCCTTGAGCTGATCCTCGGCCGCGACCTTGCCGTCCATGTAGCGCTGCAGATTGGCCAGTTGTTCCCGCGCCTGCAATAGCTTGGCCAGCACCGGCACCTGCCGCACCACGGCGGCAGGGCTGAAATCGGCCATTTTCTCGAAACTGAGCTTGACGCTAAGGTTCTCGCCCGCGCCCCCGTCGCCAAGCCGGTTTTTCGCTTTGAGCGCGACACCCGGCTTGATCGCCTTCATGCGGGCGTCGAAATTATCCATGTCGATATCAAGAAATTTTCGTTGGGCGACCGGAGCTTTCTCGACGTCGGAGCCGCTTCCGGAGAGATCGGCCAACACCCCCATGACAAAGGGGAGTTCGATCATTTTCTCCGAGTTATACGGATCCTGGTATTGAATCTGGACCCGCGGAGGACGGTTTCGCTTAATGAACTTCTGGCCACTGTCGCCCATCCTACTCTCCTTGGGTTACACTACAGGCCTTGATCGAAGGGGAAAGTCTATCCCGGCGCGAGCCTTCTGACAACAGGCAAGGTTCTGGCCGAAAACGGCAAATATCCCGCCGGCGGTTACTCGACACTGAATGTCTTCATATCGGCGGCGGCGTCCGTTTCGGCCGCGCTCAGTTCCGCCAGCAGCAGGTCGAAGTCACCGGGGCTCAATTTGGGGCCGGATTTTTCCAGAACCCTCAATGGCAGGCTTGCGGATATGGCAAGTATCAATTGACTGCGTCCGCGGCCCCGGTCGGTGACCGTAAACCGTTCTGAAAATCCCAGCCCGTTTGCGGTGGGCTCAATCTTCTTGGTGAGGTTGTAGATGACTCCCTCATCGTCGATCACCAGCAGATACAGGCTTGACTGCCGGAGCCCCTCAAGGTTGCCCCTGAGATCGGAGGCATTGGCAATTTTCGACTCCCGGAGATTGACCTTAAGCAATTTGAGCCATGGCTTTCCCCGGCTCGTACGTTCCACCTGCCGCAACAGGTTCAGCACCCGGCATTGCGCGTCGGTCAACTGTCCAAACCGGGCGTTGGGTTCCTCGCCGAGTGCGGTATGATAGGAAGCGGCGAATTGTTCAAACGCCTGTTTGCGGTTGCCATAAGCGACGATGAGCGTGCCGGCTTGCGCCACCTCCCGCGTCAGCGCCAGAAAGCAGTCGCCGCCATCATAGTTCTCGACCAACCGGGTTCTGCTCTCCGCGGTGATCGCCGCCGGAACGGGTGGCGGGGTCTCAAGCTTTGTGACTTTACCGGGAATTTCCTCGGGTTCGGAAGGAGCTGGGACAGGCGGCACCTCCACCGGCTCAAGATTCTTCTTTGTTTCGACTGGCGGCTGCGGCGAAGGTTCATCGGTTGGCGGCGGCGCCGGCTTGGGAATATCCTCAGCCGCTGGCGGTGCCGGCTTGGGAATTTCCTCAGCCGGCGGCGGTGCTGGCTTTGGAACCGGCGTCTCCGTGCCGACCGTGGTTTCCTGCTTGGCCTTGCCGTTCAGGGAATTGACATAGTACCAGCCGCCAAACGAGCCCACCGCAATGGCCGAAATGGCGATGCCCGCGATCGCCAGCCCCCGTCCCCATGTATTTGGTTTCGCGCCGCTTGGCCTCTGGACCTTTTGCTGCGGCAGGCCGGCGGGCCGCCCCGGTTGGACAGTTGCGGGTTTGCGCGGCCGGACAATCGTAGGCTCGCTCTCGACCCGCGCCACCTTGCCGCCCGGACTCCAGTCCCGGACCGCAGCCATGGAGGAAAGCCGCGCCGCCGGATCGGGTTCAAGCATCGACCGCAGCAATCCCTGGATTTCCTTGGGCAGGCCGGACAGATCGGGCACGGCCCGCCGCTTCTCAATGACTTCCACCTGCGAACCGGTCATGTCGATGGGATAGCCCTGGATGGCGGCCGTCAGCACCAGACCGAGGCTGTAGATATCCGACTTGGCCGTTACTTCGGCGCCGAACAGGCCGAGCTGCTCGGGCGAGACGAAATTGTACTTGCCGGCGAAGCTGCCGCCGAGAAGGGTCCCGCCTCCCACATGGGCCGACTTGGCTATCCCAAAATCGATGATCTTGGCCCGGTCCACACGACCGTCAGGCAGAATGACATTGTCGGGTGAAATGTCGCGGTGGATGATGCCGGCCTCATGGGCCTTGTGCAGGCCATCGGCCACGCGGCGGCGCAGCACCGTGCACTCCTCGAGGCTAAGCGGTCCGCTCTTGATGCGTTCGGCCAGCGATGGGCCGTCGACAAATTCCATCGCCAGATAAGGACGGCCGACGGCGGCATCGATCGAGAACACGTAGTAGCGCACGATCGCATCATGGGCGAGATGATGGAGGATTCTCGCCTCCTTCCGGAACAGGTCGAGAATGAGCTCGTCACGCGCGAATTCGGGTAGAACGATCTTGATGGCGACCGCATCTCCCGTCTGGATATTGTGGCCGCGGAAAACCTCGCCCATGCCGCCGATGCCGATAAGGGAATCGATGCAGTAAGTCTGGTTCAACTCGGTACCGGGCTGCACCGTGGAATAGCCAGCTTCCGGGTGCTGATTGTTGCCGGACATCAGGCCGTCCCTGCGGCGGGCGGCACCGCGCGTCCGTCTTCGACCGCGGGCCGGCAGGCCACGACGATCACCGTTACATTGTCCTTGGCGCCCCGGTCGAGGGTGAGTTGGATAAGCGCCTCGCAGGCGGCTTGCGGGGGCTGTCCGCTTGCCAGCGCGAGAATCTCCTGGTCTTCCACATGCCCGGTGAGCCCGTCGCTGCACAGCACGAAAATGTCATCGGCCTCTATCTTGCCCTGCACCGAATCGAGTTTGGGCTCCTCAAAGACGCCGACCGCCCGGGTCACCACGTTGCGGCGCGGCCAGTGCCTGGCTTCGGCCGCATCGAGCAGGCCGCGGTCGATCATTTCCTGAACCTCGGTGTGGTCATGCGAGATTTGGGTGATGGAGCCGGAGCGCAGCAGATAGACCCGGCTGTCGCCGGACCAAACGCAGGCAAAATGCCCGGCGAAGACGAGCAGCGCGGCGACCGTCGTGCCGATGACCTTGCCGCCGTCCTGCTGCGATAACCTGATCAATTCGGAATTGGCGCGATAGATGCGGTCCTTGAACCTCGCCAAGAGATCGGGCGCGGACGCCGACCGGCCCATGGTCTTGGCCGTCTCGACGACGACGGTACTGGCGAGCTTTCCGTTGCTGTGTCCGCCCATGCCATCGGCGATGAGCCACACTCCCTGTTCCGGCGCGGCGAAATAATTGTCCTCGTTCAAGGCGCGGGCCTTGCCGGGGTGAGACACACTTCCGGTCTCAAACGCCAGGAATTCCGAGGTCAAGGCATCTCTCCGCCATGCGAAACATCGGTCAGGAATTCAGTATAGGCGAATGGATCGGGCAATTGATGATAGGCCGCAAACTCCGCCGGACGGGCAGCACCCCCGGACGTCCACCACACACTACGCATATCATACAGACTCAGCAATTCGGCGGCGGCCACGCGCCGGAACTCGGCTTCCAATCCGCCGCCCGGCAGCCGCGATTGCCACACGCGGCTGCCCTTCGTTTCAGGCCTCTCGGGCTTATCATTGAGGACCGGGAATGACAGGGTTTCGGCAAGCTCCGCCGCCTCCCCGGCAAAGCCGTCGTCGAGGACGCGCAACAACGCCGTCTCGGCGGCCCCATACCACGCTTCCATGGGATCTAGCATCGGCGGCTCGATGATCTTGCCCTCCGGCGCGCAGGCGCACACGGTCAGCGGAAAATAACGCCCGACGCCGTCGACCGACGGCATCATCACGCCGGCAATCGTTGCCCCGCACAATCCGCCGCCGATCCAGAAGCGCCACAGCGGAGCCGTCAGGAACGCATCCTGCCAGGCGGAACCGAGCTGCGACCGGCTTGCGGCAACCGACGACTGCAGCCAATCCTCCCAAAGCGACAGGAACGGCCGCGGCAGGTTATGCGCCACGAAATCGCGTTTCGCCGGATACTTGCCGAAGATTCCGCAGTGCATTGTCAGCTCACAGATCCGAGGGGCACTTGAAGCCCCGCAAGGACGGCAGGCCGATCGGATTTTCGGAAGAGGCCGCGGTCACATCGAAATAGAAGATTTGACCATCGACAACCAGACTTGCCGACAGGACCTGGCCCGACCAGTTTACGTTCCTGGCAATAGGCGGCGTGAACAGCCTGAACAGCGCCCATGGACCGGTGGCACGCAAGACGGAGTCGCTTTGGAACATCCTGTTGATGGTCACCGAAGCCGAGCCTCCGGCCGCCGCTCCCGGCCATTGCAGATTGATGGGCTCGGCAACCCGTGTGACGCGGTCGAAGGTCTGACCATTGACTTCAAACTGTATGGTGGCCGCGTCCGAATTGGCCGGCTTCAGAACAATCGAAAGATTGGCGTTGGGAAAGTTGCCGCCGGTGGCGAAAAAGGCATCGCGTATCCTCATGGCGTCCTGGAACTGCTTGAGGGTGTCGGGATTCAGCGCCCGCCCGAGACGGGTATCCGCCTTCCAGACCAGCTTTCCATCCGCGTTATCGACCAGCGGCTCCAAATTCTCCTTGTAGAACTGGTCGAGTATGCCGCCCGGCGCAAACAGTTTGCCGAAGTCCGCCATGCCGACATCGGCCTTGCTGCGCGGCGCAAACGGAAATCTGTTCTTGGTGACCTGCAGGCAGCGTTGCGTGACCTCGCTGTTCAACCTGCCCTGCAGATCGTCGATGGTTCCGGTCGTGACCTTGCCTTCGAAATCCTCGGCCGACTTCTTCATCATCCTGCCGAACGGTTCGGGCAGCGTCGTTGCGTTCCGGCGCAGCGCCCTGACATAATCGCGCACGTGGTCGCGGGCGCCCTGCGGGTCGGCGGCGCCGCCTTCGGCGTCGGTAATGTATTGATAGATGCCGTGCAGGTTATTGAGGAGATCGTCGATGGCGCTGCGGCCATCCTGGGCCTCGATGTAGTCGTGATAGCCCTGGAAGTAGGACTCGATATTGCTGCCGAAATCCGCCGCCGCACCGCCTTGCCCGTCCCGGGCTTGCGACTTGAAGGCGATACCCAATCCGATCCGCCCGAGACCGGTGGTTCGCGAGGTCAGCAGCTTCTTGGCTTCCGCCGCGGCCGCACCGGCGATCGCGCCCGCTTCGTCGGCCGGCTCCGGCGGCTTGACCGTGAGCCTGGTCTCGCGGCTGATCGACTCGATCAGCTTCCTGATCGGCGAAGCTTTCTGGCTGGCGGCGGCGAGGACGGCATAGACCGGACCATCGCCGGCGAAATTCCGCAGCTTGAGTTGGGCCAAGGCGCCGTCCCAGGTGGCGATGAACTTGCGGTCATACATGTCGAGCAGTTCGGGACCGTATTTCTGGTAGCGGTCCAATGCCGCCTTGTTTTCGCCGGCCTTGCCCAGGACCCATTTTTCGGCCTCGAGTTCCTCGTCGACATCGCCGAGCCTGGTCATGAAAGCGCTGTAGAAGCCGTCATAGGAGTAGAAATAGGGAACCCGCGCCTTGTCGAGATTTTGGGTCTCGAACACCTCGTTAAGATGCGGTCCGCCGGCGGCGGCTGCCGTCCAATCCATGGCATCCGACTTTGCGGCATCGGCCTCAAGCAACGCATAGGCCCGCTCCGCCAGGCTGGACGATGCGAGAAGCTGCTGCGTCGCCTCGACGAGCGGTCCATTGAGATCGATTTCCGGCGGATCGGTTCCCAGTTCCAGCATAGCCTTGAGGTGGTTGGCCAGCCGGGCGCGGAGCTTTTCGGCGCCCGGCCCTGGGTATTCGATATCCCAAGCCGCCGCGAACCACGCCTCGACCAGATCGCCGTCGACGCGGACATTGCCCTGCCCGCCCAGCATCAGATAGACCTTGAGCGCCGGATAAAGGATGTTGATGTCGTCGCGGCTGTTCTCGATTTGCTTTTCGACGAACAACAACAGGCGCGAGCGGAACATGCGGTCGAGCGCGATCCTGTAGGCGTCCTGTGAATCCTCGACAAGACGGCCTTTCTGACTCAGCCCGAATGTCTGCGAGACAGGTACGGGATCGCCGGCGCTCGCGTAACCGGATGGCAGATTCCGCAGCCGGTCGAGAAATTCCAGCGTTGCGTCGACGGAGCTGTCTTTCACCGGTTCTTTCGGAACCGGACTGACGGCAGCGGCCTGCTGGTAGTCCGCAACCGCCTGTTCCGACTGCGCGATCAGCGCCGAGTTGGCGCTGTAGCTGAGCCACCAGGCGGCCAGCAGCGCAACCGTGACCAGCCCGGCTAGGGCGTATCCGCCGAATGTCAGGAATTGCATGCGCCTGATCGCCGCGCGGTTGGTCGATACCCAGCCCGCTTCGCCGAAAATCACATTGCTCAGCAGATCGGCCAGGAAGAAGCTCTTGGCGCGGCCGGAATAGGCCGGCGCCATTGCCCCCTGGAGGCCAAAGGTTCCGGAGATCGATCCCAGCACCTTGTCGATGGGCGTGCCTTCCTGGGTTCCGGAGGTGAAATAGAATCCGCGCAGCACGAAATTCGTATGATACCGCGTCGGCTCGAAAATCTGGGCGAGAAAATCGCCGATGACGGACTTGAGCGCCGCCATCTGGGACGGGAACCCGTAAAGCCTGGTGCGCGACAGCGGATCGGCTTCCTCCTGAAGCCGGTCCGGCAATTCCTCCGCCAGGCGCTGCACCAGCAAATCGAATTCCGGCTCGACGTCGGCAATGCGGTTTTCGGTTTTCGACGCCGTCTGAAATGTCGCGCCCCACACCAGCTTGCGGCGCTGGTCGTTGAAATTGCCGAAATATTCCATGAAGCCGGCAACCAGGTCGGCCTTCGTGAAAACCGCATAGACCGGAAAGTTGATGCCGAGCCGGGCGTTCAGTTCGCTTAGCCGCTTGCGGATGGCGACCGCATGGGCGGCGATGTCCGCCTGGCTCAACCGCATCAGGTCCTCGAGACTGATGGCGACCAGAACGCCATTGATCGGTTGCCGCGGGCGCTGCGTCTTCAGGAGATCGAGAAAGGCAAGCCAGCTCTTGCGGTCGGCTTCGGTATCGGAATCCTGGGTGGTGTAGCGCCCGGCGGTATCGATGAGGACGGCATCCTCGGTAAACCACCAGTCGCAATAGCGGGTTCCACCCACGCCCGCGACCGCTCCCTTGGCGCCGCCGCGCATCAATGGAAATTTCAGGCCCGAGTTGAGCAAGGCGGTGGTCTTGCCGGATCCGGGAGGGCCGATAATGATGTACCAGGGCAACTCATAGAGGAAATCGCCGCCCGACTTTCGCGATTGCTTCAGGGTTGAGATCGCATCCGCCATCCGTTCCGCCAGAACGGGTTCGTCGGAATCGGGCGCGCTTGGCGCCGCCGCGGTGATGGCTGCCGATATCGACTGTGCCGCGGCGCGGCGCCGGTGGAGCCTGTAGGCCGCAATGCCGAAGAACACCGCCAGAATCAGAACAATGACCGCGAGCCGCAGCCACACGCTCTCGAATGGCCTCGCATCGCCGAAGCCGATGAGCGGTGAGACCAGCCATATCAGCGCGCAGAGGGCCAGAAGCCCCGCCACCGATACCGCCGCCACGATCCATTTCCTCATCAGTCGATCCAGTCGATCCGTATGTCGACCCGCCGGTTGCGGGCCCGCCCTTGCTCCGTCTTGTTGTCGCCGGCCGGTTCCTTTTCGCCGCGGCCCTGGGTCACCAGCCGCGCCGGATCCGCCAGATTGGGCTTGAGTTTTGCGGCGACGGCCAGGGCGCGTTTCTGCGACAGGTCCTGGTTGTTCTTGAACTTGATGGTGGATCTGATCGGCGTGTTGTCGGTATAGCCGACGACCCGAATCTCGTCCTTCTCGCCATTGAGCATGTCGGCGACCCGCTTCAGGACGTCGTCGACGCCATCCCTCAGCGTGGCGCTGCCCCTATCGAAAAGCAGGTCGTTCGGCAATCTCACCACGATATCGCGGCCGGCTGTCGTGACACTGACACGCTTCCCTGCGATGTCCGACGCAAGAGCGGCCCTGACCCTTTGCAACTGGGTGGACTTGGGAGGCGTTATTTCCTCGAGCGGGGCTACGGGCGTGGCGCGGGCAAGTTCAACCTTGCCGCCCGGGCTCAGCGCGGCCAGTTTCTCGGCCAGGGCGTCGGAGGCATCTCCCAGCAACAGCCTAAGCCCCACGAAGACAGCCAGGAGGAGTGCCGCGGCGGAGGCCGCAACCGCCCAGACCGGGACCGTCCGGCGGATATATGCCGCAGCGATCTGCTGGCCCTTCCAGTGGGGCGATATGTCGGTGGCGGCGCGGCTCCTGATGTGGCGGATGGTCTGATAGACATCGCGCCTAACCTGTTGCAGCGCCAAATCGCCTCCCGCCGCCCGGTATTGTCCCTCGAAGCCCAGCGACATGCAGGCGTGCATCAGTTCGAGCAGGTCGCAGTTGAGAGCCGGGTTGGCCTTGATCCTGGCGAGCTCGTCGAAGAAGCCCACGCCGCTGGTGCGCACCTGAAAGAACCGGCTCAGCATGCTGTATTGCGTCCACAGATTGCGCTCGATTGCCGGTAGGTTCTGGACGATGTCGTCGGCCGTCGCGCAGAGCGCGTATTTCGCGGTCACGACCTGTTGCTCGGGAAGGTTTAGCGCGCGCAATCGGCCCTCGATGCCGGCAATGGCCTGGGCAACCTGGTCCATCAGCGCCGCAATGCCCGTCTGCTGGCTGGAAATGCGCAAATTGGCGAGCAGAATGAGGAGCTGTCTGGCTTCATTGAGGAATGGATTGGCCTCTCCGATGGCCCCATCGCGCAGGAGGAGCCCCGCCGGCATGGGCTGCGTCCCCGTCATTGCCGGAGGCGGAGCCGGCTGCCCGGCGGCCGCTGGTGCCGCAACCGGCGGCACCGCCGGCGCCGGGGTGACGGGCTGCATGGCAGGACCCGCCCCCCAGAAGTCCGCTTCCGCCGCGGGCGTCGCGGCGGGCGGCGCAATGCCTTCCCGCCGCCCTCCGGGGTTGGGGCGAATGACGGTCCGGTCGGATCCTGAGAACGGATCGCCGGGAGGTTTGCCGGCGCTCATCGCGATCCCTCTTTCACCGCCCACAGATTGAGTTCAAGGCCCGGCCAGTCGCCCGAAAAATGCATGCCGATGCCGCTGGCGGTGCTGAATTCCGGCCACAGCGGCGACATGCGGTCCAGATAGAAATAGACATGCGTGGAAATCGCCCGGATCTGCGACGGCGGCGTCGGAATATGGACCAGTCCGATGCCCGGCAGGTGGGCATAGACGATATCGCGCATCTTGGTGGTCGGGCCGATCTTGAACAAGGCCGGAAACTGGCTCTGAACTTCGCTGAGCGGGCGCTGCGCCGACACTTCCAGCACGAAGGTCGCCGTGCGGAACAGATTGCGGTCGCGCACCGCCGCCACGAAGGCATTGACGTCCTTCACCGTAATATCGAGACGGATGGCGCGGCTGATATCGACATTGAGAAACTTTTGAATATCCGCGAGCACCGGCTCGAAACTGGCCTCGAGCCGGTCGTGATCATAGGCGGCATAGTCGTTGGCGCGCCGTTCCTTGGTGGCATAGGTGGCAAGTTCGCCCGCCAGCGCCAGCAATTCGACGAACAGCCTTTCCGGATGCACATAACGCGAATTGCGCAGATGCTTCAGTTGCGGAATGGCCCGGTTGAGCATCTGCAGCATGAAATAGTCGACGCTCTGCAAGCCGCCGCCCGAGCCCGGGTCCGAGGCATAGCGCGCCAGCTCCTCGAGCTTCGTTTCCACCCAGCCGATGACCCGGTCGAGCCAGCCGAGTGTCACGGGATGGGCGCAGGTGACCAGCACCGGCGGCGCGAATCGCTCGTCGAACACGATGGCCTTGTCGGTCACTTCCACGATGCGGGCGATCTGCAGGCCGACAAAGCCGGCCTTGGGCGTCTTGCGGATCTCGAAGGTCAGCCGCGGGTGGCCGATCTCGATGTCCTCCTCCATCCTGAGCTTCGATGTCGAATCGATGAAAGTCTCGGCGCCGGTGACAAACCGGCTGGCGCTTTCGGCGGTCTCGGCATCGGCTTCGCGGATGTTCGGCGCCACTTCCGGCATCAGCAGCCACACATAGAGGCCCGCGGCATTCTCCGGCACGGTAATCGGCGGCGGCAGCGGACTGTCGGCCGGAACGCTGAAGGGCGTGCCATCCGGCAGGACGCCGGCCGCCCGGCGCAGGCCGAACTTGTTTTGCTGCGCAACATCGCGATCGATTTCGAGGTCGCTGAAGCCCCACGGGTAAGAGGTTATGCGTTCGACCCGTTGCTGGACGAAATGTTCCTGGTAGCGGTCGGCCTGCTGCAAATGTTGCGGCCGGAGAAACAAACCTTCGGACCAGATGACTTTGCTATACCAGGACATTTGACCGTCTGCTTTCTGGGCTTTGCTCCCGGGTGGCGCCGCGCCATCGGCTTTATCGTAATCATAACAACAGGTCCATCAAAGCGAAATCGTCGTCGGCGCCGGCCGGCCCATCCTATCCGCTGCCCGGATTCATGATGTCGCGGAGCAGCGCATGGAAATCGGCTCCGGCAAACCGCCGCGCCTTCTCCAGCAGGAACGGGATCGGACTGGAGGGCTCGTTGCGGCGGAAATAAGTTTCGACGTCCGCCATCACCGCCAGCGCCTGTTGCCGGGTCAGCACTTCCACCGGCTTTGCTTCGCCCGAACCGCCAGGGGCGGAAGCCGTCTCGCTCGTCTTTCCCGACAAGGACTTGAGTTGCTCGAAAGTCAACGTCATCGGCCAGTCGCCGGCGATCTTGATGGCTGTCTTCGCGGCGATTGCGGGCGACAGGATTTCCATCGCCTCGACAAAAGACCGGCCGATGAGTTGTTGGGCGAGCCTTACCAGCAGCAAGGCAGGATTGGACGGCTCGGCGCCAGCGTAATAGGCCTCGACGGCCCGCAAGGCCGCAGCCGCCTCGGCTGCCGACGCCAGAGTCTGGCCGCTCGGTGTGACTGTCGCGTCATCGCTACCTGTCCCGGCCTGCGCCGGTTCCGCCCCAGCCGCCGCGGCCTTGGGCTCGCGTTCCCCGACAATCTGCCCCAGGAACCCGGCAATGCCCGCAACCACGGCCTCGAGCTGGTCGGTGACGGGGGCGCTTTCCGCGCCGATTTTCGCGACAAATGCCGCGCGGATGTCCTTCAAGGCGGCAGCCGTCCGGGCGAACAGTTCGTGGATGGATTTGGTCGCTTCGAAATTGTCCCTCAGCAAGGCATCGCGCGCCGCCGCCAGGTCGAGCGGTTTCTCGTCGGGCGCGGGCTTCATCTGTTTGTTGGCAAGCATGACAACCCGGTAGCTGATCGGCCCGAGCCGCCGGTCCGTCACGAGGGTCGCCGCCTGCAAGGGCAGGACGATGGTCGGCAAATCGTTGAAGCCGCTCAGAACGGCGGCCCGCAGCGCGTGGCCGTCCTCATTGCCGAGCGGATGAAAGTAATCCCAGCGCTCGCCCACCAGCATGGCCGCGGCAATCACTGCGTCCGCAAAGGCCTCGATATGGTTCGAAAGAATCTCGTATTTGGCGGCGAGAACGAGCAACCTCGCATCCATGAACTGGCTGAAATAGCCGTGCATCTTCGCCAGCGTCTGCTCGGCGTCGAGCTGCGCCTTGTCGAATTCCCTAAATGTGCCCGGAAGCCGCGCGTCAGCGGCCGCGGCAAAATTCGTATAGTCCAACGACTCTTCGGGATTGGGGCCGCAGGGTTCGGCGCCGGATATCGGATTGCGTACCGTTTCGACAAACGTCATGACCGGCCCGCTTCGCTCCGTTGCCAGCCGGTCAGCCAAAACCGCGCCGCACGCGCACCCTATTCAACAATCCGCCGCGTCTCGACACGCCGGTTGACCGGATCGTAAGGATCGTCCGAGACAGGGGTGCTTTCCCCATAGCCCTTGGCGATCAGGCGGGACGGGTCGATGCCCTTGTTACCGAGAAACAGCAGAACCGACTGCGCCCGGCGTTCCGACAGGCTCATGTTATGATCGTCGGTGCCGGAAGCATCCGCATGACCTTCGACGGCGAATCTCATCTCCGCCAGCGCCGCGCTGTTCATGGCCTGCGCGGCCACCGAAAGCTGCGCCTGCGAATCGTCCGTCAATTGTGCCGAGTCCTTCTCGAAATTGACATTCAGGTTGAAGCCCCTGTCCGCCTTGGACTCGGCCGCTGGTTCGCAACTGCTGCCGACGCAAAGGCCGCGGGTTGCGCCTTGGCCGTCTGCCGCGGCAAAGAATTTCACCATGTCTTCGACTGAATATTTCTCGCCGCCTTGCGCGCCGAGGGACAAAGCCGCCAGGAACACCGATTGGAGAAGATAGGATTTCGCCGACATGACTTGCCTCCGAAATCTGGGTTGAATTACGTGGACTATGCCGCAACGGGTATGTAAAGTCAATTCAAACAGATAGCTCTAACCGCTCTCGCCCGCCGAGTCGAGGAACGCCATGGCGCTTAAGGCACGTCAGGATTCGAGAGTTGCGAAGTTCACGACCCCGCTGGGAACCGATGTCCTCGTCCTCGAGCGTTTCGATGGCCGCGAAGGTCTGAGCGAGCTTTTTGAATTTCACGTCGATGCTCTGAGCGATGCCCAAGACAATCAGAAGCCGATCGATTTCGACGCCGTTATCGGCAACAATTGCTGTGTGTCGATCAAGAACTACGACGGATCCGAGCGCCACTTCAATGGCGTCTTGACCGAAACCCAGTGGCGCGGCACGGAGAGTTCCTATCAAAATACTTTTCACGCGTACTCACTGGTGCTCCGGCCATGGTTGTGGATGCTGTCACGGGTGTCGGACTGCTACATATTTGCCGAGAAGACCATCCCGCAAATCATCAAGGAGATTCTCAATAAACCCTGCTACCCCGCGGACTTCAAAGACAGCCTGTCGGGATCCTACAAGGAGCTTGAATATTGCGTGCAATACCGGGAAACCGATCTGCAGTTCGTTTGCCGGCTCATGGAGGAGGCCGGCATTCATTATTTTTTCGAGCATTCCGAATCCGGACATAAACTCATCCTCGCCGACACCTCTACGGCGTGCGAACCCAAGCAGGGCGGCAGCAAGCTGGTGTACCGCCAGTTGACAGGCACCGACCGGCGCGAGGAGGAGATTCTCCATACGTGGCTTGCCGGCCGGCGTTTTGCCAGCGGCAAGTTCGCCCTGAACGACTACAACTATATGAAGCCCGGCGCCGACCTGTTGAGCGAGCGGGAGGACCCCGGCGCCTACCGCCATGCCAATCTGGAGCGTTACGATTATCCGGGGCGGTTCGAGGAAAAGAGCGTCGGCACGGACTATGCAGGTTTCCGGCTCGAGGCCGAGCAGGCCATGGATCACAGATACAGGGCCGCGGGCGATGCGGTGTCATGCTGCCCGGGCACGTCGATCAAGCTTGCCGAACATCCCGACGGAAGCCAGAACATCGAATATTTGATCGTCCATGCCGGGCATGCCTTCAGCTCGAACTACTACCGCTCGGGAGCCGGCGCCGATAGCCAGGAAATCTATTCCGGACATTACGATTTTCTCCCGAAGGATATTCCCTTCCGGATGCCGCAACTGACGCCGAAACCCGTCATTCACGGACTGCAGACGGCAAAGGTTGCCGGCGAGGGCGAGATCGACGTCGACAAGCATGGCCGGATCATCGTCCATTTCTACTGGGATCGCGAGAAGAAGAATTCGCGGCGGGTGCGCATCGCGCAGGTCTGGTCGGGCAAGTCGTGGGGCGCCATCGTCATTCCGCGGGTCGGCATGGAAGTGGTCGTCGAATTCGTCGACGGCGACCCCGACCGGCCGCTGGTGACGGGCACGGTCTACAACGCCGACAATACCGTTCCTTACGATCTGCCCGGAGAGAAGACGATTGCCGGCGTCAAATCGAATTCATCGGAAGGCGGCGGCGGCTACAACGAATTCGTGTTCGACGACAAGGCCGGAGGGGAACTGATCCGGATGCACGGCCAGAAGGACATGGAAGCGAAGATCGAAAACGATGTAACGAAGGATGTCGGCAACGATCAGACTGAAACCATCGGTAATGTCTGGAAAGTAACGGCAATATCAAAAATCGAATTCGTCGTCGGCGCCAGCAAGATCGTCATGGATCCCAAGAGCATCACCATCGAATCGTTAACGATCACGATCAAGGCCATGGCGCAGCTCGACGCGAAATCGCCGCTGACGACGGTCGAGGGCAGTGGGATACTCACTCTCAAGGGCGGACTGGTCCTGATCAATTGACGGCAAGCAAGCGGTGGAGGATATAGAGCCCTGTTCGACCGGATTACCATTCACGCGTCCGCCGCCAATGCCGGACACGCCGGGGCCGCCGTCCCATGAGGCGCCCGCGCTTCGCCACGGCGAAACAGGTGTTCGAGACTTTCGCGCCGGCGCGCGACGAGATCGCCGCCGACCCCGGCGATGCCGAGCCGCTCGCCTTTCTCCAACTTCTCGCCAACGGCCCGACACCCGAGGACGCGATCGGCTTCTGTTCGTACCTGCTGCCCCGGCGCGAGGCGGTGTGGTGGGGCTGCCAGTGCATCCGGAGCAGCGCTCCCCCGGTTGCGGAACGCGATATCGAATTGCTCAGATTGAGCGAGCGGTGGGTCGAGGTGCCGGAAGAGGAAAACCGGCGCGCCGCGCTGACCGCCGGCATGGCCGCGGCAGTGAAGAGTGCCGCGGCCTGGACCGCGCTGGCGGCGGCCTGGTCGGGCGGCAGCATGGTGGAGGATCCGGAAAGGCCCGTGCCGCCTCCCAACTTCCTGACTGCCCACGCCGTCCGCGCCGCGGTTCTCACCGCTTTGGCCCAGGTCGGACCCAAGGAGCGCGGCCGGCACCTGGCGGCAGCCGTGGAGCGCGCCATAAAGCTCATCGATGCAAGCGCGCCCTGACGCCGGCCGCCCGGGTTGGCAAAGTGTGCCTGCTGCACTAGATTCCATGGGATTCTTGCAATCGGACGATCAGCTTCCGTGCTCACGCTGAAAATCGAGAATTTTGACCGGCTGCCGGATGGCGGGCCCGTGCAGTTCCGCGTCGACCGGCGCGGCTTCGATCTCGGGCGCGATCAGCATCTCGACTGGACCCTGCCCGACCCCAGCCGCGCAATATCGGGCAAGCATTGCGAGATCAGATATTTCGACGGCTGCTATTGGCTCTACGACGTGTCCACCAACGGCACCTTCGTCAACAATAGCGGCAAGCGCATGCAGAGCCCCTACAAGCTTGCCGATGGCGACCAGTTGACCATCGGGGAGTATATCATTTCGGTGTCGGTGAAGGGTCTTGAGACCGCCCGGACGCCGCCGCAGTCACGGGCGGGCCAGGCCATGCCGCCGCGGCCCGCCGCCGATGCCTGGCCCACAGGCAATACGCCGCCGCCGCCCATCGATCCGCGCGATCTCATGCCGCCGCGGGAGAAGGGCGCTCGCGCCGGCGATTTCCTGAGCAGCATCCCTGCCATTCTACCCGTCAACGAACCCGCGCGGCCCGCCATTCCGCAACCGCCGCGGCCTTCAAGGCAGCATGATCCCTGGGCGCCTACCGGCGTTGGACATCCGGCCGCCGAGCCGGCCGCAGCCAGCGGGGTGTGGCCGGCCGGCAACGAATTGCCTTTTCCCGCACCCCACAAGGAAATTCCGGCGGCGATGCCAGCGGGCGGCGTACCGAGCCCGGTTCCCGGACCTCTGCCTCTGGCCGGGCAGGACCAGGGCGGGCGCGACTTCCTCCTGCAATTTGCGCTGGGAGCGAATATTCCGGTGGACGCGCTCATACGCCGCGACGCAGGCGCACTCGGCAAGGAGCTGGGCGTACTGCTGAACATGGTGTGCGCCAATCTCATGCAATTGCTGCAGGCCCGGGCGGCCGCAAAAACCCTGGCCCGCAGCGGCCACCGCACGCTGATTCAGCCGGTCGACAATAATCCCATCAAATTCATGCCCACGGCGGAGGATGCGATCAAAATCATGCTCGGCCCGCCTTCGCCCGGCTATTTGGACAGCCGCCAGACGATCGAGAAAAGCTTCGCCGACATCAAGTCCCATCAGCTCGCCACGCTGGCGGCGATGCAGCAGGCCATCGCCAAGCTCATCGAGGATCTTGCGCCGGAGGCCATCGAGCAGTCCGGTGCGAACCTCAAACCTTCACTGCTTGGCGGCAACAAGGCCAAGCTCTGGGACACTTTCTGCGAGCGCTGGAAAACCAAGGCCGGACGCCACGAACATGGCATGCTCGGCGAGTTTCTCGACCTGTTCGCCGAGTTCTACGACCAGCAGACCCGCGGCAAGTAAGGGCGACAGATTGCTGTTGATTGCCTGCCGGGTTGCGGTAGCTTGGGTAGGGAGGACGCGCCCATGGGCATGCCTGCCGCCAGAATTACCGATCTGCACATTTGCCCCGCCTTGCTCGGCGCGGCGGCGCCCATCGTCACCGGGTGTTTCACCGTCATTACCGGCAGCATGCCGCAGGCCCGAGTTACCGATGTCTGTGCCTGTTCAGTGGGAACCGACCCGATCGTCCTGGGGTCATTTACGGTTTTGGTTTGCGGCTTGCCCGCCGCCCGCATCGCCGACATGACTTTGCTCGGTGGCGTCATTTCAACCGGTTTCTTCACGGTGCTGATCGGATAACCGTCACCGCGCGGGTTTTCTTCAAGCGCTCACTCCACCCGGAATGCGCCGATGCCGATGGCGATGTCGTTTTGGGTGCAATTCGCTTCGTCGACAACGGCCGGAAACAGTTCGGAGCCGGCGGTGGGCCTGGTCAGCGTCAGCCGGTCGAGGGCGCGGCTGGCGGCGATGGCGACGATGAGCTGGTTGCGCTCCCTGCCCTGGGCGGTGACATAAAGCGGTGCCGCGAACGACCATTCAACTTGTGTCTTGCTCAGATAGGACGAGATGTCATGGACCATGCCGTCGTCATCGACGAGGAGCAGGCTCAGCCACGGCAGATGCACACGATCGACGGTGCCGCGCAATTCCTGGCCGCTGGCGATGCGGTCGCTGGCGAGTTGCACCAACAGTTCCGGCAGGCGCGATTTGAGCAGGCCGCCGATGAAACCGATCGCCGGACATTGCTCGCCGGTGATTTGCCGGACCACGATTTCGGCATCGATCCCAAGAGCGCGGCGAAGTTCGACGCCGAAGGTCAGGATGGGCCCGGCATCCGATCCAAAACCGTCGATGCGTGGCCTTTGACCGTCGAACGCCACCGGCACTGCAAAGAAACACGCACCCCCGTCATAGAAGCGGACAAAATTTCGCATGCGCTCGGCGAGACTGGCGGGCGCCAGCGCTGCCGGTGCCAGCGCCACCTGCTGCGGAACCGGCGCAAGTTTCTCGGCCGCCACCCCGGGCAGCGCCGCCGATGGCACGGTGCCGGGCGGCGCGGGTGTTTCGGACGCAACCGGTTTCACGGCCGCCGCGACCTGGCTTTCAGGGACTATCGGCTCCACGGCGCCGGCGGATGAAGCGGGAGCGCCAGATAGGGGTGCAACCGGCTCGAGCGCCGTGGCCGTTGCGACAACGGTTTCGGACAAGCTCTCCCCTGGCGCGGCGGGCGGGATCGCTCCGCCGCTTGTGACAGGAGAAAGCGGCTTTTCGGGTTCCGCGGCCTCGAGCTGTTCGGCCGCCACGGCCGCTGCGGGCACCGCCGCCGCCGCAGCCTGCTTTTCAGTGACCATGGGCTCCACGGCCCCGGCGGGTTGGGGGGAAACCGGCTCGAGCGCCGCGGCTGCGGCATGAACCGCATCGGTCATGCTTTCCTCTTGCGCGGTGGATGGGATCGCGCCGACACTTGCGACCGGAGAAAGCGGCTTCCCGGGTCCCGCGGCCTCGAGCTGTTCGACCGCCACGACCACTGCAGGCACCTCCGCCGCAGGCTGCTGTTCAGTGACTATGGGCTCCACGGCGCCAGCCAAGCTCTCGCCTTGCGCGGCGGGCTGAATCGCTCCGCCGCTTGCGACGGGAGAAAGCGGCTTCTCAGACCCTGCGGCCTCGAGCTGTTCGGCCGCCACGGCGGCAACGGCTACTTCATCACCCTGCGTCTCGGCGCCGTATCCAGCCTGATCCGCCGTGTTGGCGGCAGGCGCAAGCACCATCGGAGCCACGGGTTTGATCGCATCCGTTGACCGGATATCGGCCTCGGACGGCTGTGCCGCCGGCTGGACCGGCTGCGCCACCGGCCTGACGACGGTCACCGCAAAGCCCGCATCATCGGCGATGCGCAATTCGGCAAGCGCAACCCCCGGCGCGGCACCCCTCAGGCCGGATACGGAAAGCGCCAGCATCGCATGCACCGCAAGCGAGATCGCCAAGGCAACGCTCCACACTGCCGCCCGCCACGTCATGGAGTTTCATCCTGCACCGTGATCAGCGAAATGTCGCGAACGCCAAGGCGCTTGAGTTCCTCGAGGCTCGCAACCAGCCGCGACGCCTTGAGCCGCCGGTCGGCGACAATCACCAGGGTGGGCAGTGTCTCTCCCGCCAGGCCGAGGGCCGCCGCATCGGACCGCAGTTGCCCGGCGATCTGTGCCAGGGAAGCAGGCGCCTGACGGTAACGCAAAGTGCCGTCCTGATCGATGGAGGCCGCATCCCTGGGCGGATTGCCCGCCGCAATCAGGACCGAATGCGGCGGCTCGACCCCGGTGTCCTGCGGCCCAGCAATGGTGCCATTGACGAGAAAGAACAAGAGCAGCAGAAACACGATATTGATGAGCTGCAGCACCCAGTCGGACGATCGTTTCACGGGCGAGGAAGCAAGTCGCATGACCGGCCCCTATCGCGCCACGGTGAGGAGCGTGAGTTTCGATCTCCGCGCCTGTTCGAGAACCGAGACGAGATCCTGAACTTCGGCCGAGGATGACAGCATGATGACCCCCGAGCGCACACCTTTGTCGTAGAACCGGTCGAGCGATGCGGCAATCTCCTCCGCCGCCGTCTCGACGCCATTGATCTTGAATTTCCTGCCCAGGGCTACCGCAACGATGACGCCCGGCGGGGCGGCGGGCCCCGCCGCCTCGGCCTGGCCCTGCGCCTCCGCCGAAGGGTTGCGCAACATATCGAGGTCGCCGAAGCGCGTGAAAGTCGACGACAGCATGAAGAACATCAGCAGCAGGAACACCACGTCCACCAGTGGCACCAGTGGCAATGGCTTGCGCACCGGGGCGGGCTGGTCAACGCGCATGGGCGCCTTCCTTTCTGCCGATACCCGTGACCTCGCCGAAATCGCGGCTCTGGGTATCGGTGATGCGGTGGGCGAAGAATCCGGTGAGCGTCATCTCCATGATCGCCCGCTCGTTTTCCACCTTGCTCTCGAACCACGCGCCAACCATCGAAAAGACGATTGCCACGCCAAGCCCCATCGCCGTGGCCAGAAGGGCCGTCCAGATGCCGCCGGCGAGCTGCGCCGGATTGACGGCGGCGCCCGACGCCTCGAGCTGGTTGAAAGCCTGGATCATGCCGATGACGGTGCCCAGCAAACCGAGCAAGGGGGCGGATTGGGCGATCACTTCGATGCCGCGGAGATAGCGGCGCAGCTCGAGAAGTTCGCCCTGCGCGATACGCATGACATCCTCCTTGACGTCTTCAACCCTGTTGCCGCCATGGGTCTTGCCGCGCATGGCATGAGCGACGACCTTGGACAGCGGCGATTTATGGTGCTGCACTGCCGCGTAAGCCGCTTGCCGGTCTCCGGCGATCCACATCTCGACGGCGCCAAGCGCCACCCGGTGCCTGCCGACGCGCCACGAGGCGAACTGCCAGATTTTGAACAGTGTCATCGCCAGCGCGATAACCGACATGGCGGCCAGCACCGCCACCACCGGTCCGCCGGTCTTGAAGACAAATATCACGTCGGCATTCATATTCGTTCTGTCTCCAGTGAGATTATCGCCATCGGCTATTGGCCGAATTCGATGGCCGTGCTGTTGCGGGTTCTGATCCTGTCTTCGCACTGCGCGGTGATATCGCCGCTCCCGGCACATTCCTTGACGCTGTTGAGCAGAAGCCGCGAGATGGTGGCGCAGCTGCGTGGCAAATCATACTGAACGACCTTGGTCTTGCCTTGCGGCAGCCGGCCGAGGTCGAACACCACCATCTGCGAGAAGACGTTCTTCTCGTCGAAGACGCCGATTTCGATCGCCGTGCGTTCGAGTTTTACGCCGAGGCTGTTCACGACAATGAATGTGGCGCGGCAGCCGTTCTCGACCTGGGTCAGGCTGTTGAGTTCGAAATTCAGGAAATTGTCCTCGGACTGGGCCTGGGCCGCGGATACGGCAAGGGCGAGCCCCAATAGCCATCCGGAACAGCTGAAAGTTTTCATGCGGCCCCCGTTATTGCAACAGCAGCGCCAAGACACAATGACAACGGCCGGCAGGATATGACAAAACGCATGATCCGCCAACCTCCGTCATGCTCGATAGTGGGCTAATTCGTTCGCCACAATTTTAGAGCGGGCTAGAAACCCAAGCGCTCCCTGAGAGCCCTTCACCGGCGAAAAGCGGCGATGGTCAGCGTGAGGAGCTGAAGGTCGATTCGAGCGAGGAGCGCTCCTATCCTTTGTCGCCCGGTGGCCGATACCTGATCGACGAGGCCTTTTGCATGGCTGCGTGCGTCTCCTCAACGGTAAGCAAGGCAGTCGTCTGGATGGAACTCAGCGCTCCGCCAGCGCCGATCGCCATCGCCGTGGCTGCCATCGAAACGTTGTCCGGAGCCTCCCACATGTTGTATCCGTCGTGATCGCCGAAGGCATACCAAAAACCGTGCAGCTTTCCGCCGACCGCTTCGATGTACTGCTTGGCTGCCGCTCGGCGGTCCTCGGGGTTCTTGATGAGCTTCGCCCATGTTGCTGGCGTGTAACTGAACCGGGTCAGGTATAACGGCATGGGCTCTTCCTCCTTCGCTTTCGTCCCGCCGGCGGTCAAAGTGTGGTGGATCAGATGTTCCTAGCATGTCCTTCGCGCGTCTGTACCGTAAGGCCGCTGGTGGATGCCAACGAACCGACCCGCCGCGCGCGACGACGGACCGCAAGGGGATCGCCGCAGCTCACTGCAGCATGACCTCGACGGCCTGCTTCAGCTCCGCAAAGGCTTTTGACGACACAACGCTCTTCTGCGGCGCGGGTGAAGACCCTGCCGCAATGACGGTTTTGCCGCGTTGCATCTTGCGCGCTGCCCAATCGATGAGGAATCCGGCATTCTGGGCGCGCTCATGGGGATTGGCGGCCACATGAGCTTCGCCGAACATCTCCGCAATCATCGTCTTCGGGTCGGCGTTCAAGACGCGCAAGGCCCCCTCGGCGCCGAGGAAATGGGCAAGATAAAGATTGCCTGGCGTGACCGGCGCACCCTGGGACCTAATCACGGCCGCATTGTCGCGGGTAAACTCCGTGGTCATTTCACGTGCCAGATCGCAGTCGGTGCGCAGGGCCAGGACCTCTTCCGTCGTGCGCTCCTTCAGTAGGTCGGGGCGGTGCCGCCGGATGGTCAGCATCCACGTCGACTTGAGGAACTGCCCGAGCCCGACGGCCGAGGACAGCGGGTTGGCGGCCTTACAGTTGTTGGCGCTCTCGATATAGATGATGCGGTTGACAAAAGTGTCGATGGCGCCGCCTCTTTCCACATGGCTCTGGTATTCGCCAAAGGGATCGACCGGCCGGTTGTTGCGCAGCAGTTCAAAGTGCAAAACCGGATCGGAGGCATTGCCGCTCTTGCCCACGTAACCGATGACCTTGCCGGCTGTTACTTTCGTTCCGGCCGCCAGGTTTGTTGCGAATTTCTGCAGATGGGCATAGACGGTTTTGCTGTTGCCGGGATGCGTGAGGCGGAGGAAATTTCCCCGTTCGCTGTCATAGTCCGCCGTTTCGGCTTCGCCGTCGAAGGCCGCGACGACCGGTGAGCCGAGAGGCGCTGCCCAGTCGACGCCGAAATTCATCTCATCGGTCTTCTTTCCGGTTTGCGGATCGATCCGCGGGCCAAATCGCGCCACGATCACCCCCTTCACCGGAGAAATCATGCCGCCGCTCGATTTGTCCTGACCGTCCCCCGAAACGCAATCGAATGGCTTTCCTGCCTTGACTGGCACGGCATAGCATTCCATGTCGCCGGCGCCGCGGCCGATGCGGACATAGAGAACCCGGCCAAATCCGGTTTTCGGATCGCGGGGCGCCGCAGCGAAAAGGATGATAATCCCGTCACCAATCGCTGCCGCCTGCTCAAGATCGTATGAACGGGACAGAAGCAGGAGTGCTTCGCCAATGACCGGTGTGGGCAATTTGCTGCGCACGGCGGTGGAATAGATTGCATCCAGCAGCCTTTCCTTCACCAACTGACCGCCGGCGTCTTCCGTCACCGCTTCGGGCGGCGCACCCTTCCACGGATCGACGCTCTGGGCATAGGCCTGGTTTTCCGTCAAAGCTATGGATCCGAGGAACCGGCCATCGCGATAGATGGAAATCTGGGCGGGAACCAGCTTGCCTGCTTCCGCATAGCCTGTGATGCCCAGGACGGCGATATCGTCGTTGGCGGAAATCGTTCCGGCGCCGAGAATTCCCTGGATGGCCGCGTCCGCGGCCTTGGCGCTTTCCTCCGAAAAATCCAGGCCGGCGAGAAACTTCCAGACGGTCCGCGCCGGACCGGCCTTGCCCACGAATTCCTGTGCCGTTGGCGCGCCCTGCCGGCCTTCGGGATCGACGATCAGGATATTGGCATTGTCGTCCAGTCCGGGTGCCGCGCCCGCCTCGGCGCCGGTCGAACCCTCGCCCGAAACCGCCGCCGCATCTTCCGACTGATCGAAGGCAAAATCCTGTTGCGAGCCCTGGAATCCTCCCGGCAGATCCGCTTCCGGCGCCGACAATGTGTCGCTGAACCGGTAGACCTCACCTGCCAGTTTGAGCGGCTTGACCAGGGTGGTCACCTCATCCGGCAGCTTCACTAGCTGATGCGAGATTGTCCCCCGTCTGCGAACGAAAATGGGGTCTCCGCTCAATTCGACAATCCGGGGCGGAAGGTAGCGATCCATCTCGTCTTCGTCGCCGCTCTCGGCCGGCGGCAATTCAGGCGCATCCGGCGCCTCGACCGCCACCAGCGGGGCATCCAGAACCTCCTCGGAGAAGTCGCTGCGGCCACCCGTCAAAATGTGAATTGTGACGAGGCTGGCCGTCAGCGCAATTAAAATGATTGAAAGGGTACCAAAGACAATCAGGCCGAAACGATATCCAGTTCCGGCGGCGGCGACGGCATCGGAATCCGGGGTGGGGCCCAAACCGGTTTTGGGCCGCGAAGATATGATTGTCCGGTCGTCGGCCTCAGGACCTCTTTTTGGCTGACGGCGCATTGCCATTTCAGTTCGTCCTGGCCGGTATTCCCGGGCCAGTTACTTCCTGTTTCTGATAAAGGTTGTCCACTCGGTCGAATTGCCTGTGTCGATCTCCACGAAATGAGCCTCTTTATAACCTCTCAGCCAGCAGTTCCAAGGCTGGCCTGGATTGCGCCGGATCGTGAACTTTCCCCTGCCGACACACATTGTGGAATTTCCGGACAGGACCGATTCACCATATATATTTGCCGCATAAAGATAAATGTAGCGCGATTGCAGCGGCCGCTTGATCGGCGACAGGCAGGAATTGGCGGGTATGGCCCACCAGCCTTCGGTCTCGAATTTTCCGGCATCGTCATGGCCGATCGACAAGTTGTAAAGATCATGGGTTTGGTTGCACACTCTAAGTTGCGCCAAACTTGTTCCGGTATCGGCCGCCAGTACAATGGCCGCCAGGCAAATTACTTTGCAGCAGCAGCCGGATGCCATATTCGCTGGCGATGGGAACATCGGCATTTGATAAGCCATCCTGGGCGGATGACGCAACAAACTGATTCGCCTTTCCAATCGCGAATTGACTGGGAAGCCGATATCGCCCAGTTTCCCTGCCTCGAATGAGGGAGGAAACCATGAACAGCCTGACACGCAGAATGCTGCTGGCGGCGGGACTTGCCGCGATGGCAGCCGCCGCTGCCGCAAGTAACGCCGCCGCAGCCGAAGAATTGAGCGCCCTCGTCTGGTGCGATCATTCCGATCCCAATCTGCTCAAGCCCTTCGAGGACGCCAATGGCGTCAAGGTCAATGTCAAGGAATTCGAGGGCACCGGCGCCGGCCTCGCCATCGTCGAGCAGTCGCAGCCGGGCGACTGGGACGTGATGGTGATCGATTCGATCGATGTCCGCCGCGGCGTCGATCGCGGCCTGTTCGCCGCCCTGCCCGAGGACCAGTTGCCGGTCGCCGATCTGTTCCCTGAAGTGCTGATGGACGCCACCACCAAGTTCGGCGGCAAGCGCTACGGCATCACCGAGAAATTCGGCTACAACTCGATCAGCTACAACAACACCAAGGCCGATGCCGCCGACATGCAGACGCTGGCGAGCCTGCTTGGCGGCAAATACAAGGGCCGCATCGCCATCTACGACTATTACCTGCCGGTGATCGGCATCGCCGCCATGGCCATCGGCAAGAAGACGGCGGAACTGACCGAAGCCGATCTGCCGGCGATCAAGGAGGTTCTCCTCAAGATGAAGGCGAACTCCAAGGCGGTGACCGACGTGGTGGCCAGCCAGACGGCGATCGCCACCGGCGAAGTCGATATTCTGGTGGGCGGCGGCGAATGGGTGACGGCGGGGCTGGCCCGCGAAAATCCGGCAATGGATTTTGCGATCCCCAAGGAAGGCGGCATATTGTGGTCGCAGTCGCTCGCCATGTTCGAGGCGAGCCGGAAGAAGGATCTGGCGCTCAAATTCATCCAGTATGTGATGAGCCCCGAAGGCCAGGCGCGGCTTGCCACCTCTGCCTGCTATTGGGGCATGCCGGCCAGCCGCAAGGCGGCGCTCAGCGACGCGGACAAGAAGATCCTGCGCTTCGACGAGCAGCCCGACTTCCTCGCCCGCGCCCAGCCCTATCCGGCGCCCGACGAGGCGCTCGACAAGAAGATGCAGGATGTCTGGACCGAGATGCTGCAGGCCCAGTGAACGAGGCGGCGAAGGGGCCCGGCGTCCGCTTCGCTCAAAGCCATGACCAGCTCGGGTGCAGCAGCAAGCCGCCTGGCGCCATGGGCGAGCGTCGGCCCGGCGATTGTGTGGACGCTCGCCTTCTTCGTGGCGCCCTTCATCGCCATGGCGGGGTTAAGCCTGGCGCCGCAAGGCGTGGACGGGCTCGGTCTCGACAATTACCGGCAGTTCTTCGCCAATCCGGCCTATTGGCGGGCGATGACCAATTCGCTGGAGGTGACGGCCATGGTCACCGTCCTGTCGATCCTGCTTGCCTATCCCTTTGCCTGGATACTGGCGGAACGAGTGCCGGAACGCTGGCAGCGGCTGGCCCTGATGCTGGCGGTGCTGCCGTTCTGGACCTCCTATGTGGTGCGCTCCTATAGCTGGCTCCTGGTGCTGGCCGAGCAGGGCGTGATTAACACAGCACTCATCGATAGCGGCGTCCTCGCCGAGCCCATACAGCTCGCCAACACCCGCACCGCGACGGTGATCGGCTTCGTGCATTTCTTCGTGATGCTGTTGACGCTCACCATCTTCGCCAATCTCAAGCAATTGAGCCCCAATTACCGCAAGGCCGCCGCCGATCTCGGCGCCGGGCCGATCCGCACCTTCATCCACGTAATCCTGCCGCTCACCCTTCCCGGCATCATGGTCGGCGCCTTTCTCACCTTCGTGCTCGCCATCGGCGACTATGTGACGCCGCAAATCCTCGGCGGCAACAACGAGCTCCTGATGCCGCAACTCATCATGATGCAGGTGGGCCGGCGCGGCGATTTCGCCTCGGCCTCGGCGCTGTCGCTCATCCTCATGGCGGTCGTCACCATCGCCTATATCGCCTGCGCCCGCTGGCTCAAGATCGAGAGGGCCTGAGCATGCGCGCCCTTGCGGTCCTCTATGCCGCACTCATCTACGGTTTCATTTTTCTCCCCGTCGCGGTGCTCATCCTGTTTTCCTTCCAGGCGACGCAGTTTCCCATTCCGCCCTTCACCGGTCCGTCGCTGCGCTGGTATGGGGCGGTACTTTCCGATGGGCGCCTCACCGCGGGACTGGTCAATTCGGTCGCCGTCGCACTCGCCTCCTCGGCCGTCTCGATGCTGCTGGGCTTTCTGGCGGCCTGGGGGTTCGCCCGCTTTCGTGTTCCGGGCGGGGCCTTGCTCCGTGCACTGATCGCCATTCCGCTCACCGTGAGCTATCTGATCATCGGCATGGGACTGCTGGTGATGTTCAACGCCATCGGATTGCCGAAGTCGCTGTGGGCGGCGGGCATCGGCCATGTGGCGATCAATCTGCCGCTGTGTTTCGCCATCGTCTACAGCCAGATGGGCGGCCACCAGATGAATATCGAACGCGCCGCGCGCGATCTGGGGGCGGCCGAATGGCAGGTGCTGCTGCTCGTCACCGCGCCCATGCTGTGGCCCGCCCTCTTCGCCGCGTTTTTCCTGTCCATGACTTTCTCCTGGGATGAATTCGTGATCTCCTGGCTGCTTACCCGCTTCGACACCACGCTGCCGGTCGAAATCTGGAACCTGCTGCGCTCCGGCCTCAATCCCAAAACCAATGCGGTGGGGGCGCTGGTCTTCGGCGTGTCGATCGTACTGGCCATCCTGTTCGAGCTCGTCGCTTTGCGCCGGCGGCCCGCATGAGGCCCTTGCTTGAGGTCCGCGATGTCTCGCACCGCTTCGGCGCGGCAGACGTGCTCAGCCACATTTCCCTCGGCGTCGAGCCCGGCAGCTATACGGTGCTGCTCGGCCCTTCGGGCTCCGGCAAGACGACGCTGCTGTCGATCCTCGGCGGCTTTCTCATTCCATCGCAGGGCAAAATTGTCATTCGCGGCGAGGACTGCACCGCCGTTTCGCCCGCCAGGCGGCCCACCGCCACGGTGTTTCAGGACTATGCGCTGTTTCCGCACATGAGCGCCGGCGGCAATGTCGGTTTCGGCCTGCGCATGAAGGGCGTGCCCCGCGCCGACCGCGAGCGGCGCGCCGCGGCGGCGCTGGAACAGGTGGGCTTGCCCGCCTCCTTCGCCAGGAAACCGCATGAGCTTTCCGGCGGCCAGCGCCAGCGCGTGGCGCTGGCCCGCGCCCTGGTGGTCGAGCCCGCCGTTCTGCTTCTCGATGAACCGCTCGGGGCTCTCGATCTCAAACTGCGCCGCCAGATGCAGGACGAATTGAAGGCGATCCAGAAGCGCTCCGGCACCGCTTTCATCCATGTGACCCACGATCAGGAAGAGGCCATGGCGCTGGCCGATCACTGTGTGGTCATGAATGCCGGTCGCATCGAGGACGAAGGACCACCCGAGCGCGTTTACGCCCGGCCGGCGACCCGCTTCACCGCCGGCTTCATGGGCGAGAGCACCATGGTTCCAGGAACCGTGAGCAAGCGCGGCGCCATCGACACGCCGCTCGGCCATTTCACCGCCGCCCATAGGGCGCCAGCCGGAACCCATGTCGCGCTGGCGATCCGTCCCGAGCACATCGGGCTCGCCAGGGGCCGCGGTAATCTGGGCCAGGGCTTCGTCACCGATGTGGTGTTTCAGGGCAGTTTCAAGCGCGTGCTGGCGCGCTCGCTCGCCGCCGATGGCCTCACCATCATTGCGCGGCTTGCCGCCGGCTCGGCGGTAAAACCCGGCCAGACGGTTTCATTCGCCTGCGATCCCGCCCATCTCATCGTGCTGGCGGAGTAGCTCATGGCAAAGCTCAAGGCGGTCGGCCACGGCGACTGGTACGAGACGGTCCGCATGGCCGATGGGGTCACGCTCATTCACGAGCCGTGGATCAAGCCCTTCTTCCGCTGCAACATGTGGCATGTGCGCGGCCGCGACCGCGATCTCCTGTTCGATACGGGGCTTGGTCACGTGAGCCTCAGCCGGCATGTCGGGCTGGTAGCCGAGCGGCCGCTCATCTGTGTGGCGAGCCACACCCATTTCGATCACATCGGCTGCCACCACGAATTCGCGGAGCGCTGCGTGCACCGGGCCGAGGCGCATATTCTCGCCGATCCGCGCAATAACTGGACGCTCGCCGACCGCTACGCCACCGACGAGATGTTCGATTGCCCGCCGCGGGGCTGGGAGGCGAGCGCCTACCGCGTTCAACCGGCTCCCGCCCAGCGCCTGCTCGAAGATGGCGATGTGATCGATCTGGGCGACCGCGCCTTCGAGGTCGTCCACACGCCCGGCCATTCGCCGGGCGGCATCGGGCTGTTCGAGCCCAAGACGGGCATCTTTCTGTCGGGCGATATCGTCTATGACGGGCCGCTGATCGACGATGCCTATCATTCGGACAGGGAACACTATGCCGCGACCTTCGCCCGCATCCGCATCCTGCCCGTCGCCATCGTGCATGGCGGCCATTTCCCCAGCTTCGGCGCCGTGCGCTACCGCCAGATCATCGATGAATATCTGGCCGGCCTGCGCAAGGCCGGCTGCCATCTGCGGTCGCCGCCTGATGCTTCAACCATTTAACGAATGCCCGCACTGGTGGCCTCAGCACGCCGGGACGCGTGACGATATAGTATCCGCCGGTATCGTTTTCTGAAGACAGCTCCACCAGTTGCCCCGACCGGATTTCCTTATCCACAAAGCAGCGAGCGGTATAGGTAAGCCCGTCGCCCCGCCGCACCGCCTCCATGATCAGGTTCCCCGGCATATGGGTGATCATTATCGGCCGTTCCGGGCTGACGCCCTGGCGCTCCATCCACTCGGCGACCTCATTCGTGCCCAATTCCTGCAGCCAAGGCATTTCAACGAGCATCGCCGGATCGGTGATTTTTCGCCTGCCGATCAACTCGCGCGCCGCAACCACGACCATATCGGGAAGCAGAAGCGGCGTGACCTCCATGCCCGGCCAGCCGCCATCGCCGAAGCGGATGGCCATGTCGATGCCGCCCGGGGCCAGCTCGATCACCTCTGCCGTCGGGTTCAACATAAGCGTGACCCCAGGGTGCCGGTGCTGGAAATCCATGATCCGTGGCATCAGCCAACTCACCGCAAAGGCCGGCGACATGGTGACCTGAACCGGGCGCGTGCTGTCAGCGCCTGTCAGGATTTCCACGCCTTCGCGGATGATGGCAAGACCTCTCGTGACATGGCGGGCCAGCGCAGCGCCTTCATCGGTCAACTTGATTCCGCGCCCCTCCCGGATAACGAGGGTCACACCCAGCCGGGCCTCCAGCGCCTTCACCTGTTGGCTGACCGCCGCGTGGCTGACATTCAGGCCGATGCCGGCGCGTGAATAGCTTCCCGTTTCCGCCACTGTGGCGAACGCCCGCAGACTGCTTAGGGACGGAAATTCAGCCCAATTCATTTGTCAGTTTTTCTTACATGTCGGATATTTTTCTGACTCGATTCAAATCAGGCCTTGGTCAATGATGTCAAGATCGGAAAACCGACGCGTGGGATCGGCGGAGTGTCAAAGACCTGCACACAATCTTCCATATTTACACATGGAATTTGGCTAACAGGATATGCGCTCAAAACCACCGAACCCACGGTTTTTCACAGGAGGCCATGACATGTCCGGCACAGTGGTGGAACACCGGGGCGGGTGCCTTTGTGGTGCGGTGCGCTACAGGCTCAATGGGGCGCCCGACTGGTCGGCGCACTGTCATTGCCGGTCCTGCCGGAAGGCGACCGGAACCGCATTCACCACCTGGGCCGGGGTGAAAAAGCAAAACTTCGAGGTCACGAAGGGGCGGCTTACAGTCTTCAACTCCTCACCAGGTGTCGAACGCAGTTTCTGTGGCAAGTGCGGAACCTCTCTGACCTATGTGGCAGAGAAGGGCTGGCCCGGGCAGGTCGGCGTCCTGGCCCCTACTCTCGATGATCCGGGCATCGCGGCCCCCACGGCCCATGTGTATGTCGAGCATTAGCTTTCCTGGGTGAAGCTTGACGACGGCCTGCCCAGACATGAGCAATTCAAAAACACTCTGCAAACTGCTCGCGCGTGAAGGGAGAACGCCATGAAGACGACTTACTCATACGCCTGCAAGGATTATCCAGGAAATGAGAAATGCCCGGGCCGTTTCTACGCGGAGACTGAAGACGAAATCTGGAAGCTCGTGGGACTCCATGCCTCGGTCGCTCACGGCGAAGACCCTGCCGCATGGACTGCTGAAGACAGAGCCTATCTCAAAACGCTCATAAAGACTGAATAGGCCGAAAACCGATTGCGTGATCCGAAGATTTCGAGGCCGCAATAATCAAACCGACCCAATTCACTTTGCAGGTGGCCTCTTAACAGTCTGTTCCGGGTCAGCAGTGTCGGTTTTAGGATTTGCGCGCAGAGTTGGCTAACCGCCGCGATTGTAGACCAATTGTAGGAGCGCGCAATCAGTCGCGTTGGGCCAAACGCGGAATTTCGGTCTACGACGGTTGTTGCTAAACTTTAGGCAACGAGGCGACTCGATACGCTATCAAACATCAAACTCGTCAGAAGGTCGGTCAAATTCCTTCGGGAGGATATGGACGAGTGATCATCAAAACGAAAGACGATGTGGTTGGAACCAAGGGAGAGAAACAAGGGGGCAAATGGCACAGCCAGCGTCTACTGCATAAGGAGGATGGTATGGGTGTTACCCTAACCGACAGCATCCTAGAGCCCGGATTTGATATGGTTCTCTGGCAAAAGAATCACCTTGAGGCTTGTTATTGCTTGGAAGGCGAGGGCACGGTGATGGAACTGGACAATGGCAAGGTCCACGAGATACGCCCGGGTACTCTTTACGCCATGAACAACCACGATCGTCATCGCATACAGGCGAGAACCCGGATGCGAATAGTCTGCACTTTTTTCCCGGCACTCACAGGCGACGAGGTTCATGACGCCGACGGGTCGTTGTGAGATAAGCTTAACAAATGTCTCTCTACATGTGCGTGATGTCCGCCTTGGGCCAGAAGCGGCCGGCCGCCTCGGGCATCAGGCGTCGGATATTAACCACTAGCCTGAGGCCAAGAATTTCTCGACCAGCCGGCCCCAGAAGGCGGGGCCCATGACCAGGAGCTCGTCGTTGAAGTCGTAGCCGGCATCGTGCAGGCCGCGGCTGGCGCCGTTGCCGAGGCCGAAATAGCAGGTGGGCAGGATCTGCTGGATATAGGCGAAGTCCTCGGCGAACATGAAGGGGCCGCGCATGTCGATGCGTTGGGGCTCCTGGCCCATCTCAACCGCCAGATCGCGCACCAGCCGCGCCAGCTCCGGCGTATTGATCCCCGGTGGATAGCTGTAACCGTGGCCATACTGGATTTCGGCCTCGCAGCCGAAGGATTTCGCCTGGGCGCTGATAAGTTCCACGATCCGCCGCCGCAGCAGCGCGCGCACCTCCTCGGTGCAAGTCCTCACCCCGATCTGCAAATGCGCCTCGCCCGGAATGACGGTTGCCATGGAGCCGGCATTGAAGGCGCCGACGGTGACGACGGCCGCGTCGTGCGGATCGACATTGCGCGCCACGATGGTTTGCAGCGCCATCACGATGCCGGCGGCGGCAACGATCGGATCGGCGGATTTGTGCGGCAGCGCGCCATGGCCGCCCACGCCGCGCACCGTCACAGCGACAATATCGACGGCGGCGGTGATCGGGCCCTCCCGCACCGTGACCTGCCCCGCTTCCTCGCCGGGAATATTGTGGAGCGCGAAGACGGCATCGCAGCGGAAACGCTCGAACACGCCCTCCTCGATCATCCGCCTGGCGCCCGACACATCCTCCTCGGCCGGCTGGAAGAAGAGATGCACGGTGCCGTCGAAATTGCGGGTCTCGGCCAGATAGCGGGCTGCACCCAAGAGCATGGTGGTGTGGCCGTCATGGCCGCAGGCATGCATCTTGCCGGGAGAGCGCGAGGCATAGGGAAGATTGGTGGTTTCGTGGATCGGCAGGGCATCCATGTCGGCGCGGATGCCGATGGAACGCGAGCCCGCGCCGTTCTTCAGCGTGGCAACGACGCCGGTGCCGGCCAGGCCCGTTGTCACCTCATAGCCATGGCGCGCCAGCTCGCGGGCCACGATGGCGCCGGTCCGCACTTCCTCGAACAGAAGTTCCGGATGCATGTGCAGATCGTGGCGGATCGCCGCCAGCTCGCCGGCGAAGCTTGCGATTTTGTCCTGGGTCATCGTTTCATCGGCACTTGCCGCTCGAAAATGTTGAAAAGACGGGTGATGATCCAGGTCAGACAGAAATACACAACCGCCACCAAAAGCAAGGGTTCATAGACGCGGTAGGTATCCTGGCGGATCATGTTGGAGACGCCGAACAAATCCATGACCGTGATGGTGGCCGCCAGCGGCGTCGACTTGAGCTGCAGGATGACCTCGCCGGTGAGCGTCGGCAGGACCAGCCGGATGCCGCGCGGCAGCCACACTCGGCGCAGCACCGTGAAGGGCGTCATGCCGAAGGCGCGCGCCGCCTCCAGCTCGCCCTTGGGCACGCCCAGGAAGGCGCCGCGCATGACCGCGCCCTCATAGCCTGCGAAACTCAAGGTGAAGGCCAGCACCGCATAGAAGAAGCCCTCGCGCAACACCGGCCACAGGAAGCTCTGGCGGATTTCCGGGATCATCGGGAACAACGAGCCGAGCCCGTAATAGAGAAGCCAGATCTGGATGAGCAGCGGCGTGCCGCGGATGGTGGCGCAGAAGCCCTGGGCCAGAAGGCCGAGCGGCCTGGGTCCCGTCACCTGGACGAGGCCGATGGGAACGGCGAGGATGGCGCCGAAAAAGCAGGAGAGGACCAGCAGCACCAGCGACAGCCACAGGCCGTTCACCAGTTGCGGCAGATAATCGGGCAGCCAAGACCAATCCATATCAGTGCGCCTTCGGCTGGCCGCGCCGCACATAGCGTTCCAGCGCCCCGAACAAGCGTAGCGAAACGATCGAGATGGATAGATAGATGAGCGCGGCGATCGAAAAGAACAGGAAATACTGCTTGGTTCCGCCCGCCGCCTGGCGCGTCTGCAGCGCCAGTTCGCTGTAGCCGACGACGGCCACCAGCGAGGAATCCTTCGTCACATTGAGCCAGAGATTGGACAGGCCCGGAACGGCGAAGGGCAGCATGGCGGGCAGGATAATGCGGCGGAAGCGCGTCCATGGCGCCATGCCGTAGGCCTTGGCGGCCTCGATCTGGCCCACCGGGATTGCCTGGATGGCGCCGCGCAGCACTTCCGTCGAGTAAGCGCCCTGGACGAAGCCGAGGACCGTGACCGCCGCCACAAAGCCGTTGATGCGCACGGCTTCATAGCCCAGCTGCTGCAGTACGCGGTTGAGCGTGTCGGTGCCGAGATAGAAAAGCATCACGATAAGCAGGAGCTCGGGCACCGAGCGGACGATGGTGGTGTAGGCCTCCAACAGGCCCCGCGTGGCCCGGCCGCCGTTGAGCTTGCCCATGGCGCCGAGAAGACCGAGCGCCAGGCCGAAGGCATAGGCGCAGAAGGAAATCTCAAGCGTGCTGACGGCACCGGTCAGGAGATTGCGGCCCCAGCCCGGCGGCTGAAGCGCCAAGAGTTCCCAGCCCGTCAGCTTGGCGGCCATCCTGTTCCCTTGGTAGCGGGCAACGGAACTGCACCGCCCCGATGGGACGGCGCAGCGATCCGTCCTGGTTCTTACATCTTCGGTATCACCATCTTGCCGACGAGTTCCGGATACTTGCTGGTGATTTCTTCGAACTTGCCCGACTTGGCCAATTCGGCGATGGCGGCGTTGATCTTCTCCTTGACCGCGGAGTCTTCCTTGCGGATGCCGGCGCCGACGCCTTCGCCGAGAACTTCCGCATCGTCGGGCACCTGGGCCTTCAGTTCGCAGCAGGCGGCGCCCTGCTCGCTGGCCAGGAAGGCGTCGAGCGCCGACCCATCGGCCTGGACATAGTCGAGCCGGCCGGCGGCGAGGTCCTGGTTGGCCTCGTCCTGGGTCTGGTAGGTTTTGATGGCCGATCCGCCGCCGAAATACTTTTCGGCATAGTTCTGGTGCACGGTCGAAACCTGCACGCCGATCGTCTTGCCCTTGAGATGCTCGGGCGAGATATCCTTGTCGCCATCCTTGGCGCCGATAATATTGGTCGGCGTGTTATAGTACATGCTGGAGAAATCGATCGTCTGCTTGCGCTCGGCGGTGATCGACATGGATGAGAAGATGACGTCGATCTGCTTCGAGGTGAGCGCCGGGATGATGCCGTCCCAGGCCACTTCGACGAGCTCGCATTTCTCTCCCATCTGGGCGCACAGGGCGTTCATCAGGTCGATCTCCCAGCCGACCCAGGTGCCGGACGCATCCTTGGACGTGAACGGCGGATAGGGTTCGGCGGCGACGCCGAATTTGAGGTCGGCTTGGGCGGGTGCGGCTCCGGCCATCATGGCGGCGGCAACCGCCAGCATTACACGACGCGATAACTTCATTTTCATCTCCCTGTTGAAAGCGGGCCCGATGCGGCGCCGCGATAGCTAAAACTAAGCACTTTCAAACGCCGCCGCCAACCCTCAGTGGATGCCGGAGACGAATTGTTTGCAGCGGGCACTGTTGGGATGCCCGAAGACCTGCGCGGGCGGTCCCTCCTCCTCGATCACTCCCTGGTGCAGATAGATCACATGGCTCGAAACGCCGCGCGAAAATTTCATTTCATGGGTGACGAGGATCATGGTGCGGCCCTCTTCCGCCAGATCGCGGATCACCTTGAGGACCTCGCCGACCAGTTCCGGATCGAGCGCCGAAGTGGGTTCGTCGAACAGCATGACCTTGGGCTCCATGGCGAGGGCCCGGGCGATCGCGGCGCGCTGCTGCTGGCCGCCGGACAGGAAGGCCGGGTACTGGTCGCGCTTCTCGTAGAGGCCCACCTTGTGCAGGAGTCTTTCTCCCCGGTCCACGGCTTCGGCCTTGGGCACCTTGAGCACATGCACCGGCGCTTCGATGACATTCTGCAAGACCGTCATGTGCTGCCAGAGGTTGAAGCTCTGGAACACCATGCCGAGGCGGGTGCGGATGCGCTCGAGCTGGCGGCGGTCGGCGGGATGGAGATTGCCGTCCCTGCCCGATTTCAGCGCCACCTCTTCGCCGGTGACCTCGATGCGGCCCCGGGTCGGCATTTCGAGGAAATTGATGCAGCGCAGAAAGGTGCTCTTGCCGGAACCCGAGGCGCCGATCATCGACACCACGTCGCCTTCGCGGGCGGTGAGCGAGACGCCCTTCAGGACTTCGAGGTCGCCGAAGCTTTTATGCAATTCGTCGACCGCCACCGCAACCGGCCTTTCGCCGTTGCCGGCACTCCTGCGTGCTGTCAAGCGTTCCTCCCGCCTGGGCCTTGGACCCTGGTTGCTTGGCCGCAGTCTAGCAAGTTTGCGAGGGCTTGCAATTCGTCTGTTTGCGGAGAACAACAGTGCCGTGTCCCGCTTCCCTTCGC
>JBQTKG010000033.1:0-18744 GCA_052386315.1 Hyphomicrobiales bacterium
GAGCTGTCGCGCAAGACCGGCAAGTGAACGGCCTGCGATTGCCAGTGGCCAAACCCACAAAACCCCTCTGGCTCATCGCCGCGCCTTTCATCTTTCTTCTGCTCTGGTCCGGCGGTTTCTCCATCGCCAAGCTGGGCCTGAAGCATGCCGAGCCCTTGAGCTTCCTGGCGCTGCGTTATGCGACCGTCCTGGCGATCCTCGCGCCGCTGTTCTTCGTCATGCGCCCGCCCTGGCCCAGGCGCGGCGCCGAATGGGGGCATCTGGCGATCGTCGGCTTTCTCATTCAGGCGGTGTATTTCGGCCTGTGCTACATCGCCTTCAAATCCGGCGTCTCGGCGGGCGGCGTCGCCATCATCGTCTGCCTGCAGCCCATTCTGGTGGGATTGATCGCGCCGCATGTCGCCCGTGAAAGGGTGAGCCCTTTGCGCTGGCTCGGTCTGGCGCTCGGGCTGGCGGGCGCGGCCGCCGTCATCGTCTCGCGCTCCGCGGTGGCCGCCGAAAATACCGTGGGCGTCGTCGCGGCCGTCGGCGCGCTTTTCGGCATCACCGCCGGAACCCTGTGGGAGAAGCGTTTCGGCCGCAACCATCACCCCGTGGTGTCGAACAGCGTCCAGTATGTGGCGGGCCTCCTCGGCATAGTTCCTCTGGCGCTCGGCCTTGAACGCTTCTCCTTCGACTGGAACGCCGAATTCATCGCCGCCTGGCTTTATCTGGTGATCGCCAATTCGATCGTCGCCATGACCCTGCTGCTCGCCATGATCCGGGCGGGCGAGGTCGCCCGCGTCTCCTCGCTCTTTTATCTGGTGCCGCCCTTGTCCGCCCTGATCGCCTGGCCGCTTCTGGGCGAAGTCATGCCGCCCCTCGGCTGGGTTGGCTTTGCGCTGGCCGCCCTCGGCGTGGCCCTTGCGAGTCGCAAGGCCGCATGACATCGTGAGCGTCCTATCGGGGAGGCAGCGATGAAGAAACTTTACACGGCGGTCGCCACATCGACGGGCGGCCGCGGCAACGGCCAGAGCAAGACCCAGGACGGCATGCTCGATCTCAAGATCGGCACGCCCAAGGAGCTCGGCGGCACCGATGACGGCGTCAATCCGGACCAGCTTTTCGCCGTGGCCTATTCCACCTGCTATTTGGGCGCCATCAAATTTGTGGCGGGCAAGGAGAAGAAGCCGGTGGTGATCGCCGCCGATTCAAGCGTCACCGCCCATGTCACTTTTGGCGCCCGCAAGGACAAGAAGGGCTTTGGCATTGCCGTCAAGCTCGACGTGAATCTGCCCGGCGTCCCCAAGGCGAAGGCGGCATCACTCGCCAAGAAGGCGCATGTGGTCTGCCCCTATTCCTGGGCGATCAGGAAGACGGTCAAGGTGCAGACGAAGATTGTTTAGCGCCTATACGCATGGACGATGCTTGAGCACCGGCGCCTCGCATTTCCGCTTCGGAGGGAATCCGGACGGAATGGCCAAAGTTATGCGTGTCGCAGATGGGCCGGGAGCGGGCATTGACTTAGTTATTTAATCATCTTGTCAGTGCGCACGAGCTGCGTTGGCGGAACAGCAAGGCCGAGTGCATTCACTGATTTGAGGTTGTCACGATCTCACTCATTCAAGGAGTGACGGCGACAGCCAGCCTTTCAGATAAGCTCCGAGCAGGGTCGCAATTACACTCGCCGCTATCCCGATCAGCCATGAAGCGGCAGATGGAAGGAACCGCATGAGCCATCCATCTTTTCTCTTGCTGAGGTAGATCGCGGCATGTGGAAGATATCGACTGTGAAGCCAGTTGACACTGTAAGCCAACGCGAGCACTCCACCCATCAGAATGGCGCGGTCCCTAAGACTTGTCAGACTCGGCAGAAAGACGATGGTACAGACCAGCATGAACTGATTAATGCCAACGCCGAACTTCTTTGCAGCATACACTCGTTCAAATTTTCGAATCTCACGCTTAAATTTCTCGAGTTCCCCGAGGGACCACGATTCGCGTACCCCCTGGCACATCACCCAATTGGCCGTCTGACCAAACTCCACAGTGACAGACCTGTCCATGCCGCTGATGTCCGGCTCGCGAACAAACAACTTCACGAGTTCGGCTCGGCCCGCACTAATGTTGAGTTGTTTAAAGTCCTCTAGAAAGCGAGACTGTTCTGTACCCGTGACAAAGGTAACAACCACTTTGCCCCTGGCGAAGTCTCGCTGGATATCATCTGCTAGTGCAATAATCTGATTTCGGTCAATTTCAATGGGACCAAAGTTGTGCCTAGCTGTGTGAAGTTGATCAGGCAGTATCACATCTGAAGTGGCGGCTTGTGAGCGATCATGAGGAGAAAGCTCAAATGTTCCGGCGGACCCGATGTCGGTCTCCCATTCGCCGTCCAAGTTGCCCGTTGGCTGAAGGCTTGCAGTCGCCTTGAGCCGGCCAAATTTTACCCTCTCTATCTGCGTTTGCGATGTGCCCTCGATCGACAAGCGGCTGCCGTCAAAGGATCCGCTGATTTCGTACACAACTATGCCGACTTCGGATTCGTTATGATGCAGCGTTCCCTTGAGAGCACTATCTTCGCCTTCAATTTTCACGAACAAATTGCCGGTGCTTGTTCCGAAGACCTTGCCCGCCCAGAGCCGTCCGAGTGCCATGCGCTGTTACCTTTCCGACCCATTGTGGACCGCGTTGCCATTCGCTGGCAATGGTCAGGGCGGGGATCGGCGCGAGTCTGCTTTGGATCAAACTGGGAAGTCCGTCCTCAAGTGGTTTCAATTCCGTTCCCCGGATAAGTCCGGACATATTCATTATGCGTTGAGGTAACACGCCAAAACTCAATTCAAGCGCTAATCACGAATAATGACAGGCTCTGAAAAACTCGGCCACTGCGCTAACCTCGCGCTCCGCGGCGCGCAGCGCGCAAACCTCACAGCATAGCCGCGTGGCGGGCCTTTCAGTGGCCGCCCCCCAGCGCTGGGCCGTTCAACTCTTGAAGCACTCCACAGGAGCGTTTCGTCCGCGATGCAGGATCGCTTCGGAAGAAAATTCCCCTCACCACCCTCTCCCGCAAGGGGATTGTTACAAAATTCATCCCTCTCGCGTGCGCAGCATGGCAGTGGGGCGAGCGAAGCGAACAAGGGCGGGTGAGGGGATGGACGACAATTGCTAGAAGATCGCTTGTCCTTGCTACGTCCTTGACCCTCATCCGGCGCGTTCCGCGCCACCTTCTCCCACCTGCGGCGGGAGAAGAGTGATCTTATAACGGTCCCCGAGGGGAGAGGAGGATTGGCGTCAGACCAACAGCCCCTTCACGATCGCGCCCGCCTTGGCCATGTCGATCTGGCCGGCATAGTTGGCCTTGAGCCCGGCCATGACCTTGCCCATGTCCTTGACACTCGTTGCCCCCACCGCCTTGATGACGGCGGCAACCGCCGCCTTGGCGTCCTCGTCCGAAAGCTGCCTGGGCATGTAGGACTGGATGATCTCGATCTCTTCGCGCTCGGCCTGCGCCAGTTCCGGGCGCCCGCCCTGCTCGTAGGCGGCGGCACTTTCCTGGCGCTGCTTCACCATCTTGGCGAAGAGATCGATAAGCCCCGCATCCGGGGTGAGCGCCGAGGCATGGCCTTCGGTGCGGCCCGAAATATCCTTGTCCTTGATCGCCGAATTCATCAGGCGCAGCGTCGAGACGCGGCGCTTGTCGCCAGCCTTCATCGCCTGTTTCAGCGCGTCGTTGATCTTTGCCCGGAGACTCATAAGGCGCTGATTAGGCGGAATTGCGCGAGGCCGCAACCTTGACGCCGCGGGCCCGCTCCCCTAACCAGCCGCAAATCTCCGGAGATCGCCCGATGCCCCCGCCCAAGAAGCCTGTTAAGGCCAAGCCACCCGCGCGCGCCGTCTTCGGCGACTGGGAGGCCCCGCGCACAACCGCGCTTGTGGTTCTGGCCGATGGCACGGCGATCGAAGGCCAGGGCTTCGGCGCCGAAGGCGAGGCGGCGGGCGAGGTCTGCTTCAACACCGCCATGACCGGCTATCAGGAAGTGCTGACCGATCCCTCCTATGCCGGGCAGATCGTCACCTTCACCTTCCCCCATATCGGCAATGTTGGCGCCAACGACGAGGATATCGAGACCGCCAATCTGGCGGCCTCGGCCGCCGTGGCCGGCTGCATCGTCAAGGCAGCCGTCACCGAGCCCGCCAATTACCGCTCGCAGCGCCATTTCGACAAATGGCTCAAAGCGCGCGGCATCGTCGGGCTTTGCGGCATCGACACGCGGGCCCTTACCAACCGTATCCGCGAGCGCGGCATGCCCAACGGCGTCATCGCCCACCATGCCAAAGGCAAATTCGATTTGGCCCGCTTGCGGAAAATGGCGGGCGACTGGCCGGGCATCGCCGGCATGGACCTCGTCAAGGATGTCTCCGTCGCCCAGCGCCTCGACTGGGACGAGAAGCTGTGGGACTGGAAGTCGGGCTATGGGCGCGCCGCGGGCGGCAGATTCAAGGTGGTCGCCGTCGACTACGGCTTGAAGCGCAATATCCTCCGCTGTCTGACGAGTGCCGGCTGCGATGTGACCGTGGTGCCGGCCACGACCGCGGCCGAGGATATTCTGGCGATGCAGCCCGACGGCGTGTTCCTGTCCAACGGGCCGGGCGATCCGGCGGCGACGGGCGAATATGCGGTGCCGGAAATCAAAAAGCTGGTGGAGTCGGGCAAGCCCCTTTTCGGCATCTGCCTCGGCCACCAGATGCTGGCGATCGCCTTGGGCGGCAGGACGGTCAAGATGCACCAGGGCCACCACGGCGCCAATCATCCGGTCAAGGACTTCACCACCGGCAAGGTCGAGATCACCTCGATGAATCACGGCTTCGCGGTGGAGCGGACGAGCCTGCCCGAGGGCGTCGTCGAAACCCACGTCTCGCTGTTCGACGGCTCCAATGCCGGCATAGCACTCGAGGGGAGGCCGGTTTTCTCCGTGCAGTATCACCCGGAAGCCTCGCCCGGCCCCCAGGACAGCCGTTACCTGTTCGACCGCTTCGTCGCCGAGATGGAGAAGGCCAGGGGTTAATCCGTCCACGGATTGATGAGTTCGAGGCCCTCGTGATCGAAGTCGGAGGTATTTCGGGTCGCCACGGCGAAACCATTGCTCAGCGCGATGGCGGCGATTTGCAGATCGGCGGAACCGAAACTCATGCCCCTTCGGATGGCGCTGGCGGCCAGCCGGGCGAATGCGTGGGTGCATTCATCGTCGAAGGGCAGGACGCGGCCGAGGAAACGGGTGAGAAACAGACGCTTGTAGATCTCTTCGAGTTCAAATCGCCGCCTGCCCGCCGGCATGCACTCGAGACCGAAGACGATCTCCGCCTTGGTAATGGCTGTCAGGTAAACCTGGCCCTCGAATTGCCGGTCGAGCCAGGCCACGACCTTTCGCTCCGGATTTGGTCGGGTAAGTTCCGAGACAATATTGGTATCGAGAATTACCAATCGGAGAAATCCGGCGGAGGCCGCTGTCTATCGCGCGGAAACGGCTTAAGTTCCCCCCCGCCCACGGCCTTGAACATTTCATGGATGGCGGTGCCCAGCCCTTTCTTGCCGCTACCCGGCTGGACCGCTTGCTTGAGAATGGTCCGCACTTCTTCTTCCATGGAATGACCACTGCGTCTCGCTCGCATGCGCAACCGGCGCTTGGTTTCCTCGTCAAGATTGCGGATGGTGAGCGTTGCCATGTCCGCAGTGTAAGCAATGCTGGCATTGCTGTCAATGACTGCAACTGAATGTGACTTGCTAGGCGATTCAACCGGGAGTATTTAGGGGAATCAACTTCGATTTTCGCCTCGGTCAGTATCGCGTGCGTTTGAGGCCGGCCCCATACCGGAGATTGCGCCATGACCGACCCGACCATGATCGAGCGCGTCGCCCGCGCCATCGCCGCCAGCCGCGGCAGCGACGACTGGACCGCCTCGCTGCCCGCCGCCCGCGCCGCTCTGTCGGCACTTCGCACCCCCACCCTCGACATGCTGGAAGCAGCGCTTCCCGGACACCCCGATTGGGGCTACCTCCCCGAGGAATGGCAGGCCATGATCGACCATGTCATTGCCGAGCAGCCGGTTACTCAAACGCAGACCATACCCCACGCCAGGGCGGCTTAAGACAACAGCCTCGCCTCCAATATTGCTAAATGAAGCGATATTGCACTTGAAATTATTGCTTTCTAAAGCAATATTGCTCAATGAAGACGATTGTTCTCAACCCGCAGGCTGCCAGGTCGCTCGACAAATTGACCGAGCCCCTTCGAACCGCAATCGCCGAGGCGCTCGCGGCTTATGCCTTGGGCAAGCCGTGCGACACCAAGGCGATGGTCGGGACGCCGGCGGTGCGCCTGCGGGTTGGCGACTATCGTGTCATTTTCGACGAAACGAAGACCACGATCACGGTTCTGGCCTTGGGCCACCGCCGCGATATTTACCGCTGAAGGAGTGTGACATGGGCATCCAAATTCTGCGAACCGAAGACGGCGACGAACTGATCGTCCTCAGCCGCCGCGATTATGATGCACTTCTCGCGCGGGCCGGCGACGAGGACGCCGAGGACCGCATGACCCTGATCGTCGCGGCGGAGGCGCGTGCCGAGGCGCCATTGCCCGAATCCGTTTCGGCGGCAATCTTCGCCGGAGACTCTTGCCTGAAAGCGCTGCGCAGTTGGCGAGGACTCACCCAAGCCGAACTCGCCAAACGCTCGGGCATCAATCAGGGCTACATCAGCGAGATCGAAAACCGCAGCAAGACCGGAACGGCGGAGACCCTGTCGAAGCTCGCCGAGGTACTCGATGTTCCGGCAGGGTGGCTGGGGTGAATTATGTCTCCATCAATTGAGCAGACTGCCACCGAAACTCGAACTATGTCGCTGTCACCCGAAGCATGAAGTACGATACAAATGTATCAACGATTCTATATTGAGGTTCGTGGTCCGACCGGCAATCTGAAAGAGTTCTACCTTTATGATAATTATGGAGATGTTCGCCGAGCGCTTCGTTCGCTCCCCGAATTGGGCCATGCTGATTCTTGGCGGCCAACAAAAGATACTCTCCACAAGACAGTCGACGAACGTGATCGATATCTAGCCAATCAATTTCCAGCGGTCTCGTCCCTACTTGCGCTGAGCCTTGCAGAAATCGAGAGGATGTCCAAGAGTGTGCCCCTCCCGATTATCGAAGCCGCGAAGGGACTAGAGGCTCAGCGTCTGGCGAACGGATACTTACCGGGTCTGTTGGATTCATACTGGCGCCGCTACCGGCACCTGTATTTGGCCGCGGTAGTCGGGGTCATAGCTTCAATTGCCGGTGCCTACTTTTTGGGCTGCCGTTTTCCTCTCATTGACAGTACGGAGGTCTCATTCATTCATGGAATTGGCACTTTGGCGATCGGTGCCTACGTCTATCGGCATTTCGTGAGCTGGGCGCCCGTTTTTTGGCTTTCGGGTTTAGCTGCTTTACTGCTTCTGTTCGCAATCACCGAGGGCGGACACGTTTATTGTGAGTTGGTTATTGATTAAAGTCCGTTTCGAAAATCACATTGGACTTCGGTGACAGTCTACAAATTTGGTTACCGCCCCACGTTATGTTCATGCAGTACCCAAAGGCCGAAACCTCCCCCTTGCCTTTCCCGCCCGCATCCGCCATAAGCCCCTCGCCTTTTGGCACCCGGCTGGGGGCTGAACGGAAGGTCTGCGCTTCTCGCGCATGTTCTGGCCGGAAAACCGCTACGCACTTTTCCGGAACATGCACGGGGCCAGATAGGGGCTAAACCCCGGCTTCCCGTGTCTCCGCTCTTTCGTCGACCGGTCTTTCGAGCCTTTCAACCAGGTTCGAAAGAGGCTCCGCGCCGGATGTCCCGAGGCCCGAAAACGCAACGAAAGGCAAATCCCGCATGGCTCTCTACGAGCACATATTCCTGACCCGCCAAGATGCATCGAACACCCAGGTCGATGCCCTGACCGAGCAGTTCAAGTCGGTGATCGCGGCCGGCGGCGGCACGGTCGGCCGCACCGAATATTGGGGCATCAAGTCGCTCTCCTTCCGCATCAAGAAGAACCGCAAGGCCCACTACACGCTGATGAACCTCGATGCCCCCGCCGCCGCCGTGGCCGAAATGGAGCGGCAGATGTCGATCAGCGAGGACGTGATCCGCTTCATGACCGTCAAGGTCGAAAAGCTCGAGGAAGCACCCTCCGCCCAGTTGCGCCGCCGCGAGGAGCGCGATGAGCGCAGCTTCGGCGACGACCGCGGCTTCGGCTTTGGCGGCGGCGGCCGTGGCTTTGGCGGCGGCGGTGGCCGCGGCTTCGGCGGCGGCGACCGTGGCGATCGCGGCGGCCGTCCGCGCCGTGACGATGCCGTTGAAGCGCCGGTATCCGCGGGGGAGACAAACCGATGACCACCGGTCAACCCGCCCGCCGTCCCTTCTTCCGCAGGCGCAAGAGCTGCCCGTTCACCGGCGACAAGGCGCCCGCCATCGATTACAAGGACACCCGCCTGCTGATGCGCTACATCTCCGAGCGCGGCAAGATCGTGCCGAGCCGTATCACCGCGGTCTCCGCCAAGAAGCAGCGGCTGCTGGCCCAGGCCATCAAGCGCGCCCGCTTCCTGGGCCTCCTGCCCTTCGTGCTGAAATAAGGAGAAGCGATCATGGAAGTCATTCTTCTCGAACGCGTCGCCAAGCTCGGCACGCTGGGCCAGGTCGTCAAGGTGAAGGACGGCTTTGCCCGTAATTTCCTGCTCCGCCGCGGCAAGGCGCTGCGCGCCACCGATGCCAACCGGGCCAAGTTCGAGCGCGACCGCGCCGTGCTTGAAGCCCGGAACGCCGAGCGCCGCCAGGGCGCCGAGGCCGAAGCCCACGGCCTCGACGGCCGGAGCTTCACCATCATCCGCCAGGCGGGTGAATCGGGCCAGCTCTATGGCTCCGTCAGCCCCCGCGACATCGCCGAAGCCGCCTCCTCCTCGGGCGTCAAGGTCGAGCGCTCGCATGTGCTGCTCGATGCGCCGATCAAGACCATCGGCGTTTATGCGGTGAGGATCGCGCCGCACCCGGAAGTCGAAGTCAAGGTGACCGTCAACGTCGCCCGCTCGGCCGATGAGGCCGCCGCCCAGGCCCGCGGCGAAGTGATGACCGGTCCCGTTTCCGACCGTGCCGAAGTCCGCGCCGCCGCCGAGGCGCTGTTCGAAAAGGAAGAACAGGCCGCCGAAGTAGCGGCCGAAGCGACGTAGGTCTTGCTACCCGCGACCATACAATAGGCCGCCCTGTGGCGGCCTATTGCATCACTTCACTCCGTCATCCCGGCGAAAGCCGGGACCCACCCTTCCGCGTGACGCGATGCGCATCCGTTTTGATATTTCCGTGGGTCCCGGCTTTCGCCGGGATGACGGTATTTTGACACCGCGCTAACTCTCCTATCCCCTCTTGCCGCAAGGCGCCGGCCGGTATTAAGCTTTCGTTTGCCGACGGCGGAACGGGGCAGTCTTTGCAGCCAGTTGCGAGCGGGAGTGTATGGCCATGTACAGTTTGTTCGACCGGGCGCTGAAGCGCATCGTGAAGACCGGTGCCCTTCATGTCACCGACCCCGCCGGTTTGCCGCACACCTATGGCGACGGCAGCGGCGTGGCCGTGCGGATCGCCATCACAGACCACGCCACGGCGCGCCGCATCGCGCTCGATCCCGACCGCTATCTCGGCGAATGCTATATGGAGGGCGGTCTCGTCCTCGAGCAGGGCAGCATTTACGATCTTCTGGCGCTGTTGATTTCCAACACGGTGAAGGTGAAGAGCCCGCTGCCGCTTCGCGTGTTCCAGCGCCTGCGCATCGCCGCCAGAAGGCTGCACCAGTACAATCCGGTGGGCAAGGCCAAGGCCAATGTGGCGCATCATTACGACCTCTCGGGCGCGCTATACGATCTCTTCCTCGACCGCGACCGGCAATATTCCTGCGCCTATTTCGAAGCGCCCACCGCTTCGCTGGAGGACGCCCAGCTCGCCAAGAAGCGCCATCTGGCGGCCAAGCTGCAACTGAAGCCGGGCATGAAGGTGCTCGACATCGGCTCGGGCTGGGGCGGGCTTGGCCTCTATCTGGCCGAGACCTGCGGCGCCGAAGTGGTGGGGGTGACACTCTCGGAAGAACAGCACAGGCTCTCCAACGAGCGGGCCCGCCTGCGCGGTGTCGCCGATCGCGTGCAGTACCGACTGCTCGACTACCGCCAGCTCGACGAAAGCTTCGACCGCATCGTCTCGGTCGGCATGTTCGAGCATGTGGGGGTGGTCCACTACAAGGAATTCTTCGCCAAGTGCCGGGCGCTGCTCAAGTACGACGGGGTGGGTGTGCTGCACTCGATCAACCGCTTCGACGGGCCCGGCGCCACCAGCGCCTGGGTCAAGAAATATATTTTCCCCGGCGGCTATGCCCCGGCGCTTTCGGAAGTGCTGCCGCATATCGAGCGCCAGGGTCTTTATGTCACCGACGTCGAGATCTTGCGCCTGCATTATGCCCAGACGCTGCGCGAATGGGGCCGCCGCTTCGCCGATCACCGCGAGCGGGCGCTCGCCATCTACGACGAGCGCTTCTGCCGCATGTGGGAGTTCTATCTCGCCGGCTCCGAATGCGCCTTCCGCTTCTACGGCATGAACAATTTCCAGATTCAGTTCTGCAGGAGCCAGCACGCCCTGCCGCTGACCCGCGACTACATCCACGAGGCGGAAGCCGAACTGCGCCTGGCGGAAAGCCGGCGGCCGCGCTTCAAGTCGATTTCGGTGGAGTAGCGGCGGCGAAGTACGGAAATTTCTCCGGCTTGTGAATAGCGCGGATAAGCGCAGAATACCGTATAGCGGAGTGATTCGAGCCGCTATCACGGTCCCATGACAGCCACCGCCCTCCTCCGCCCCGTCGATGACGGCGGCACCGACGATTCCTACCGCGCGCCGCCCCACAACCTGGAGGCGGAACAGGCGCTGTTGGGCGCCATCCTGGTCAACAACGATGCCTGCGACCGGGTTTCCTCCTTTCTATTACCCGATCATTTCTTCGAGGCGGTGCACGCCCGCATCTACGAGGTGGCCGCCGCCCTGATCCGGGCGGGGAAGCTCGCCAGCCCGGTGACGCTGAAGACCTATTTCGACAATGACGCAACCCTCAAGGAAATCGGCGGCCCCGCCTATCTGGCGAGGCTCGCCGCCGCCGCCACCACCATCATCAATGCCGAGGAATACGGCCGCACCGTCTACGAGCTGGCGCAGCGCCGCAAGCTCATCGGCATCGGCACCGATATCGTCAACGAGGCCTTCGACACCGCCGTCGAGGAGACCTCGAAGGACCTGATCGAGCGGGCCGAGCAGACGCTCTATGAAATCGCCGAGACCGGCAAATACGGCCAGGGCTTCCAGCCCTTCGGCCGGGCGCTGGCCGATGCCGTCGACATGGCGGCGAGCGCCTATCAGCGCGATGGCGGCCTGTCGGGAATTTCCACCGGCCTCAAGGACCTCGACGACAAGATGGGGGGGATGCAGTCCTCCGACCTCATCGTCCTCGCCGGCCGCCCCGCCATGGGCAAAACCGCGCTCGCCACCAACATCGCCTATCATGTAGCAAAGAATTACAAGGCCGAACACCAGGCCGACGGCTCGGTCAAGGTGCTGGATGGCGGCATCGTCGCCTTCTTCTCGCTGGAAATGTCGAGCGAGCAGCTCGCCACCCGCATCATCGCCGAACAGGCGGCCATTCCTTCAGAGCGCATCCGCCGCGGCAAGATCGGCGAGGACGAGTTCCACCGCATCGTCGAGGTGAGCCGCGAATTGCAGTCGCTGCCCCTCTATATCGATGCCACCGGCGGCCTCGCCATCGCGCAGGTGGCGGCGCGTGCGCGCCGGCTCAAGCGCCAGCGCGGGCTGGGCCTGATGGTGGTCGACTATTTGCAGCTTCTCGCCGGCTCGACCCGCCGCGCCGCCGAGGGAAGGGTGCAGGAAGTCTCGGAAATCACCGTCGGTCTCAAGGCGCTGGCCAAGGAACTCAACGTGCCGATCGTCGCGCTGTCGCAATTGTCGCGCCAGGTCGAGAACCGCGACGACAAGCGCCCGCAGCTTTCGGATTTGCGCGAGTCGGGCTCGATCGAGCAGGACGCCGACGTGGTGTTGTTCATCTACCGCGAGGAATATTATTTGACCCGCAAGGAGCCGCGCCCCAACACCACCGAGCACCAGGAATGGCAGGACCACATGGACAAGGTGACCGGGGTGGCCGAAGTCATCATCGGCAAGCAGCGCCACGGCCCCACCGGCAACGTCGAATTGCAGTTCGACGCGACGCTCACCAAGTTCCAGAATCTCGTCCGCGCCGATTATCTCCCCGAGCAGTTCCAGTAAACTCTGAAACTGCCGCTGCAATCCCCTATTCGGCATCCCGGCGAAAGCCGGGACCCATTTCTCCGCGTGACGTGATAGCCATTCGTTGCGCATTTGCCATGGGTCCCGGCTTCCGCCGGGATGACACTTGGTCGGTCCGCCACCACTCAAGTGCAAAAGGCTCTACGTCATCGCCAGCGGCGTCTTGCGTTTGGGCGGCGGGAATTCGCGGTCGAGCAGGGCAAGATCGTCTTTGTCGAATTTGACAGAAGGTGCCGAGGCGAATTCGCGCACGCGCCCGGCATGCGCCGATTTCGGGATGGCCTGCACGCCGGGCTTGCCGAGAAGAAAGGCGAGCGCCACGGCGGAGGCCGCCACATTGTGTTTCCTGGCCAGCCCGGCCACGACCGCATTGCCGATGAGACTGCCCCGCCCCAGCGGGCAATAGGCCATGATCGGCATGCGGGCGCGCTGCGCCTCCGGCAGCAATTGCCATTCAACGCCGCGTTCGTCCAGGTGATACATCACCTGATTCGCCGCGCAAGCCGTGCCGTTTTCGACGAGCGCCAATTCCGCCATGTCGACCACGTCGAAATTGCTGACCCCCCATTCGCCGATCTTGCCGTCCGCCCGCAATCGCTCGAAGGCGGCCACCGTATCGGCAAGCGGATGGCTGCCGCGCCAGTGCAGGAGATAAAGGTCGATGCGCCCGGTCTTGAGCCGCTTCAGGCTTTTCTCGCAAGACCCTATCGTGCCCTTGAGCGAGGCATTCTGCGGCATCACCTTGCCGACCAGGAAAACTTCATCGCGCCTTCCGGCGATCGCCGCGGCGACGACTTCTTCCGCACCGCCCTCGCCATACATCTCGGCCGTATCGATGACGGTGATGCCGAGATCGATCCCCGCGCTCAGAGCGGTGACTTCCGCCTGCCGGCTCTCGCGGTTTTCACCCATGCGCCAGGTTCCAAGCCCGAGCGCCGGAATGACGCGGCCATCCGGAAATTGTACTGTCTTTGCCTGCGCCACGGTCCGCTCCGCAATTGTTATCCGCGGACCGGAGCTTAACCGCTGGGGCCCGCACGCACAAATCCGCGATGCGGCTTGCCCTCACGACCATTTGCCGCTTAATGCGCGGGCCATGAACGAAAGCCAGACGGGCATTCACGCCACAACGCCGGAGGACCTCGCCGGCGCCGTGCTCACCGTCGATCTCGCGGCGATCCGGGACAACTGGCGGCAACTTGCGAAGCTGGCGGGCCGGGCCTCCTGCGGCGCCGCGGTCAAGGGCGACGCCTATGGCTTGGGCATCGCACCGGTGGCAGGCGCCCTTTGGGATGCGGGTTGCCGCAGCTTTTTCGTGGCGCGGCCCAAGGAAGGCGAGGAACTGCGCGGCCATCTGCCCGAGGCCGTCATCTACGTGCTCGACGGCCTGTTCGCCGGACAGGCCGAGTTCTATGCCAAGCTCGATCTGCGCCCCGCCCTCATTGCCATGGAGGAGGCCCGCGAATGGGCGGGCTTCGGCCGCGTCTATGGCCGCAAGCTCGCCTGCGCCCTGCACATCGACACCGGCATCAACCGGCTCGGCTTTTCGATGGCCGAATTCGCAGCCTTGCTCTCCGACAATTTCACCATGGAGGGGCTCAATCTCACGCTGGTGATGAGCCACCTCGCCTGCGCCGACGAGCCGGCGCACCCGCTCAATGCCCGCCAGCGCGATGCCTTCGCCTCGGTCCGCGCGCGGCTTCCCGGTGTTGCGGCGAGCCTTGCCAATTCCAGCGGCATCTTTCTGGACAGCGGTTATGCCCATGATCTGGTGCGGCCGGGGATTGCGCTCTATGGCGGCAATCCGCTGCCCGGCAAGGCCAATCCCATGGCGCCGGTGGTTCATCTCGAAGCCACCGTCATGCAGCTCCGCGATGTGGCGCCGGGCGAGACCGTCGGCTACGGCGCCACATGGGCGGCCCAACGTCCCACCCGCATCGCCGTCATGGGCGCGGGCTACAAGGATGGAATTCCGCGCGCCCTTTCCTCGCGTGGGCAAGATGGACCCGCTCAGGTCTTTATCGCGGGCCGGCGCTGCCCGGTCGTCGGCCGCGTTTCCATGGACATGATGGCCGCCGACGTGACCGATCTGCCGCGCGATCGGATCGCCCGCGGCACCCGCGCCGAGATCATCGGCCGCAACATAGGAGCCGACGAGGCGGCCGCCTGGGCCGGCACCATTTCCTATGAGCTCTTCACCCGTTTGGGCCGCCGCTATGCAAGGCTATATTCGGATGCCGAATCGGAACCCGCCGCTTGAACCTCCTCGCCCACATCGGCCGCGCCGTGCTCGCCCTGCTCGAGGAAGTGGGCAAGGTCACGCTGTTCATCCGTGACGGCCTGATCCAGGGCCTGACCCCCACCTTCTATCTCCGCCAGGTGCTCGAGCAGATGCTGCGCATCGGCTATTTCTCGCTGCCCGTCGTCGGCCTCACGGCTTTCTTCACCGGCGGCGCCCTGGCGCTGCAAATCTATCTTGGCTCCTCGCGCTTCAACGCCGAAAGCCTGGTCGCTTCCATCGTGGCGCTCGGCATTACCCGCGAACTGGGGCCGGTTCTGGCCGGGCTGATGGTGGCGGGCCGGGTGGGTGCCGCGATCGCCGCCGAACTCGGCACCATGAAGGTGACCGAACAGATCGACGCGCTCGTCACCCTCTCCACCAATCCGTTCAAATATCTGGTGGGGCCGCGGCTCATCGCGGCGGTGGTTACGCTGCCCATCCTCGTCGCCATCGGCGATACCATCGGCATCATGGGCGGCTATATCGTCGGCACCCGCTCGCTCGGCTTCAACGGTTACGCCTATATCAAGAACACCGCCGATTTCCTCGAAGTGGACGACGTCACCTCGGGGCTGATCAAGGCCGCCGTCTTCGGTTTCATCATCGCCGTCATGGGCTGCTATCACGGCTTCAATTCCAGGGGCGGCGCCGCGGGCGTGGGCCGCGCCACCACCAATGCCGTCGTCTCTGCCGCCATCCTCATTCTCGCGGCGAATTTCGCGCTCACTTCGCTGCTGTTCTCGGAGTGAGGCGATGGCCGAGGGTCACATCGTTCTGAAAGACCTGCGCAAGAGCTTCGGCGCCAAGCATGTGCTGAACGGCATCGATCTGTCGGTGCCCAAGGGCCATTCGCTCGTCGTCATCGGCGGCTCCGGCACCGGCAAATCGGTGATGATCAAATGCATCCTCGGCCTGCTCCGCGCCGATCAAGGCTCGGTCCGCATCGGCGGTGAGGAGGTGCTGGGGCTCAAGGGTGCGGAGCGCGACCGCCATCTCTCCCGCTTCGGCATGCTGTTTCAGGGCGGCGCCCTGTTCGATTCGCTGCCCGTCTGGGAAAATGTCGCCTTCGGCCTGATCCAGGGCCGCAAGGTTCCGCGCGCGAAGGCGAAGGATGTGGCCATCGAAAAACTCGGACAGGTGGGCCTCGGCGCCGAGGTGGGCAATCTTTATCCGGCCGAACTGTCGGGCGGCATGCAGAAGCGCGTGGGCCTTGCCCGCGCCATCGCCGCCGATCCCGAAATCATCTTCTTCGACGAACCGACCACCGGCCTCGATCCGATCATGGCCGACGTCATCGACAATCTGATCGTCGATTGCGTGAAGCGCCTGGGCGTCACGACCATCTCGATCACCCACGACATGGCGTCGGCCCGCAAGATCGCCGACGACATCGCCATGATCCACAAGGGCGAGATCGTCTGGCAGGGCCCGGCGAAAGCCATCGACAGGAGCGGCAATGCCTTTGTCGACCAGTTCATCCACGGCTCCGCCACGGGTCCGATCCAGATGGAAGTGCTGAAGCCCTAGCGCCTTTTGCAGATGGGAAGAAGCAATCACGCAAATTCCGTCATCCCGGCGAAAGCCGGGACCCCCTGAAATCTTTCCAGCGGCAGAGCGCCGGTTGCAAGTGCTCAATGGGTCCCGGCTTTCGCCGGGATGACGGTGTATGGATGGTCGCTTCAACCCAAGCGCAATCTGCCCTAGCGCGGTTCACACCACGATCTGCAGGAAGATCACCAATATGGCGAGCCAGCCCACCGCAAAGAACGTCGTGCGCACGAAAGGCAGGCCGCTGATGTGGCCGATGTAATGGGCGACCCGGGCCCAGAAAAAGACCGTCGCCCACACGGCCGTCGTGGCATTGGCCGAAGCTGTGAGGTGGGCCACGATCACCACCGCCGCGAAGGGCACCAGACTCTCGATGGCATTGTAATGGGCCCTCTTGGCGCGCTGCGCCCAGCCGGGCAGCGGCTCGTCGTCGGCCACATAGGTGAGCGTTTCCATGACGCCGGCTTTCTGGATGCGCGCCAGGATATAGGGAATCCAAAGAAGCGAGGTGAAGGCCGCGGTCCAGGCCAGCATGGTAAGATCGGTGGTCATCTGTATTTCCCCTCTGTGCCGTCACGAATGTTGCCGTTCTCCGCCGGGCCCGCCCCCGGAGAACAGAGTCAACCATGACCTTTCCGATATTATTATTACCGCTGCCCGCGTCCTAACCATGGATGTTCGGTTGCCACGCGCCGGATGTCCGATTCCGAACCTCGCGGCTGATTTCATTTCCCTTTAACGCCGCGGTCTTAAAGCAAATTATATCAATGGCTTATGTCATTTGTTTGAATCTGTGCGCGAACCTGCGGGAAAGCCGATGTCATGGTTCTGGCGACCTCACTCCTCGCCCCGCCACTCGATGCAGTTGCCGCCCTTGCGCCTGGCATGGACGAGCGCCAGATCGGCAAGGTCCGGCAACTGGCCGGCATCGCGGCCCTTGCGGGGCCGCAAGGTGGCGATGCCGATGCTGAGCGCCGGTTTTCTCTTGGCGCTTGCGAAATTGAAGCTGCCGATGATGTCGAAGAGTTCTTGGGCCGCCTCCTGGGCGGCCTGCTTGCCGCTCGCCGGCATCAGCAGGGCGAATTCCCGTTCCGAAAAGCGGGCGAGCATGTCGGTCCGCCGGGTCAGAAGCCGCAAATTGCGCGACAGCCCGGCAATGCTTTCGTCCATCGCGGCGCGATTGCCGTTATCCCATAACTTGTCAAAACCGTCGAGCGAAATTATCGCCAGCGACAGCGGCTGTCGGGCTTTCAAGCCCGCGTCCCATTCCGTCTGGAGGCTCCGCACCAGCGCCCGCCAGTTGGGAAGTTCGGTGGTCTGGTCGATATGCAGCAACTGCTCGAAGCCGTCCGCCGCCGTTTTCCAGGCCATGGCGGCGCGCCGGTGGCCGATGACGGTGACGGCAATCGACAGTGAAATGAGAATGGAAATGAACACGAACATCTGCGAGAAACGCAGATTTACGATCGGATCCGGCGAGACGCTGAACGGGCCATGGCCCTGGATCGTGGCAATTGTGACGATCGCGGCCATCAGAAAATTTGCAACCACCGTGCCGCTGAGACCGGTCCGGAAGCCGGCCAGCACGATCGGCGGCAGGACAATGAAGGCAACCGGCGCATCGGCGTAAAAGAAGATCGCCGATGCGGCGAGCGCGGTGGCCGCAAATATGGCGAGCGCCTCGAGATCGAGCCGCTGGCGGACGAATTCGCCGAAATCGACATTGCGGGCGATCAGCACGAGGGGAGCGCTCATCGCCATGCCGAGGGAACCGGACACGAACCAGTCGAAAAACACTGTGGCGAATTCGCGCCCGGTCCTGGCCGCGTAAGCCGTTGCGGTCAAGGCCGCGCCGCCGAGCGGCGCCGCGACAAGCGCGATGGCGATGAACGCAAGAACGAAGCGGCGCCCGCCCCAATTCGGCATCTGCTTGAGAAACGGATGCAGCGCCAGCGCGCAGGCGGCCCGCTCCAGGGTGACAATCCCGGCAATCAGCCCGACCATGTCGAGGCCGCGAGCTTCGCCAAGCAGATGGATGGTGCCGGCGATATTGCCGAAATAGCCCGCGGCCAGATAGGCCGGCCAAAATTTCCGGGGCACCGAGAGCAGGATTCCGAGCACGATGCCGTTGGCCAGTCTGAATGTCCCGAAACCCTCCGGACCCATGGTGAAATCGACGCTGAATCTCACGACGGTGGCGACCAGAACCGCCGTCAGCACCACATCCAGCGCGACGGGCAATCTGAAACCAGGAACATCCAGCTTTACACGGAGACCCGCTTCGGCACTCATGGCTATGAAAAATATGGCGATTCGGTCGATTGATCAATCATTGATTGAAATACCATAGTTTATCATCTTTAGATTGTGAATATCGTTGCGAACAACCACTGAGCGGGCCTGTGGCAGATCAAAACCCCTTGCGTTCCCTGATTGTTCCGTCCACTATCGGCCATGGCCAAAGCCTCATCCAACTTCGTCTGCCAGTCCTGCGGGGCGGCCGCCTCCAAATGGTCCGG
>JBQTKG010000034.1:0-6469 GCA_052386315.1 Hyphomicrobiales bacterium
ACCCGCTCCACGGCGATGGATTTGGAGTCGTACTGGGCGAAATCGGCACTGGTGCCGACACGTTCCCGGGCCGTGTAGACGGCGACCACATCGAGAGGCAGCCTGGGGTCTATGTAGATGACGAGGAATCCCTCGATGAACACGCCGACGGGAATGGCAGGAACGAAGAGATTCCTGATGTCGACGCAATCGACTCCACGCGCCTGGTCCGCCAGGAGCAATTCGTTCTTGAAAGGCGAAATCGGCCCGGGCGGGCTGCGTTGCGGCTTAGCGATCACCGCCTTCTTTTGGAATTTCACTTGAACAAAGTGCGGATTGTGAATGTTGACCGAAGTCTCGTAGACGCCTCTGACGACGGCTTGTTCGAAGGTGCGCGTGCCGCAAACGAACTTGGCGGAATAGGATAGTAATGTAGTCTGGGCGAATGCCTCATGTGCGGAACCCGTCCACATAATACCCGACGCGAACAAACCTGTGGCTGCTATAAGCAATCGACGTCTCGTGGATTTCATGGCTGCCTCCCGTTCTGCTTTGGGATACGGATCAATCGCCATCGCCGCGCGCCAAAGGGAACCGGCCGGAGTTTAAGTCCGCCTCGGCCTAGGAATATGATCCTGATGGTGGCGGCGCGAGCGACGGTGCAGAATTGGGCAAGAATGCGGCATATTTTAGCCCATACGGAGGCGGGCCGGGGTGCTGCTTGAGACCGGAGGCGAATCCATTTACGGCGAGGTCCATGATGCCCTTCTCGCCGAAGCTGCGGATCGCCTCATCGGCGAGGCCATGCGGCTTGTCTAGATCGCAGAAAATCCGCCTCGCCGGCCTCGATCTTGTTCCCGATCTCTCGGGCGCGCTGCATGTGCCGGAGTTCCAGACCTTGCTGGTGGCGGATCTGCATCTCGAGAAGGGATCGAGCCTGGCGTGGCGCGGGGTGCATCTGCCGCCCTACGACACGCGCGAGTCGCTCGGCCAACTGGCAGGCGTCATCGCCGCGCTGAAGCCCACGCGGCTCATCTTTCTCGGCGACAGTTTCCATGACAGCGATGCCCGCGACCGCATCGGCGAAGCCGATCTCGCGACACTGCGCGCCTTGAGCGGCCGACAGGAGACGATCTGGATCGCCGGCAATCACGATCCCTCCCCTCCCGCCGATATCGGCGGCACGATTGCCGGCGAAGTGGCGCTGGGGCCCCTGACACTCCGCCACGCGCCGCAGGCGCTCGGCCCCGCGGACTTCGAGATCGCCGGACATCTGCATCCCGCCGCGGCACTCAGCCAGCGCGGCAGGCGCATCCGCTGCAAGTGCTTCATCGCCGACGACCGCCGCATCGTAATGCCGGCCTTCGGCAGCTACACGGGAGCGCTCAGCGTCTCGGCCGAACCGTTCGCGCCGCTGTTCCAGCCGGACAAATACTATGTCTGGATGCTGGGCGGCCGGGCCGTGCACAGGTTCCCGGCTGGCCGAGTCAGTTGACCGGCGCGGTAACATGACGGCCAGCGCTAAAGCAGATTGCGCTTGGGTTAAAGCGACCTTCCTTACACCGTCATCCCGGCGAAAGCCGGGACCCATTGCGCACTTGCCACCGGCACTCTGCCGCTGGAAAGATTTCAGGGGGTCCCGGCTTTCGCCGGGATGACGGAATTTGGGTGATTGATTCTCTTCTGCAAAGAGCGCCAGGGCGCGATGCGGCGCGGTCAGCTCGACTTGATCATGCCGGGCGCCCGCGGCAGACTGCCTGTCTCCTCCCCGGCGCCCTCATATTTCCAGTCTGTGTCGGTCACCGTCACGGTATTGGCCTCCGGGATGGGCAGCTTAGGCGTCCAAGCGGCGATCCGCCGCTGCATCGCCACGGCCGCCGAAGGCTGCAATGCCGCCATCATGGTTTCGGCGCGCTTTCTGGCATCGGCATCGTTCTGGCGTCCGGCGAGCGCGTACCAGAACAGGGCTTCGGCCGGGTCGGCATTGGTGCCGAGGCCGCGGTCATGAAGTACCGCGAGATTGAACTGGCTGTCCTTCAGGCCATGGGCGGCGGCGGCTGAAAACCATTTGAAGGCGCGGGTGTAGTCGGACCTGCCCAGCTTGCCGCCGGCGGCAATCACCGCGGCATTGTGCATGGCCTTGATATTGCCCGCGGCGGCGGCGCGCTCATACCACAGGAGAGCCGTGGCCAGGTCCTGGGCGACGCCCCTGCCGCGCTCGAACAGGGAGGCGATCCGATATTGCGCCGGCGCCAGCCCGCGCGCGGCGGCTTCCCGGTACCAATAGGCGGCCTTGGCAAAATCCTGCGGCGGCGGCTTGCCATCGAGATAGCGGCCGGCGACGATGAACTGGGCGACGGCATCGCCCCCGGCCGCTGCCCGGCGCAGGCTTTCGCTACCGATCGTCTCCGGCGGCATTTCGGCCGATGCGGCTGCCGCTTCGGAACCGGACACAATCGCCATCAGGGTTGGATCCTTTTGCGGCGGCAGCGATCCGGTGAAGATCTCATTGGCCAGGGCGGCGATTGGATCGATGAAGATTGCGCTGACGGAAGCGCCCGGCATCGCCGGCAGCTCCGCCTTGGGCTTGACGGTGCCTTCAATGGCGCCGGACTGAGGCGGCATTGACGACCTGGCAAGCATGGTGAAGGTCAAGGCGGAAACGGCGGCGAGCAGCACGATGCCGGCGATCAGAAGCTTGCGCCGTTTGTCGGCTATGGGGTCGGGGGCCTTGAGGATCGGCACCGGTCTGATTTCAGCGGGCGCTTCGATCTTGGGTCTGGTGGCGGCCTTGGGCTTCAGAAACGGCAGCTTGAACGCCGATTTCCGGCCGACGGACTTGCGGCCGGCCTCGATCAACGATGCCGTGCCGATAAAGTCGACCTTGTTCGCGGCAGCGTGGGCGGCGCGGCGAGCGGCATCGATGAAGTCATCATCCATGGCCGAGTCGATCGCGCTGGCGGCCAGTTGCGGCGGCATGGCCGCAACCGGCAGTAGGTGTGTGTCGAAGGCCGGTGACTGCTCGTATTGCCGTGCGGGAACGGGCTCTGGCGGTTGCAGCGGTTCCGGCTGCGGTTGAGAATCGACTGGCGGCTCCGGCGCCCTCGCGGTTGCCTTCTGCACCATGGACAGGACCAGCGGCTGACCGGCCGAGCCGGTCTCCAGTTCGGTGAGCTTGACGACGATCTGTTCGAGCGTTCCATGCACCGCTTCGAGCGTCTCCTGGTTGCGCAACTCGGCACTGGCCGCAGTCTCGCGCACCGCCCGCAGACCCTCCTCGAGCGCCTGGAGTTCGGGCGAGGGTCCCGGAGCCGGCGGCGGCGCCCCCATGAACCGTTCGGCCATGCGGTTTGCGGCATCCTCGGCGATCTCGCGGGCCATGTTGCGGTTCTGATCGACGCTTTCGTAGAGTTGGGTGATGGTGCGCTCGATTGACTCGAGATGGCCGAGCTGCTGCTCGGTGCGGGCGACGCGCTCGTTGACCGCGGCAATCTGCTGCTCGAGGGCGGCCACGGCGCGGCCGCCGTCTTCCGACTGCACGGCATCGCCGAGGCGCCGGTCGAGTTCGGCGAATCGGCGTTCGAGGTCGCCGAGCCGCGGCAGGTTGCCGGCCTCCGCCTGACTCTGTTCCAGCTTCCGGGCGACATCGGCGAGGCGGCGGTCCATATCGGCCAGCGGCCTGAGATCGGGGCCCTGTGCCACACGGGCCGAAAGTTGCTCGAAGGCGACGCGCAGCGCATGCACATCGCCTTCCGATGCGGCATCGGTCTTCACATCGTCGATGCGCTGGTTGAGGCTGCCGATCTCGGCGCGCATGCTCTGTATCTCGGAGGCATTGCCGGCATTGTCGGCGAGCGCATTCTGGGCCTCCTTGAGGAGACCGAGAATGCGGGACTCGATGTCGTGCAATTCCGCCTGGGCGGCCTGCACGGCCGAGGATTGCGCCTTGGCGGCGAAAGATTCGGAAGCCTCGCGGACCTCTTCTACCCGCTCGGTGAGCTGGCCCAGCTCCTTGCGCACGAGATCCGGCAGGCCGGCACCGGCGGTCGCCTCGGTCCGCTCGACCCGCCTGGCCAGTTCGTTCAGCCTGGTCTCGAGATCGTTGAATGCCGGGACGGCCTGCTGCACGGCGTCCGATTCTCCGGCGCGCTGGGTCATATCGCCCAAGCGGTCCTGCATGGCCTTCAGCGAATCGCGGGTGCGCTTCTCGCTGACGGCGATGTGGTCGACGATATTACGCAGCGCGGTCTCGAGCGCCTGGTAGCCGGGCACGTCCTCGGGCTTGCGCTCGGCCGCCTGGGCGATCTGGTTGCCGAGGATCGACAGGCGCTCATTGACCGCCGACAGGGCGCTTGCCGTATGCCGTTCATAGCCGTCGAGACGGTCCAGGATGCGGTTGATCGATTCGACATCCTGGCGCTGCCGGCCCGGCTGCTCATAGGCGCGAATCGATGCCGACTGCTGGTCGCGCTGGGCCAGGCGGGTCAGTTGCTGGGCGATGTCTTCCAGGCGGATCGTGGTGCCGCCGGCAACGTCGAAGGGCTCTTCACCGGCTGAAAATTCTTTCGGCGCGGCATCGCCATGACGGCCTGCAATCTGGTCCGCACTTTCGGATTGGTCGAGAATCACCGAATTGAGCCACTCGCCGAGTGTCATTCCGGAACGCCGGGCCGCATCCTTGGCCGCCTCCCGGGCTTCCGGTTCGATGCCCTTCACACTCCATGGAATGCCCGGTTTCATTCAGTTTCTCTCTGCCTTGGCCGCCTCTGGTTCCGGCGAAACAGCCGGACTGGACCCGCGGGCGGCGCGAACTCTCCCGATGAAAGTTAACGGGTTTGGTAAAGATTCAGTTAAGCAGTTGATCCCCGGAGGCAAATTGGCGGTCTGGAGCGGCCGAAAATGGTCCCAAAGAGCAGCCAAAACTGGCAGGACAATTGCATATCAACCCCTTGTACAGGTTGACGCAACGGATGTAAGTAGGTTGCGTCAGCCTTCGCCCGTCATCCCGCTGGAGAAAAACAATGGCCGCAGCCGAACAGAAAGACCGCTCGAACCGGGATCGCACCTATTCGATTACCGAACTTTGCCGCGAATTCGGCGTCACCCCGCGCACCCTGCGCTTCTACGAGCAGAAGGGGCTGCTGCATCCGGCACGGCGCGGCTGGACGAGACTGTTCAGCTATCGCGACCGGGCCCGCCTGCAGCTCATCCTGCGCGGCAAGAAGGTCGGCTTCGCGCTGGAAGAGATCAAGGAGATGCTCGATCTCTACAATCTGCGCGACGGCCAGCTGACGCAACTGCGTATCGCCTCGACCAAGATGCGCGAGCGCCTCGAAGCGCTGCGCAAGCAGCGGATCGAACTCGAAGACGCCATCGCCGATCTCGAGCGCACCGTCGTGGTCGTCGACGGCATGCTGAAGGAGCGCGAAGCGGCGGCGCCCAAGGCGGCCAACAGCGCCTGAAGGCCCGCGACTTGCGCACAGGGCGCGCCCCGGGTGAAATGCCCCGCGGGCGCGTTTGCTTTTGTGGATGAGGATGACCTCGGACCGGCCACTTGCTTTCGGCGACAATCACCTCGACCGCAGCGCCGACCGGCGCGGCGACGCCGGCTGGCTTGCACAATCGCTGGCGGCGGCGGAAACGCAATTCGTGCATATCAATAGCGACCGCACTATCGTCGTGGACGGAAGGCTGCACACCGGCCGCAATCCCCAAGCGCGTGAACACTATCTGCTGGGCATCGATGCGGGCGGTCGCGCCTGGTTCGCCTGCCGCAGCGATGCGGCGGAGAATTTGCGCGATCTGCGCGGCCTTGCGGTCGAAGGCCTCCTGCCCGCCCATGAGCTCGCCCTCCTCGCTCAGGCGCGCTCGATCGTCCATTGGCACGAACGTCACGGTTTCTGTGCCAATTGCGGTCAGCCTACCGAGGTGAAGGATGCGGGCTACCGCCGCCATTGCCCGGCCTGCTCCGCCGATCATTTCCCGCGCACCGATCCGGTCGTCATTATGACGGCGCGCAATGGCGATTCAATCCTGCTCGGCCGCCAGTCGTCGTGGCAGCCCGGCGTCTACTCGACGCTGGCCGGCTTCATGGAACCGGGCGAAACCATCGAGGAAGCCGCGCGCCGCGAAGTGCTGGAGGAATCCGGCATCAGGACCCATGCCTATCGTTACGTGGCGAGCCAGCCCTGGCCGTTTCCGTCGAGCCTGATGATCGGCCTGATCGGCGAGGCGCTGGATCGCGACATCCGCATCGATAGCCGCGAACTCGAGGACGCCCGCTGGTTCGGCCGCTCCGAAGTCGACGACATGCTCAACGGGACCCATGAGAACGGTCTGCGGGCGCCGCCGCCCATGGCGATCGCCCACCGGCTGATGCGGCTGGCGTTTCAGTCGTCCTGAGCGGGCTGCATCATGCGGGCCAGTTCGGCGCGGTAGGGGCTCGCCTTGTAGACGCCGAGCACGCGCAAATGGGTGGTGAAGAATTCCA
>JBQTKG010000035.1:0-25997 GCA_052386315.1 Hyphomicrobiales bacterium
GTGCAAGCTCTGAATCGAAGCCCCGGTAAACGGCGGCCGTAACTATAACGGTCCTAAGGTAGCGAAATTCCTTGTCGGGTAAGTTCCGACCTGCACGAATGGCGTAACGACTTCCCCACTGTCTCCAGCGTCGGCTCAGTGAAATTGAACTCCCCGTGAAGATGCGGGGTAATTGCGGTCAGACGGAAAGACCCCGTGCACCTTTACTATAGCTTTACACTGGCATTCGTGCCGGCATGTGTAGCATAGGTGGTAGGCTTTGAAGCTTGGGCGCCAGCTCAGGTGGAGCCGAAATGTGAAATACCACCCTTGTTGACATGGATGTCTAACCGCGATCCCTTATCGGGGTCCGGGACAGTGTATGGCGGGTAGTTTGACTGGGGCGGTCGCCTCCCAAAGAGTAACGGAGGCGTGCGAAGGTAAGCTCAGACTGGTCGGAAATCAGTCGTCGAGTGCAATGGCATAAGCTTGCCTGACTGCGAGACTAACAAGTCGAGCAGAGTCGAAAGACGGCCATAGTGATCCGGTGGTCCCACGTGTGGAGGGCCATCGCTCAACGGATAAAAGGTACGCCGGGGATAACAGGCTGATGATTCCCAAGAGTCCATATCGACGGAATCGTTTGGCACCTCGATGTCGGCTCATCACATCCTGGGGCTGGAGAAGGTCCCAAGGGTTCGGCTGTTCGCCGATTAAAGTGGTACGTGAGCTGGGTTCAAAACGTCGTGAGACAGTTTGGTCCCTATCTGCCGTGATTGTTGGAGAATTGAGAGGAGCTGTCCTTAGTACGAGAGGACCGGGATGGACGCACCTCCGGTGGACCTGTTATCGCGCCAGCGGTACAGCAGGGTAGCTATGTGTGGACGGGATAACCGCTGAAGGCATCTAAGCGGGAAACCCACCTCGAAACAATTTCTCCCTTGAGAACCGAGGAAGACGACCTCGTTGATAGGCCGGGTGTGGAAGCGCAGCAATGCGTGAAGCTTACCGGTACTAATCGTTCGAACGGCTTGATCGTTCTCATTAATGATGCCCATCGGGTGTCGATGGAAAGACCTATTGTGCAAGGCGAATAGCGAATAGCGAGTAGTTTCTATTCGCTACTCGCTACTCCCTATTCGCTCCCTCTGTCCTTCGCCGGCCTGGTGGCTTTGGCGGGGCGTCCATACCCGATCCCATCTCGAACTCGGCCGTAAATCGCCCCAGCGCCAATGGTACTTCGTCTCAAGACGCGGAAGAGTAGGTCGCCGCCAGGCCTGCGAAAGACAGTCCATTCTCGGGCTTGACCCGAGAAACCATCCCTTCTTCACAAGTTCCCACAAAACCCGCCGTGCGAGAATTCGCCGGCGAGCTTTTGTGTTTTCACGAGGCAAGATCCTTGATCTTCGTTTTGGTGCCCTCCGGAAAAGTGACCATCAACTGTAGCTCGCCGCCGATCGCGTGCACGTATTGGCGCAAGGTCGAGACCTTGACATCGGACCTGCTTTCCAGCCGCGACATATAGACCTGTTTGCCGCCCAGCCGCTTGGCCACCTGGTCTTGCGTCAAGGCACGGGATTTGCGGATATCGCGCAGCGCCAATTCCTCGGCGCTCAATTCCCTGGCGCGGGCCTTGATGCGCTTCCTGCGCCCCGTCGAAAACCCGGCCATGACCTTCTTAAGCGGAACCGCCGTTTTCATTTTCTGGTCCTCCTGTTCTTCAGCTCATCGAGATGCCCACCCAGCGCCTCCCTCCTCCTCCACCGTCCAGCCGTATTCGATCTTCGCCGTCTTCTCTAACATGGCGGTGGCCGAGCAATATTTTTCGGTAGAGAGTTTGATGGCGCGTTCGACGGCGGCCGGTTTGAGGTTGTGGCCGCGCAGGCGAAAGGTCATTTTCACGTGGGTGAAAACCTTGGGATCTTCGGCCGCCCGTTCCGCTTCGAGCGCCACATCGCAGGCCGTCACCTTCTCGCGGCCCTTTTCCAGGATCATCACCACGTCGAAGGCGGTGCAGCCGCCAAGCCCCAAAAGCAGCATCTCCATGGGCCGCACGCCGATATTGCGGCCGCCGGCCTCGGGGGCGCCGTCCATCACCACGGCGTGGCCCGAGCCGCTCTCACCTACGAAGGCCCGTCCGTCCAGCCACTGCACCCGCGCTTTCATGCTGCCGCTCTCCGCAAATGACCGGGTACTTAAGTCAGTTGACGATCATGCGCCAGATAGCGCCGGCGATGTTGGCGTAATCGTCGGTCCAGGCATGGACACCCGGCGCCGGCTGCAGAACGCCCGCGCCCGGAAGCCGGTCGAAAGCCGCAAGCGAAGCGTCGTTTCGCGAAATCGCCACCACCAATGACCCGCTTTCGGCAAAGGTCCTGACGCCGGTGCGATGGCGAACGACCCTGGAAAACAATCCATGACCGATGGCGCGCCGATTGGCCAAGAGCACCGAGGCAAGCTCCATGTGCCGGTTGCTTATGTGCAAAACCAGAACGCCATCGTCGCGCAGCAGAGACAGGTAAAGGCTGAGCGCCTCGGTGGTCATCAGATGAACCGGAACGGTGTCGGATGAAAAGGCATCCATGATCAGCAAATCGAAGGATTGCCGGGGTTCCGATTGCAGCGTCAGCCGCGCGTCGCCGGTGACGATCGGCACGCCGGGCGCGCAGGACGACAGAAAAGTGAAAAGCGAGGAATTGCGTGCGGCCGCAATGACATCGGGATTTATCTCATAGAACTTCCATCGTTCGCCGGGCTGCCGATAGCAGGCAAGCGAACCGGTGCCAAGTCCGACCACCCCGATCGAACCGCTTCGGCCGCTGTTTTTAAGGCGTTCCTGTGTCGCGGTAACCGAAAAAGCCGTGCCTCCCTTGGGCGTGTAATAGGTGGCGGGTTGCGGCTTCCCGCCGTAGCCGGGCGCCAATTCCTCGATGCGCTGGGCACCATGCACGGTCGTGCCATGATACATGAGGCGCCAGGCGCCGTCGGCGCTGTCGGCAACCGTCAGTACGCCAAAGAAATTGCGCAATTGGGCATGGCGGACTTCCTGAGGCGCGCCGATTTGCAAGATCAGTACAATGACAAACAGCGCCATGAGCGGTTTGCGGTCGGCCATCATGAATACCGCCGCCGCGGTGGCGAAGAAGGCAATCAACAGCGCATTGCTTCCGGCGAAGCCGGGCTCGGCATGCAGGTAGCCGGCGGCGCTGGAGACGAGGCCGGCCGCAACGAAGATCGCCAGCGGCAAAAGCGGCCGTTTCAGTAGCGCCGCCAAGCGCTTGTCGTCAAGCACGTCGGACGCGGCGAATATGCCAATCAGCAGCAGCAGGGGATATTCCGCGACATGCGAAAAAACTTGGGGCGCCAGGAGCGAAACGAACGCTCCGCCAAGAACGCCTCCAACCGACATGATCAGATAGAATTCGGTGAGTTGCGAAGCCGGCGGCCGGGCGAGGTAGAGCTGGCGGTGACAAATGAGTGCCGTCGCAAAGAAACTGATCGCCCCGGCGATGGTGAGCGGGACGATCAGAAACCCCGCGACGCCGAAGACCATGAAAAAGGAAATGGGAAAAGCCGCCAGCTGGGCGGCGCGGGCGGTTTTCTCGCCGATCCAGGGCCGCTCGCCGAATACGGCAACGAACGATAAAAGATAAAGCGCCAAGGGCGGCAGCCACAGGAAGGGCGCCGCCGCGATGTCGGTGGTAATGTGATTGGTCCAGGCGACCAGCAGCGCCGACGGCACGAACGACATCAGCAACCAATAAGCTCGTTTGCCCCAGGAAATGCGCGGTTCGGCATCCCGCCGCGCATCGGCTTGAAGCCCGTCGTCTCCGGCCCGAAACAGAAACAAGCCGCTGGCGGCAATTGCGATTGCCAGGACGCCGAATCCCGACGCCCATAGTTCGGACTGTGCCTTCAGTCCAACAAACGGCTCGATGACGATGGGATAGGCAATGAGCGCCACCATGCTGCCGATGTTGCTGGCCGCGTAAAGGAAATACGGTTCCTTGGCATGCGGGTGGCCGGAATTGTGGAACCAACGTTGCAGCAGCGGAGCATTTCCCGACATGACGGCGAACGGCAAGCCTATGGAAGCGCCAAGCAACACAATGAGCGCGAGGCCCGAGTTCACCTCGGCGCTTCGCGGAATCAGGCTTTCCGGCAATTCGATCGGCAGGCTGAAAGTGGCCAGCACCATCGCGATCAAATGAATGCCGAGACCCACCCGTGGCCGGAACAACCGGTTAAGCGCATGCGCATAGCAATATCCCAGCAACAGCATCGCCTGAAAAAAACACATGGTCACGGCCCAAACCGATGGCGAGCCCCCAAGGGAAGGCAGCGTCATCCGGGCCATCAGCGGCTGGACCAGGAAAAGCAACGAGGCACTCATGAAAATTGTGAAAACAAATGTCCACAAAAGCATCGATGCCAAGGTCGAAGTGATAATTCGGGGGCCGGCAGAGTCGCGGCCAAGCTCAAAATCGCTCATTATAAAGACGACCTCCGCGCACCACCCTCCATAGCGCCATTTAACATCGCGTTAATGCCGCGGCGGAGGCGGGTGGGGCAAACGATCTCGTGCCCACTTCGGCGGATTGGTTCAGGCGCGCTCAATAGCGGTCGTGGTGCTTCACCCAGGCCATCGTATTGGAGAGGCCCGCCTCGTCGCGGCCCTTGGGCACCAGGTCGAGATAGTGATAGGCGGTGTTCAGCATGTCGAGGCCGCGAGCATAGCAGGAATAGCTGTGATAGACGTGGCCCGCCGCATCCCTGGCGAAGACGCTGATGCCCGGCAGCTCGTCCATGGTGCTCTTGCTCGGCGCGTAATTGTAGGTCATCGGCCGGCCGGGCGCGGGCGACACGCCGAAATCCTGGTTGAAACTTGTGCCGCTCGAGGAGACCCACTTGAAGCTCCAGCCCATGCGCTTCTTGAAGGCTTCGATCCTGGCAAAGGGCGCCGATGAAACGGCCACCATGCTCACATCGCGCTGGTTCAAATGCACGATGATGGGATCGAAATTGTCGGCCCAGAACGAGCAGCTCTTGCAGCCTTCCTGCCAGGCGGGGCCCATCATGAAGTGATAGACGATGAGCTGGCCGCGGCCGGCGAAGAGTTGGGCGAGCGATTGCGCGCCATCGGGGCCATCGAAGACGTAGGCCTTGTCGATCTTCACCCAGGGCATGAGGCGGCGCCTGGCGCTCAATGCGTCGCGGGCGCGGGTGAAGGCCTTTTCCTCGGCCAAGAGCGCCTGGCGCGCCTTCAGCCATTCATCCTGCGAGACGATTGTGGATTGGGTCATTTGGGTCATGATGCATCCTCCCAAGCGCAAATTATCAATCATATGATTGAATGTCAACTACTAGGTTGATTAAATCGGAACTTGAGGAGGGCGATATCGGGGAAATTGAAACGGGGAGCCTCCGGATGGGAAGCTCCCCGCAATCACTTGGGGTCCGGGTACGCAGTACCCAATCCCGGATCACCCTTGGCGCATCCCCTGCTCGGGTCATGCCGGCCATGACGGCACTATGGCGCAACAGGGTTTCCAAAGGGTTTCGAACAGGAAAAAATTGCTTAACGGAAGCTTGCCATCCTGTGCCGGTCCGGCGGTTCAGGCAGCCGCGGCGCGGGCCTTCGCAACCGGCTGCAACCACCTGTCGAGAAACCGGTCGAGCCAGGCCTTGACCGGCGGGTCGTGCAGGAGATTGCCGGCAAGATGCTGCTCGCGCCCCTGGGCGCCCGGCATGACGAAGCGGTGGGCGCCGAGCACCGTCCAGCGGTGCATGGTGAGGCGGGTCACCTCGGGGTGGAACTGGATGCCATGGGCGGCGGGGCCATAGCGATAGGCCTGATTTTCGAAGGCATCGCCGGTGGCGGTCAGCGCGGCGCCGGCCGGCAGGGTGAATTCCTCGCGGTGCCACTGGTAGACCTGCTCCGGCCATGGGCCGAATTCGCCGCCTGCCGCCGTCGGCTTGATCGGATAATAGCCGATTTCCACGGCGCCCTCGCGGTGCGGGCCGACCTTGGCCCCCAGATGCTTCGCCAGCATCTGGGCGCCGAGGCAGACGCCGAGAAAGGGCTTTTCCTCCCTCAAGGGAACGCCGATCCAGTCGATCTCGCGGGCAATCCAGTCGTCGGCGTCGTTGGCGCTCATCGGCCCGCCGAAAATCACCGCCCCGTCATGGCCCGCCATGGTTTCGGGCAGGGGCTCGCCGAGGCAGGGGCGGCGGATGTCGAGGACGCAGCCCTTGGTCCTCAGCATCTGGCCGATGCGGCCGGGTGTTGAGGTCTCGGAATGGACGACGATGAGAATCTTGCCGTTCATGGCCGCAAGTCTAGCCGCAGCGGTTTAACAATTGGCAAGAATCCGGTGCTTGGGTCATCAACCCATGGCGCGGGCCATGACCCGCCGGATCAGCGGCAGGATCATGCGGCGGGGGGCGCCGCGCATGGAATAGGCGATGAGCTTGTTGATGCCGCCGGGAATCACCATGCGCTCGCCGCGCTGGAAGCCGTCCATCGCCTGGCGCGCTACATCCATGGGCTTCATGCCGCCGCCCGCCAGGGCCCTGGTATTGGCGATGCCGGCGCGATGCTGGAAGCCGGTCGCGACCGGGCCCGGGCAGACCGTGGTCACGGTGACGCCCGAGCCCTTGAGTTCCTCGTGCAAGGCATCGGAGAAGGCCAGCACGTAGTTCTTGGTGGCGTAATAGACCGCCATGTTGGGTCCCGGCATGAAGGCGCCGGTCGAGGCGACGTTGACGATGCCGCCGGATTTCCGCGCCAGCATGGCGGGCAGGAAGCGCAGCGACAGATCCGTCAGTGTACGGACATTCAGGTCGATCATCGCCAGTTGGCCGGCGGCCGGCAGCGACGCGGCGGGTCCCATAAGTCCGAAACCGGCATTGTTGACGACGAGATCGGGCACGAAATTGCGCGCGGCGAGTTCGGATGCGAGCCGGTCGCAGGCGCCGGCGGCCGCCAAATCCATGGCGACGACGGTCACCGGCACCTGGTGCTTGGCGGCGATCACGCCGCGCACCCGATTGAGCTCCTGCTCCTGGCGGGCGGTGAGCACCAAAGCGTAGCCCGCCGCCGCCAGCACATGGGCGAAGGCCTCGCCGATGCCGCCGGAGGCTCCGGTCACCAGGGCCAGTCTGTCGCGCGCGAAGGGACTCATTATGATCCGGGGTAGTTGGCAATTGCGGCCCCAACATGGCTGCCACCGGCAACAATTTCTCGACCGCGCGGCGCCGGTCGGGCATTCTACACGCCATGAGTTCAGCCCGCATCAACCTGGCAACATTGGCAGCGGTGTCGTTTTGGGCGATCGCCATTGCGCCGGCGCCGGGCCGGGCGGCGGAAGCCGAATGCCTGGACCTGCAGTACCGGATTATCGAAAAGCAAAGCTCGGCCGACGACCGGCAGATCAACGGGTTCCTGTTCGAGGCGGTGGACACGGGCTGTCTGGAGATCGCCAGGGAGCTTGTGGCGGCGGGCGCAAGGGCGGAGACCCGCAGGCGCGGCGGCGAGTCGGTCCTGCATGTGGCCGCCAGGGCGGGCGAGGCGGAGATCGCCGCGCTTCTGCTTGATCACGGCGCCGACATCGAACTTCGCGATCTGCAAGGCGCCACCGCCCTGTTTCTCGCAGCCGAAGCCAAGCGACGGAACGTGGTGAAGCTCTTGCTCGAGCGCGGCGCCAGGGCCGGAGCGCCGGGCCGCTCCGGAACCACGCCGCTCGCCGCCGCCGCCTTCAACGGCAGCGAAGCCATCGTCAAGATACTGCTCGCGGCCGGCGCCGATCCCAATGCCGCCGATCTTTCCGGCAAGACGCCGATCCTCTACGCGGCGGCGCGGGGATTTCAGTCCGTCGTGGAAATGCTCCTCGACACCGGCATCGATCCCAATGCCGCATACGAACATGATCTGACGCTGCTGATGTGGGCGGCGGGCCATGCCAACGATGTGCCGGAAGAGGAGGGCCGCGCCCTCGTTGCCATGCTGATCGAAAGGGGCGCGCGGCTCGACGAGGCCGACGATCGCGGCAAGACGGCCCTCATGATCGCGGCCGAACTCGGACATGCCGCCGTGGTCGAGGAACTCATCGGGCGTGGCGCCGCCCGGGAGTTAAAGGACGCCGACGGCAAGACCGCCGCCGATCTTGCGCTGACCGATGCCGTGAAATCGGCGCTCGGCACGCCCTGACGGAGTTATAGGCCGGCCAGATATCGCGACATGGTCTTGAGGTCTTCGTCGGCGAAGGTCCCCATCAAGTTCGATTTGTCGGCATTGTTGTTGCGTTCGCGGGTCTTGAAGGCGATCAGGATGCGTTCGAGATAGACTTGGGTCTGGCCCGCGACGCGCGGGATGACGCTGTCGCCGAAGAAGGTTCCAAGATGACAGGAGGCGCACATGCCGGCGCTGGCGATTGTTTCGCCCTTGTTGACGTCGGCGTCCTCGGAACGGTAGCCGGTCGCGGGCCAAGGCTTGCCTTCGAAATACAGCGCCAGCGCCAGCATGTCGGCTTTTTCGAGTTCAGCCGCGATGGGATGCATGATCTCGCTGGCCCGGCTCTTGGATTTGAAATCCTTGAGCTGGATATAGAGATAGCCCGCGTGCTGGCCCCAGATGATCGGCACTTCGGGCGTCGCCGGCACACCGTTCTCGCCATGGCAGGCCGCGCACAGCATCGCTTTTTCCTCGATGGTTTCTTGGGCAAGCCCAGGGGAAGCTGCGAGAACGATTAGAGCGGCGGCGATGAACTTAGGCTTCATGGAAATTCTATCCGTAACCGGGAGTCAATGAAAAGCGGGGCTGAACAACTCAGCCCCGCCGGTGTTTGAATAGACTAAGCGCAGCAGGATCAATCCGCCAGCGTGAAGGCGATAATCGAATTTCCGCGTTTGGAGTTGATCTGAGCATTGCCGCCCGCGCCAACCACGATGTATTGCTGGCCGTCCACCGTATAGGAAGAGGGCGGCGCATTGACGCCGGCGCCCGCCTGGAACTTCCACAGCAATGCGCCGGTGCCCGAGTCATAGGCATTGAAATAGCCGTTGGCCTCGCCGGTGAAGGCAAGACCGCCGGCGGTCGCCATGATGCCGCCGATCATCGGCTGCGCGGTCTTGACCTGCCAGCGGATCTTGCCGGTGTTGTAGTCGACCGCGGTCACGTTGCCCCACTGCTCTTCGGCCGGGATCACCTTGAAGGCGCCGCCGAGCCAGAGCTTGCCGCCCGGATAGGGCGTGCTCTCGACATGGTAGGTCATCGGCTGGTGCAGGTTGATGGCGTAGACGAGGCTCTTCGCCTCATCCACGGTCATCGGCGACCACTCGACGCCGCCATTGGCGCCCGGCAACATGCGGGCACCCTCCTTGGTCGGCAGCACCCACATGTTTTCCTGCGGGACCATGGCCTCGGAGAAGCGGATCAGCGAGCAGTCGTCGGCCTTGTGCACGTAGACATGGCCGGTCTTGCCGCCATGCAGCACGCCCTTCACCATCTTGCCGTCCTTGTCGGCGACATCGACCAGGATCGGCGGGCTCACCGCGTCGAGATCCCAGACGTCGTGGGCGATGTACTGGAAGTGGCAGATATACTTGCCGGTCTCGAGGTCGACCGAGACCAGCGAATTCGTATAAAGATTGTCGCCCGGGCGCAGGCTGCCGTCGAGGTCCGGCGAGGGGTTGCCGACGACGAAATAGATGCGCTTGGTTTCCAGATCGACAGCCTGATTCTGCCACTGGCCGCCGCCCAGCGTCTTGTAGGGATCGCCTTGCGCCGCAAGCGCGGCCTTTTCCGCCTCGATATTGCGCAGCATGTCGCGGCCCGTCGCGTCGTGGGTCGCCCACACGCCGGTCGAATCCTCCGGAATCGTGTTGAAGGTCCACAACAACTGGCCGGTCTTGGCGTCATAGGCCTTGACGAAACCGCGGATACCGTATTCGCCGCCGTTCGTGCCGATCAGAATTTTGCCGTTGACGGCGGTGGGCGCCATGGTTTCGGAATAGCCGAGCTCGGGATCGGCGATCTGCTGCTCCCAGATCAGCTTTCCGGTCTTGGCATCGAGTGCGACGAGTTTCGCATCGAGGGTGCCCATGTAGACCATGTCGCCATAGGCGGCGACGCCGCGGTTGTTGGGCCCGCAGCAGTAGGTCGCGACCGGCCCGATCTTGTGCTTGAAGTGCCAGATCTGTTGGCCGGTGCGCGCATTCAGCGCGTAGACGTGATTGAACGAGGTCGTGACATACATGGTGCCGTTGACGACGATCGGCGTCGTTTCCAGCGATTCGGTCACTTCGGTCTGGAACATCCAGGCCGGGCGCAGCTTGCCGACGTTGCCGGTGTTGATCTGGCCGTTCGGATAATAGCGGGTCTGGTCGTAGTTGCCGTTCGTATGCAGGAAGTTGTTGCCGTCGCCCTCGGCGCGGTTCAACATATCCTGCGACACCGTCGTCATGTCGCCGTATTTGGTTCCACCTGCGACTTCTTGCGCGGCAGCAGAGATACTTGTCGCCATGAGCGCGGCCGCCGCGGCGCCCATGTACAAGGCACGCAGATTCATCGTTGTCATTGTTTCCTCCTCAGGCGCGCAATCCGGGCTCATTGTACCGGCCCCGTTGCCGCTCTCAAACAATGCTCACTTGGCGAAGTTCTAGTCAAGATGTAAGTAGACGGCTCACTTCCAGCCGAAGCACAAAACCGCGATGAAGAGAGTGGACTTGCCGATCATATGGCCGGGCGCCCCGCTGCTCGCGCTGGCGATTTTCGTTTCATCCGAGTGTGCAAGTGCGAAAGGAACCGGCCTGGTTTTCGTCGCCAACGAGAAAAGCAATACCATCACCATTCTCGACGCGGATCATAAAGTCGTGGAGTCTTTCCCGACCTGCGGCCGGCCGCGCGGCATGCACTTCACCGCCGGCCGCGACGGGTTTTTTCTGGCCTGCGGCGACGACGACACCATCGCCGTCTACGACATCGCGACGCGCAAGCTCACCAAGCGCTTCCGCGACATCCCCGATCCGGAAACCTTCGATCTGCACCCGGACGGCCGCCACCTCTATGCCTCCAACGAGGACGACGCGCTGGTCAGCGTCATCGACGTGGAAACCGGAACCACGGTCGCCGAATTCGAAACCGGCGAAGAGCCGGAAGGGGTTCTGATCACCGCCGACGGCAAGTTCGCCTTCGCCACCTCGGAAGCGGCCAATCTTGTCCACGTGATCGACACCGCCAAGGGCGAGGTGATCAAGGATATCGTGACCGGCACCAGGCCGCGGCGCATGGCGCTCACTCCGGACGGCAAGGAACTCTGGGTTTCGGCGGAACTCTCCGGCATCGTCGACATCATCGATGTCGCCTCGCTGACGGCGCTCGGCAAAGTGGAATTCCTGCCCAAGGGCATGCGGCGGGAGCAGGTGACCCCGGTCGATGTGCTGATCACCGGGGACGGCGCCACAGCCTATGTGGCCCTTGGCCGGGCCAATCATGTCGCCGTGGTCGATGTGAAATCCCGCGCGGTCCTCGACTATCTGCTGGTCGGCAAAAGGCCCTGGGGCCTGAAATTGAACAAGGACGAATCGCTATTATATGTCGCCAACGGCCTGTCCGACGACGTCACCATCATCGAAACGGCCTCGAACCGCAGCCTGATTTCGGTTGCCGTCGGCCAGGTTCCCTATGGCATTCTCATCGATGATGAGTAGGCTTGCCGCAATCCTGCTGACCTTTGTTCTCGTCGTCACCGCTGCGGCGGCGGAAGTCCGGACCGTCAAGATCGCCTATGTCGATCGCGCCGGCGACCCCTTCTATGCGCATCGCGAAGGCTATGGCGGAATCTACGACGCGACCCGGCAGCCGGCCGTATCGGGGGCCGAGCTGGGAGTGAAGGACGCCAGGATCATCGGCCGCGCCACAGGCGTGACGTTCCAGCTGCTGCGGGCAACGGTTCCCGAAGGCGCGGCCGCGGCCGAATTTGTCCGGCAATTGATGCAGCGCGAAAACCCGGCGGCGGCCATCCTCGATCTGCCGGAAGCCGATGTCGAGGCAGTGGCGGCCGCCTTGGGCCGGGATAGCATACCGCTGTTCAACATCCGCCACCGCGGCGGCGGCCTGCGCCAGAAGACCTGTGGGATGCGGCTGTTTCACGTGATGCCAAGCGACGCGATGCTCCATGACGCGCTGGCGCAGTATCTGAAGCTGGTTGGTTGGGACGAAATCCTTGTCCTGGCAAGCGACTCCGCAGCGGACCTGGCGCAATCCGAGTCGTTCCAGGCATCGGCCCGGAAATTCGGTTTGAGCTTTTCCGATGTCCGGCAATTCGTCCATGGCAACGATCCGCGCCAGCGCGATCTGAACAATGTCAGGCTGCTGACCGGCGGCGCCGCTTATGACGCGGTGTTTGTGGCCGACGAAACCCATGAATTCGCCCGGCTCCTGCCCTATCGAACCGTCCGCCCGCGGCCCGTCGTGGGTGCTACGGGCTTGAGCCCCCTGGCCTGGCATCCGCAATGGGAGCGTCATGGCGCCCCGCAGCTCAATCGGCGCTTCTTCAAATTCGCCGGCCGCACCATGACCGAGGAAGACTGGGCCGCCTGGGTCGCGGTCAAGGCGATTGTCGAGGCCGGCGTGAAGGCAGGCTACTCCGGCGGCCCGCTGGCGGACGAGCTGTTGAAGCCCGAGCTAACCCTCGAGCTTTACAAGGGCTTTCCCGGGTCCTTCCGTCCCTGGGACCGCCAGCTCCGCCAGAGCATCCTGCTCGGCACCGCCGATGCGGTCATCGGACTTGCACCGGTCGAAGGGGCGCTGCATCAGTTCAACAATCTCGATACGCTCGGTCTCGACGAACCGGAATTCCATTGCCCAGGATAATTCATTTCGCAATTGCGAAAGCGCCAATTTCAAAGTTTCTTGACAGCTTTAGGTATTGAGATCAAACTTTCAAGACTGCCTCGGAGTCCGCCTCAAGAATCAGAATCACAAGCGTTCGTGGCTTTCGAGGTCATGAGGAGGAGCGCCTATGAACATGCAATTGTCACGGCGTCAGTTCATGCAACTGACGGGTGCCGGTGTTGCAGGTTCGGCGATCGGATCGTTCGGATTTGGCGGATTGGAAGAGGCGGTGGCGCAGTCCATTCGCCCGTTCAAGCTGGCGCGCACGACCGAGACCCGCAACACCTGCCCATACTGCTCGGTAAGCTGCGGCGTCATCATGTATTCGCTTGGTGACAAGTCCAAGAACACCAAGTCCGAGATCATTCACATCGAAGGCGACCCGGACAATCCGGTGAACCGCGGCACGCTGTGCCCGAAGGGCGCGGGGCTGCTCGATTTCGTCGCTTCCAAGACCCGCCTCAAGCACCCGATGTACAGGAAGCCCGGCTCCGACAAGTTCGAGCGGGTCAGCTGGGACTTCGCCATGGAGCGCATCGCGCGCCTGATGAAGGACGACCGCGACCGCAACTTCCAGGTCACCAACAAGGACGGAACCACGGTCAACCGCTGGCCGACCATGGGTTTCCTTGCCGGCTGCGCCACTTCCAACGAGACCGGCTGGCTCACCCACAAGGTGGTGCGCGGCCTCGGCATCATTCAGGTCGACAACCAGGCCAGAATTTGACACGGACCGACGGTGGCCAGTCTGGCCCCGACATTCGGCCGCGGTTCGATGACGAACAACTGGATCGACATCAAGAACGCCGACGTCATTCTGATCATGGGCGGCAATGCCGCCGAAGCCCATCCTTGCGGCTTCAAGTGGGTCACCGAAGCGAAGGCGCATAACGGCGCCAAGCTCATCGTCGTCGATCCCCGCTACACCCGCTCGGCCTCGGTCGCCGATCTCTATTGCCCGATCCGCGCAGGTACCGACATCACCTTCCTCCTCGGTATGGTCAACTACCTGATCGCCAACGGCAAGCTCCATCGCGAATACATGAAGGCGTATACCAACGCCTCCTACATCGTGAAGGAAGGCTACGCCTTCAACGCCGAAGACGGCCTGTTCTCGGGCTACAACGCGGAAAAGCGTTCCTATGTGCGCGACACGTGGGAATATGAGATGGACCCGGCGACCGGATATGCGAAGCGGGATGCCTCGCTTGCCCATCCGCGCTGCGTGTTCCAGCTTCTGAAGACGCATGTGGAACGCTACACGCCGGAAACGGTGGAACGCATCTGCGGGTCGCCCAAGGACAAGTTCCTGCAGGTTTGCGCACATGCGGCGTCGACCGCTAATGGCGAACGGGTGATGACCTCGCTCTACGCCCTTGGCTGGACGCAGCACTCGACGGGATCGCAGAACATCCGCTGCATGGCGATGATCCAGTTGCTGTGCGGCAATATCGGCGTGCCCGGCGGTGGCGTGAACGCGCTTCGCGGACATTCCAACGTGCAGGGCCTCACCGATCTGGGCGTCCTGTCCAACTCGATGCCCGGCTATCTGGCGATGCCGACGGACGCGGAGACGACTTTCGCGACCTACATCAAGAACCGGGACTTCAAGCCGCTCCAGGAAAACCAGGTGAGCTACTGGCAGAACTACAAGAAGTTCTTCGTCAGCCACCTGAAGAGCATGTACGGCAAATACGCCACGCCGGAGAGCGACTTCGGCTTCGACTGGCTGCCGAAATATGACGGCGGCTACGACGTGCTGAAGCAGTTCGATCTGATGTATCAAGGCAAGATCAACGGCTATGTGTGCCAGGGCTTCAACCCGCTCCTCTCGGTGCCAAACCGGGCCAAGGCCGCGGCAGCGATGGCGAAGCTCAAGTTCCTCGTGACGATCGATCCGCTCGACACCGAAACGGGCCGGTTCTGGGAAAACCACGGCGAGTTCAACGATGTCGATCCGGCTGCGATTGCCACCGAGGTTTTCCAGCTGCCATCCACATGCTTCGCGGAGGAAGAGGGATCCTTCACCAATTCCAGCCGCAACATTCAGTGGCACTGGAAGGGCGCCGATCCACCGGGCGACGCGCGCGGCGACGCGGCGATCATGGCCGAGTTGTTCCTGCGCATCAAAGCCCTTTACAAGGCTGAAGGCGGCGCCAGGCCCGATCCGATCTACTACACGGATTGGAGCTATATGCAGCCCAATAACCCAAGTCCGGACGAGCTCCTGCGCGAGATCAACGGGCGGGCCATTGTCGATCTGCCCGATCCGGCGGATGCGACGAAATTCGTCAAGAAGGCGGGCGAGCAGCTCGACGGCTTCGCGCAAATGCGCGACGACGGCACCACCACGGGCGGATGCTGGATCTATTCCGGCGTCTATCCCGAGGCCGGCAACATGACGGCGCGGCGCGATACCGCCGATCCCAGCGGTCTCGGCGTCTATCCGAAATGGGGCTTTGCGTGGCCCGCCAACCGGCGCATTCTTTATAATCGCGCCTCGGCCGACCCCTCCGGCAAGGCGTGGAGCGCCCGCAAGAAATATGTCGAGTGGAACGGCGCGAAATGGGTAAGCCCCGACGTGCCGGACTTCCCGGCGACGCTGGCGCCGGAAAAGAATGCCGGCCCCTTCATCATGAATGCGGAGGGTGTGGGCAAGCTCTGGGTGCGAAAGGGCATGTCCGACGGTCCGTTCCCCGAGCACTATGAGCCCTTCGAGACGCCGGTGACCAATGTGCTGCACGAGAAGACGGTGTCGAACCCCGCCGCCCGCCTGTTCAAGGCAGACGGCGAGGCCATGGGCAAGGCCGACGCCTTCCGCTATGTGGCGACGACTTACCGGCTGACCGAGCACTTCCACTATTGGACCAAGCACACAAGGATCAGCGCCATCCTGCAGCCCGAACTCTTCGTGGAAATCTCCGAAGATCTGGCGAAGGAGAAAGGCATTGCCAATGGCGGCATGGTTCAGGTCACGTCGAATCGCGGGTCGATCAAGGCCAAGACGGTGGTGACCAAACGCATGCCGACGCTCACTATCGACGGCAAGACGGTGCACACAGTCGGCATCCCCATCCATTGGGGCTTCACCGGCGAGGCAAAGAAGGGCTTCGGCGTCAACGTGCTGACTCCCTTCGTCGGCGACGCAAACGTGCAAACGCCGGAGTACAAGGCGTTTCTCGTCAATATCGAACCCATCGCGGCATCGGTTTAGGGAGGAACAGTCATGGCATCACTGCAATCCCTCGATCTCAAGCGGCGCTCGGCATCGACCTCGCCGCCGCCCGCCGTGCGCGAAACCCTGGAAGTGGCGAAGCTCATCGACGTGTCGAAGTGCATCGGCTGCAAGGCCTGCCAGTCGGCCTGTCTCGAGTGGAACGATCTGCGCGAGGAAGTGGGCGTCACCACCGGCGTCTACGACAATCCGCACGATCTTTCGCCGGCCAGCTGGACGCTGATGCGGTTCAACGAGTGGATCAACCCAGAGACCAACAATCTCGAATGGCTGATCCGCAAGGACGGCTGCATGCATTGCGAGGATCCGGGCTGCCTCAAGGCCTGTCCGGCGCCCGGCGCCATCGTGCAGTACTCGAACGGTATCGTCGATTTCATCTCGGAGAACTGCATCGGCTGCGGCTATTGCATAAAGGGCTGCCCCTTCAACATCCCGCGCATCTCGCAGGCCGACCACAAGGCCTACAAATGCTCGCTGTGCGTCGACCGCGTGGCGGTCGGGCAGGGACCGGCCTGCGCCAAGGCCTGTCCGACCCAGGCGATTTCGTTCGGGTCCAAGGAGGACATGATCGATCTCGCCGAGGAACGGATCGTCGACCTGAAATCGCGCGGGTTCGCCAATGCGGGGCTTTACAATCCGCCGGGCGTCGGCGGCACCCACGTCATGTATGTGCTGCATCACGCCGACAAGCCGGAAATCTACTCGAACCTTCCCAAGGATCCCAAAATCAGCGCGGTGGTCGAGGCGTGGAAAGGCGTCACCAAATATGCCGGCATGGCGTCGATCGGCGCCTTCGCGGTTCTCGGCTTCTTCCATTACGTGTTGAACGGCCCGAACCGGGTCACCGGCGAAGACGAGGACAACGCCGAAAACCTGCGGCGGGAGTCCTAGGTGGAACGTCCGGCGGCAGGCAAGAAGAACACGGCCGGAGCGCAAGTCAGGCGCGCTCCGGCCCAATCCAATCCGGCACGGCATGACGTGGCCACTGGAATAACAAGCGAGGTGATACTGACATCCTCGAATCCCGATGAATCCTATGCCGTGTCGCGGTACACTCGCTTGGCGCGGGTCAATCACTGGATTACCGCCGGGAGTCTTGTGCTTCTCGCGTTGAGCGGGTTGTCGCTGTTTCACCCGAGCCTGTTCTTCCTCAGCAATCTGTTCGGCGGCGGCGAAAATGTCAGAGCCATCCATCCGTGGTTCGGCGTGGTGCTGGCCTTGAGTTTCCTCGGCCTGTTCATTCGCTTCTTCCGGCTCAATCTTTGGGTGCGCAACGACAACATCTGGCTGGGCCGGCTGCGCAGCGTGCTGGCGGGGCGCGAGGAGGGTATGCCGGAGCTCGACAAATACAATGCCGGACAGAAGCTGGTGTTCTGGCTTCAGTCCATCCTGATCGTGATCATGGTGGTGTCGGGGCTGGGCCTCTGGGAAATCTATTTCGGCGACGCCTTCACTATTGAGCAGAAGCGCTGGTCTGCCCTGATTCACGCTATTGCCGCAGTCAGCTCCATCCTGGTGTGGATCGTCCATGTCTATGCGGCGATCTGGGTCAAGGGCACGGTGCGCGGCATGATGCACGGCAATGTCTCCGGCGGCTGGGCCTGGCGCCACCATCGCAGATGGCTGCGCGAGGAAGTCGCCAAGGAACACGATTCAAAGCCGGTTGCCAAATAGAAGCGGCCGGAAACCGGAACCCAATGTCTGGACCGAAGACCATGTCGGCGGAGGCCATCGCCTCCGGCGAAGTCGCCAAGCCGCCCTTTGCAATTCTGGCCGATCCAGGCTCGCGCTTCGCGCGTCATGCTGGGCGCTTCGCCGTCCTGGCCCCGGGCCACCAGCTTGAGCCCTACTTGCGGTTTCTCACCGCCTTGAGCCAGGCCCAGCACGACTGCCAGGACGGATTGCCGCCGGCCGTCCTGCCGCCCTCGGCCGAAATCGAAAAGGCCTATGGGCATGGCATGCCGCCCATTTCCATAGGACTTTTCGAGCCCGATGCGACGGCTCCGCAAACCCTGCTGCGCATCCTCGGGCTGTTGCAGGGCGCCGAAATGCCCGAAGCCGCCCGCGCCGCGCTGAACGGCATAATGGGCAAGGACGACGTTGGCCGTAGCGGCATGATGCGGGCCATAGTGATGGCGGAAGTTCCGGCCGATGAAATCGCTGGCCACGTGCTCGCCGCCGCCGCCGTGCAGGTGCATTTCTCCCGCTTGGCCTCCCAGCTCGATGCCAGGCGCTTGACTGAGGTGGCGCCCGGCGCCTGCCCCGCCTGCGGCGGCAGCCCGGTGGCCAGCGTCATTGTCGAACTGCCCAAGGTCAGCGGGCATCGCTACTGCTGCTGTTCCCTGTGCGGCACCCAGTGGAACGTCTCGCGCATCCGCTGCGTCATGTGCGGCGGCGACAAGGGGGTCGCCTATCACAACATCGTAGGCCTCTCCGACACCATCAAGGCCGAGACCTGCGACGGCTGCTTGAGTTATGTGAAGATATTCCACCAGGACAAGGATGCCGGTCTCGATCCGGTGGCCGATGATGTCGCCTCCCTGGGCCTCGATCTGCTCTTGCGCAAGGAAGGTTTCCACCGCGGTTCGGCCAACCCCTTCCTGCTCGGCTATTGATCGCCCGCGGCATTTTCTGTTGAATGCCGCAATGACCAGGGGCCGAAGTCCGCTGCCGTCCGTCGACGAAGTCCTGTCGAGCAACTCCGGACAGGAGGCGGTCGAGCGCCATGGCCGCACCGCCGCCCGCAATGCCGTGCGCCGCACGCTGGAAAATTGGCGCGCCGCGATCGCCAGTCCCGGCTTTGCGCCGGTTGCGGCCGAACAAGCCGCCGCCGCGAGCCTCGCGTTGCTGGCGCAATCGGACGAGCCCAGGCTGCGCCGCGTCTTCAATCTCACCGGCACCATTCTGCACACCAATCTCGGCCGCGCGGTTCTGGCCGAGCGCGCCATCGAAGCCGTGATCGGGGCCATGCGCCATCCCGCCGCCCTCGAATTCGATCTGGATGGCGGCGGCCGCGGCGAGCGCGACGATGCGGTGCGCGATCTGATCGGCGATCTCACCGGCGCCGAGGACGCCTGCATCGTCAACAACAATGCCGCCGCCGTGCTGCTGGTCCTCAACACGCTCAGCAAGGGCCGCGAGGCCATCGTCTCGCGCGGCGAATTGATCGAAATCGGCGGCTCTTTCCGCATGCCGGAACTCATGGCGCGGGCCGGCGCAAAGCTCGTCGAAATCGGCACCACCAACCGCACCCACGCCAAGGACTATGAAGCGGCCCTCGGCCCCAGGACCGGGCTCATCCTGAAGGTCCACACCTCCAACTACACGATCCAGGGCTTCACCAAGGAAGTCCCGGCAAAGGAACTCTCAAGGATAGCGCGCGCCGCTTCCGTGCCGCTGGTCGACGACCTCGGTTCCGGCACGCTCGTCGACCTGGCGGAATTCGGGTTGAAGCGCGAACCCACCGTCCAGCAAGCGATCGCCGATGGCGCCGACATCGTCACCTTCTCGGGCGACAAGCTGCTCGGCGGACCGCAAGCCGGCATTATCGCCGGGCGCAAGGATCTGGTGCGGGCCTGCGCCAAAAATCCGCTGAAACGCGCCCTGCGTCTCGATAAATTGCGGCTCGCGGCCCTCGAAGCCACCTTGCAGCTCTACCGGCACCCCGAGAAGCTGGCCGCCAGTTTACCCACCTTGTCCTTCTTTACCCGGCCTGTCGGCGAATTGTCGGAGCTTGCCGAAAGGATTCGAGGATGCCTGTCCGCGGTATTGGGGCCCGCCTGGCGCGTCGAAGCCGTGGACTGCGGCAGCCAGATCGGGTCCGGCGCGCTGCCGCTTGAAACCATCAAGAGCGTCGGCGTCGCCATGACACCCGTCGACCGCAAGACCGCCGGCCGCAAGCTGGCCGAGCTCGCCGCCGCATTCCGCCGGCTGCCAATTCCCGTCGTCGGTCACACCAAAGACGACAGTCTGATTTTCGATTTGCGCTGCCTCGACGATGAAGCGAAGTTCACCGCCCAGCTTGCCGTGTTGAACGCCGCCGGGCTGCCGCGATGAAGCAGCGCTGGTTCAAGAAAGATCCGAAGGCCGATATCGCCTCCCGCATGGCGCAAGCGCAGCGCGCCTTCGATGCCGGCGACCGGGCGGCGGCGATTGCAGCCTGGCTGCCCCTGGCCCATGCCGGCGTGGCGCGCGCCCAGAACAATATCGGCGCCTGCCTGCTCAACGGTCTCGGCGTCGAACGCGATCGGGCCACCGGCATCAAATGGTTGACGGCGGCCGCCGGTAACGGCGACAAGGTGGCGCAGCGAAATCTCGCCGCCGCTTACTTCAAGGGCGAGGGTGTCGAGCCCGATGAGCCGGAGGCCCAACGTCTCTACCGCCTGGCGGCGGAGCAGGGCGATGCCGAAGCCCAGGAGATGCTGTCCTGGATGCTGGCCGACAGCGACAACCCGGCGCCCGACTACCGGGAAGCCATGATCTGGGCCAAGGCCGCGGCGGAGCAGGGCGTTGCCTCGGCGATGACGCGCATCGGCATGCTCTATCACAATGCCCTCGGTGGGCCCCGCGATCCGCACGCCGCCGCCGAATGGTGGCTGAAGGCGGCCCGCCTGGGCGATGCCGACGCCCAAGCCATGCTGGGCGCCGCCCATCAGCTCGGCGCCGGGGTTCCCCGTGACATGGTGCAGTCGCTCGCCTGGCTCATCCGCGCCAAAAAGGGCGGTAGCCTCCTGGCCGAAAACTATTACAATTCCGCCAGGCGCAACATGCCGCCCGGCGATATCGCCCGCGCCGAGCGGCTCGCAATGGAACCGCTGACGTGATCGTCGGAACCGCCGGCCACATCGACCATGGCAAATCGAGTCTTGTCAAGGCTCTGACGGGAACCGATCCCGACCGCCTCAAGGAAGAAAAGCGGCGCGGCATCACCATCGATCTGGGCTATGCCTACTGGCCCCGCCCCGGCGGCGATATCGTCGGTTTCGTCGATGTGCCGGGGCATGAGGCCCTGATCCACAATATGCTGGCCGGCGCCACCGGCATCGACTTCGTGCTACTGGTCGTGGCGGCCGATGACGGCGTCATGCCGCAGACCCGCGAACATCTGGCGATCCTCGATCTGCTCGGCCTCAAGCATGGCATTGTCGCCTTGACCAAGGCCGATCTGGCCGATCAAGACCGCCGCCGCGAGGTGAGCGCGGAGATCCATTCGCTTCTGGCGGCAACCGCTTTTGCCGGCTCGGCCATCATTCCCGTCTCGGCGGAGACCGGGGAGGGATTGCAGCACCTCATCGCCGCTCTCGACCTGGCGCGCGCCCAGCCTGCCGCGCGCAGCGCCCGGGGCCGTTTCCGGCTCGACATCGACAGAAGCTTCAATCTGCCGGGTGCGGGAACCGTGGTGACCGGTACGGTCGTCTCCGGCAGCGTGCATGTCGGCGACCGGTTGCTGATCTCGCCGCCGGGGCTTGAGGCTCGCGTCCGCTCGATCCACGCCCAGAACCGGGAATCGGCGGAAGGCCGCGCCGGAGAACGCTGCGCCCTTGCCATTGCCGGACCGGATATTTCCAAAGCGTCGGTCAGCCGGGGCCAGTCGCTGGTCGATCCCACCCTGCATGCACCCGCCTCGCGCATCGATGTCACCGTGCAACTGCTTGCCTCCGAGCGCAAACCCTTGAGCCAATGGCAGCCTGTGCGCTTTCATCACGGTGCCGCCGAGACCGGCGCCCATGTCGTGACACTCGGCGATCGGCCCCTGGCGCCCGGCCAATCGGGCTTTGCGCAACTGGTTCTCGATCAGCCGATCGTCGCCATGGCGGGCGACCGCTTCATCCTGCGCGATTGGTCGGCCAGCCGCACCCTGGGCGGCGGCATCATCCACAATTTGCGCGGCCCCGAACGCAAGCGCCGCACGCCCGCGCGCCGCGCCGAACTCGAAGCCCTTGCCGCCGAAGATACCGCCGAAGCGCTTGCCGGCTTCCTCGCCTGCGAGCGCGGCTGGGTCGAGCTTCAAGCCTTCTTCCGCGATCGCGGCACGTCGGTTAGCGCCGCCCACGAGATCGGAGCCCACCTCGGCATCGTCGAACTGGGCGGCGCCGGCATGCTGCCGCAGAGATGGCTGGACTACCGGCGGCGGCTGCTTGCCCTTCTCGATGCGTTCCACCTGTCCAATCCGGATGTGGCCGGACTCGGCATCGAACGGCTGCGCCTCGGCCTCTTGCCGCGCCTTCCCGCTCCCATCCTCGCGGCGGTCCTGGACAAGCTTGCGGCCGAGGGCGAGGTAGCGCTCGATCGCGCCTGGGTCCGCAGACCTTCGCATGTGGTCAGGCTTTCCGCCGAGGACGAACGCATCTGGGCTTCGATCCGGCCGTCGCTCAACGGTCAAAGCCGCTTCTGCCCGCCGCGGGTGCGCGATATCGCCCATGCCACCGGCATTGCCGAACCTTCCATCCGGCGCCTGTTCAAGCTCGCCGCCCGCCGCGGCGACGTCGACGAAATCGCCCACGATCATTTCTTCCTGCGGGCCGCCACGGGCGATCTGGCCGCCACGGCACGGGAGCTTGCGGGCGCTTCGGAACAGGGTAAGTTCAATGCCGCCGCCTTCCGCGACCGGATCGGCGGCGGCCGCAAAGTGGCGATCCTGATACTCGAATATTTCGACAAGCAAGGCTTCACCATGCGGCGCGGCGATTGGCGCCGCATCAACCCTCACAAGACCGGTCTGCTATGATCGGCCGGTCTTACGGAAGAGATTCGTTCCCGGTGGGGCGTCCGGACTTCAAATCCGGGTGGGGCCGCGAGACGGTCCTAGGTGGGTTCGACTCCCACTCTCTTCCGCCACTTTTCCCGGGAGCCGCCGATGCCTGACCAACCAGACAAGCTGATCGCGCCCTTTGAACTGGCGGCCCAGGAGGCGCACCGGGCCGAGGCCGACTACGCCAGGCAGTTCGAAATCGAACTTGCCCGCCGCAAGCGCGCCCGCGAGTTCGCCTTCCGGCGGCTGGGGCTGGTCCGTGTACTGATCAAATCCGCCTGCGGCGACAGCGATGAAGCCGCCGTCGCCGCCCAGGTCGAGTGCCTGAGAGCCGAGCTCGGCTGGCACGAGCTTTCGCCGCCCAAGGAGAAAATCGTCGAGGAGTTCAAGAAACTGGCCGCGGTCATCCATGCAAGCGCCGCCGCCGCCGGGGACGCCGGGAGCAAGAAGCGGCGCCCAACCATCGCGGCGGCATTCGTAAAATTCGAGGCATGGTACGAGCAGGAAACCGGCGCGCCTTTCCTGGCGCTGTTCGACCACGAGATACCGGAGATGCCGCTTGTCGACTTCTGAGTCATTGAATTTCGAGGCCTGGCTCAAATCCGCCTATCGCGAGACCGGAGACTTCACCGTCCTCATCGTCCTGGTTCAGATCGGCGAAGGCACCGTGACGCCGGTGTCCTCGACCTATGTTCATGTGATCGGCGACGAATTGAGCTGGCCGGAATTTTCCGGACTGATGGCCAAGTCCGGCTGCAAATGGGACGGCGTGGCGATCTTCCCCGAAACCGGCGCAGGCGGGGGGCCCATTCCCGACATGCTGGCGAAAGTCAGATTGCGCGACGTCGAGGCCCGCGTCGGCGACGACCGCATCCACATCAATGACGGGCATTTCTTCGATATCTGGGGCCGCCGCATGAAAGTCGAGGAAGCGGTGCCCGCAGCCGTCACGACCCGGCAATGATAAAGTCCGCTGTTCCGCCGCGTCTCGATCTGGTTCTGGTTGGCGGCGGACACGCCCATGTCTCGGTGCTGCGTTCCTTCGGCATGAGGCCCGAGCCGGACGTGCGGCTCACCCTCATCGCCAAGGAACTGGAGGCCCCCTATTCCGGCATGCTGCCGGGTTTCGTCGCCGGCCACTATTCCCGCGGCGATTGCCATATCGATCTGGTGCGGCTGGCGCGCTTTGCCGATGCGCGGCTGATTCACGGTTCGGCAACCGGCATCGACCGTAAGCAGCGCCGCATCATGCTCGAAGGACGCCCGCCGCTCGCCTTCGATCTCCTGTCGATCGATGTCGGCATCACGCCGGCCCTTGCAGCGATCAAGGGAGCGGCGGAACACGGCATCGCGGTCAAGCCGATCTCCAGCCTCATGCCCAAATTGCGCAGGATCGAGGAGTTGCTGGCTGCGTCGCACGGGGACCGCCGCTTTGCGGTCGTGGGTGCGGGCGCGGCGGGGTTCGAACTCGCCCATGCCTTTCGGCACCGCTTTGCCGATCGGGCCGGCAACATTCACATCACGCTGATCGGCGGCAACGGCCTTCTTCCCAATATCAATGCCCGCGCCCGCAGGCTGGCGCGGGAGTCCCTGGAACGCGCCGGTATTGCATTAATCGAAAGCGATCCCGTCGTCGAGATCGAAGAAAATCAGGTGATCCTCGCCAGCGGCCGGCGGATCGTCGCCGACGCCGCGCTGGTGACGACCGGCGCCGCTCAGGCGGCCTGGCTCAGGAAGGCCGGCCTCAAGACCGATGCGGATGGCTTCGTGGCGGTGCGCCCGACATTGCAAGTGGTGGACGACGACGACATCTTCGCCGCCGGGGATTGCGCCGGCGTTCTCGAATATCCGCGCGAGAAGTCCGGGGTTTTCGCCGTGCGGCACGGTCCCCCCTTGACGGAGAACCTGCGGGCCCGCGCCCAGGGTCGCGTGCCCACGCCCTTCACCCCGCAGCGGCAATATCTCATGCTGCTGACGACGGGGCGCAAACATGCAATCGCGGCGCGCGGTCCGTTTTCCGTGGCGGGCGACTGGGTGTGGACATGGAAAGACTGGATCGACCGCCGCTTCATGCGCAAATTCAACGATCTGCCGGAGATGGCGGGGCGGAATGGCGGGGAACCGGACGCCATGCGCTGCGGCGGCTGCGCCGCCAAGGTGGGTCCGGTCACGCTCGCCAGGGCCTTGGGACGGCTCGATCCCGGCGCCGGGCAACGCAACGACGCGGCAATCCTCGAAGCTCCCGGCAATGAGCTGCGCCTCGAAACGGTGGATTTCTTCCGCGCCATCTGGCCCGAACCCTATGTCTTCGGCGAGATCGCCGCCAACCATGCGCTGAACGACATCTACGCCATGGGCGGTAGGCCCACCCACGCATTGGCGGTTGCCGTCATTCCGCATGCGCGGCCTCGCCTGGTGGAGGAAGATCTGTTCCAGCTTCTCGCCGGCGCCAGTGCGGCCTTCCGCCAGGCGGGTGTCGAACTGGCCGGCGGCCATTCGAGCGAAGGTACCGAACTCGCCGCCGGATTTTCGGTATCGGGCTCGGTCAAGCGCGCGGGAATCCGCCGCAAGACGGGGCTGCGCGATGGCGACACCCTGATCCTGACCAGGCCCCTGGGCACCGGCCTGCTGTTTGCCGCCGAGATGCGTGGGAAAGCGCCGGCGGTTGCGATTGCTGCCGCGCTCGCCGCCATGCGCCAATCGAACCGCGAGGTCGCGCGCCTGTTGATCGCCCACGGCGCCACGGCGATGACCGATGTGACGGGCTTTGGCCTCCTCGGCCATCTGATCGAAATGCTCGAGCAATCCGGCTGCCGCGCCACGATCGCCGCCGATGACGTTCCCGCCTATCCGCAGGCGCGGGAACTGGCGAGCGCTGGCCTTGCCTCGACCCTCTTGCCCGACAACCTGGCCTTGAAGAGCCGGATAGAAGCGGGCCCGGAAATCGGCGATGACCGGTTCGCATTGCTGTTCGATCCGCAAACCGCGGGCGGGCTTCTGGCCGGCGTGCCGGCCAAGGCCGCAAAACGCTGCCTCGCGGAACTGCAGGCGGGCCCCGCGCCCGCCGCCGCCGCCATTGGCACGGTGATCGGCGGAGCGGCGAAAGACGAGAGGCTGGTGCGGATCGTGCTTTCGGC
>JBQTKG010000036.1:0-19996 GCA_052386315.1 Hyphomicrobiales bacterium
CGACCGCAGCGGGCCGAAAGGGAGTGTGGGCGGTGGTCCCTGGTTAGGTCCTGCCTCCGTGAAGACAGAACCATTTCAGGCCCCGCATCCCCTTCCCCGATCAACGACGGCTCGCGAACCGCCCTCCGTGGGAAGGAGACGGAAGGACATATGGCATAGCCTAGGAATGTTGTCAAGGACTATTTGCACAATATCGACGCGCTCGCCGTCTGTCCGGTCCCGTGGGTTTCCGGTATACGAAACGCGAAACAGTCATGCCCAAGTCCACCGTTTTTAGATTCAAAGGGAGTCAGGCTGTGCGGCTACCCAAGGCCGTGGCCCTGCCGGAGCACGTCAAGCGCTTGGACATCTTCAATCAAGGTTCGAGGCGGCTCATCGTTCCGGCCGGTGAGAGTTGGGCTAGTTTCTTCGACTGCTCCCGGCTGGATACCGATTTTCTCAGCGATCGCGCCCAGCCCGCTCCGCAGGGTCGCCCAAATGCAAGGGTCGGATGATCGGCACTTACCACGTCATGATCCCGGGTGTGGCGCGGTCACAGGGACTGGCGCTGGTGGCGAATAACGTGCGGGAGTTCGAGCGGGTTGAGGGGTTCAGGGTGGAGCGGTGAGGGTGAATCAGAGCCGAGCATTCTATCTCCGCGAGACCTGCGGCACCACTCGCCGCTATGCACACATTTGCAATAAAATCACTTCGGAATTCGTGCGGGCGCCCGTTCGATTAAAGCACGCAAAACATAGAGAAAAGTAAGGAGTTCCTTTTCCACGTCCTTAGGTAGCCTTACACGATTACTATTGAAATGCAAAATGTCGTTGGCAAGTTTCCGCAGGCGATGAAGCGCCTCTCTTGATGCACCCGAAGGCAGCCCTCGACAATTGTTGATGCGGTCCTCTAGATCCTTTCCCTCGGCGGCGTAGTGAATTTTCAACGTGATCTCTAAGATAGCTCTCATTAGGGCCAAAGCTGCGAAAGGAACTCCAAGGATGAAAGCGTCATGTGCCTGCCGCAGATGAGTGAAGAGCGAAAGTTTCTCAGGTTCTCCATGATGTTGTGAAACGTGTCGGGGAATGAGGACAAAGGGGACAAGTTGTCGTCGCCGTAATGTTCCGCGAATATCCAGACCAGTGGTATGACAGAGATTGTTCCAACACCATATTCCATCTGTGATTTCGTTCACAAATTCCTCTGGAAAATCTCTATACTCGTCGGTGACTTGTTCCTTCGCAAACTCCAATACAGCAACAATTGTTCTTGCATTCTCAAGTGCTAGTTCATCCGCGTTTTTCCACTTGAACTCGAGGTCTTGCCGCCGATTCGAATCGGGGAAATCGAAACTGGAGTCCGAGCGCTCAAAAATCCCAAACATGTCCGCAAGACCAATGTCCTGCAAAATAGCGGCATATCTTTTTTCGTACTCACGCCATGTTGCAATGAACTTTGGATCAACCGGTGCAGCAAACACCTGGCGATGACTCTGCTCCATTATCACAAAAAAGGATGCCGTTGAATCCAATTCGACACACAATCGCCTGAGATCATCGTCCTCCATAACAAGTTTTTTCAATCCTGTGGGTTCATCATCAAATGCATTCCGGAGCCGGCCAAGCAGGGCCATAAACTTGATAATGCTGGCGTCATCCTTTCCGTTATTCATCAGTTTGCATCCCAACAATCATAGCTTGCGGTCTGAACTTCTTAGGTCGGGATTGTGGCAGTGAAATAGTATCACCGCACCTAAATCCATCCCTCATTCACGCCGCCTCCGGCTTGAGCTTGAGCCCCAGCGCGCGAATGACTTTGAGGATCGAGGCGAAGCTCGGGTTGCCGTCCTTCGACAGGGTCTTGTAGAGTCCTTCGCGGGTGAGGCCGGTTTCCCTGGCGAGTTTCACCATGCCATAGGCGCGGGCGATGTCGCCGAGGGCCGCGGCGATATAGGCCGCGTCGTCTCCGGCTTCCTCGAAGCAGGCTTCGAGATAGGCGGCCATGTCTTCTTCGGATTTCAGATAATCCGCGACGTCGTAGCGGGAGAATTTGGTGGCCATTTGATTGCCTGTCCTTGACGCCGGCGAGCCAGTGGTCAAATCGGTCAGATTTGACGATTTCAATCACGGGACGAATTGTAATCTATGGATTACACACAATCAATGGCGGAGCGGTACGTGACGGATGCACTCGCGCCGCGTTCTGCGCCAGGGCCCTCATCCGGCCTTCGGCCACCTTCTCCCATGCTGCGCACGGGAGAAGGGGGAATTGGGGAGTGTGAGCGCCCTGCCTCCCATATCGCGCTCGGGCGTCGGGTGGAGTTGACATAACGATTCCATTCTATTCGGCAAGTTATTGATTTTACGGCGAAAGAATTATTTCAGGGAATTCCGCCCCAGACTGTTGACCGGGGCCTCAGACTCGCGTTTCCCTGTTCGATCATGGAGCTCATCACCACGACGAAGGCGTTGGAGGAGCTGTGCGCCGCGCTGGCGGCGGACCGTTTCATCACGGTCGACACCGAATTCATGCGCGAGACGACCTATTGGCCGGATCTGTGCCTGATCCAGATGGCGGGGGAGACGGCGGCGGGGCTGGTCGATCCCATGGCGGCGGGCATCGATCTTTCGCCGTTCTTCGATCTCATGAACAATGAGCGGGCGCTGAAGGTGTTCCATGCGGCCAGGCAGGACATCGAGATCATGGTGCATCGCTCGGGCGTCGTGCCGCATCCGGTGTTCGACACGCAGATCGCCGCCATGGTGTGCGGCTTCGGCGACCAGGTGGGCTATGAGGCGATCGTGCGCAAGCTGGCGCACGCGCAGATCGACAAATCCTCGCGCTTCACCGACTGGTCGCGGCGGCCTCTCTCGGAGAAGCAGCTCGCCTATGCGCTCTCCGATGTCACGCATCTGCGCGTCGTCTATGAACGGCTCAAGGACGAACTCGACAAGACCGGGCGCGAGGCGTGGCTGGCCGAGGAGATGGACATCCTCACCTCGCCCGCCACCTATCGCACCGAGCCGGAGGATGCCTGGAAGCGCATCAAGGTCAGGCTCAAGTCGAAGAAGCAATTGGCCGTGCTGGTGGCGGTCTCGGCCTGGCGCGAGCATGAGGCGCGCGCGAAGAACGTGCCGCGCGGGCGCATCCTCAAGGACGATGCGCTGGCCGAGATCGCCATGCAGATGCCGCAGAGCCGCGAGGCGCTCGGCCATTTGCGGGCGCTGCCCAGGGGCTTCGCCACGTCGCGGGTGGGGGATGCCATCGTGGCGGCGGTGAAGGAGGGGCTGGCGCGCGATCCCAAGAGCCTGCCGCATCTGGAAGGCGGCCGCGACGAGATGTCCGACGGCGCCCAGGCGGCGGCCGAAGTCCTGAAGCTGGCGCTGAAAGTGGTGTGCGAGCGCGAGGGACTGGCGCCCAAGCTCATTGCCAGTTCCGCCGACATCGACGCGGTGGCGGAGGACGATGCGGCGGATGTGCCGCTGATGCATGGCTGGCGGCGCGAGGTGTTCGGCAATCTGGCGCTGGACCTGAAAGCGGGCCGCGCGGTGATCGGATTTCGCGATGGGAAGGCGGCGATATTGCCGGCGAATGGCGAATAGCGAATAGCGAATAGCGAATAGCGAATAGTAAGTAGGGACTCGCTTTTCGCGCCACCACCGTCATTGCGCGCCGCTCTCAACCGATCACGATCTTCGGCGTCCGGCCCATCTCGGCGGCGAGGCCGGCGAGGCGCTTTTCGACGCGCTCGCCCATCAGGTCGGCGAGTTTCCTCGGCAGCGTGAGAATCAGAGTCTTGCCGTCGCCGAGACGGATGCCGATCTTCGGCAGCATGCCGGGCATGGCGGCGGAGAGAATATAGGCGAGGCGGAAAATGTTGCTGAGCAGATGGGCCCGGGCGATGGCATCGTCGTCGAGAAGCCGCGTCAAGCCGTCGCCGCTGTCCTGGCCCTCGTAGCGGAAGTAGACGGTGAGCGCCAGGAAGACACGGCCGGGGTGATCGACGCCGACGAAGGCGGCCTGCGAAATCATGCCAAGCGAGCGTTCGGCGCGATAGTCGGGGTGGGCCCGCCAGCCGATGTCGGCCAAGAGGCAGGCGGCATAGCGCAGGCGGCGCTCGACCGGATTTTCCTTGAGGCCGCCTTCGCCGAACAGCCGGTCGGTCCAGTCGCAAAGTTCGAGCTCGTGCTCGGGCGAGCGGGCGTAACGGCGGGCGAAATCCCAGCAGGAGGAGAGCAGCGCATCGGCCTGCATCTTGCGGCGCGGCAGCTTGGAATAGAGCAGCCCCTCGCGCACCCCGTAGACCGAAACCACCGTATCCTTGGGCTTGCTGTGCTCGAGAAGCCGGTCGAGGACGAGCGCGCCAAAGGGCATGGTGTCGGAGCGGCTTCTCGAGACTTCGCGGATGTCCTTGAGCGATGAAGGCGACAGGCCGGAGACGAGATCGGCCACGGCGGCGGCCTGCTGGCGGGTCATGGTGTAGTGGTGCAGCACATGCAGGGGATATTTGTTCTGCGCCATGTGCAGGCGGGCGAGATTGCGCCAAGTGCCGCCCACGGCATAGAAGGAACGGCCCTTGAGCTTGTCGAGAATCCTGGCGCTGTCGAAATATTCGTCGACGATCTTGCGGGCCCGGTTGATCGAGCCGCCGGACATGTCGATCAAGCGCAAGGGTCCGATCGGCAGCGTCACGCCGTCGCGCAGCTTGGCATCCTTGATGTCGATCAATTCGAGCGAGCCGCCGCCCAAGTCTCCGGCGATGCCGTCGGCCTCCGGGATGCCGGCGATGACGCCGAGCGCGGCGTAGCGGGCCTCCTCCTTGCCGGAGAGAACGTCGATGCCCGCCCCTACCGCCTCTTCCGCCCGGTCGATGAAGTCCTCGCCGTTGGCGGCCTCGCGCGCCGCCGCGGTGGCGACCGCGAAGACCTGTTTGGCACCGATCTGACGTGTCAAGGCGCGGAAGCGGCGCAGAGCCGCCAGCGCCCTGACCACGCCCTCCTCGCTCAGCCTTCCGGTGATCGCCACGCCCTTGCCGAGGCCGCAGAGGATTTTCTCGTTGAATACCGGGGTGGGCGACCGGCGCAAGCCGTCATAGACGACGAGGCGGACCGAGTTGGAGCCGATGTCGACCACCGCGACGGGCCGGTATTTCGGCGGCTCGGTGCGGAAGCCCTTGTGCCAATTCACTTGCGCGCCCGGGATTTCTTCTTCTGGCTGACGATTTCCGGCGGCAGACTACCTTTGAGGGAGCGGCCGCGTCCAGAGAGCGACGGGTTGTTCATGAAATATTGGTGGGCGTTGAAGGGTTCCTCGTCGGGGCCGGGTACCACGCGGCGGGACGAGCCGTCGGCCAGGAGTTCCCAGCTTTGCTGGTTGTCCTTGAAGTTGGCGATCATGATCTGGTCGAGAATCTGCTCGTGCACGGTCGGGTTGTCGATGGGGATCAGGGTTTCGACGCGGCGGAGCAGATTGCGCGGCATCCAGTCGGCCGAGCCGATATAGACCCTGGCCCCGTTGTGCGGCAGGGCCTGGCCGGCGCCGAAGCAGACGATGCGCGAATGCTCGAGGTAGCGGCCGATGATGCTTTTCACCCGGATGTTTTCGGACAGGCCCGGAACCCCGGGCCTCAGGCAGCAGATGCCGCGCACCACGAGATCGATCTGCACGCCGGCGTTGCTCGCCTTGTAGAGCGCATCGATGATGCCGGGATCGACCAGGGAATTGACCTTGGCCCAGATCTGCGCCGGGCGGCCTGCCCTCGCATGTTCGATCTCCTCGTCGATGTGCTCGAGCAGGCGGGTTTGGAGATTGATCGGCGACAGCGCCAGCTTCTCAAGGTCCTCGGGCTGGGCGTAGCCGGTGATGTAATTAAAAAGCCGCGCGGCATCGCGGCACAGCGCCGGATCGCAGGTGAAGAAGGAGAGGTCGGTATAGACCTTGGCGGTGATCGGGTGATAGTTGCCGGTGCCATAGTGCACGTAAGAGCGCATCTGGCCGGCCTCGCGGCGCACCACCATCGAGACCTTGGCATGGGTCTTGAGCTCGATGAAGCCGAAAACCACCTGGACGCCGGCGCGCTCGAGATCGCGGGCCCACTGGATGTTGGCCTCCTCGTCGAAGCGGGCCTTGAGCTCGACCAGCGCCATCACCGACTTGCCCGCTTCCGCCGCCTTGGCAAGCGCGGCGACGATGGGCGAATGCTTGGAGGTGCGGTACAGCGTCTGCTTGATCGCCACCACGTCGGGGTCGTTGGCGGCCTGGAGGACGAACTGGACGACGACGTCGAAGGATTCATAAGGGTGATGGACGACGATGTCCTTCTGGCGGATGGCCGCGAAGCAGTCGCCGCCGTGATCGCGGATGCGCTCGGGAAAGCGCGCCACATAGGGCTTGAACTTGAGATCGGGGCGCTCGTCGAGAATGAGTTGGGTGGTGTCGGAATAGCCGACGAGGCCCTCGCAGGTGACGATCGCGTCGGCGGGAGCATCGACTTCGGCGGCGATGAAGTTGCGTAAAGACGGCGGACAGACGGCGTCCACCTCCATGCGGATCACCAAGCCGCGGCGGCGGCGCTTCAGGGCACTTTCGAACAGCCGCACCAGATCCTCGGCCTCTTCCTCGATTTCGAGGTCGCTGTCGCGGATGATGCGGAGCAAGCCCTGGCCCAGCACCTCATAGCCGGGAAAAAGCCTCGGAATGAAGAAGCCCAGCATGTTCTCCAGCGAAATGAAGCGGGCGCCCGTAACACCTTCGGCGGCGGGGAGGCGGATGAAGCGTTCGAGCTGCTGCGGGATGGGGAGGAGCGCGTTCATGGTGCCGCCGTCGCGGCGGCGCTTCAAGTCCAGCGCAATGATGAAGCCGCGGTTGGGAATGAAGGGAAAGGGATGAGCCGGATCGATGGCGATGGGCGTCACCACCGGCAGCACCTGGTCGAGGAAGCGGATATCGAGCCATCGCCGTTCGGCGGCGCTGAGACCGGCGGCGTCGACGATGGCGATGCCGTTGTCGGTGAGTTCGCTCTTCAACCGCAGCCAGCGCCTATCCTGCTCGGCGGTCAATTCCTGGGCGAGCTTGCGGATGCGCTCGAGCTGCTCGGCCGGGGTGAGCCCGTCTTCGCTGAGTTCGACCACGCCCTCGCGCATCTGGCCGGCCAGCCCGGCGACGCGCACCATGAAGAATTCGTCGAGATTGTTGCCGGAGATCGACAGGAAGCGCAGGCGCTCGAGCAGCGGATGGTTGAGGTTCCGCGCCTCCTCCAAAACCCGCATGTTGAAGACCAGCCAGGAAATCTCCCGATTGATGAAGCGCGCCGGATCGTCGAGCCCGATGGGGGCCACGGTAGCGGCGGGCGGGAGCTGGATGACTTCATTCATTGCGGCGGGCCTGGGATTACGGGCATTTAGAGGGCATATTACGCCTTCATGACCATTCCATGAATAGGCCTCCGGAAGGGCTTTCCGGACCCCGAGGCTTGTAATGGGGCGCGGTAAATGACAATCTCCAGCAGTTATCGGGCGCCAGAGCGATCAGCGCCGCGCTGATCCATCGTAGCCTCCTTGAAGTGCCGAGCAAGCAAAAGGAGTATGACGCATGTCGGTTCGGAAACCAGCAAATCGGAACGGTGCGGTCCTTCCGCGGTGGTGTCGTGCGGCAATGATCCCGGCGTTCTGCGGCTTGGCTTTCGCGGCGGACGCACGGGCGGAGAGCCCGAAAATCAACGTGGGCCCAACGGTACAAATTACTGGCCCGAGCCCATTGAAGGGCTGCACGGCCGACGACGTTCCGGGCCAGGAAGCGGAAGGCTCGGTCAACTATCCCGGAAGCGAGATCGAGCCCTATATCGACGTCAATCCGCGGCGTCCCGACAATCTGGTTACCGTCTGGCAGCAAGACCGCTGGTCGGATGGCGGGGCGCGGGGCCTCGTCTCGGCTTTCAGCGACGATGGCGGCGCCACCTGGAAGACGGTAAAGGCCCCGTCATTTACCTTGTGCACCGGCGGCACCTTCGAGCGCGCGAGCGACCCGTGGATCACCTACGCCCGCAACGGAGTTGTGTATTTTCAGAGCCTGTCATTCGACTCCGATCCCGCCATTTTCGGCGGGCGCCACGCCATCCTGGTCAGCAAATCCACCGATGGCGGCCATAGCTGGAAACCCGCCGTCGCTCAGATCAGAGAGAACGATCCCGACATATTCAACGACAAGAATTCGATGACCGCCGATCCGACGCTGGCGCGGCGCGCCTACGCGATCTGGGACCGGCTCGAGCTGTTCACGGCAAGCGCCGAGCAGCGGGCGGCGTTGGCCAAGGCCGCCGGCGGCGACAACCGGGTGATCACCGCGGGCCGGATTCTGCGCGCTATGAGGGCCGCGGGCGCCAAGGCGGCGCAGGCTCCGCCGGAGTTCAAGGGGCCGACCTACTTCACGCGGACCCTCGATGGCGGCGCGACATGGGAGCGGCCGGTCATCATTCACGATCCGGGCGCCGACAATCAGACGATCAACAATCTGATCGAAGTGCAACCGGACGGTACACTCGCCGCCTTCTTCACCGAGATCCTCAATTTGCCGGGTGGCGGCGTCCGGGTGAATATTTCCCTCAAGCGCTCAATCGACCATGGCTTCAGCTTCCTTCCCAGGAGAGGCGTTATCCTGGCGCACCGGATTTTTACATTGGCTATAGAAAACCCCGTTGGCACCTTTACGCCGAACCTGCGTCAACCCGTGCGCGATGCCGGGATTCTGTTCGATTCGGCGGTCGACAGGCGCAACGGCAACCTCTACCTGGTCTGGCAGGACAGCCGGTTCAGCCGCGGCGTTATCGACGAGATCGCATTTTCGATGTCGAAGGACTCGGGGCGGAACTGGACGGTGCCGGTCAAGATCAACCGGACGCCGCGCCGGGCCAATCAGTTTCGCGAGGCCGCCTTCGTGCCGACAGTCGCCGTAAACATAGACGGCGTCATCATGGCGACCTATTACGACTTCCGGCACGACAATCTATACGGCGAACTCGCCGACCAGTTCGCCCTGTTCTGCGATCCCGCCGCCAGCAACTGCGCCAACGCCGCGAGCTGGGCCCGAGAGCGGCGGCTGACCGAAGAGTCGTTCGACATTCTTGACGCGCCGGTGGCCCGCGGTCGCTTCCTCGGCGATTACATGGGTTCGGCGTCGGCGACCCGGACTTTGCATCCGGCCTATGGGGTGGCGGACGGACCAGACCGCACGAGCATATTCACGCGAAGGGTGACGGTCGCCGCGCCGTAGAGCTCAATCCTCCTCCCCGAACAGGCCGGGGGCGGTGAAGCCCGCGAGCACGCGGGACACGAAAGTGCGGGTGACCTCGGCCCTTTCCTCAAGCGCCCGGCGGTCGATTTCGGCGACCAGGAGGCGGGCGGCGTCGATGGGGCGCGGCATGCGGGTGAGTCTGGCCTCGCTGAGTTCGGCCACGCCCTCGCGCATCCGGCCGGCCAGTCTCAGACTGCGAGGCGCAAACGCTCGGAGGCGTAACGCTTGACTTCGGCGGCTTGCAAGCGAGCCCCACAAAGTCCGACATGGCCGTCGGGCCGCAGGAGATAGAAAGAGGGTTGGGGAATCCGCGCCCGCGCCAATTCCGCGTCATTGACGGGATCGATGGGAATCACGTGGATGCGCAGCAGATCGCCGAGCTCGCGCGCTCCATCGGGCGGCGAAGGCTGGCCGATCACCATCAGGTTAAACTGCGTGTCATCGAGTTTCTGGAACAGATCCTCGATGGAGCCGTTCGTCCGGAACTTGAGCCGCAGCCACGGGAAGCGATCGCCGCCGCGCGGCGCACTGTCAGGCAGGCCCTCCGGAGATTTCGACAAGGAGCTCTTCCGGTAGTGGATGCCGGTCTGGGAGACGACGCGAAAGGCGATCTTCTGTATGCTTTCGCGGCTCAGCGCATACGCGGCGATCCGCGCGAGGATCTTTGTGCGCAGCAGGCCGGCAAGCCAGCTATCGGAAACGATTATCTTGAATGCGCGGTCGGTCGTGTTCAGCAAACGGCGCGCCACCGGCAGGCGCTCTTCCTCGTAAGAATCGAGCAACGCCGCTTCCGCTTGACCTTTGACGACGAGCGCGAGCTTCCAGGCCAAATTGTACGCATCCTGCAAGCCGGTATTCATGCCCTGCGCGCCGACCGGGCTGTGGATGTGCGCGGCATCGCCAAGCAGGAAGCAGCGGCGGTCGCGAAAGCGCGAGGCGCTCCGGTGATGGATGCGGTAAGTGGAAAACCAGGTGCATGCCTTGATCGACAATCCGGCTCCCGCTTCGTTGCGCAAGGAGGGAATCACGGCCTCGAATTTTACGTCGTCCCTGTCGCGCAAGGCCGGCGGCAGAATGCCGACGATCCGCCAGTGATCCTTGCCGCGCATGGGGAATAACGCATGAAAGCCTTCCTGCCACAGGTAAACGTTGACCTCGTCGGGAACCATGCTCCCCGTCGCCTCGGTATCGGCGACGAAGAACACATGCTCGTATGGCGCGCCCGGGAAGGTAATGCCGTTCAACTCACGCACCGAACTGCGCGCTCCGTCGCATCCGGCGACCCACGCGGCGGCCATCTTGCCGTCGGTGCCGCCGGGCCGCTTGAGCGTTACCGTGACCTGGCCCGGTTCCTGCACAAGTCCCACCAGTTCGGTGTTCCACTCAACCGGCACGCCCAAGTCATGAAGCTTCTCGCCCATGATCCGTTCGTTGTCGTCCTGGCCGAGGATGAGAATGTAGGGATAGGGCGTCGCGAATTGCCCGGCTTCACCCAAAGGGACGCGTGCCATCTTCCGCCCTTGCGCCCACATGTTCGCGCCGGTGCCGCGCTTGCCGAGTTCCAGCGCCCGATCGACGATGCCGAGCTTCGCGTATATCTCCAGGGTGCGCGCCTGCACGCCGAGTGCGCGTGTCTGTAGCGACGGCCCGGCATGCCGGTCTATGATCAGCACTCGCACGCCTCGCCGGACGAGTTGATTGGCGAGCATCAGCCCAGTCGGACCGGCCCCGACGACAAGAACCTCGGTGTCCATCTAAGCCCCTTGGGTCAGACACATCGAAGGTCAAGATAGTCGAACAGTGGCTTGGCAGGAAGCGGTTGGAAATTGCAGGCGGTGTCAACCAGCCTTTAATCATCTTCCCCGAACAGGCCGGGGGCGGTGAAGCCCGCGAGCACGCGGGACACGAAAGTGCGGGTGACCTCGGCCCTTTCCTCAAGCGCCCGGCGGTCGATTTCGGCAACAAGGAGGCGGGCGGCGTCGAGAGAGCGCGGCATGCGGGTCAAGAGAAACGAGACAAGCGGCTCGTCCACCGCCAGTTGCCGGTCGGCGAACAGCTTGACCAGCACACCGCGCAGAAGCATGTCGTCGGGGGGGCCGAGTTCAACGGCCGGCGCGGCGCGCAGGCGCGAGACGAGATCGGGCAAGGCGATGTTCCAGGCGGCGGGATGGCTCATGGCGGTGAGCAGCAGACTCGCGCGCTTCTGGCGCGCCAGATTGAAAAGGTGGAACAGGCCGCGCTCATCGAGACGGTCTCCAGGGGCATCCTCGATGGCGAGCGAGCCGGGTTCGAGCAGGTCCGGCACGTTCGCAGCCGTGATCGCGCCGGCGGCGACCCGGCGGGCGCCGGACAATTGGCGCCACACCTCGACCAGATGCGACTTGCCGCTGCCGGCGGGACCCACCAGCAGCGCCGCATGGGAGGGCCAGTCCGGCCAGCGGTCGATCAAGGCGACGGCCGCGGCATTGGAAGGCGCCACGAGAAAATCCTCGCGGGCCAAGGCGGTGCGATGCGACAGTTCAAGGATGAGCTGACGGGCGGACGGGTTCATGTCCGGCGGCGGCGCGGGGTCTTGAGCGGCGGGGGCTCGGGCATGGCGCGGGGCGCGCCCAGATAGAGCCGGCTTGCCAGATATTGCGCCAGGGCGAAGCGCACCAGGACGCCCGCCGCGGCGGCCAAGGGCACGGCGAGCAACAGGCCGACGAAGCCGAAAATATAGCCGAAGGCGAAGAGCGCGAACATCAGCCAGACGGGATGCAGGCCGACGCTTTGACCGACCAGTTTCGGCGACAGGAAATTGCCTTCGATGAACTGGCCGGCGGCAAAGATGGCGACAATCAGAAGCATGGCGCCGAAATCGGGCCAGAACTGGACAAGGCCGACGCCGATCGCCAATACGCCGCCGACGATTGCGCCGACATAGGGAATGAAGGTGAGGAGCCCCGCCCCGATGCCGATGGCGAGGCCGAATTTAAGACCGGCCAGGGTCAGAGCGACGGCGTAGAAGGCACCCAGCAAGAGACAGACGGTGCCCTGACCGCGAATGAAGCCGGCCATCGCCGCATCGATGTCGCGGGCGATGGCGCGCACCGTTTCGGCATGGTCGCGCGGCAGCCAGCCGTCGACCCTGGCGACGATATGGTCCCAGTCGGCCAGCAGATAGAAGGCGACGATGGGAGTTACCACCAGGAGAGACAGAAGATTGACCAGCGCCATGCCGCCTGACCATACGGAGCCGATAAGTGTGCCGATCCAGCCGGCGGCACGCCCGGCAAGTACCGAGACCCGGCCCTGAATGTCGGTGCCGGATGTGGCGATCATGTCCTTGAGCCAAAGCGGTGCGGCTTCGTTGAAACGCGCCACCAGCACCTGCAGCAGGCCCGGCAGATCATTGGCGAATTTGACGATCTGATCGCCGAGCACCGGCAGGATCAACAGCAGCACGAGGACCAGCATCAGAATGCTGAGCAGAAGGATCGCCAGGGTCGCCGCCAGCCGCGGCAGGCCGAGGCGTTCCAGCGCATCGGCGACGGGATCGAGGAAATAGGCAAGCGCCAGCCCCGCGATGAAGGGCAGGAGAATGCCGCTGAGCAGCCACAGGACCAGGATCAGGGCGGCGAGCGCCGCGATCCAGAAGAAAAATTGCCGTTGCAGGCTCATGGTTTCATCACATTGCGGCCGCCATTGGCGATATGACGCAGCCATTCGCGCAAGTAAAGCGCGCCCGAGGCGGCGGTCAGGCCGGCGACCAGCGCCATGCCGGCGGTCCGGAATGGCTCGATGTCGATGCCCAGCTCGAGCACGGCAAGCACGGCGCCGGCAAAGACGATCTGCGCCGCGGTGTTGATCTTGCTGATCATCAAGGGCGCCATCAGCATCGGCTTGTCCACCAGCCGCGACAGGATCACCGCGCCGACGATCAGGATGTCGCGGGTGACGACGAGAATGACCAGCCAGGCGGGGAGGAACATGAGCATTCCCAGCGACACGTAGATCGACACCAGCAGCGCCTTGTCGGCGAGAGGATCGAGATAGGCGCCGAGTTCGGTGCGCAAGCCGTAACGCCTGGCGATGGCGCCGTCGACGCCGTCGCTGATGCCGGCCACGATGAAGGCGAGGAAGGCGAGGCCGAAGGCGCCGGAAATGATCAGCCAGACGGTGAGCGGAACCAGCAGGATGCGGGCGATGGTGATGAAATTCGGCAGGTTCATGGCTGCATCACAGGGGCTCGATCATCCAGGTGCCGCCCACCTGCGACAGGTCGAGGCCAGTGTCCCGCATGTTGGCCCGCAGCGCGCCAATCGACTCGGTGAACATCAGCCGGATCACCGCGCCCGAGCCGTCGAGGGTGGAGACATCGACGCCGATCACATTGGGGGTAGCAAGAATGCGCGAGCGGATGCCGTTCCATTGCGACGGGCTGGAGAAAGGCACGGCCACCGGGAGCGACCGCGAGGGGCCGGAGCCGGGATCGGCGGCCGCGGTTTCAGCCGCGGCCTTGGTCTTTTGCTGCTTGTAATTCTCGATCATCAGGGCCTGGAAGCGCCGCACGGCGAGGGCGGCGGAAGCCTCGCGCGTGCCCTCCTCGGAGGTATAGGTCTTGCTGAATTTGAGCTCGCCTTGCGGGATGCGGCCGCTGATGGCGGCGTGAATGCCGTTGCCTTCGGCGGGCGCGGCGGTGGCCACCAGCACCCCCACCGCGTTGTAACGGCGGCGGACCGCTTCGAGCTTGACGGGATCTTCGGCCAGTGCGTCGGCCGCGGCCAGCGTCTCGGTATCCTCGAGATCGCCGAGCGCCACAATCAACGGCACCAGCGCCTGTTCGGCGCCGAGATCGAGCCAGGCCTGGCGCCACAGATTGTCCTCCCAGAGCTGGGGACCGTCGGCTGCATTCCACAGCGGAATGATGACGACGGCCGGCGCCTGGACCGCGGGAACGTTGACGCCATAGCGGCCGAGCAGCGCCCGCATCTTGCCGGGCAGGAAACGCACGGTGAACTTGCCGATGTAGCGGCCGGGAGCGGAGTTCTCGTGCTCGATCGACAGGGATTTGAGATAGGGAGCGATCTCCTTCAGCTGCATCGCCGACAGCTCGCGGGCGATCTCCGGCGAGCCCAGCCTTTCGACCAGGATGAAGAAGGCCTTGACCTGCACATCCATCAGCGCCTGGTTCTTGGCGGCGGTTGCATCCTTGCCGGTCACGTCGGCGGAAACCCCCTGGACCGCAAAGATGCTGGTTTCGACCGGACCGGCGGCGCGCGCGGCAAGGCTCATAAGGCACAGCGACAGCAAGATCGCGAGTCCCAACCGGCATAAATTCCAATCCCACATTCCGGCAAAAGCTCCCCAACCCCGGGCGGACCATCCAATGCTTTATTCGGCCAGCACTTCGGGCTATGCACGCGGGCCACACGGCATAACCACTGAGAATTGGGGCAAACTAGCGGCATGGGCGGCGGCAAACAAGCGAAAGGACAGCCCATCACCTATGCCGATGCGGGCGTCGATATTGCGGCCGGCAATGCGCTGGTGGAAGCCATCAGGCCGTTGGCCAAGGCGACGGCGCGGGCGGGAACCGATTCGGAACTCGGCGGCTTCGGCGGGCTGTTCGATCTGAAGGCCTGCGGCTTCCGCGATCCCGTGCTGGTCGCCGCCAACGACGGGGTCGGCACCAAGCTCAGGCTGGCCATCGACAGCGGCATCCACGATACGGTGGGCATCGATCTCGTCGCCATGTCGGTCAACGATCTCGTGGTGCAGGGAGCGGAGCCCTTGTTCTTTCTCGATTACTTCGCGACGGCCAAGCTCGATGTGGCCGTGGCGCGCCAAGTGATCGGCGGCATCGCCGAGGGCTGCCGCCAGGCGGGATGCGCGCTGATCGGCGGCGAGACGGCGGAAATGCCCGGCATGTATCGGGGCAAGGATTACGATCTGGCGGGATTTGCGGTGGGCGCGGTGGAGCGCGACCGTATCCTGCCGCGGGCCGATGTGGGGGCGGGCGACGCGGTGCTGGGGCTTGCCTCTTCGGGGCCGCACTCCAACGGCTATTCGCTGATCCGCAAGCTGGTCGAGATGAGCGGGCTCGGGCTTGGCGATGCGGCACCCTTCGCCAAGGGCCTGAGTCTCGGCGAAGCGCTGCTGACGCCGACCCGCATCTATGTGAAGCCGGTGCTTGCGGCGCTCAAGACTTCGAGCGGCATCAAGGCGCTGGCACACATCACCGGCGGCGGCTTTGTCGAGAATATTCCGCGGGTGCTGCCGAAGGACATGGTGGCCGACATCGATCTGGAGAAGGTGCCCTGCCCGCCGGTTTTCGGCTGGCTGCACAGGCTGGGCGGCATGGCGGAACGCGAGTTGCTGCGCACCTTCAATTGCGGCATTGGCATGATTGTGGTGGTCGCGGCCAACGAGGCGAACTCCGTGGTGCAAGCGCTGGAAGCGGCGGGCGAACGGGTCGTGAGGCTCGGGGCAATCCGGGCGCGCTTGGGCGGCGAAGACCAGGTTGCCACGCGCGGCATGCTCGCACTCGCATGAGCGCCCGCAAGCGCGCCGGCGTCCTTATTTCAGGACGCGGCTCCAACATGATGGCGCTCGCCGCGGCGGCGCGCCATCCCGCCTATCCGGCGGAGATCATCTGCGTGGTGTCGAACCGGCCCGCAGCCGAAGGACTGCAACATGCCGCCGCCATGGGCATCGCCACCAAGGTCATCGATCACGAGGCTTTTGCCACACGCGAGGCTTTCGAGGCGGCACTCAATGATTATCTGCAATCGCAGAAGCTCGATCTCATCGCGCTGGCCGGATTCATGCGGGTGCTCACACCCGGCTTCATCGAGGCCTGGCGGGACCGGATGATCAATATCCATCCCTCGCTGCTGCCCGCCTACAGGGGCCTCAACACCCACGCGCGCGCGCTGGCGGATGGCGTTACCGAGCATGGCTGCACGGTTCACATCGTGCGGGCGGATGTGGACAGCGGCCCCATCATCGCGCGGGCCACAGTGCCGGTCGAGCCCGGCGATACGGCGGAGACGCTGGCGGCACGGGTACTCAAGGAGGAGCACCGGCTATATCCCAAGGCCCTCGCCCTCCTCGCTTCGGGGCGCATTCAGTTCGCGGGCGATCAGGTGAAGAAATCGATTTGACGTGTCACACAGGAGAATAATTCCGCCATGGCGCTTCCCATCATCATCGATACAGATCCCGGCCAGGACGATGCCGTGGCCATTCTCCTGGCGCTGGCCTCGCCGGAGCTCGAGGTGTTGGGCATCACGGCGGTGGCGGGGAACGTGCCCCTGCCGCTCACCGAGAAGAATGCCCGCAAGATCTGCGAGCTGGCGGGCAGGCCCGACATCAAGGTCCATGCCGGGGCGGTCAGGCCGATGCTGCGCACCCTGGTGACGGCGGAGCATGTGCACGGCAAGACCGGCCTCGACGGCCCGGTCCTGCCGGAGCCCACAATGCCGCTGCAGAAACAGCACGGCGTCGATTTCATCGTCGAGACGCTGATGAGCCGCGATGCCGGGACTGTGACACTGTGCACGCTGGGGCCCCTCACCAATGTGGCGCTGGCCATCGTGCGCGAGCCGCAGATCGCCTCGCGCATCGCGCGCATCGTGGCGATGGGCGGCGGATTCTTCGAGGGCGGCAACTCCACACCGGCGGCCGAATTCAACATCTACGTCGATCCCCATGCCGCAAGGGCGGTGTTCGAGGCGGGCATTCCAGTGACCCTCATTCCCCTCGACTGCACCCATCAGGCGCTGACCACGGCGAAACGGCTGGCGAAGTTCCGGGCCATGAACAACAAGTCGGGACCGGCCACGGCGGCGCTCCTGGATTTCTTCGAGCGCCACGACGAGCGCAAATACGGCACCGACGGCGGGCCGCTGCACGACCCTTGCGTCATCGCCTGGCTGCTCAAGCCGGAACTGTTCAAGGGCCGCGATGTGCATGTCGGCATCGAATGCGAATCCGAACTCACCATGGGCATGACGGTCATCGACTGGTGGAGGGTGACGGAGCGGGCGCCCAACGCCACGGTGATCCGTTCGGTCGACGCCCAAGGCTTCTTCGATCTGCTGACCGAGAGGATCGCGCGGCTGCCTTAGCGCATGTTTCGCCAAAGTGTACACACTTTGGCGGCAAGAACATGCGCCAAATTGTTGACTTGGCGCGTTTTCTTGTCCGAAAAGCGATCCCACTTTTCGGGAAAACGCGCTAGCCCGCCATTACGGCGATGGGGGCAAGGGTGGCGATGGCCAGAAACAGCGCCATGAGCAGGAGCCAGCGCAGCGGGATGGTGAAATGGATATCGCTCATGGGGTGGAAGGTGCGGCGATTCTCGAATGCGGAAAACGATTCTTTTCAGGCGCTTGAATCGCGGTCCTGAGAAAATGAATCAATCGTTAATGGAGTCTTACCGCTCTATAGCTCTTTGCGGGCGAGAAGAATCGATCTCCCAAATTCCGTCACCCCGGCGAAAGCCGGGGCCCACTGGGCTATTACCATTGGCATTCCGCCGCATGAGAGCGTTCAATGGGTCCCGGCTTGCGCCGGGATGACGGTGTATGAAAGTTCGCGTCAATCCAGGCGCAGCCATACGCGGTTGTCGTGAAAGGCGCCGCCCGCCACGGGGGCGGGCTGATCGCAGCCGGTCAGCGTATTGATGCCCTGGCCGTCCTCGAAAGCGTCATTGGGCCAGATCGACTCGACGATGACAACGCCGCGGCGCAAGCCCTCGAAGGATTTGGCATGGAGCGTGATCGTGCCGCGGGCGCTGCCGAGCTTAACCCTGACGCCGTCCGCGATGCCGAGGGAGGCGAGATCGTCCGGATGCACGAAGACGGTGGGCCTGCCTTCGCGCTTCCGCGAGGTGGGCGTCTCGTTGAAGCTCGAATTGAGGAAGGCGCGGGCCGGGCCGGTGGCGAGACGGAAGGGATAATCTTGCGTCGCCTCCTCGATCGAATTCCAGTGGTCGGGCAGCGCCGGCATGCCGGCCACCGGACCGAAAGGGCCGATGCCGGGCTTGAAGCGCACATTTTTCCAGTCGGGCTTGAAGCGGTATTTTCCGTCCGGGTGGCCGAAGCCGCCGAGGTTATGTGAAGTCGCGAAATCGGGCTGCACATCGACCCAGTTGTTTACTTCCAGATGGGCAAGGTCCGGGCGGCCCGAGTGGGTGAGCGTCCAGTCGATGAGATCACGCGGACTCATGGCGAAGCCCGGATGCTCGGCGCCCACTCGCTTCGCCAGATCGCAGACCACCTCGTGATTGTTGCGGCATTCGCCCGGCGCCTCGATGAGCTTGCGGCCCAGCATGATGTGCTGATGGCCGCCGCCCTGATAGATGTCGTCGTGTTCGAGAAACATGGTGGCGGGCAGCACGATGTCGGCATAGCGCGCCGTCTCGGTCATGAACTGCTCGTGCACGCAGAGGAAGAGATCGTCGCGGGCAAGGCCCTGCTTCACCTTCGTCTGGTCGGGCGCCACGGAGGCGGGATTGGTGTTCTGCACGATCATCGCGGCAACCGGCGGACCGCCGGCGAGGTCGTAGGGATCGTTCAGCAGAACCGGCCCAATGCGGCATTGATCGAGGACGCGCACGCCCGATGCCTTGACATCGAGGCCTTCGATCATGGTCTTGTTCCACTTGTACATGCCGCTGTTGGAATGCAGCGCGCCGCCGCCTTCATAGGCCCACGCGCCGGTGACGGCGGGAATGGAGGTGACGGCGTGCATGTTGACGGTGCCGTTGCGCGAGCGGGTGAAGCCGTAGCCCAGGCGGAAATAGCTGCGCTTGGTCTGGCCCACGAGCCTGGCGAAGGCTTCGATTTCGGCGGCGGGGATGTCGCAGATTTTGGAGGCCCAGTCCGGCGTCCTGGTTTTCAGATGGGCTTCGAGTTCGCGCGGACAATCGGTGTATTTGTCGAGATAGGGCCAATCGGCGTAACCGTCGCGGAACAGCACATGCATGACGGCGCAGGCGAGCGCGCCGTCGGTGCCGGGGCGGATCAGCAGCTTGACATCGGCCTGCCGCATGGTGCCGGTGTCGTAGACGTCGACGCAGGCGATTTTCGCGCCGCGCTCCTTCCGCGCCATCATGGCGTGGGTCATCACATTGACCTGGGTCGCTACCGGGTTGCCGCCCCAGATGACGATCAGGTCCGACTTCCGCATCTCGCGCGGATCGCTGCCTGCGAGTTTGCCGACGCCGGCCATAAAGCCCGGCCAGGACAGCGCCACGCAGATGGTGTCGTACATGTTGGAATAGCGCTTGGCATGGCGCAGCCGGTTCAGCCCGTCGCGCATGACGAGGCCCATGGTGCCGGCGTAGTAATAGGGCCAGACGGATTCGGCGCCGTATGCGGCTTCCGCCTTGAGGAAGGCGTCCGCAGTCTCCGCCATGGCATCGTCCCAGGAGATGGGCTGGAACTCGCCCGAACCCTTTGGACCTTTACGCTTGAGGGGATGGAGCAGGCGGTCGGGATGATGGATGCGCTCGGCATAGCGGCCGACCTTCTCGCAGATGACGCCGAGCGTATAGGAGTTTTCCCTGGCGCCGCGCACCCGGCCTATGGTGTGGGCGTCGAGCAGCTCCACTTCGAGGGCGCAAGTCGAGGGGCAATCGTGCGGGCAGACGGAAATGCCGGTCTTGATGTCGGGGCGGATGTTCATGGGGCGGACTATATCAATGCCCAGCCGCCATAACCATACTCTCCCCATGGCCGGG
>JBQTKG010000037.1:0-20438 GCA_052386315.1 Hyphomicrobiales bacterium
ATGCACTATGATCTCGGATATATCGACCTGGAACAAAGGACCCTGCAACCCCTCGACAATCCCTTCGGCCCAGGATTGTCACCCATGTCTTAGGTACGTTCCGTTACCTATGTCTCCGGGCCGTACAAGAAACACTTGGTGGCCCCGGCGGGATTCGAACCTGCGACCCTCAGTTTAGGAAACTGATGCTCTATCCAGCTGAGCTACGGGACCACGTTTGTATTTCGGTAGCACACTCAGGCCCGGAATCAAGCTTTCAACGGTCGACACGAAACTGTCGCTCATCGTTCCTCACCGCCGCGCCCTGTATCAATCCTTCTATTGACGCGGCCGCGGGACAAGTATATCGTATGTATACAAACAATAATAAACGTGAATGTTCGGGTCACAGGCCTCCCGGCGAAATTGCCCCAGGGGGCCGCAACAGGAGGGAACAATGCCTAAGATGGTGATCAATCGCCGTGCGGCGCTCGCGATGTTTGGCGCTGCATCGGTTCTCGGTGTGGCGGGCCGGCCGGCGCGAGCCGGCAGCCAGCTCACGGTCCTCAATTGGAAAGGCTATGGCACCGACGAGACATGGGCGCTGGAGGCCTTCGAGAAGAAGACCGGGATCAAGGTCATGCACGACTATTTCAATTCCGAACAGGAAATGCTGACCAAGCTGCGCACCAGCCCGGGCGCCTATGACGTGGTCCTGGTCAACAACATCTATGTGATGGACGCCGCCAAGGAAGGGCTGATCCAGCCGATCGACACATCGAAAATCGGCAACTTCGCCGATCTTGCCCCGGCACTGCGCGACAGCGACCGCTTCGTCAAGGACGGCAAGCATTGGGCCGCTCCCTGGGTGTGGGGTCTTACGTCCTTTGCCTATAATTCCGACAAGATCAAAGATCGCCCTGATTCACTCGAGGTTCTGTGGGATCCCAAATATGCCGGAAAGATCGGCATGCGCGACGACGCCATGGAGGCCGTGCAGATCGCGGCACTCGCCACCGGCCAGGATATGAACAACCCCGCCGACATGGGCAAGATCAAGGAAAAGCTGATGGCGCTCAAGCCGCAGCTCAAGACGTTCTGGTCCTCCGAAGACGAATGGAACAAACATTTCGCTGCCGGGGACTACGAAATCGCGATCTTCTGGTCGGGCAGCGCCTCGCGGTCCAAGAAGGCGAAACGCTTGCCGGTGGAATTCGATGTGCCGAAGGAAGGCGCCATCGGCTGGTTCGATGGACTGGCGGTTGCCGCCAATGCGCCCAATCCGGATGGCGCTCATGCCTTCATCGACTACATGGTCGATCCCTCCTTCTACGTGCCTTGGGATACCGATGTCGGTGCGCCCGCATCGGCCAACCTGAAGGCCATTGCCGCACTTCCGGCCGACGCCATGAACCGCGCGGTGCTGGGCGACCCGGAAGTCGTCAAGCGCGTGCAATGGATGGCGCCCGCCTCCGACGAACAACGCCAGAAACTTCAGGAACTCTGGGACGAAGTGAAGACGTCCTTCGTTCAATAGGCGAAGGATGTCCTTGACACGCCGCGGATCACTGGCGGTCGCGGGACTGACGGCGCCAGCCTATCTCTGGCTGGCGCTGACCATCTTCTTGCCGCTCGCCGCCATGCTGTTCTTCAGCTTCCTGACGGTCACGCCAATGGGCGGACGGGAAGCCGAATTCACGCTCAAACACTATGCGGATTTCTTCCGGAAGGAAGTCTACTGGTACAACGCCTGGCGGTCGATCGAACTCGCTCTATTCGTGACCGGAGCCTGTCTGATCGCCGCCTATCCCGCCGCCTTTGTACTGGCAAAGGTCATCAAGGGCCGGGTGCGCGAAGCGATCTTCCTGCTCGTCATCCTGCCATTCTGGTCGAATGCGCTGGTCCGGACCTTTTCCTGGACCATGGTGCTGCGCGAACCCTTCAATCTTCTATTCACCTATCCCGCCATCGTCATCGGCCTGTTCCATGCCTATCTGCCCTATGCGATCCTCACCATCTATGTATCGTTGCAGTCGATCGACGATACGTTGCTCGAGGGGGCCCGTTCGCTCGGCGCGACCCGGGCGCAGACTTTCTGGCGCATCGTGCTGCCGCTGAGCCTGCCGGGCGTGCTGGCGGCGGTGTTCCTGATTTTCGTGCCGGTCATCGGCTCGTTCATGGAACCGCGCATTCTCGGCGGCATGGACGCGATCATGCTTGGCCCCATCATCGAAAGCCAGTTTACGGCCACCTTCAATTGGCCGCTCGGCGCGGCCCTGTCCTTCGTCATGCTCGCCATTGTGCTTCTGGCGCTCGCCATCGGCGCTCCTTTCATCAAGCCCTATGTATCGCGGTGAACGATGAAGTATCTCGGCACATCTTATCTCGGGCTCCTCTTGGTGTTCCTCTACCTGCCGATCGCGGTGATGATCCTCATGGCCTTCAACCGCTCGGAACTCTACGAACTTCCCTTTACCTTCGATCTCGTCTGGTTCAAGGCACTGATGCAGGACGAGAGACTCCTGCGCGCCAGCTGGAACAGCGTCTGGATTGCCGCCACCACATCGGTCATCGCGACAATACTGGGCACGCTCGCCGCACTCGCCTTTGCCCGTTACGAATTCCGCGCCAAACGCGTCTTGCAGCTTCTGCTGTTCCCGCCGATCACCATTCCATGGCTGATCATCGGCACGGCGATGCTGATTTTCTTTTATTGGAGCGGGATAGGGCGCGGACTTCACGCGATCCTGCTTGGCCATGTCGCGCTGTCGCTGCCTTACGTGATCGTCGTGGTCGCAGCCCGGCTGTCGAGTTTCGGTCCGGAACTCGAAGAGGCGGCAGCCACGCTCGGCGCCACGCCGCTCCAGGGATTCGTGCGGGTGACGGTCCCGGCGATCGCCCCCGGAATTGTGGCGGCGGCTTTGTTCGCCTTCGCCGTTTCCTTCGATCAGTTCGTCATCTCCTATTTTCTTGCGCCTCCCGGCACATCGACCCTTCCGGTCGAGATCTTCTCGGCAATCCGCAAGGGCTTCACGCCGGAAATCAACGCCGTTTCCTCGATCATCATTCTCGTGTCGATGGGGCTGATGCTGCTCGTCGCACGCAACTACCGGTTTGGCGGAGAACGCTAGATGAGCCGGGTCGACGTCAAGGGAATAACCAAGCGCTATGGCACCGTCACGGCTCTGGACAATGTGTCGGTCTCCTTTGCCGACGGCGAATTCTTTGGATTGCTGGGTCCTTCGGGCTCCGGCAAGACGACGCTGTTACGCGCCGTTGCGGGTTTTGTCATTCCGGACTCGGGCAGTATCGACTTCGACGGCGAACGTGTCGAGAGCGTACCGGTGCATCGCCGCGGCATCGGCATGGTGTTCCAATCCTATGCGCTGTTTCCGCACCTCACCGTCAATGAAAACGTGGCGTTCGGGCTCGATGTCCGCGGCGTCGACCGGAAGGAGATCGAGCGGCGGGTCGACGAGATGGTTTCGCTCGTGCGCCTGCCGGGCCTTGGCGGGCGCAAGCCGCGTCAGCTCTCCGGCGGCCAGCAGCAACGCATTGCCCTGGCACGGGCCTTGATCACCCAACCGAAGGTGCTGCTGCTCGACGAACCGCTGGGCGCCCTCGACCGGCGCCTGCGCCAGGAAATGCAGGTGGAACTCAAGGAAATCCAGCGGAAAACCGGCATTACGGCCATCTTCGTGACGCACGATCAGGAAGAAGCGCTCACGCTCTCGGATCGCATTGCCATCATCAATGAGGGGCACATCGATCAAATCGGTGCGCCGCAGGAGGTTTATGAAAAACCTGTCAGCGTTTTTGCCGCGCAATTTCTTGGCGACGCCAATGTGCTGCGCGGCCAACCGGCGGACGACGGGTTGATCCTGGGCGATGGAACGCGGATCGAGACCAACGGACAATGCGGCGGCGTGGCGATCGTGCGGCCGGAAAAGCTCACGGTTCAGGCCGGACATGCGGCCTTGCAGGGCAATGCCCTGCACGGCGTGGTGCGGCAGGCGATCTATTCCGGGGCAAGCGTCACTTACCGGTTGGCGGTTCCGGCCTTCGGCGACAAACCGCTTCTGGCCTTCATGCAGAACCAGACCGGCGATGTGATTGCAACAGGCGGGCAGGTGACGGCAAGCTGGAATAAATCCCAAACGATCCCGGTGCAGCCTTGATCACTTCCGGCCTGCGTTTCGGTCCCCTCGGCAAACATACCGTTCATGTGGCGATCGATATGCAGGTGGTGTTCGCGGAAAACAGCGAATGGGCAACGCCGGCAACGCTGGAAATCGCCCCGCAGGTGGCCCGCATTGCCGCACATGCGCCGCAGCGCACGATCTTTACCCGCTTCCTGACGCCACGTTCCGCGCATGAGGTGCCGGGCCAGTGGCAAAATTATTATCGCAGATGGGCAAGCGTTCTGGCGGACCGCAACGACCCCGCCATCTATGATCTCCTGCCGGTGCTGAAGCCCTTCGTGCCGCCGGCCCGAGTTGTCGACAAGTATGCCCATTCCGCCTTTGAGGCTGCGAGCTTTAAGCCAACACTCGATGCGCTTCTCGCCGACACGCTTGTCCTCACCGGTGTCGAAACCGATGTGTGCGTGCTCGCCACCGCCATGACAGCCATCGACCGCGGGCTCAGAACGATTCTGGTCGGCGATGCGCTTGCGAGTTCAAGCCGGCAAGGCCATGAATCGGCGATGACCGCCATCTATCCCCATTTCGATCAGCAGGTTGAGACAATCGACACGGCGACACTTCTCGAGGAATGGAAACCATGAGCGTTCCCACTTATTTGCGCACGCCCAACGTTCCATTGCATCGCGCCTGGAACAGTTGGGCGGCGGACCGCTATCTGGAAATGAATTTCAAGCCGCTGGGTGTGCGCCTCTCGCCCATGCTCTTCTCAAACAGTCGGGGCAGGGCGATCTTTCCCGGTCCCGGACACGAGGTGCGGCTCGGCACCCACACCACCGACGGCAGTCACATCGATGCGAAGGTCACGCATGGCGGCACTTCGCTCGAATGGCGCTGGGCCAAGGTCTCCGCTTACGATCTCCATGGCGGTTGGTCGGTGGAGAAATCCGGCGAATGGGGACTGAGGTTCTGGGTAGTCTTGGTCCTCAGCCAGGATGACGGTGCCATCTGGCACTATGACGAAGCGCGCGGGATCGCCCATTGCACGGTGGGCCCGCGCAATATCGCCATCAAGTCCCGGCGGGCGCCGCTCCTGGTAACGGGCCATGAAACGGACGCAGAGGTTGCCACCCAATATGAAACCGAGGGCTATTGGTATCTCGGGTCACGGGCCGCGTCAGCCAAGGTCTTGGCATTGCGGTTCAATCTTGAAGAGGCGCCGGAAAACCAACTCTCCGTCGCAATCGCCGATCGTCTCGATCTCGCCATGGCGCGGGCCGAAAGTTTTGCCGAACCTTTGCCGCTTCCGCCTGCCGATGAAGCACGTGCCGCCGTCCGCGATATCATGGGTTGGAACACCATTTGGGACAATGTCAATCACCGTCCTTACATTACCTGTTCGCGCAATTGGGATCTCAAGAAATTCGGTGGCTTCGGCTTCTGGTTGAATGATATGGCTGTCAATGCGCTGCTGGTCTCGCTGTTCGATGCCGATCAGGCGCGCGAATGCCTTGCCACCTTGCTCATGGCCGCAACGCCCGAAGGTAATTTGCCCTGCATCATGACCGGCAACGACGCCTGGGTGGACCGCACCCAATCGCCGCTGGTCTCCTACATAACCTGGCAGGTCTACAAGCGCACCGGAAACCGCAGCCTGCTCGAGCTCGCCTATCCCATTCTGGCGCGCAATAATTCATGGATTCGGCGCGCCCGCGACGGCAATGGCAACGGGCTGCTCGAATTCGGATCTTCGGATGTGGGCCTTGGCCTCTACAAGGGCACCAAGCTCGCGGCAAAGGATGAGTCCTTCATGGACAATTCGCCGATCCACGATGAAGCCCAGTGGAACCCGAAAAGCAGGACTCTCGACTGCGAGGATGTGGGGCTTAACAGCCTCGTCTGCCTCGACAGCGAGATGCTGGCCCTGATTGCGCAGGAACTTGGCGGCGACGGGCCGGCGCATGCGGCGCACGCCGAAGAGCTGCGGACGAAAATATCGTCCACGCTTTGGGATGGGGAGCGCCGGATTTTCGCCAACCGGCTTTGGTCCGGCAAATTCGTGAAAAGTGTGGGCCCCACGAGCTTCTTGCCACTCGTCGCGGGGGCCGCAACAGCGGAACAGACGAAGCATCTTATCGCCCGATTGAACGATGAAAAAGAATTTGGCGGCGCGCCGGGATTGCCTTCAGTCTCGCGTTCCGATCCGGCATTGCTTGACAATGTCTATTGGCGCGGGCGCATCTGGCCCATTCTGAACTGGCTTGTATGGAACGGACTGAAGCGGGCGGGCGAGACGAAGGCCGCCGGGCACCTGCGGAAGATGAGCTTCGACCTCTTCATGCAGAGCTGGCGTGAGCGGCGCCTCGCGCCAGAGAATTATCACCCCGGCTCGGGGGAAGGGCTCGATCAGCCGGACACCGACCCATTCTACTCGTGGACTGCACTCCTGCCCTATATGTCGGCCCTGGATGACCAATAGAGCCGGCGTTTCACTGTGAGTGCCGCTGTTGATTGTCGTGGACCCCAATCGTGGGACTTCTCGAACCGGACTGGTACGAACGCTGGTTGATATGATTGTCGCGCAACATACGATAGTAGGTGCGGGAGGCGCCTTACATCATAGACCTACGTCACCCATTCATTGAGGTGGAAGATATTGCCTGCGAGGCAAGTCGAACGCAAACAGTTTAGGAAACTGATGCTCTATCCAGCTGAGCTACGGGACCTCGCTCGCGAAGCATTGTACAGCTGTTGTGAGTAGCACAGCAGGCTGCGGAATCAAGTTGGCTCTAACTCCCATCCCCTCTAGACTGTGCCCGTGCGGTTCATTCAGCGCACCTTGCCACGCGCGGCGACCGGCCAGACCACCTCCACCACGCCGTTGCGAACCCCGTTCACCTCGTCGTTCATGTTGCTGACAGAGCAACAATGATTGGGGACGACGCTCACCACCTCGCCCACCTTCGGGCGGGCGCCGCATCGGGTGAGATCGACGATAGCGTGCTCTTCGGAGAGATTGGCGATGACGGCTCCCGGATATTCGACCAGCCTGCCATAGTGCTCGACATAGTAGTGGTCGGAGGTCAGAACCTTGGAGCCGCTGTCGAGGACCGCACGGTCCGGCGTGGGGCAACTCACGACCGTCGCCCGCACATGCAGGGCGCAGTTGTCCCAGCCCGCGACGCCGGAATGCACCATCATCACGTCATTGTAGACATAGGTGCCGGCGCGGTGCTCGGTCATCATGGGAAAGTCGCCAAGCCGGTTGAGGGCCGGCGTGCCGCCGCCCGAAATGACCGGCAGGGGGATTCCCGCCTGCTTGAAGAGGTCCACCGCCCGCATGAAGAACTCGGCGGTGCGCGGCGCCGTGCTGGGAAAAACCATGAGGCCCTCAAAGGCGATGCGCGGAAGCTTCAACGCAAGCCGGGCGAGATCGAGGGCGGCCTCGGGCGATTGCACGCCGTTGCGCCCGAATCCGGTGTCGCATTCGATCAGCATTGGCACATCGCGGCGGTGACGCCGGCCTGCCTCCGAGAGCCCTCGCAGCACCGTTTCATTGTCGGCGACAACGGCCAGGCGCTTCACCCGGCCGGCGAGCGCCATCAATCTGTCGGTCTTCGGCCCGCCGACGATATTGTAGGTGAGGAGATAATCGTCGCAGATGCCAGCGTCGATGAACACTTCGGCCTCGCCGAGCTTCTGGCATGTGAGACCGGCGGCTCCCGCATCCATCTGCAGCTTGGCGATCGCCGGAATCTTGTGGGTCTTGATGTGCGGGCGGTTGCGCAGTCCATGGCCGGCGATCAACCGCTGGACGCGGCCGATGTTCTCCTCCATGCGATCGAGCAAGATGACGACCGCCGGAGTGTCGAGGTCCTCAAGTCTTGTCATCCCGCCGGTCTCTCAAGTATGTTGTACGTGCGAATCCAGAGCCCTTCACACCCACTTGAAGACGAAGAAGGACCAGGCGAGCGAAAGCACGAGGCCGCCCCACAGCGGCACGCCATAAAAGCCGAGCCAGCCGAGGAAGATGAAGGCGCTGCCGAGGAGGGTGATGAACAGGCGGTCGCCGCGAGTGGTGTCGAGGTTGAAGGCGCCGCGGCGCGGGCTGCCGCCCGGCAGGTAATATTCCCAAATGCCCATGGCGGCGATGCAGGCGAAGATGAAGATGAAGAACGCCGCGGTCGGCCAGGTCCAGGCCATCCATGAGAGACCGGTGGTGCCTTCCATCGTTTGTTCTCCTCCTCACACGCGGCCCAGCGCGAAGCCCTTGGCGATATAGTTGCGCACGAAATAAATGACGAAGGCGCCGGGCACGATGGTGAGCACGCCGGCGGCCGCGAGCAGGCCCAGTTCGTAGCCCGACGTGCTCGCCGTCTTGGTCATGGCGGCGGCGATGGGCTTGGCCTCGACCGCCGTCAGGTTCTTAGCCAGCAGCAATTCCACCCACGAGAACATGAAGCAGAAGAAGGCGGCAACGCCGATCCCCGCGGCGATGGTGGGCACGAAGATTTTGAGGAAGAAGCCCCAGAAGGAATAGCCGTCGACATAGGCGGTCTCGTCGAGCTCCTTGGGCACGCCCGACATGAAGCCTTCGAGTATCCACACGGCCAGCGGAATGTTGAACAGTGTGTGAGAGAGCGCCACGGCGAGATGGGTGTCGAATAGGCCGACCGATGAATAAAGCTGCAGGAACGGCAGGACGAACACGGCGGGCGGCGCCATGCGGTTCGACAGGAGCCAGAAGAACAGATGCTTGTCGCCGAGGAAACGGTAGCGCGAGAAGGCGTAGGCCGCCGGCAGGGCCACGGCGACCGACAGCACCGTGTTGATGCCCACATAGGTGACGGAATTCACGTAACCCATGTACCAGCTTGGATCGGTGAAGATTGTCGTGTAATTGTCGAGGGTGAACTGCCGCGGATAGAGCGTGAAGCCGCCGAGGATCTCGTTAGTCGTCTTGAACGACATGTTGAGCAGCCAATAGATCGGCAGCATCAGGAAGACGACGTAAATAATGGGAATGAGCGAGCGTTTTTGCATCATCGGGCCTCGTCGCGCATCATCAGAGTGAAGAACAACCAGCTCGCGAGCAGGATGATCAGGAAGTAGACGATCGACATGGCCGCGGCGGGGCCAAGGTCGAACTGGCCGATCGCCATCTTGACCAGATCGATCGACAGGAAGGTGGTGGCGTTGCCGGGACCGCCGCCGGTCAGCACCACGACTTCGGTGTAGATCATGAACGAGTCCATGAAACGTAGCAGGATGGCGATAGTCAGCACATGCTTGAGCTTGGGCAATTGGATGTAGCGGAACACCGCCCAGGGCCGAGCGCCGTCGACCTTCGCCGCCTGGTAATAGGCGTCGGGAATCGACACGAGGCCGGCATAACACAAGAGCACCACCAGCGAGGTCCAGTGCCAGATGTCCATGAACACGGTCGTGAACCAGGCGCCCAAGGGCTGTCGGGTGTAATTGTAGGTGATGCCCATGGAGTTGATCAGCTTGCCGAGGAAGCCGATGTCGGGCAGGGCGAAGATGTTCCACATGGCGCCGACCACATTCCACGGAATGAGCAGCGGCAAGGCCATGAGCACGAGACAAACCGATACCCACGGGCCTTTGCGCGGCATGGAGAGCGCGATGACCAGGCCCAGGGGAACCTCGATCGCCAGGATTATGGCGGTGAAAACGATCTGGCGGAGGAGAGCCGCGTGAAAGCGCTCGGAATGCAGCACCTGCTCGAACCAGCGCACGCCCGACCAGAAGAATTCATTGCCGCCAAAGGATTCCTGCACCGAGAAATTGACCACCGTCATCAGCGGAATGAGCGCGTTGAAGGCCACCATCAGGAAGACGGGGAGAACGAAGAACCAGGCCTTCTGGTTGACGGTCTTGTTCATGGCCGCACTCCCGCCATCCAGCTGTCCTCGTAGATCCGGGTGTGGGCGAGGTCGAAGGCGAGATGCGCCTTGCCTGCCGGAATCGTCTCGCCCTCCTTGACCAGAAGCTTGATGCTGCCGCCCGCACTCTTCGTCTCGACGATGCGGAAGCGGCCGGCATCGGAGACCTTCACCACATCGACGGGGAACCCCGCCTTGGCGAAACGCACGAATTCCGGCCGGACGCCGATCTCGAGCTTTCCGTTGCCATCCTTGATGGCTTCGGCGTTGGCCGCCTCGATCGGACGGCCGGCGACGTGCGCCTTGCCGCCCTTCATCTCGCAGGGCAGCAGATTCATGCCGGGAGAGCCGATGAAATGGCCGACGAAGGTGTGCATCGGCCGCTCGAACAAATCGACCGGCGTTCCCGTCTGCACCACTTCGCCTGCGTTCATCACCACCACCTGGTCGGCGAAGGTGAGCGCCTCGGTCTGGTCGTGAGTCACATAAATCATGGTGCGCCTGATGCGCTGGTGGAGCGCTTTTAGCTGCGAGCGCAACTGCCATTTGAGATGCGGGTCGATGACGGTCAGCGGCTCGTCGAACATGATGACGTTGACATCGGAACGCACCAGGCCGCGGCCCAGCGATATCTTCTGCTTACCGTCGGCGGTGAGGCCGGAGGCGCGGTTCTTCAGCGTTTTCGCAAGGTCCAGCATGGCGGCGATCTCGCGCACGCGCTTGTCGACATCGGCTTCGGGAACGCCGCGATTGCGCAGCGGGAAGGCAAGATTGTCGTAAACCGTCATGGTGTCGTAGATGACCGGGAACTGGAACACCTGGGCGATGTTGCGTTCCTCGGGCGAGGCGCGCGAGACGTCCCTGCCGTCGAACAGGATGCGGCCTTCAGTCGGCACCAGCAGGCCGGAAATGAGATTGAGAAGCGTGGTCTTGCCGCAGCCCGAAGGCCCGAGCAGGGCGTAGGCGCCGCCGTCGGCCCAGTCGATCGACAGGCGCTTCAGGGAGAAATCCTCGTCGCCTCGCGGATAGGGCAAGTAGGAGTGGCGCAGGTTCTGGAGGGTAATCTTGGCCATCAGGATATCAACCCGCCATTGGCGCCGAAGAACAGGCCGCGATCGACATCGACATAGAGCCTGGCGTTGACGCCCACCTCGAAGGGATGAATGCCGTGCGACTGCGACACCCAGGTCTTGCCGCCAAGCTCGAAATGAATGACGCTCTCGGAACCGGACAATTCGGTGACGAGGACACGGCCGTCGATGGCCGCGGCATTCTTTCCTTGCGCCGCGGGCGTGATGTGATGCGGCCATATGCCGATCGTGTAATTGCCGTCGGCCAGCCTGGCGGCGGCCTTGCCGGCGGGCCATCTGATCTTGTCGGAGATCAGGATTTCACCGCCGCGCTTGACCACACTTGCCGTGTTGATGGGCGGATCGGAAAAGACCTGGGCGGTGAGAATGTCGGACGGTCTGCGGTAGACTTCCGCCGTGGGTCCGAACTGGGTGATGCGGCCTTCGTGCAGCGTTGCCGTGTTGCCGCCGAAGAGCAGGGCCTCGGTGGGTTCGGTCGTGGCATAGACGACGATCGCCTGGCGGCCGGCGAAGAGTTTCGGCAATTCCTCGCGCAATTCCTCGCGCAGCTTGTAATCGAGATTGGCGAGCGGCTCGTCGAGCAGGATCAGGTCCGAGTCCTTGACGATGGCACGAGCGATGGCGGTGCGCTGCTGCTGGCCGCCGGAAAGCTCGCTCGGGCGGCGCTGCAGCATCGGCGTCAAGCGCAGAAGCTCGGCTGCCTGGCCGACGCGCCTGTCGATCTCGCCCTGCGCCATGCCGGCGACGCGCAGCGGCGAGGCGATGTTGTCGTAGACCGAGAAATTCGAATAGTTGATGAACTGCTGGTAGACCATCGAGACGTTGCGCTTCTGCACCGGCACGCCGGTCACATCGCGGCCCTTGTAGCGGATCTCGCCGGATGTGGGATTCTGGATGCCGGCCATCAGCTGCATCAGCGTGGTCTTGCCGGCGAGTGTGGTGCCCAGCAGGATGTTGAAGGTGCCGTCCTCAAGCGTCAGCGACGTCTCGTGGATGTGGATGTCGGCGCCCACGCGCTTGCTGACGGATTTGAGTTCGAGGGACATGTCTCGCAGCGGACTTTCGCGTTGCCGTCTCCCATACTGTCATTGCCGGACCGGTTCATGCAAGCCATGACGCAACAATTCAGTGCGGGAGTGTGCGGCACGATGGGGCCCCCGGGACGAGCCCCGGGGGCGGCAAGGAATGTGACCGTCCGGGACGGATTGTTGATCCGTCCCGGGCGTGCAGTTACTGCTGCCAGCGCTTGACGATGTCCTCGTAGGAGACCGTCTGGCCAGGTTCCTTCTCGTTCTCGACCTTGGCGTGCGGGCCGTCGGCCTTGCCGAGCCATTCGGACGGATCCTTCTCGGCGTTCAACCGTGGTCCGCATCCGCCATAGGTCTTGTTGGCTTCGTCGGCCGCCTGCATGCGGGCCATGATCTGGTCCATTTCACTGGCAAGACGGTCCATGGCCTCCTGCGGCGTGAAGGCGCCGGAGTTCACGTCACCGATTTGCTGCCACCAGAGCTGGGCGAGCTTCGGATAGTCGGGCACGTTGACGCCGGTGGGCGTCCAGTTCACGCGGTCGGGCGAGCGGTAGAACTCGACCAGGCCGCCGAGCTTGGGCGCGCGCTCGGTGAAGGACTCGTGATTGATGGTGCTGTCGCGAATGATCGTCAGGCCGACATGGCTCTTCTTCACGTCGACGGTCTTGGACACCGCGAACTGGGCAAAGAGCCACGCCGCCTTGCGGCGGTCGACCGGCGTCGAGTTGAACAGCGTCCAGGAACCGGCGTCCTGATAGCCGAGCTTCTGGCCCTCTTTCCAATACACGCCATGTGGCGAAGGCGCCATGCGCCAGAGCGGATTGCCCTCGTCGTCCACGGTATTGTTGCCCCCGCTCTTGGGACCCACCATCGAAGCGGTGAACGCGGTGTACCAGAAGATCTGCTGGGCCACGTTGCCCTGGGAGAGCGCCGGCAGCGACTGATAGAAGTCGTAGTCGGCCGCTCCTGGAGGCGCATATTTGCGCAGCCATTCGTCCCACTTGGCGATGGCATAGACCGAGGCCGGTCCGTTGGTTTCGCCGCCACGCGAGACGGAAGCGCCCGAGGGATTGCAGGAGCCCGCTTCCATGCGGATGCCCCATTCATCGATCGGGCGGCCGTTCGGAATGCCGGGCGATGAAGCGCCCGCCATGGAGAGCCAGGCGTCAGTCATGCGCCAGCCGAGATCGGGGGCGCGCTTGCCGTAGTCCATGTGGCCATAGACGCGCACGCCGTCGATTTCCTTCACGTCCTCGCTGAAGAACTGGGCGATGTCCTCATAGGCCGACCAGTTCACCGGCACGCCGAGATCGTAGCCGTATTTGGCCTTGAACTTTTCCTTGAGGTCGGGACGATCGAACCAATCCTTACGGAACCAGTAGAGGTTGGCGAATTGCTGGTCGGGCAGTTGCCAGAGCTTGCCGTCGGGACCCGTCGTGAACGACTTGCCGATGAAGTCGTCGACGTCGAGCATCGGGTCGGTCACGTCCTTGCCTTCGCCGGCCATCCAGTCGCTGAGGTTCACGGCACTCTGCAGGCGCGAGTGTGTGCCGATCAGGTCGGAGTCGTTGATGTAGGCGTCGTAGAGATTGCGGTTCGTCTGCATCTGGGTCTGAACCGCCTGCACTACTTCACCTTCGCCAAGGAGTTGGTGGTTCACCTTGATGCCGGTGATTTCCTCGAAAGCCTTGGTAAGTACCTGCGATTCATAAGTGTGCGTCGGAATGGTTTCCGAGAGCACGTTGACTTCCATGCCCTTGAACGGTTCCGCAGCCTTGATGAACCATTCCATCTCCTTCATCTGGTCTTCCTTGGAAAGAGTGGACGGCTGGAATTCGCTGTCGACCCATTTCTGGGCTGCCGCCAAGTCGGCATAGCTCGGACCGGCAAAGGTCGCGAGCGCCACGGCCGCGGTGGCGGCCAGAAGCTTCAGTTTCATCGATTTTCCTCCCTGTCGATGCTGGCACCTGTTTCGGAGCCCGTGTCATTATCAAACGAAAAAAAACGAAAGTCAATAGGCTAATAACGAAAATTGTTCTTTCACATGCTTGCACATTGCGAAAAAAAATGAAAACATGGCGCCGACCGAATTTCCTTGGAAATAAGATGACAGCGCTCAGTCCGCGTCAACAACAGATTCTGGCGCTCGCCCGCCAGCTCGGCAACGTGCTGGTCGAAGACTTGGCAGTCCGTTTCGACGTGACGCCGCAGACTATCCGCAAGGATCTGAACGATCTCTGCGATGGCCGGCATCTCAGCCGCACCCATGGCGGCGCGATGCTGGCATCGGGTGTCGAGAACGTCGCCTATGAAGCGCGACGGCAGTTGGCGGCGGCCGAAAAGCGGGCGATCGGCCAGCGCGCGGCAAGCCTCATTCCCGACAACAGTTCGCTGTTCATCAATATCGGCACGACGACGGAGGAGGTGGCGCGGGCCCTGCTGCGGCATGAAGGCCTGATGGTCATCACCAACAATATCCATGTGGCCGCGACGCTGATGCCCTGCCCGAAGATCGACGTGATCGTGGCGGGCGGCACGCTGCGGCGTTCCGACGGCGGCATTGTCGGCGAGGCGGCGGTCGATTTCATCGGCCAGTTCAAGGTCGACTATGCGGTGATCGGCGTTTCCGCCATCGACGACGACGGCGCGCTCCTGGATTTCGACTATCGCGAGGTGCGCGCCGCCCAGGCGATTCTCAACAATGCCCGTAACATTATTCTGGTCTCGGATGCGATGAAGTTCACGCGTTCGGCGCCGATGCGCATCGGGCACATGTCGCAGGTGGATATTTTCGTCACCGACCGGCCACCTCCCGAAACAATCGCCGAAGTCTGCCGTCACAGCGGCGTGCAGGTCGAGATCGCCGGCGGCGCCGGTGAAACCGAGCAGGCGGAAGGTCCGCGGCCGGCGCCATGATCCACGATCTTTTCATCATCGGCGGCGGAGTGAATGGTTGCGGCATCGCCCGCGACGCGGCGGGCCGCGGCCTGAAAGTGTTCCTGGCCGAGCAAGACGATTTGGCCGCGGGCACGTCCTCGGCTTCCACCAAGCTCATCCATGGCGGCTTGCGCTATCTCGAGCATTACGAATTCCGCCTGGTGCGCGAGGCGCTGATCGAACGCGAAGTGCTGCTCAAGGCGGCCCCGCACATCATCTGGCCCCTGCGCTTCGTATTGCCGCATCATCACGGCCTGCGGCCCTGGCCGGTCATTCGTCTCGGCCTGTTTCTCTACGATCATCTCGGCGGCCGCAAAATCCTGCCGCCGACGCGCAGCGTCAAACTGGCGAGCGACGTCACCGGCGGGCCGCTCAAGCCGGAATTCGTGCGCGGCTACGAGTATTCCGACTGCTGGGTGGAGGACGCGCGGCTGGTGGTACTCAGCGCCCGCGACGCAGCCAGCCGCGGCGCCGTCGTCCGCACGCGGACGCGTTGCAGGACGGCAAGGCGGGTGGAGGGCGGCTGGGAAATGACGATCGCACCCGCCGGCGGCGGCAAGATGGAAACCGTGCGGGCCAGGGCACTGATCAATGCGGCGGGCCCGTGGGTGAGCCAGGTGCTGGGCGAGGTCGTGGGGCACAAGGCTCCCGACAAGATCAGGATGGTGAAGGGCAGCCATATCGTCGTCGACCGGCTCTACGACCACGACCGCTGTTATATTTTCCAGCATGCCGACGGCCGCATCTGCTTCGCCATTCCCTATGAACAGAACTTCACCCTGATCGGCACCACCGACGAAGACCACAAGGGCGATCCGGGCTCACCCCGCATAACGGAGGCGGAGACCGAATATCTGATTTCCGCCGTCGGCGAATATTTCAAGCGGCCGGTGGCGCGCGAGACGGTGCGCTGGTCCTATTCGGGCATCCGGCCGCTCTATGACGACGGCGCCGGCAAGGCGCAGGAAGCAACCCGCGACTATGTGCTGAGACTCGAAGCGGCCGACAACCAGGCGCCGCTTCTTTCGGTGTTCGGCGGCAAGATCACCACCTTCCGCAAGCTCGCCGAAGCGGTCATGGAGAAGATGGCGCCCTACTTCCCGCGGATGGCTAAGCCGTGGACGGCGGCCGCGGCGCTGCCCGGCGGCGATTTCCCCCATGACCAGGTCGAGGCGCGGATCGCCGCGATGCAGCGGCGCTATTCCTTCCTCAGCCCCCGCAATGCGCGGCGCATTTTCCGGGCCTATGGCAGCGATGCCGAGAAAATGCTGGGCGGCGCCCGCTTCGCACAGGACATGGGCAAAAGCTTCGGCCTCTTGAGCGAGCGCGAGGTCGACTATCTCAAGACCCATGAATGGGCGGAGACGGCGGACGATATTCTGTGGCGCCGCTCGAAACTCGGCCTGCACCTGGCGGCGGAAGAACAGGCCGCGCTGCAGCAGCACATGAAACCGAAGCCGGTTCGCAGGACCGCCGCACGCAGAAAAGGATAGGCGCGCGCCATGCCGGACTTCATTCTGGCCATCGATCAGGGCACCACCTCGTCGCGGGCCATCGTGTTCGACGCCAGGCTGCGCATCCGTGGGCTCGGCCAGATGGAGTTCAAGCAATATTTCCCGGCCTCCGGCTGGGTCGAGCACGACGCGGAAGAAATCTGGCGGAGTGTCTTAGCAACCTGCAAGTTGGCCATGCGCAGGGCCAAAGCGAAGCCCACGGACATCCGCGCCATCGGCATCACCAACCAGCGCGAAACCACCCTCGTGTGGGACCGCAAGACGGCCAAGCCCATTCACCGCGCCATCGTCTGGCAGGACCGGCGCACGGCGGATGCCTGCGCCAGGCTCAAGGCCGCGGGGTACGAGCCCAAGGTCGCGGCCAAAACCGGGCTGCTGCTCGATCCATATTTCTCCGGCACCAAGATCGCCTGGCTGCTCGACAATGTCAGGGGAGCGCGCCAGCGCGCCGAGCAGGGCGAGCTTTGCTTCGGCACCATCGACAGCTTTCTCATCTGGCGGCTGACCGGCGGCAGGGTGCATGCAACCGATGCCACCAATGCCTCGCGCACGCTGCTCTACGACATCCATTCCGGCGCCTGGGACGAGGAGCTTCTGGCGCTGCTCAATGTGCCGCGCGCCATGCTGCCTGAGGTGAAGGATTGCGCGGCGGATTTCGGCATGACCGAGCCCCACCTGTTCGGCCATGCGATCGCCATCGCCGGGGTGGCCGGCGACCAGCAGGCAGCCGGCATCGGCCAGGCCTGTTTCCGGCCGGGCATGATGAAAGCGACCTATGGAACGGGGTGCTTCGCGCTGCTCAATACCGGCGAGAAGCCGGTTGCCTCACAGAACCGCCTGCTCACCACGGTCGCCTATCAGCTCGGCGGCAAGCGCACCTACGCGCTGGAGGGCGCGATCTTCATCGCCGGAGCGGCGGTGCAATGGCTGCGCGACGGGCTGAAACTGGTGAAGACCGCCGCCGAGACCGGCAAGCTGGCCAAGGCCGCGGATGCGAGGCAAGACGTTTATCTGGTGCCGGCCTTCGTCGGTCTTGGCGCTCCCTACTGGAATGCCGAGGCGCGCGGCGCCATCTTCGGCCTGACGCGGGCCACCACGGCCAAGGAACTGGCGCGCGCCGCGCTGGAAGCGGTGTGCTACCAGACGCGCGACCTGCTCGAGGCGATGCGCAAGGATTGGGGAGCCCAGGGCGAAACCATCCTGCGCGTCGACGGCGGCATGACGGCTTCCGGCTGGACCATGCAATGCCTCGCCGACATTCTCGCCAGCCCGGTCGACCGGCCGAAGGTTTTGGAGACGACGGCGCTGGGGGCTGCCTATCTGGCGGGGCTGCAGGCGGGGCTTTATCCGCCGCCGGAGGAATTCGCCAAACTGTGGCGGCTCGACAAGCGCTTCTCGCCGAAAATGGATGCCAGGCTGCGCGAACGCAAGTATGCCGGCTGGCAGGAGGCGGTGCGCAAGCTGCTGGCGTGAGGCACATTGACGACGAGGCGGGAGAATGTGTCTGCGTGTCAATTACCACTTCGTCACCGGCACAGGGGTCAAAGGCTTTCGGTATTGCGGACGACGGGGCAGACCCCCTGTGTCGATGTGAGTTCGATATTGGGGTTGAATCGGCCTGAACCCCGCGAGTTAGGTAGCTAACCCATCACCTTTTCTCTTCATCCAATCGAGTTTAACATACTGACAAGCACTCGCCTGATGCTAGACGCAATGTAAGGGAGAATGTACGCTTTCCTGCATGAGCGACTCGAGTGCGAATGAGAGACATAGTCAATGCGATGCTGCGAGAAAGGCTGCCACCAACGCGATTTTGGATTCAGAGAGCAACAAAATAGTTGTGGTCGCCGGGCCAGGCACCGGGAAAACCACTCTCTTTGGTGTGCTGCTCAAAGCGCGGGGAGGCAGGTCGCTGACGCTATCGTTCATCAACGCTCTTGTAGATGACTTGGCCATCAGTCTGTGTGGTCTCTCAGACGTAAAGACACTGCATGGATATTCAGTCGGCCTGCTTAAGCAAGTGAAAGAGGAAGCCGAAATATTCCCTAAGCTACCAAGAGTGATAAGGGAGGATGGTCAAATTCTCCTCGGCGAAGATGTCGATTTCAATGCGTTGTTTCAGGACCTCGATGCTCCCGCCGAGATGCTTCGCTTCTACAAGGCACGAAAAGACTGCTATGGGCCGTACTATGGATTTGCAGACGTCATTTACGCCCTCGTAATGTACTTTGAAGCGCACCCAGAGAAGATACCCGCTTATGATCAGATTGTGGTCGATGAATTCCAGGACTTCAACAAGACCGAAGTGCGCTTAGTTGAACAGCTGGCCACCAAGAGTCCTATTTTGTTGGCTGGCGACGACGACCAAGCGCTCTATGCCTCGCTTAAGAGGGCAAGCCCTGACCACATTCGCGAGAAGTTTACCGACAAGACGCAGGGATATGAACCACATACACTCCCCTTTTGCTCCAGATCAGTCGAAGTGATTGTCGGCGCCGTCAACGATCTCGTGCAACATGCTCAGAAACACGGCTTGTCACTCAACAGAATCGACAAACCATATCTCTACTTCTCGGACAAAATGAAAGACGAAGAGAGTTCGTTAAACTCCATGATCGACTACGCCCAGGCATTCGACGGTCAGTTGGCATGGTTTATCCAGCAACAATTAAAGGCGGTCATAAGTCGAGAACGCAAGAAGTTCGAGGTGTTGGTGATTGTCCCGCCGCAGGTCAAGAAACATGCATTGCCTAAGCTCGCAGACGCACTTCGAAAAAAAGGCTTCAGAAAGATCATTTTCGTCGATAAGAGCGACACAAAGGAGCCAACATTTTGTGACGGTCTGCAGCTCCTTATGGCCGACAAGGGCGACAAACTTGGTTGGAGAATAGTATCTCGCTTACTGATGGCTCCGGAAGACTTTGAGTCGGTGCTCAAAAACAGTGCTGACAGTGGCAAGGGCATTGAGCATCTTCTTCCCGACGCTATGCGAAAGGACGTCGTCGCAACCGTGAATTCAGCAAAGAAGTTGATGGGTAAGGACCAAGAGTCTGTCGCTCTGGACTCCCTCAATGGTGTGTTGAATAAACTGGGGCACGACGCACGATCCGAAAGTATTGCGTGGATTCAGGATCAGTTGGAGGAGAACAACATTTCGGGAGGCATTCGGAGCTTACGGGATATACCGATTACCCTCACTACAATTCCAACCGCGAAGGGGTTAGCGGCGGACTATGTCTTCATTACGCACTTCGACGACGTGTACTATTCCAAAGATGGCAAAGGGACGGTTGCCGATGAGCAGGTCTGCAATCTGCTTGTTGCCCTTACACGGGCACGAAAGAAAGCATACTTGATTTCAACTCAAGGACAGAGACCAAATATACTCAGTTGGATAAGTGAGAATCGTATCAGCACGATCAGGTGACTGGGATCTTGCCTCGCTGGAAATATTTCACCGTACACAGAGAAACCGCTTAGAGTCTGCTTCGAAAAAGGTTGAGTGGTTGAGGCAGACGTGATTCCAAGAAGGTGTCGAAACCTGATTGAATTGAGCCATGTGGACCCCAACCACCCGGCGGCAGTATGGCCGTGGTGAGTTGCGTTATGAGAGCGATTTATCAGATAAGGAATGGCGGGTTGTTGAGCCTTGGATGCCGCCGGCGCACGGGCGGGGGTGCCCGCCATGGTGGCGCGAGATTGTCAACGCGATCTTCGGCTGCGGCCGCGCTTCACATGTAAAAAGACCCGGGCGATGAACCCGGGCCTTTTCGTTCAGTGCCTGTGTGTTGTTACGCCGCCTCTTCGGCGGGGACTTGGTCCTCGGCCTTGTCGCCCGGCA
>JBQTKG010000038.1:0-6497 GCA_052386315.1 Hyphomicrobiales bacterium
CGCATCGCGTCAAGCTGATGGATGGGTCCCGGCTTTCGCCGGGATGACGGAATTTTGATAACAAAATCAAGGATATCAAATGTGCAAAGATGTGTGAATCCGATAGCGGCTTTCGCCGGGATGACGGAATTTGGGAGATTGATTCTTCTCAGCTGCAAAGAGCACTAGCGATGCGTTCCAAGATATTCCGCGAGTGCCAACGCCTGATTGTGTTCCATGTCGCGCGCCGAGTAGAGCAGTGTGACCGGCCCGCGCCCGCAAATGGCGCGCAGCTTGGTAATCGCATCGGGATTGCGGTCGAGCTCCGCCGCGTAGCGGGCGCGGAATTCTTTCCAGCGCTCGGGACGGTGATCGAACCATTTGCGCAAGTCCGTGCTGGGGGCGACATCCTTAAGCCAAGTTGCATCGCGTAGCTTGTCTTTGCTGAGCCCGCGCGGCCAAACGCGGTCTACAATAACGCGCTGCCCGTCGCCCGGCGAGCGCGGTTCATAGACTCGCTTGATTTGTAGACTTGCCACCGCGTCCTATTCAAAGCCCGCTCTCGACACACTTCTCTCAGCCCAGCCGTTCGAACTCCAGCAGCGTGAAGAAGCCGAAGGGCCTGACCGGGCGCTGGTCGATGAGCTTCAGGCGGGGATCGCCGAGCAGCGTCCGCTCGAAGTTACCAGCGGGCAAAGCGATTGGCGCCGGCGGCTCCAACGAGGGCAAGCCCGGCGATGGCGATCGTGTACCAGGTGGCGACGAAAAGCGGGGAGTCGTCCGTGCATTGGGCGGCATAGAATGTGCCCGCGATGGCGCCCGCAAGCAGTCCCGCGGCCGCGCCTGCAAAGGCTGGCCTCGCCGGCGCACCGTGGCGCAGCGCCAACAGGAAGATGGCAAGCGGACCAATACCAATGAGCGGAATATAGGTCAGGCAGGCTATGCCGTTCGTGCCGATCAACTTCGCCTGCCACATGCCCGGCGGCAGAAGAAAGAGTTCGGCAACGACCGCCATGGCAATGAGCGCCGGGGCGGCTGCGAGATATGGCATCGCCTTGCGCCAGGTCTCGCCCGGCCGTGATAGCGCCCGGACAAGACCGAATGCGCTCGCCGCAAGCGTGATCGTGAACACGAATTTGAAGAGAAAACGCGGTGTTTCGGCAGCTGTCGCAATATCCGGCCTCGTACCGAGCGCCGCAAGGAAGACGGCGGCGGCCAGGATGATTGCGATGCCGGCCGCCCCCCACCAAACGGTCGAAAGCAGCGTTGCAGGTCGCCGTGTGTCAGCTGCCAACGCCCTGATAAGTTCACTTGTATCCATTTCGACTCCGCCCAAACCGCCTGGCGATCGCCGTCAGGCCGCGATGCAGTGCGACCCGCACCGCCGTCTCGCTCATGCGGAGACTCTTGGCCGTCTCGCTGATCGAGCGCCCGTCGACGGAAACCGCCGCCACGACGGAGCGCTGGCCGGGCGCGAGCGTCGCCAGCGCGCGGCCGATCTCCCGGTCGCTGACGGTTTCGGATGCAGGCTCGGCGAAGGTCTCGGCGATCTCGCCAATCTCAACCTCCACCCGGCGCCCGCAGTGGCGAAAAGCGTCAATGAGCTTGTAGTTCGCGATCGCATAGAGCCACGGCGTGACGGGCGCATCCTGCCGCCATGTATGGCGCTTTATGTGGATCGCAAGCAGCGTTTCCTGCACGATATCCTCTGGATCGATCCCGCCCCGGACGATCTTCCGGCGAGCGAAAACACGCACGACGTAAGCTGCCCGCTGGAGAAAATCGCCATAGGCTCTTTCATCTCCCGCGATCGCGGCTTGCATAAGCCGGGCAAGTTCCGCTTCGTCCTTGCCGTCCAAGCCTGCCTTCCTCCCCAGTTACGATTGCAGACGGCCCTTTGTTACGTGGCTGGAAAAATTAAGTCCAAGCCGCGCAAGCTTCCAATCACGAAGTCGTGTCACCCCATAGATGTAACACAGGGTCCGCAAGGATCGAACTAACCTTTGCGCGCTCAAGGAACGAGCGCGCTGTGCAACCCAACGGGAGAAGAGAAACATGTCTACGAGATCAACAATCGGCGCGGCCGTTCTGGCCGGCGCCGTCGCCAGCGCCCTCGCCTCGATCGCGGCCGCCGCGCCGCTGACGGAAGCCGAAGCGAAGGCGGCGATGGCTGCGGGCAAGGAGAAGTGCTACGGCGTCGCGCTCAAGGGTCAGAACGACTGCGCGGCGGGTCCGGGCACGACTTGCCAGGGCACCTCGACCGTCGACTTCCAGGGCAATGCCTGGAATTTCGTGATCGGCGGCAAATGCGCCACGCTTGAGCTGCCTGGCGGCCGCCAAGGCTCGCCTGAGCCGCTGACACGCGACGTTCCAGCATAAGCACAAGCAACTAGTCGGAAAGCGGAGACCTCGATGAACGAACTGGCTACTCTCGAAGCCTCACTCGCGTCGCCGGCCTCGCGCTTTCCGGCGCATCCCATTGCAGGAATCGCAGGCACCAGCTTCAAGCATCAACATCTTCCGGCGATCCTAGCTGAGGGGAAGCGGGAGGGTTTTTTCGAGGTTCATGCCGAAAACTACATGGGTGCCGGTGGGCCGCCCCATCAGGCGCTCGGCCGCATCCGCCGCGACTATCCGGTGTCGCTCCACGGCGTGTGCATGTCGATCGGCGGCCCGCAGCCACTCAACAAAGCTCATCTCGCGCGCTTCAAGGCGCTTGTCGAGCGCTACGAACCGGCGCTGGTTTCCGAACATCTCGCCTGGTCGACCCACGGCACGACTTATTTCAACGATCTGCTTCCACTCCCCTATACGCAGGCGACGCTCGCACGCGTCGCCGATCACATCGACGAAGTCCAGGAGGCGATCAGCCGGCCGATTCTACTCGAGAACCCGTCGACCTATGTCATTTTCCCGGAATCGATCATGAGCGAGACCGGCTTCATCCGGGAACTGGTCCGGCGCACCGGATGTGGCCTGCTGCTTGACGTCAACAATGTCTTCGTTTCGGCCACCAACCACGGCTACTCCGCGCTTGCCTACCTCGCCGATTTTCCGCTCGAGCATGTCGGCGAGATCCATCTGGCCGGGCATGCCGAGCAGGCGGACGACGAGGGCGACCTGCTGCTCATCGACAGTCATGACGGGCCGGTCGCCGACGCGGTCTGGAAACTCTTCGACATCGTGATCGGCAAATCTGGACTCATTCCGACGCTTGTCGAATGGGACAGTGACATACCCGATTGGCCTGTTCTCAAGGCGGAGGCCGCCGCCGCACAAGCGATCCTCGACCTCCACGCGCACAGTTTCATGTCCGGCAAACCCCATGCTGCCCGTTGAACGTCGCGAGCAAGATTTCGGCGACCAGCCTTCCTATGCGGCCGGCTTCGCCCCTGCGCTGCTCGATCCCGATCGCGCCACGCCCGCTGCGGTCGCCGGGCCGAACGGCAAGGCCGCAAGGAAGCGCTACAACATCTATCGCAACAAAGTAACTGTCAGCCTCATCAACGCTCTGGCGGCGGTGTTCCCGGCGACGATGCGTATTACCGGCGTGGATTTCTTTCGCGCGATGGCAAGGTTTCATGTGCGCGCCACGCCCCCCACGTCACCGCTTCTGTTCGAATACGGTCACGGCTTTCCCGATTTCATCGAACGATACGAATACGCAAAGTCGATGCCGTGGCTGGCGGATGTGGCGCGGATCGAGCGCGCTTGGCTCGACGCCTATCACGCCGCCGATGCGGGACCGCTTGCGCCTCAGGCTTTGGCTTCAATCCCTCCGGAGCGACTGGCGGATACCGTTCTGACGCCGCATCCCGCGACGGCGATCGTGCGCTCATGCTTTCCGGCGGTCACCATTTTCGCGGCAAACCGGAGCGGCGGTCCAGCCGGCCGCATCGAGACGGCCGAGCCGGAGGATGCGCTGGTGACCAGGCCCGGTCTTGAGGTGATCGTCCGGCACCTGCCGTCGGGCGGCGCGGTCTTTCTGACGCGTCTCTTCGCGGGCGAACCGCTCGGCGCGGCCGTCGCGGAGGCGCTCGCGGACAGCCCGGCATTCGATCTTTCCGCCAACATCGCCGGAATGCTCGAGGCGGGCGCCTTCACCGCGTGCCGTCGGGGAGGTTGATGACGATGGCTCTTGAACGGCAAAGCGCCGGTAGCGGCCGGCGGCATGGAATCGGCGGCCTCGTTGAACGGGTGAATGCCATCGTGCGCGCCATCGCCCATCCGTCTCTGAGCCAGCTCGTCTTGCGCTTCGCACTCGCGGTGCCGTTCTGGCGATCTGGCGTCAACAAATGGGACGGTTTCCTGCAACTGAACGATGTCGCCGTGCTGCTTTTCAGCACCGAGTTCAAGCTACATTTGCCGGGCGGTCCCTACCCTTTCCCCGCGCCCGGTGTCATGGCGTTCGCCGCCGGTTCGGCGGAAATCCTGCTGCCGGTCCTCCTCATTCTCGGTCTGGCGACACGACTGGCCGCACTGGGGCTTCTACTTATGACGCTGATCGTGCAGCTCACCGTGCCGGATGGCTGGCCTCTCCATGTGACATGGGCGGCGATGGCGCTCGGCATCATGGCGTGGGGGCCGGGGCGAGTTTCGCTCGATCACCTGATCGCGCGGCGCGAGCGCTGAGCGTCCCAGGGTGGTGATCTGGAAGATTTCTCCCGGCGCATCTCACCCCGTCCGCTCGAACTCTAGGAGCGTGAAAAACCCGAAGGGCCTGACCGGACGCTGGTCGATGAGCTTGAGGCGCGGATCGGCGAGCAGCGTCTCGACCGGGAATTCCGGCCGCCAGCCGAGCACGTCGGCGAAGCCCGCCAGCCGCTTTTCGACGGCGCCGCGCAGGCCCTTCTCGACGCTGAAGTGGTTGACGATCAGCACCGTGCCGCCGGGCTTCGTCACCCGCGCCAGCTCTTGCATCGCCTCGACCGGCTCCGGCACCACCGTCATCACATACATGGCGACCGCGACATCGAAGCTCGCATCGGCGAAGGCGAGCTTCGTTGCATCCATTTCAATGAGCGCCTCGACATGGCGCGCCCTCACCTTGGCGACGCGCTCGCGCGCCCGCTTCAGCATGTCGGGAGAGAGATCGACGCCGGTGACCCTGAGCGACCGCTTGTAATGGGGAAGCGCCAGCCCGGTGCCGACCCCCACTTCCAGGAGCCGGCCATCCAACTGGTTGGCCCGCGCCGTTGCCTGTTTCACCCCCGCTTCGACGAATTTTCCGAAAGTGGCGTCATAGACCGGCGCCCAGCGCTTGTAGGCGCGGCGCACGTCGCCATTGTCGAGTTCGGCAAGTTTGCGGGCTGCTCCGGTCATGGCGGCACTCCTGTCACGCGACGGCCTCCCTGCACTATTATGTGGCGGCAAGAGCCGCCCCTTGCAAGACTTGATTTGCCGCTACGGCATCGCTGCGGGCAATGAAGCCGCCGCCCAGCATGCGGGCGCCCGCCCCCGGCCCCTCATAGAGGACACAGGCCTGGCCCGGCGAAACGCCATATTCGCCGTCATGGATGGTGACGATGTTCCGGCCGCCTTCCCGCCTTATCGCCGCCGGCAGGGCGCCTCGGGTCGAGCGGATCTTGGCATGGACGGGAAGCGGCCTGTCGCCCAGCTCCCCGTCCAGCCAGTTGAGCGAGGCGAGCGCGATGTCGCGCTGCAACAGCGCCTGTCGCGGGCCGACGATCACTTGCCGCCTGGCCGCATCGAGCTTCACCACGTAGAGGGGCTCCCCCTCCGCCACGCCGAGGCCGCGGCGCTGGCCGACGGTGAAATGGATGATGCCGTCATGGCGGCCGAGACGGCGGCCATCGACATGCACGATATCGCCCGCCTCCGCCGCATCGGGCCTGAGCCTCAGGATCACGTCGGCATAGCGGCCTTCCGGCACGAAGCAGATGTCCTGGCTGTCGGGCTTCTCGGCAACCGCCAATCCAAGCTCCGCCGCGATCCGGCGCGTCTCGCTCTTGGCGAGGCTGCCAAGCGGAAAGCGCAAGTAGTCGATCTGCGCCTGGGTCGTGGCGAAGAGAAAATAGCTCTGGTCGCGGCCCATGTCGGCGGGCGTGTAGAGATCGCGGTGAGCGGAGCCCGCCCCGCGCGGCCGGCTTTCGATATAATGCCCCGTCGCCAGTGCCGCCGCATCGAGATCGCGCGCCTTTCTCAAGAGATCGGCGAACTTGACCGTCCGGTTGCAGGTCACACATGGGATCGGCGTCTCGCCGGCCAGATAGCCCGCGACGAATTCGTCGATCACCGTCTCCTTGAAGCGCTGCTCGAAATCGAGAACATAATGCGGAATGCCGAGTCCCGCCGCCACCCGCCGCGCATCGTGAATATCCTGGCCGGCGCAGCAGGCACCCTTGCGCCTGACCGCCTCGCCGTAATCGTAAAGTTGCAGGGTGATGCCGACGACATCAAAACCGGCGAGCTTGAGGAGTGCCGCCACCACGGAGGAGTCGACGCCCCCCGACATGGCGCAGACAATGCGGACCCCCGCCGGGTCGCCTTCAATGCCG
>JBQTKG010000039.1:0-2737 GCA_052386315.1 Hyphomicrobiales bacterium
TCAAATCCTCTTCCCGCAACCAAATTACGAAACAATATCAATTGTTTAGGCCAACACCCCGGACCCTGTTCCGGGGTGTTGCGTTTTTGAGTCGCCATAGAGTTGCCAACTCGGGGGTTCCAGCGACCGCATCGCCCGCGACCAAGCCGACTGGCATGCCGCGCGCAAACGGCTCGAATTCCTGGGCGTGAAGGTCCACACGCCCGGTGGCGTTGTCGGGCGACTGGACGGCAGTGTCCGCGCCATGATGGCCGAGCATTTCATCGAGAACCTCGCCCTGCATACCCGGCGCGGCATGGCAGGCGTTATTCGCGAAGGCCGTAGCGCCGGCGGGCGAGCTTATGGATACCGCCCTGTGCCGGGCAAACCGGGGGAACTCGAAATCGTCGTTGCCGAGGCCGATGTCATAAGACGCATCTTTGAAAGCTATGTGGGCGGCGACACCCCGCGCGAAATTGCGGCGGCGCTCAACCGCGAAGATATTGCCCCGCCCCGCGGGCACTATTGGCGGGCGTCGAGCATCCTCGGCAATCCCCAACGCGGCCATGGGATCGTGTGCAATCAACTCTATACGGGCCATCTCGTCTGGAACCGCGTCCACATGGTGCGTGATCCCGACACGGGCAAGCGAGTAAGCCGCGTCAATCCGAATGAAGAGTGGCAAAAGGCCGAGGTGCCGAAATTGCGTATTGTTGCCGACCAGCTCTTCGAGGCCGCTCAACAGCGGCGGGCAGCGCGCGCCACGGTACAGCCCAAGAGGAAGATCAAACCGCGCCATCCGCTTTCCGGTCTGCTCCGCTGCGGCTGCTGCGGCGCTGGCATGTCGGTCAAGGACCGCGACCATGGCGGTCGATTGCGAATAATCTGCTCGCAGTTCAAGGAGGCGGGCCAGTGCGGCAACGGCCGCTCCTATTATCTCGATGCCATCGAGGGCGCGGTGATCGGCGGGCTTCGCGAGCAACTCGGAAGCCGAGAGGCGATCGCCTACTACGTCCGGTGCTACAACGATGAGCGCACCCGGTCATCGGCCCAAGCTATCGCCAACCGCACGCGCCTGGAAGCCAGGCTCGCCGAGGCGCAGCGCGAGCTCGACCGCATGATCGACGCGCTCATCAAGGGACGCATTACCGAGCAGGAAGCCGACACGCGCTTGCCCGCGCTACGGTCGGCGCGGGATCAGGCGAAGGCGGAACTGGAACTGGCCGAGAAGCCGCCCAAGGTCATCAGCCTGCATCCTGCGGCCATCGAGGCCTATCTGCGCGATCTCGACCGCCTGGCGGATTTGATCGGCGCCGATCTCGCGGAGGGCGATGATGGGCTTGCCAAGGCGCTGCGGGCGTTGATCGAAACGGTAACGGTGATGCCTGCACCCGCTGGGGAACCACCGACGATCCGGGTTACGGGCCACTTGGCCAGCCTGATGGGAAAAGACGTGTTCCCCCAAGGTTCTTTTGCGGGGGGTAGCGGTGGTAGCGGGGGAGGGAGTTGAACCCCCGACCCCAGGATTATGATTCCCGTGCTCTAACCAACTGAGCTACCCCGCCTTGGATCGCGAGGCGCATATAGGGAATGACGCCGGCGCAAGTCAAGTTGTCTGGCCGTGGCCTTCGTCGGCCTCATCGGCCTTCTTGAAGAAGGTGCGCCACAGCGAAATGCCGGCGAAATAGATGGACGCCGCCACCCACGCCCACAGCTCGATGCGCTCGACCATGCCCCAGGCGCCGCGGTCCTTGGCGCCGATGATCAGGCTCAAGGACAGCGCCGCCCACAGCACGGTCACCGGAATGGTGATCTCGCGCCAGTCGGCGACCCGCAAGGGGTGCACGAACTTGACCGGGATGAAGGTCAACACGCTCAACGCCGCGATGGCGGCGAAATTCACCGTCCACGGCGTATCGAGAATGTAGAAATACAGGACCACCACGTTCCACAGGGCTGGGAAGCCGACGAAATAATAATCGTCGGATTTCATGCCGGTGTTGGCGAAAGTGTAGCAGGACACCGCCATGATCGCCGCCGCGGCGCCGATCCCCAGGGTTCCCGGCACCATCTCGAACCAGTAGACCATCAGCGCCGGCACGGCGGTGTAGTTGAAGAAATCGATGACGTTGTCGAGGGTGCGGCCGTCGACGTTGGGCGTGTATTCGAGAACCCGCGCCCGCCGCGCCAGGGTGCCGTCGATGCCGTCGACGAAGAGGGCGAGCCCCAGCCACATGAAGGCGGCGACCGGATCGTTCTTGAGCACCGCGACCAGCGCCAGGAAGCCCGCCACGATGCCGCAAGTGGTGAAGGCATGAACCGCCCAGGCGATGGCCTTCTTCAGGTCGCGATCGATATTGGGATGAAGCTTCGGTTTCACCGGGGAAATGCCGCGCTCTTGCTCACTGGAGGCGGACTATAGTGAGCGGGCCGGTGCAAGGCAAATCTCGGGTCGTGGTTCAGTTTGAAGTCTGGGTTGATGCGACCTTCCTTACATCGTCATCCCGGCGAAAGCCGCTATCGTATGCACACATCTTTGGATCACCGGCGATTGCCAAGGTATTGTTATTGCATCACTTCACTCCGTCATCCCGGCGCAAGCCGGGACCCACGGATAAATCAAAGCGGATGCGCATCGCGTCAAGCTGATGGATGGGTCCCGGCTTTCGCCGGGATGACGGAATTTTGATAACAAAATCAAGGATATCAAATGTGCAAAGATGTGTGAATCCGATAGCGGCTTTCGCCGGGATGACGG
>JBQTKG010000040.1:0-35201 GCA_052386315.1 Hyphomicrobiales bacterium
GAGCCACTCGCGGTCGAGATCGGTCATCTCGCCGGGGACGGCATCGACACCGAGCGAGCGCGCTTCGCCGCCCAGATAGATGGTGCCGTCATACATCGAGTCGCCGAGGTTCTTGCCGGCATGCCCAAGGATCACCATGCGGCCGCGCTGCATCATGAAGCCGGAGAAGGAACCGGTGTCGCCGCCGACGATGATGTTGCCGCCCTTCTGGTCGATGCCGGTGCGCGAGCCGACCGAGCCCCTGCAGACGAGATCGCCGCCGCGCAGTGCCGCGCCGAACTGCGAGCCGGCGTTCTTCTCGATGACGATGGTCCCCGCCAGCATGTTTTCGGCGCAGGCCCAGCCGACCCGCCCCTTGATGGTGACGTTCGGTCCGTCGAGCAGGCCGCAGGCGAAGTAACCGCAGGAGCCTTCGATGTGCAGATTGAGCCGGTTGAGGATGCCGACGGCGATCGAGTGTTTCGATCCCGGATTCTTCAGCACGATAGTGCCGACGCCGCGCCGGATCAAGTCTCGGAGCTGGACGTTGATCTGCTTCGGAGCGAGGTTCTCGCAGTCGATCTCGGCCCGCTTGTTGAAATCCACGTCCGGCGCATCCGGATAGCCGTAGCCCACATTCTCCTCGGAAATGTCGAAGAAGCGCTGCTGGGTGCGGCCGAGGAGGCCTTCCGTGTGCATGCCCATCTCATGGGAGAGATGGTCCTTCTTCGCCGTCGTCACGCCCGCCATACGCGAACCTCCTCATCGTAAGGATCCCAGGTATCGATCTCGTGGTGGATGACGGCGCGGATCGCCACTTCCTCGGAGGCGAGCGCCACCAGTTTGTCGCTCTCGAACAGCACCATAGGCTTGGCCGCCATGGTATCCTTGGCCATGCCGAGTTCATCCTTGGTCGAGACCAGATAGGTAAACACGCCGTCGATGTCCCGGATCGACTGCTTGAGCGAGTCTTCCAGCGTCGCGCCGTGCTCGAGATTGTAGGCGGTGTAGACCGCCAGCAATTCCGAATCGCAATCCGACATGAAGCGGTGGCCCTTGCGCTCGAATTCGCGGCGCATCGCCCAGTAATTGGTGATCTGTCCATTATGGACGACGGCGATGTCGTTGTAGGGATAGGCCCAGTAAGGGTGCGCCGAGCGGATGTCGACGTCGGATTCGGTCGCCATGCGGGTATGGCCGATGCCATGGGTGCCCTTGAACTTGCGCAAGGCATACTGGTCGGCGACGCGGGCCGCATCGCCCAAGTCCTTGATTAGTTCCAGCGCATTGCCCATGGAGAGGATTTCGGTGCCTTCGACATCTTCCACATAGTCGGCGAGCTTCTTCATGTCGCCGTCATAGTGGATGCGGTAGCGGTAGGCGTATTCGGTGGCGTCCTCGCGGTCGATGACCTGCACGCCGAGCGAGGCGAGCCGTTCCTCGACCTTGGCGCGGCGCTTCTTCACCTCGTCATGGATGTCGAAGCCCTTGCTCATGTCTTCCTGTTCGGCGACCTTGAAACGCATGACAAATTCGTTGCGCCCCGGCGAACCGTAGATGGCGTAGCCGGTCGAGTCGGGGCCGCGATGCTTGAGCGACTGGAGCATGTCGGTCATTTCCTGGCCAATATTGCCCGTTCCGTCGCGATGGATGAGTCCGGCGATGCCGCACATGGTTGTTTCTCCTTTACGGCAAACAATTGAGATAGGTGGCGAGATCCCATTCCGTCGAGGTATGGAGGAAGCGTTCCCATTCGTCGCGCTTGTATTCGTCGAAGAGCCGGTGCATCTCGCCCGGCATGGCCGACTTGATGACCGGATCGTTCTTCAGCGCCTCGAGCGAGTCGCCGAGCGTCATCGGCAGTTTCTTCACCTGCTTGCCGGCTTCCATGGCGGCGTAGATGTTGCGCTCTTCCGGCTTGCCGGGATCGATCCTGTTGCGGATGCCGTCGTCGGCCGCCCGCAAGATGGCGCCCGCCATCAGATAGGGGTTCACCATCGAGTCGACGGCGCGGTATTCGAAGCGGCCGGGGGCGGAGACGCGAAGGCCGGTGGTGCGGTTCTGGAAACCCCAGTCGGCGAAGACCGGCGCCCAGAAGCCCGTATCCCACAGGCGGCGGTAGGAGTTGACCGTTGAACAGCCGATGGCGGTGAGCGCGCTCAGATGCTTGACGATGCCGCCGATAACATGCAGGCCCACCTTGCCCGGCATCTGCGGGTCCTTGCCGTCGGGCATGAAAGTGTTGGTGCCGCCGCGGCGGTACATGTAGTTGTATTCGAAGCCTGGCAGATTCTTCCTGTCATTGCCGAGAATCTTGAATTCGTCGGCGCCGCCCCGCCACAGGGAAATGTTGTGATGGCAGCCGTTGGCGGAGACGCCCATGAAGGGCTTGCACATGAAGCAGGCGATGATATTGAACTCGCGCGCCACCTGGGCGCAGATCTGCCGGTACGTGGTGAGCCGGTCGGCGGTGCGCAACGCATCGTCGTAGTTGAAGTTCAGCTCGATCTGGCCGGGCGCGTCCTCATGGTCGCCCTGGATCATGTCGAGACCCATCTTGCGGCCGTATTCGATCACCCGCATGTAGACCGGGCGCAGGCTCTCGAACTGGTCGATGTGATAGCAATAGGGCTTGGAATAGCCGCCATTGGGCCTGCCTTCCTCGTCCTTCTTCAGCCACATCATTTCCGGCTCGGTGCCGTGGCGCAAGCGAAGCCCATGGTCCTTGTCGAACTGGTCGTGGATGCGGCGCAGATTGCCGCGGCAGTCCGAGGTGAGGAAGCCACCCGGATTTTCCCGTTCCTCGCGGTTGCGGAACAGGGTGCAGAACATGCGCGCCACGCGCTTGTCCCACGGCAGCTGCATGAAGGTTTCGGGTTCGGGAACGCCGACCAGTTCGGCCGCTTCCGGGCCATAGCCCATATACTCGCCGCGACGGTTCATGAACAGATTGACGGTCGAACCATAGACGAGCTGGAAGCCGCCATTGGCGACATTCTCCCAATGGTCGGCGGGAATGCCCTTGCCCATGATGCGGCCGGTGACGGAAACGAATTGCAGATAGAGATATTCGATGCCGAGCGCGTCGATTTTCTTGCGCACCTGCTTGATCAGGCCGGCACGCCCCGCCGTCTTGATGAAATTCTCATAGTCGGACATTTAGTTTCCTTCCCTCGATTATTTCCGATTCACCGCTGCAATGGCCGCCGCCGTCAGCTCCACGGGAACGGGCTGTTGGAGACCGGGTGCAGCTTGCCTTCGGCATAGCGCGAAAAGCGGAAGGGCTCCAAGAGCTTCGACTTCTCGCCGCAGATTTCCTCGGCCGCCAGCTTGCCGACGCCGATCATCTTGTAGCCGTGATTGGAGTCGGCGATGACGAAGACATTGTCGCGGAAGACGTCGAACACCGGGAAATTGTCGGGCGTGAAGCAGCCGAGCCCGCCCGACTTCTCGTGGGCCTTGTACATGCCGATCTTGCCCTCGAAGCGCTTCTGGCAATGGGCCAGCATCGAGCACCAGGTCTCGATGAAGGTGTCGCCGACGATGAAGTCCGGCGAGTCGGGTCCGTAGGGATCGACGGCGATGGTATCGGGTTCGCCTTCCACCTTGTGGGGCGAGGCGCCGCCCTGAACGCCGCCGAAATTGAAATCGGGCTTGTAATAGAGGCCCCAGAGCTTGTCGGTGAGGAGGCGGCCGTCGGCGTCGGAATAGAGCGGCGCGTCGGTGTCGACGTGGATGACCGGCGGCATGCGGCCGTCATTGGTCTTGTGCATGTTGGGATCGACGCCCAAGGTTCCTTCCTCGAGGCACCAGAATTTCCACATGCGCACGCCGTCATGCATCTTGCCGTCCTTGCCCTTGATCGAGACATGGCGCGGCAGTTCCAGCAGGTTCCAGATCTTGTTGACCCATGGGCCGGCGCCGACCACGACATAGTCGCACTTGATCGTGCCCTTGCTGGTCTCGATCCCGGTGACGGCGCGGGAATTGCTGCCGAATTCGAAGCCGGTCACCGCGCAGCCGGTCATGATGCGCACGCCCTCGGCTTCGGCCTTGGAGGCAAGGCCGTAGATCGAGGCGGTGTTGTTGGCATAGCCGCCCTTCTTTTCGTGCAGCACCGAGGTGATGCCCTTGGCCTGCCAGTCGTCGAACAGGCCTTCCATGTATTTCTGCGAATCGCTGGCGCCTTCGACGAAGGTGGAGCTGTAGCCGATCTTCTTCTGCTGCTCGTAGATCGAGCCCACCTGCTCGTGCATCACTTCCGGGCTGATCTGCATGTAGCCGACCGGATGATAGGAATAGGCCTTGGGATCGCTCTCCCAGACGGAAACCGAATGCGCCATCAGCTCGCGCATGGCCGGCTGATAATAGTTATTGCGCACGACGCCGCAGGCGATGCCGGAGGCACCAGCGGCGATCGCCGTCTTGTCGACGACCAGGATGTCCTTGCCGGAGCCCTTGCCGGTTTCCCTGAGTTTGAGGGCCAAATGGTAGGCGGTGGAGAGGCCGTGAATGCCGGCGCCGACGATGGCGTATTTCACTCCGGACGGAACAGCCACGGCGGTCAACCTCTCTCTAAACCGGTTGAGCCCAATCACAATCCCCACAGTAAAGCTTGACGGGGAGGGCCAATCTAAGGCCATATTGATCCACAAAATGAGACCGATTGCAAACCAATTCTGTCCAATTGCGACCAATTTGGAGTGCACGTGACCAGCAAGAACACCTCGTCCTTGGCCTATGGCCCTGAAAATGAAGACGAATCAGATGAACTGGTGGCCGTCTCCGGACGCGCGGCAAATGCCATCATGGCGCGGCTGCGGCGGGCGATCGAAACCGGCGTCTATGCCGATGGCGACCAATTGCCGGCCGAGCGGCAGCTCGCGGTGACCTTCGGAACAGCGCGTTCGACCATCCGCAAGGTGCTCGATCAACTGGAACAGAAGAACCTGGTGACGCGCCGGGTGGGCAGCGGGACCTTCGTCAGCTTTCCCGGGCCGCTGAAGCAGGGAATGGACGACATCACCGATCTGGTGAGCCCGCTGCAACTGATCGAGACGCGCTTTGCCATCGAGCCTTACATGACCCGGCTTGCCGCCATTCACGCCACCGGCGGCGATCTCGACAATATCGAAAACGTGCTGAAGCGGCTCGAGGCTTCGAACGGCGACCAGAACCTGTTCACCCAGCTCGACTCGGAATTCCATCTCGAGCTTGCCCGCTGCTCGCGCAATCCGCTTATCGTGCGCATGTACCAACAGGTGAATATGGTGCGGTTGCATGCCCAATGGGACCGGATGAAAACGCTGATCCTGTCGCCGGCCAAGATCGGCGCCTACAATGTCCAGCACCGCGCCATCTTCGAGGCGCTGCGGCAACGCGACGTGGCGGGCGCGGTCGACCTGATCACCAGGCATCTGGAAGCGGCGCGGCAGGACCTGATCGGCGCCGATACGCTATAGGAGCGAGCATGCCCCGCATTGAATTGACACAAGTGCATATCGACACGTTCGACAGCGACGGGTTTGTCGTTCTGCATAATGTTCTGACGGATACGGAAATCGACGCGGCGCGGGCGCGCTTCGAACCTCTCTTCTCCGGCAAGTTTCAGACCGGGCTTTACCCCGACGAATGGAACTGGCGCATGGGCCGCGACGCCCCGGACCTGACCCGCCAGATCTGCAATGCCTGGAAGTCCGACCTCAGCATTGCCGCGATCGTCCTTGCAGCCGATGTCGGCCAGGCCTGTGCCAGGCTCAGGCGCTGGCCCGGCGCGCGCATCGGACAGGACAATGTCATCTGGAAGCCGCCGGGCGCCAAGCCCCTGGGATTCCATCAGGACGATTCCTACAATGACTGGATCGTACCCGGCGAAATGAATACCTGCTGGATCACCCTCGACGATACCAAGGCCCATCGGGGCACCATCGAATATGTGCGCGGTTCGCACAAATGGCCGGTGGCGCCGCCTATCGAGCAATTCCATGCGCCGGGCGATCCGCTGCACGATCTCCATCCCGCCGCCAAAGCCGCGGGTGTTGCCGATTACGAGATCGTGCCCATCGAGGTGGCGGCCGGCTCCTGCGTCATCCACCACGGCCGCACCTGGCATGGCTCGCGCGACAACAAGGGCGGCAAACCGCGGCGCTCGGTCATCGCCCATTGCATTTCCTCAGGGGCGGCATTCCACCCGGCCAGGATCAGCTACATTTACTCGCGCTACAAGAAGGTGGGTTCGGTGGAAATGGACGAAAGCTATTTCCCGGTGCTGTGGCGGCAAGACGGCTACCGCACGCCATGGCTCGACAGCTATGCGCGCGGCGAAAGGCTGGCGGCATGAAAAAGATCGGCAAAAACGAGCGGCTCGTCGCCAATATCAAGACGGCGGCCTTCAAGCCCTTCGTCATCGACGGCACGGAAATTCCGGGCCAAAGCTTCCTGCAATTGGACGAAACGTTTGCCGAGGGCACCGGCTTTCATATCTACAGGATGGCGCCGGGCTCCTCGAGCCAGCCGCATGAGCACACCTGCCACGAACAGTTCCTGGTGCTCGAAGGCGAAGTGATCGACAATGACGGCCACGTTTATAGGCCCGGCGACTTCGTGCTGCTGAAGCAGGGCACGCAGCATTCCTCGCGGACCGCTACCGGCGCCACGCTTGCCGTCTTCATCCGCAGCGCGGAGACCAGCCTCTAGGGTGGAAACATGAGCCAGACGCCGAACCGGTGGAAGCGTTACGCCACCCCGGCGAGAGCCGCTATCGCATGCACACATCTTTGCGCGTTTTGTATCGTTGATTTTGCTGTCAAAATACCGTCATCCCTTCGAAAGCCGGGACCCACGGAAATATCAAAACGGATGCGCATCGCGTCACGCGGATCGATGGGTCCCGGCTGGAGTTTACCCCGGACTCCGATCCGGGGCCGGGATGACGGAGTGAAGCGATGCAACAACAATAGCCCGGCAATCGCCGGTGATCCAAGGATGTGTGCACACGATAGCGGCGAAAGCCGGGGCCCATGCTTCAGTTTGGACGACATTCAATCCGTCGCGTGGAGAAATGGGTCCCGGCTGGAGTTTACCCCGGACTCCGATCCGGGGCCGGGATGACGATTGAAGGGCTGTTCGAACTTTCTCAGATAATTCTCGCATAACCCCACGGTTCCATCCGTGTACGGACGGCCCATGGATATGGCGAGGTCGGTTTCGGAGTGCGAACCGATCCACGCGACGAGCAGCAGGCGCCGCAGCATGATGAAGGTCGGGATCTCGTCCTCGTCGGGCTTGGGTAGCGCCAGAACCCTGCGATAGCCCTTCTTCCAGGACTCGATCAGCCCCGGTACTTGCGGCTCGTGCTCGTAGAAGGAAACGGGCGTTGCCGCGTCATACATGTTCCAGCCGAAGCCGCAGTCGTCGAAATCGATGACTTTCACCGTCTTGCCGTCGATCAGCAGATTGGCAAGGCGCAGATCGCAATGAATGAGGCCGAAGCGCTGCGGTCCCTTGCCGTAGGTCTGGAGCCTCCTGCCGATCAGATCGACGGTGCGGCCGAAGAGTTTCGCCTTCGCCGCGTCGACGCCCATGCCATCGCGCCAGCGGCCCCAATGGGGGTTTTCCTCGCCGAGACTGGTTTCGAAATCCCAGGCGTGGCGCTGAAACCAGGCGGGGCGCCGCCACTGCCGCGTGTGAATGTGCATGCGGGCGGTGACTTCGCCGAGAATTCCGAAATGTTCCGAAAGGTCTTCGCCGATGCCCGGCTCCGATCCCATTTCCCACTCCGACAGTACCACATGGCGGGGTCGCTGCATGCGCGGGTGGAAAACGATCTGGATGATCTCGCCGTCCCTGCCCTTGACCGGGCGGGGCGTCACCACGACGCCGGTGTCGCGGAGGTCCATCAGCCAGGCGAGTTCGGAAGCGATCGCCGTCTTCGAGTGATAACCGTCGCGATGAATGCGCAACGCCCAGCGGCGGCCGTCGGCCGCTTCGACCTTGTAGGTGGCGTTTTCCGAAAGATTGATCATCCTGACGGAGAGAGCGTCCGGCAATTCGTAGTTGCCGGTGGACTTCTGCGCCAGTTCGAGCAGGCAGGCGAGCTGGTCATCGTGGTTCAGACTTTCGAAACCGGTCAAGGCGCGTCCCCTCGGGCGTCTCGTCCGCCTATCCCTGCCAGAACCCGCTCGATTTCCGCAAGACCCCGTTCGACGTCCGCCGCCTGACCCTGCACAAAAAATGTCTCGAAATCGCAGGCGTCCTGGGTTAATCCGGCGCGCCAATACAGTTCCGGAAGGAACCGGGCTTTCGCGATCTCGATCTCAACTCTATTGTGGGGAAGCATGCCAAAGCCTGTACCGCGCGGGGCCGATCCCGAAACCATCAGGGCGGAAATCCTCGAGAAGCTTGCCTATGCGATCGGCAAAGATCCGATCGTCGCCAATGATCACGACTGGCTTGATGCTACGATCCTGGCGCTGCGCGACCGGATCATCGACCGCTGGATGGATTCAACCCGTGTGACCTACCGGGCGGGCGCCAAGCGCGTCTATTATCTCTCTCTTGAGTTCCTCATCGGACGGTTGTTGCGCGATGCCCTGGGCAATCTCGAACTCACCTCCGCGTTTAGGGCGGCACTCAACGAGCTGGGCGTCGATTTCGACGTCGTCGCGGCTCTCGAGGCGGATGCGGCATTGGGCAATGGCGGGCTGGGCCGGCTTGCCGCCTGTTTCATGGAAAGCATGGCGAGCCTCGACATTCCCGCCTATGGCTACGGCATCCGCTACGATCACGGCCTGTTCCGGCAGAAGATCATCGATGGATGGCAGGTGGAACTGCCGGAAAACTGGCTGGAGAACGGCAATCCCTGGGAATTCCAGCGCCGGAAAGCGGCCTATGAAATAGGTTTCGGCGGCAGTGTGACAGTCGAGACGACTACCGAAGGCAAGCAACGGCGCTGGCAGCCGGCCGAAAGGATCATGGCCACCGCTTGCGATACGCCGGTCGTCGGCTGGCGCGGCCGGCGGGTCAATACGCTGCGCCTTTGGACGGCGCGGGCTATCGATCCGATCCGGCTCGAAGCCTTCAACAGCGGCGACTATGCCGGCGCACTCTACGCCAGCAACCGCGCCGAAATCATCACCCGCGTGCTTTATCCGTCCGATTCCACGCCGGCCGGCCAGGAACTCAGACTGCGTCAGGAATTCTTCTTCACGTCGGCCTCGCTGCAGGACATTTTGCGCCGCCATATGCAGCGATTCGGCGATGTCCGAAGCCTCCCGGACAAAGCCGCGATCCAGCTCAACGATACGCATCCGGCAATCGCCATCGTCGAATTGATGCGGCTGCTGATGGATGTGCACGGCCTGGCCTGGAAGGAGGCCTGGGACATCACCCAGTCGGTCATCTCCTACACCAATCACACGCTGCTGCCGGAAGCGCTGGAGAGCTGGCCGGTGCATCTCTTCGAGCATCTGCTGCCGCGCCACATGCAGATCGTCTACGCCATCAACGCCAAGCTCATCGCCGGGGCCCAGGAAAACCCGGCCTTCGCGGAAGCAATGCTCGCCACCATCTCGCTGATCGACGAGCACGGCGGCCGGCGCGTGCGCATGGGCCAGCTCGCCTTCGCCGGCTCGCACAGCGTCAACGGCGTCTCCGCCCTGCACACGTCGCTGATGAAGCAAAGCGTATTCAAGGACCTGAACACGCTCTATCCCGGCCGCATCAACAACAAGACCAACGGCATCACACCGCGGCGCTGGCTCCTGGGTGCCAATCCTGACCTTGCCGGACTGTTGAGCGAAGCCGTCGGCGCGCGCGTACTCGACGATGCCACCGCACTTTCGGGTGTCATTCCCCTGGCGGAAGATGGCTCCTTCCGCGAGCGTTTCGCCGCCGTCAAGCGCCGCAACAAGGAGCGGTTGGCGCAAGTCATTTCCGAGCGCCTCGGCATTGCCGCCGATCCGGATGCGATGTTCGACGTGCATGTGAAGCGCATCCACGAATACAAACGCCAGCTTCTCAACATTCTCGAGACCGTGGCGCTCTACAATTCGATGCGGGCGCACCCGGACCGCAACTGGGTGCCGCGGGTCAAGATTTTCGCCGGCAAGGCGGCGGCGGGCTATGCCCAGGCGAAGCTTATCATCAAGCTGATCAACGACGTCGCCAAGGTCGTCAATAACGACCCCGACATGCGCGATCTGCTGAAGGTCGCCTTCATTCCCAACTACAATGTCAGCCTCGCCGAGGCGATCGTGCCCGCCACCGATCTCTCCGAGCAGATCTCGACGGCGGGCATGGAAGCATCGGGCACCGGCAACATGAAATTCGCCCTCAATGGCGCCCTCACCATCGGCACGCTCGACGGCGCCAATGTGGAAATCCGCGAGCATGTGGGCTTCGACAATATCTTCATCTTCGGCCTCACCGCCGAGGAAGTCGAAGCCCGCCGCCGCAAGGGGGACGATCCGCGCGAAGCGATCGAGGCCTCGGCCGATCTGCGCGGCGTGCTCGATGCGCTGGCTTCGGGCGTCTTTTCGCCCGACGATCCCAATCGCTACCGGCCGATCATCGAGTCTCTTTACAATGGCGACTGGTTCATGGTGGCGGCGGACTTCGACGCCTATTCCAGGACCCAGCGCCTGGCGGCCAAGCTCTGGCGCAGGCCCAAGGAGTGGACGGCCAAGGCCATTCTCAATACCGCCAACATGGGCTGGTTCTCCTCCGACCGCGCCATCAGGGAATATGCCCGAGACATCTGGACGGTTCCTGTAACTTAGGTATTGTTGGGTCATGTCTGCGCCCGGCTGGAGAACGAGCGATGCCGAAATTGCCGCCATCGTCGATGGGCGGCACGGCGATCCCTTCAAGGTGCTCGGTCTGCACAGGCATGGCCGCGACTGGATCGCCCGGGCCCATGTTCCGGGAGCGGAGACGCTTGCCGCCACAACGCTTGACGGCAAACCCGTGGGCCAGCTCGAAAAGCGCCATGATGCGGGGTTTTTCGAAGGCAAGCTGGCGCTGAAGCAACGTCAGACGCTGCGCTATCAGGCGGCAAACCGGGGCGGCGGCTGGAACTTCATCGATGCCTATCTATTGGGGCCGGTGCTGGGGCCGCTCGACGACTACTACCTCGCCGAGGGCACCCATCTCCGGCTCTATGACCGGCTCGGCGCCCATCCCATGAGCCATGAAGGTGCCGACGGCGTGCATTTCGCCGTCTGGGCGCCGAATGCCGGCCGCGTCTCGGTGGTCGGTGAATTCAACAATTGGGACGGCCGCCGCCATGTCATGCGCAAGCGGCTGGACATCGGCGTATGGGAAATTTTCGTTCCCGACGCCAGCGAGGGTCAAGGCTACAAATATGAGCTCCTGGGCTCGGATGGCCGCCTTCTTCCGTTGAAAAGCGATCCTTACGGATTTGCCGCGGAGCTGCGCCCGAAGACCGCCTCGCGCATTGCCCGCACCGACAATTTCATCTGGAGCGACGAAACCTATCTCCAGGCCCGCAAGGTCCGCGACTCGCGGCGTTCGCCGATGTCAATCTATGAGGTGCATCTCGGTTCCTGGCGGCGCAAGGAGGGCAATGGGTTTCTGACCTATGACGAGCTGGCCGGCCAGCTTGTTGCCTATGTCCGCGACCTGGGCTTCACCGATATCGAGCTTATGCCGGTCACCGAACACCCGTTCGATCCGTCCTGGGGATATCAGCCGACCGGCCTTTATGCTCCCACCGCGCGCTTCGGCGAGCCTTCCGGCTTCGCCCGTTTCGTCGATCGCGCCCATGCGACCGGTCTCGGTGTCATTCTCGACTGGGTGCCGGCGCATTTCCCGACCGACGAGCACGGTCTTGCCCGCTTCGACGGCACCGCCCTCTACGAGCACGAGGACCCGCGTCAGGGCTATCATCCTGACTGGAACACGGCGATCTACAATTTCGGCCGCCGCGAGGTCTCAAGCTTCCTCATCAACAACGCTCTGTTCTGGCTCGACCGCTATCATCTCGACGGGCTTCGCGTCGACGCGGTGGCCTCGATGCTCTATCTCGACTATTCGCGAAAAGACGGCGAATGGCTGCCGAACCGCTATGGCGGCAGGGAGAATCTCGAGGCCATCGAATTCCTGAAGCGGATGAATCAGGTGGCCTATGGCGGCCTGCCCGGCATCGTCACCATCGCCGAGGAATCGACCGCCTATCCCGGCGTATCGCAACCCACCCATGCCGGCGGCCTCGGTTTCGGCTTCAAGTGGAACATGGGCTTCATGCACGACACGCTGGAATACCTGAAGCGCGATCCGATGCACCGCAAGCACCACCACAATGAGCTGACCTTCGGCCTGCTCTACGCCTTTTCGGAAAATTTCGTGCTGCCGCTCTCCCATGACGAGGTCGTCCACGGCAAGGGTTCGCTGCTTGCCAAGATGGCGGGGGACGACTGGCAGAAATTCGCAAACTTGCGCGCCTATTACGCGTTCATGTGGGGCTATCCGGGCAAGAAGCTCTTGTTCATGGGCCAGGAAATGGCGCCATGGACCGAATGGAGCGAAGCGCACAGTCTCGACTGGCATCTCCTCGACCACGCGCCGCATAAGGGCATGCAGAGCCTGATCCGCGATCTCAACCGGCTCTACCGGGCCTATCCGGCATTGCATGCCCGCGATTGCGAGGCTGAGGGCTTCGAATGGCTGAACGCCGACGACCATGAAAATTCCGTCTTCGCCTGGGCGCGGCATTCGGGCTCCGGCGATCCCATCGTTGTGGTGGCGGCCAATTTCACGCCGGTGCCGCGCGACAATTACCTTCTGCCTCTGCCTGCCGCCGGGCATTGGCGCGAAATTCTCAACACCGACGCCGGCATTTATGGCGGCAGCGGCCGCGGCAACATGGGTGGTGTCGCGGCCGGATCGCATGCTTCTCATGGCAAGCCGGCCAGCGCCCGGCTGTCGCTGCCGCCGCTCGCGACCCTCTTTCTGGTGCACGAAGGGGTTTGAAAAATAACAAGGGGGACGCAAATGGCCGATCATCGGAAACATGCGCCGCTCGCCCGCGACGCCATGGCCTATGTGCTGGCGGGCGGCCGCGGCAGCCGGCTCCTCGAACTTACCGACAAGCGCGCCAAGCCGGCAGTTCCCTTCGGCGGCAAGTCGCGGATCATTGATTTCGCCCTGTCGAACGCGCTCAATTCCGGCATCCGGCGCATGGGGGTGGCCACCCAGTACAAGGCCCACAGCCTGATCCGGCACCTGCAGAGGGGCTGGAACTTCCTGAGACCAGAGCGCAACGAGAGTTTCGACATTCTGCCGGCCAGCCAGCGCGTTTCGGAAGACCAGTGGTATGCGGGAACTGCGGATGCGATCTACCAGAACCTCGACATCGTCGAGAGCTACGGCCCCAAATACATGGTGGTGCTGGCGGGCGACCACATCTACAAGATGGATTACGAGCTGATGCTGCAGCAGCATGTGGAGAGCGGCGCCGATGTCACCATCGGTTGCCTCGAGGTGCCGCGCAAGGAAGCAGCCGGCTTCGGCGTCATGCATGTCGATGCAAAGGACCGCATCGTCACCTTTCTGGAAAAACCCAAGGACCCTCCCGGCATGCCCGGCAAGCCCGATATGGCGCTCGCTTCCATGGGCATCTATGTTTTCGAAATGGGATTTCTCGCCGATCAATTGCGCCGCGATGCCGCCGACAAGTCGTCGAGCCGCGACTTCGGCAAGGACATCATCCCCTACATCGTCAAGAACGGCAAAGCGGGGGCGCACCGCTTCACCCGCTCCTGCGTGCGCTCGGCACAGGAAAGCGAAACCTATTGGCGCGACGTCGGCACCGTCGATGCCTATTGGGAAGCCAATATCGATCTGACCGACGTGCTGCCGGCACTCGATCTCTACGACCGGGAATGGCCGATCTGGACCTACAGCGAAGTCACACCGCCCGCCAAATTCGTCCATGACGAGGACGGCCGGCGCGGCCAGGCGGTCGCCTCGCTTGTCTCGGGCGGCTGCATCGTTTCCGGCGCGTCGCTGCGCCGCTCGCTGCTCTTCACCGGGGTCAGGGTCAACTCCTATGCGACGATGGAAGAGGCGGTGGTGCTGCCCTTTGTGCAGGTCGGCCGCAATGCGAATCTGAAGCGGGTGGTGATCGACCGCGGCGTGGTCATTCCCGAAGGGCTGTTGGTGGGCGAAGATGCGGAACTCGACGCCAAGCGTTTCCGCCGCACCGCCAACGGCGTGTGCCTGATCACCCAGACGATGCTCGACAAACTCGCGACATGAAAGTGCTGGCGGCCGCGTCGGAAATCTATCCGCTGGTGAAGACCGGCGGCCTCGCCGATGTGGTTGGCGCGCTGCCCGGCGCATTGAAGGCTGAGGACGTTTCGGTCAGGACGCTGGTTCCGGCCTATCCAGCCGTGGCCAAGGCGCTCGAACGCGGCGGCGTTGTGCATCGCTATGCCAATCTCTTCGGCGGCCCCGCCACGGTGATCGGCGGCCACGCCCACGGCCTCGACCTCCTGGCCCTCGATGCGCCGCATCTTTTCAAGCGGCCGGGCGACCCCTATCTCGGGCCGGACGGCAAGGACTGGCCGGACAATGCCCAGCGCTTCGCCGCCCTGTCGCTGGCCGCGGCCGATGTGGCGCGCGGCGCCATCAAGGACTACGCGCCGGCCGTTCTGCATGTGCACGACTGGCAGGCGGCGCTGGCGCCCGCCTATCTGAAATTCTGCCGCGGCGGGCCGAAAACCGTCATTACCATCCACAATATCGCCTTCCAGGGGCAATTCCCCGCCGCGCTGTTCGCCTCGCTGCAATTGCCGCAGGCCGCTTTCGCCATCGACGGCATCGAATTCTTCGGCAATGTCGGCTATCTCAAGGGCGGCCTGCAATGCGCCGACGCCATCACGACAGTGAGTCCCACTTATGCGGAAGAGATCCGCACGCCGGAATTCGGCATGGGGCTGGACGGCGTGCTCAGGGCGCGGCGCGACGCGCTCTCCGGCATCGTCAACGGCATCGACACGGATGTATGGGATCCGGCCACCGATGCCAATATCGCCGCGACCTACGATACCGCAACGCTGGCCAGGCGCGAGATCAACAAGCGCGAGATCGAGAAGCGTTTCGGCCTCGAGCCCGGCGACGGCCTGCTCTATTGCGTGGTGAGCCGGCTCACCTGGCAGAAGGGCATGGATATTTTCGCAGGGGTACTCGACAATCTGGCGGCGTCGGGGGCGCGGCTGGCGCTGATCGGCAAGGGCGAGGCCGAGATCGAGAAGGATATTCTGGCCGCGGGCCGGCGTCACAACGGGCGCATCGGCGTGGTCACCGCCTATGACGAAGCGCTGTCGCATCTGCTGCAGGCGGGCGCCGATGCCATTCTGGTGCCATCGCGCTTCGAGCCCTGCGGCCTCACCCAGCTCTATGGCCTGCGCTATGGCTGCGTGCCGGTTGTGGCGCGCACCGGCGGACTTGCCGACACGATCATCGATGCCAATGATGCGGCATTGGCGGCTTGTGTTGCGACCGGCATCCAGTTTTCGCCTGTCGATGCCGCCTCGCTCGAGAACGCCATGGCCCGCGCCATGCGGCTCTTCGCCGGCCGCAATTCATGGCGCAGTCTGCAGCGGCGCGGCATGAAAACCGAGGTATCCTGGAAGCGCAGTGCCGCGGCCTATGCCGCGCTCTATCACCGGCTGCACAAGGCAAGCTGAGAGGCCGAGATGATCGCGACAGTCGCCACGAAACCTTTCGACGGCCAGAAGCCGGGAACCTCGGGACTGCGCAAGAAGGTCTCGGTGTTCCAGCAGCCGCATTATGCCGAAAATTTCATTCAGTCGATCTTCGATGCACTCGAGGGCTTTGCCGGCAAGACGCTGGTGATCGGCGGCGATGGCCGCTTTCTCAATCGCGAGGTGATCCAGACGGCGATCCGCATGGCCGCTGCCAATGGTTTCGGCCGGGTGATCGTCGGCCGCGACGGGCTCCTGTCGACGCCGGCGGCGTCGAACATCATCCGGCAATACAAGGCCTTCGGCGGCATCGTGCTCTCCGCCAGCCACAATCCGGGCGGACCCGGCGGCGACTTCGGCATCAAGTACAATGCCGGCAATGGCGGACCCGCGCCCGAGAAGATCACCGACCGCATTTTCGCCAGGACCAGGACGATATCGTCTTACCGGATCGTGGAAGCGGCCAATACCGATCTATCGCGCGACGGCACCTCGAAGATCGACAGCATGACCGTCGAGGTCATCGACCCCGTATCCGATTATGCGGCGCTGATGCAGAAGTTGTTCGACTTCGAGGCGATCGGAAGCCTGTTCAAGTCCGGTTTCCGCATACGCTTCGACGCCATGCACGCGATCACCGGGCCCTATGCCAAGGCCATTCTCGAAGACGCCCTCGGTGCCGGCGCCGGGACGGTCATGCACGGAACGCCCTTGCCGGATTTCGGCGGCCATCACCCCGATCCCAACCTTGTCCACGCAAAGGAGCTTTACGATCTCATGATGTCGCCCGCCGCGCCCGATTTCGGGGCGGCCTCGGACGGCGATGGCGACCGCAATCTGGTGATCGGCCGCGGCCAGTTCGTAACCCCGTCGGACTCGCTCGCCATGCTGGCGGCCAACGCGCATCTGGCGCCGGGTTATGCCAAGGGCCTTGCCGGCATCGCCCGATCCATGCCGACCAGTGCTGCCGCCGACCGGGTGGCCGATAAACTCGGCATTAAGTGTTACGAGACGCCCACGGGCTGGAAGTTCTTCGGCAATCTGCTCGATGCCGGCATGGCGACGATCTGCGGCGAGGAGAGCGCCGGCACCGGTTCCGACCACGTGCGCGAGAAGGACGGGCTGTGGGCGGTGCTCTTGTGGCTCAACATCCTGGCGAAGCGGAAGCAAAGCGTGGCCGATATCGTTCGCGAGCATTGGCGGGTATACGGCCGCAACTACTATACACGGCACGACTACGAAGAGGTCGATGCGGCCGCCGCCAACGGACTTGTGCGCGACTTGCGCAACACGCTCCACCGCCTGCCGGGCATGCATGGTATCGCGGCCGCCGACGATTTCGCCTATGACGATCCGGTCGACGGTTCGCGCACAACGGACCAGGGCATCAGGGTGATGTTCGAAGGCGGCTCGCGCATCGTCTACCGGCTTTCCGGCACCGGCACGGAAGGCGCTACCTTGCGCGTCTATATCGAACGCTATGAGCCCGACGCGGCGAGGCATGGACTCGATACCCAGGCCGCTCTGACGGATCTCATTCAATTGTCGCGGACGCTTGCCGGCATCGAGGCCCGGACGGGGCGCGCGGCGCCCTCGGTGATCACCTGAACCCGCGGCTTTCGACCGGCGGCGGCACGCACGGCCCGCCCGGCGTTTCCCTGCGTGACGGCGGCGTCAATGTGTCTGTTGTGTCGCGCCATGGCGAGCGCATCCATTTCTGTCTCTTTGATGAGAGGGGCGAGAGGGAAACCCTTCGCTTCGCCCTGCCGCAACGGCTGGGCGATATCCACTTCGGTTTCATAGAAGGCGTGACGGAGGGGATGCGCTATGGGCTGAGGGCCGAAGGGCCATGGCAATCCAGTGCCGGCCATCGCTTCGACATGGCGAAACTGCTGATCGATCCCTATGCCAGCCGGATCGACCGGCCCTTCGTGCAGCGCCCGGAACTGGCCGAGAGAGGCCGCGATACGGCAGCGCTGGTTCCCAAATGTATCGTCACCGGACCTTGCGAGACTGCCACGCCACTGCCACCGTTCACGCCCGGCCTGATTTACGAAATTCCGGTCAAGGCGTTTAGCAAGCTGCATCCCGGCGTTCCGGTTGCCTTGCGTGGCACCGTGGCGGCGCTGGCGGAGCCCGCGGTCATCGCCCATCTCCACAAGCTCGGCGCCGACACGGTCGAGCTCTTGCCGCTTGCGGCCTGGATCGACGAACGGCATCTGCCGCCCTTGGGCCTCGGCAACGCATGGGGCTACAATCCGGTGAGCTTCATGGCGCCCGATCCGCGGCTGGCGCCGGGCGGTCTCGCCGAAATCCGCACTGCCGTCGAGACCCTGCATCGCGCAGGCATCCGCGTCATTCTCGATGTGGTGTTCAACCATACGGGCGAGAGCTACGAACAGGGCGCCACCTTGTCGCTGCGCGGTCTCGACAATGCGCTCTATTACGCCCATGAGGACGGCCGGCTGGTCAATCACACGGGCTGCGGCAATACGCTGGCGCTCGACCGGGCACCCGTCGTGCAACTCGTCATGGACGCGATGCGCCTGTGGGCTACGTGTTGCGGCATCGACGGATTCCGTTTCGATCTGGCGACAGTGATGGGAAGGACAACGACAGGGTTTTCACCCGCAGCACCTCTCTTTGCGGCTATCGCGCACGATCCGCTTCTATCGAAACTCACGATGATCGCCGAACCCTGGGATTTGGGCGAGGGCGGCTACCGGCTCGGCCAGTTTCCGCCACGCTGGCTCGAATGGAACGACCGCTACCGCGACGACGTGCGGCGCTTCTGGCGCGGCGATCGATTTTCGTCCGGCGCACTGGCCACAAGACTTGCCGGCTCGTCCGATATCTTTGCGCCGCGACGGATGCCATCGCGGAGTGTCAATTTTCTCGCAGCCCATGACGGCTTCGCGTTGAAGGACGCCGTCACCTATCGGGTCAAGGACAATTGGGCCAATGGCGAAGGCAATCGCGATGGCAAGACCGATGAAGTGACCTGGCCCGGCGGCGATATCCGTGCGCTGCTTGCCACCCTGTTCGTCTCACGCGGCACGCCGATGCTGACGGCGGGCGACGAATTCGGCCGCAGCCAGCGCGGCAATAACAACGCCTATGCCCAGGACAATGAAACCACCTGGCTCGACTGGAGCAGGGCCGATGCCGGCTTGATCGAATTCACGGCATCGCTCGCCCAGCTCCGCAAGGCCCATCCGCTGTTGACCGATGACAGATTCCTTACCGGCGTGAGCGCCGGCGTGGCGGACTTGCCGGACGCAATTTGGCTCGGCGGTGACGGGCGTCCGATGGATTGGCATGGAAAGGACACTCGCGTTCTTGGCCTCGTTTTGGCCTCGGAAGACGAACGTATCGCCATATGGATCAACGGTCTGCCCGAGGACCGGGACATGCCGCCAATGCCGCCGCGCGACGGTTTTGCCTGGTCGCTTGTATTCTGCCAGGCTTCGGGCAACGGCCTTCCCGCCCATTCGGTGTCGGTCTTCGCCGAAGAGCGGCGGCGCCGGGCGGGGATTAGCGATGCCACTCTGGCCGAACTCGCGGAAGCGGCCGGCATCGAGCGCGAATTCTGGGAAGTCGACGGCACCCATCATCGCGTTTTGCCCGATACATTGCGCATAATTCTGTCGGGCCTCGGTCTTGCCCATGCAACGCCGGAGGAAGCGCAGGCCTCGCGGCGGCGTCTCGATCAAACAACCAGGCCCGTCCTGGCGCGCATGGGCGAATCCGCTTTGCTCCGCGGCTCCATAGACGCGCGCCGGCGCGTCCATGTGGCGCTGGAGGACGGCGGCATGCTGCAATTCGAATTCGCACCCGGCCAAGCGGCGGCTGTTCCGGGCTTGCCCATGGGCCGCCATCGCGCCTGGAGCGAAGCAACGCGCGATCTTGGCGCGACCATCATCGTCAGTCCGGGCACCTGCCATCTGCCGCAGCGCCTCATCGAAGGCGCACGGGATTTCGGCTTCGCGACGCATCTCTACGGCTTGCGTCATGGCGGCGACGGCGGCATCGGCACGCTCGAAACCCTGCGGCGCTTCGCTGAAATGAGCCAGGCGCAGGGCGGCAAGCTCGCCGGCATTAATCCCCTGCATCATCTATTTCCAGCCGATCGCAGCCGCGCCAGCCCCTATCAGCCGTCCGACCGCCGCTTCATCGATCCGATCTACATCGATATCGCGGCACTGCTGGCTGAGTTCCCGCTGCCCAAGGCGCGAAGACAGGCGGAGACGCGGCGCGCCGCACTGGCACGTCTCGAGGAGTTGCGTTTCATCGATTACCCTGAGGTATGGAAAGAGAAGAGCGCCCTGCTCGAGGCCGCCTTCGCGGAATTTCCCGGCGATGCGCGCCTTGCTGCATTTATCCGCGAAGGCGGCGCGATGCTGGCACGGCACGGCGCCTTCGAAGTGCGGCAGGCGGGCGAACATGCAGACGATGGGCAGCGCATCCGCTACCGCGCCTTCCTGCAATGGGCGGCCGAGGCGCAACTGGCGAAAGCGGCGGAGCGCCGCAATATCTATCGCGACCTCGCACTGGGCACCGCCTTCGACGGCGGTGAAATGTGGGAACGGCCGGAGTTCTTCGCGCAAGGCGTGTCGCTCGGAGCGCCTCCCGATCCCTTTGCCCGCCAGGGCCAGGTGTGGAACCTGCCGCCCTTTTCGCCACTGGCGCTCGCCGATACGGGATTTCAGGGGATCGCCGATATTCTGCGCGCCAACATGCGCCATGCGGCGGCGCTGCGCATCGACCATATTCTCGGCTTTGCACGGCAGTTCTGGGTGCCGCGCGGGGCGGATGCTGGAACCGGTGCCTATGTGCGGTTTCCGGCCGAAATTCTGATCGCGCTGACGGCAATCGAGAGCCGGCGCAACGCCTGCATGATCGTCGGCGAAGACCTCGGCACCATTCCAGACGGCCTGCGCGAGGCGCTGGCCGCGGCCGATATCCTCTCTTATCGGGTCCTTTGGTTCGAGCGGGACGGAATTGAGTTCAAGCCGCCCACAACCTATCCCAGGCTGGCGCTTGCCTGCCTCGCTTCCCACGACCTTCCCACCTTCATGGGCTGGAGGCTGGGCCGCGACATCGAGATCGGCGCCGGGTTGGGCCATCTCACGGAAGCGGCGGCCGCCGAAAGACGCACAATCCGCCGCCAGGAGATCGAGGCCCTCGAGCGCGCGACGGGCGCGCAAGATGGCGCCGCCGCGGCCACCCATGCATTCCTCGCCAGATCGCCCTCGGTCATGATGTCGATCCAGGCCGGCGATCTGGCGGGAGAAATAGAGCCTCTCAACGTTCCGGGCACCGACACGGAGCGGCCGAACTGGCGGCGGCGGCTTTCGCGGCCGGTCGAGAAACTCATGGAGGAGCCGATGGCGCAATCGATACTTGCGGCGGTGAAACGCGAGAGGCCCCAATGACCGATCCCATTGAAATCGAGAAGGCCGAAGTCCTGTCGCAGCGCTGGGCCCGGCTCACCCAATATACGATCCGCTACCGGCGCCGCGACGGAAGCAGCGAAACCCTCCTGCGCGAGGTGCACGATCACGGCCATGGCGCGGCCGTGCTGCCCTACGACCTGTCGCGCGGCACGGTTCTGCTGGTGCGTCAGTTCCGCCTTCCCGCCTATCTCAACGGCGGTGACGGCATGTTGATCGAAGCATGCGCCGGCCTGCTCGACGGCGGCGATGCCGAGACCTGCGCGCGCCGCGAGGCGGAGGAGGAACTCGGTTACCGCGTCGACAATCTCCGGCAGGTGGCCAGCACCTTCATGTCGCCGGGCGCCATCACCGAGCGGCTCACCATGTTTCTGGCCGGCTATGGAGAGAGTTCCCGGATCAATGCGGGCGGCGGTCACATCCATGAGGGCGAGGACATCGAAGTCCTCGAGATGCCCTTGGCGGAAGCCTGGCGGATGGTTGTCGACGGCCGCATCGCCGATGCCAAGACCGTCATGCTGCTGCAGTTCCTGAAACTCGAACTGCTCACGCCTTCCGGCGCCGCCGGTTGAGCCACGAGGACGTCCGGAGTTCCAGACGGAGCTCCGGACGTCTCATCGTCTCTTACTTGTAGTTCGCCGCATTTCCGGTGTCGACCACGACTGTGCCGGTGTCGATCCAGGTATCCAGCTTTTCGCCTTTCTTGAGCTTGACCAGGGCTTCTATGCTCAGCGCACCCATGTTCTTCGGGGATTGGGCAACGGAAGCGGTCATGTCGCCGGCAAGGATTGAGGCGGCGGCGTCGGGATTGGCGTCAAAACCGACGACCATCACGTCCTTCAGCTTGTTGGCGTTCTTCAGGGCTTCGATCGCGCCGAGGGCCATATTGTCGTTGGAGGCGAAGATCGCCTTGATGTTCGGGTTGCCGGTGAGGATATTCTCGGTTACGGCAAGGCCCTTGGCGCGATCCCATTCGGCAGTCTGTTCAGCAACCACCTTGAGCCCGCAGCCTTCGAGGCCTTTCTTGGCGCCTTCGGCGCGAGCCTGGCCCGTCGACTGGGTGACGATGCCCTGAAGGATCGCCACGTCGGAGCCATTTTCGATCTTCGAGCAAATGAAGTCGGCCGCCAGTTTGGCGCCCGCTTCATTGTTGGTGCCGATGAAGGTGACCCCCTCGTTCGTACCCTTGGTGTCGACGAAGACCACGGGAATGCCCTTGGCCTTGGCGGCCTCGACCACGGGCGCAAGGGCGTTGGGATCGGTGGGTGCGAGTGCTATGCCGTCAACGCCCTTGGCGATCTGATCTTCAATCTGGGCAATCTGGGCCTGTACGTCGGATTCCTGCGGCGGCGCCAGTACCACGACGTCCACACCCAGTTCCTTGCCTTTCTCCATGGCGCCGGCTTCGACCGCCGCCCAGAACGGATTGCCGGCACCCGGTCCCTTCATGCCGAGTACATAGGTCTCTGCGAATGCCACGCCGGACATCATTGCCAAGGCAACGCCGGCATGCAGTAGTTTTTTCATGTCATGTCCTCCCAAGGATCAAATCGCCTCCCATCGTCCGGAACCCCTCCCGGTGCGGGAGACGAAACACCGGGCGGGGCAATGGGTCAAGTTCTTATGGCCGCCTGTCTTCGCAAGACGTCGATGTAAACTGCGGCGATGATCACCAGGCCGATCAGGATTTGCTGCCAGAATACGCTCACATTGTTGAGATTGAGACCATTGCGCAGGAGCCCGATGATCAGGACGCCGGCCAGGACACCGAGAATGTTGCCGCGCCCCCCGAAAAACGACGCGCCGCCGATAATCACCGCCGCGATGGCATCGAGTTCCGCTCCGATTCCCGCATTCGGAAAGCCTGAGTCGGTGCGGCCCGCCAGCAACAATCCGGCCAATCCCGCAAAGAACCCGCAGATCGCATAGACGTAGATCAGGACCCGGTCGACATTGATGCCGGACACGCGCGCCGCCTGCGGGTTGCCGCCGATGGCATAGATGTGCCGCCCCATATTCGTCCGCTGCAGGAAGAACCACAGGCCAATGGCGGAGGCGGCCACGATTATAAGGCTCGCGGGAATGCCGGCGGGCGGGGCAAAGATGCCGAGGCCATAGACCTTCTGGCCCGCGTAACGCACTTGCGGCTGCAGTCCGGAAACGGGCGCGGCATTGGTCACGAGATTTGTCAGGCCCCGCGCGATGTTGAGCATGCCCAGGGTCATGATGAAGGGATGCGGCAGCTTGAGCCACGTCAATCCAATGCCATTGACCGAGCCGCAGGCGATGCCGATGAGCGGGCCAATCAGGATGACGACGGGCCAGGACAGGCCGAGAGTCTTGTCGGCGATGGCAAGGCAGACCATCGCGAGCGCCATGATCGAACCCACCGAGAGATCGATGCCCGCCGTCACGATCACCGCGAACATGCCGAGCGCCAGCAGGCAGGCGCTGGCGTTCTGTTTGACGATATTGGAGAGGTTGTCGGGCGACAGGAAGAACTGCGGCTGTGTCCAGGTGAGGAACGCCATCATCGCGAAGACGACCACGACGATGCCATAGGTCTCGAGAAATTTTGCAAGAAGAGGGTTGGCGTTCATCTTAACGAACCTTGTCGTGGGCGAGCGTCTCGGTATGCCCCTTGGTGCCCATGATCCAGCCGATCACTTCGTTTCGACTGGTGCTCTTGAGCGGCGCATCGGCGAAATTCGTTCCCTGATAAAGCGCCATGACCCGGTCGCAGGCATAGAAGATGTCGTCCATTCTGTGCGAGATGACGATCACCGCCACGCCGTGGTCGCGCAGCGACTTGATCAGGTCGAGCACCTTGCCCACTTCCTTGATGGCGAGCGCCGCCGTCGGCTCATCCATGATGACGACCTTGGCGTTGAACGCGGTGGCGCGGGCGACCGCCACCGCCTGGCGCTGGCCGCCTGACAGATCCTCGACCCTCTGGTCGATACTCTTCACGTTGATCTTCAGCTTGTCGAGATGCTCCTGCGCCATGCGCCGGGCCTTGTCCCGGTCGAGAAGCGTCAGGCCGCCAAACTTGCTGCCGGGTTCGCGCCCCAGATAAATGTTTTCATAGATCGGCATGTTCCCGGCCAGGGCGAAATCCTGATAGACCATTTCGATGCCGGCGTCGCGGGCGTCCCGCGGACTTGCGAACCGCACCGGTTTTCCTTCAAAAGCAAGTTCGCCTTCGCTCGGCGCATAGAGGCCCGACAGTATTTTCATGAGGGTCGATTTGCCGGCGCCGTTGTCGCCGACGACGCCAAGCACCTCGCCGGCGTCGACATGGAAATTGACATTCCGCAACGCTGTGATTGCGCCGAAATACTTGGTGACGCCCCGCGCTTCGAGGAGTGGTTTCACACCGCTTCCCATAAGGTCGATGAATGAGAATGCAACGATTATGATGCTTATATCTGTTGTTGGAATTTTTATTCGAACAATTCTTCGATCTGTCAAGCCCCGGAAGGGCGGAATGCCCGATTCCGCAACGATAATACTGTTCGCTATTTACCGCGGGCTTGTCTTGATCAGGCTGCGTCGGCGAATTCCGCTCCGGTCTTGGCGCCGGTGATGTAGGCGACGATGTCCTGTCCGCTGGTTTCATGTTTGGGCAGATTCGCCACAATCCGCCCGCGGCGGAAGACGACGATCCTGTCCGCGAGGTCGAACACCTGCCGCATGTTGTGCGAGATCAGGATCAGGGGCTCGCCGTTGGCTTTCAGCGTACGAATGATGTTCTCGACTTGGGCGGTCTCCTGCACGCCCAGCGCCGCCGTCGGCTCGTCCATGATGATGAGCTTGGAGGCGAACGTGGCGGTGCGGGCGATCGCCACGCATTGCCGCTGGCCGCCTGACATGTTGCGGATGGTATTGGCAAGGTTGGGGATCTTCACGGCCGTGCGCTTTAGCGCCGCTTCGGTCGCCGCCCGCATGCCCTTGAAATCGAGAATCGAGAAGGGGCCGAGGCGCAGCAGGATTTTCTCGCGGCCGAGGAAGAGGTTCGAAGGAACGTCGAGATCGTCGGCCAACGCCAGGTTCTGGAATACGGTCTCGATTCCAGCCTCACGGGCATCGAGCGGTCCCGGGAAACTTACTTCCTGGCCGTCGAAAATGATCTTTCCGCGCGTGGGTTGTTCGACGCCGGTGATCTGGCGCACGAAGGTCGACTTGCCGGCGCCGTTGTCGCCCATGATGGCGACATGCTCGCCCTGGCTCAGTTCGAAATTCGCGTCTTCCAGCGCATGGACGCCGCCGTAGTGCTTGGTGAGCCCTTCGGTCTTCAGAATCGCGCCCGACATCGCCTAGCCTCCCATTGCCCTGCGGCGCTGCCGCCATTGATCCAGTACCACGGCACCGACGATGATCGCGCCCTTCACCATCTCCTGATAGTAGGCGTCGAGCTTGAGGAAGGTGAAGCCTGATATGATGACGCCAAAGATCAAGGCTCCGATCACCGTGCCGACGATCGAACCGCGCCCGCCCGACAGGGACACGCCGCCGATCACCGCCATGGCGATTGCGTCGAGTTCGTACATCACGCCCATGCCCGCCTGCGCGGTCAGGTTCTTGGACGACACCACCAGCGCCGCCACCGATGCGAGCAGGCCGGCGAGCGTGAACACCAGCACCTTGTGGCCAGTGACGTTGATCCCCGACATCAGCGCCGCCGCTTCGTTCGAGCCGATGGCATAACAGTGCTTGCCATATTTGGTGTAGTTCAGGATCAGGTGGAACAGCACCGCCAGCGAGATGAAGATCAACACCGGGTTGATGCCCTTCCACGGCAGGAAGCCGATGGTCAGCCAGCCCAAGAAGTCGCCGTTGGCGATGTTGGCGAAACTTTCGGTCGGAAACGAGATCGGGTTGCCGTTCGACCACCAGCGCGACAGGCCGCGGGCCGAGACCATCATGCCGAGCGTGGCGATGAACGGTGGAATCCTGGTATGGGCGACCAGCAGCCCGTTGATCAGGCCGGCCACCAGGCCGCAGCCGAGGCCGACGAGGACCGGCACGATCACCGGCAGGTCCATGAAGCTTTCGCCAAAGATTGCCTTGGGGTTGGGATTGCCGTTGACGATGGCGGTCTGCGCGAAGCTCATGGCGATCATCGCGGTGGCGCCGACGACCGATCCCGAAGACAGGTCGATGCCGCCCGAGATGATCACCTGCGTCACACCGATGGCGATGATGCCGACAGTCGAGACCTGCAAGATGATGATGGTCAGCCGCGGCACGTTGAAAAACGTGTCGACGTTGTCCCGTGTGTTGAAGAGGAAGCTGTCGCCGACAACCAGCCGGCCCAGCAATTCGAAGGCCGATACGATGAGCACGAGCGCGATGAACACGTTGAGCTCGGCCGGCCAGGCCCGCTTCGAGTCGTCATACTTCAGTCCGCCCACGCCGACTACGGATTGTGCCACCTTGTCTCCCCCTGTGACCGGCCACTCGGCCGGTGCCCACTTTTCCCGCCTTCTGCCAGCGAGTCAAGAATGCGCGAGGCTATGATCCATGCACGATGATGAAAGCGGCCCGGCACCCGGCCGGAATAGAGCGGAGCGGCGGCAGAGCGCCGCTCCGGTTCGTCGTCACGCCGACGGTATCAGTTCTTCTTCAGGAACTTGTCGATGTTGGCCGGGGTCACCAGCTGGAACGGAATGTAGACCTTCTGGTCCACCGCCTCGCCCTTGGCCAGCTTCAGCGCCGCGTCGAGCGCGCCGGCGCCCTGCCCGGCGGCATCCTGGAACACCGTCGCATCCAGATCGCCCGCCTGCATCGAGGCCAGCGCGTCCTGGGTCGCATCGACGCCGCCCACCACAACCGCCCTCATGTCGATATTGGCCGCCTTCATGGCCTGGATGGCGCCGATGGCGCTTTCGTCATTGTTGGCGATCACGCCGTCGAACGGCTTGCCGGTCGACAGCCAGTTGGTCATCAGGTTCTGGGCTTCGTCGCGGCGCCAGTTCGACGTTTGCTTGTCGATGATCTTGATGAAGCTGCACTCCGGCGTGGCGATGACCTCGTCGATGTCCTTGGTGCGCTGGACGGCAGCCTGGTTCGACAGCTCGCCCATGATCACGTAGACATTGGCCTCGGTCTTGCCGGCTTCCTTGAACAGGCGGCAGATCTCCTGCGTCTCCAGGGTGCCCGAATCCCTCTCGTTCGACGCCACGAAGGCCTGATTGTCGGGCAGCGTGTCGACGTTCACCGGCTCGCGGTTGACATAGACCAATGGCACGTTCGCCGCCGCCGCCGCGTCCGACATCGCCTGCGTGGCAGAGGTGTCGACCGGGTTCACGATGATCGCATCGACTCCCGACGCGATGAAATTCTTGATCTGGTCCAGCTGCTTGGCCACATCGTTCTGCGCGTCCTCGACCTGGAGATTGACGCCGTCCATGCCTTTCGCCTGCTCGACCATGCCGTTGCGCAGCACGGTCAAGAAATTGTCGTCGAACAGCGCCATCGACACGCCAATACTCTCGGCATAGGCCGCTGAGGACATGAGCGCCGTAAAGGCGAGGGCCATGACTGTCTTCTTCATTTCACTTCTCCTCCGAATGGGCGTCCGGAGCGCCCTTTGATTGCCGGAAAGTCCCCCGAAAGGGGAAAGGGATTCGTGCGTCCGGGAAGACAGGGGATCTCGATGGGCGGCGGTTCTGCCGCGCCATCAAGAAACATCCGAGAACCTCCCTCGCCGGCGCCAGTCTTGTGCAGGGCTGGGCTACCGGCCATTTGGACGATATAGAATATTTGAAACATCTTGTCTAGTGTTTGGATAAAAAATTCCAAAAATGAGGAGAGTCAAATATTGTGTCCAGCCCGATTGCAATACCATCAGAAACTATAACCACTTTTGAGGCGTCTGATAGAATGCATCATCTTGAATTCGGTCAGATATTTTCGCGGACACAAAGTTCGGCCGGCAACTGGATTTGCTTCATGCCTTCGAGATTCTTGCCGCCGATGGCATGATCCATGGCCTCGACGACTCGGGCCGAAAGCTGCGCCAGCGGCGTGTTGAGGACGAGATCGACGATGCCGTCGATCAGGGCCGCGCGTGTGTAGGGAAGCAGCTCGTTGCACACCGCGACGACCCGCCCGCCGGTACCTTCGTCACGAAGTGCATCTATCATTCCCTTCATGCCGCCGCCGGCCAGGTAGATGCCATTGAGGCTCTTGTTCCTGCCGAGAATATCGAGCGTCGCCTCATAGGCAATGCGGTCATCCTCGAGATCGACAACGGTTTCCAGCAGCCGGAACTCCGGCGCGTGTTCGCGAAAGTACGACCGGAAGCTGATTTCGGCGAGTTCCTGGCCGAGATAGCGATGGGTGCCGACGAGAACTCCGACCGGGCCGGGGCCCTTCGCCAGGCGCGAGATCGCCCAGGCGGAGGTGCGGCCCGCCTTGCGGCTGTCGATGCCGGCATAGCCCGCCCGCGACGGCGCCGAGACATCGGTGAGCAGGGTGAAAACCGGTGTTCCCGCCGCCGACAATTCCTCGATTGCCTCATTGACGTGAGGATGATCGACGGCGACGACGGCCAGCGCGTCACAGCGCTTTGCCATGTCGCGGAGCTTCGCCGCGATCGCCGCCGGGATAAGCTCATCGACGAATTCGACCAGCGGCCTGCCGCGAATGAAACTTGCCTCGCGAGTCGCGGCGGAAAGTGCCGAGGCAAGTGACCGGTAGAATTCGTCGTTGCGTTTCTGCAGGATGAAGCCGAGATCGCGGTGCGGCACTTCGGCCAGCCGCTGCTTGAGCAGACCGGTGGCGTGATAACCGATCTGCTCGGCGGCGGCGGCGACCCGCATGGCGGTTGCCTCGCGCACCGGCAGCCGCCGATTGACAACCCGGTCGACGGTCGCCACGCTGACCCCGGAAGCTCGCGCCAGATCGGCAATGGTCGGCCGCTTGGCCATGGGTGTCTCCCTGAAATCAATATTCTATCAGTAGCAGATGACAATTTATGATGCAAATTGATAGAATCTGTCAAGAAACTGTTGCCGAATGACATGGGTTTCGATAGGGTCGCGGCTGTCATCTGGAGGAAGCCGGACATGAATGCGCATGTGCTGTCGCGCGACTACAGCCTGGTGGGTCCCGAGGCAAAGCATGCCGAGGAGCTCGGCCTCGCTTCGGCCCAGTGGTATGCCGCCCCCGTGCCGCGCAAGCGGATGAAGGAGCTGATGCAGCGCAAGGACGGCCCGGCGATCCGCGACACCGCGATCTGGATTGCGTCCTTCCTGGCAACCGGAGGGCTTGCCGTCTATTTCTGGCCGAGCCTGGGGGCGCTGCCCTTCTTCATCGCCTATGGCGTGCTCTATGGTTCCTCGACCGACTCGCGCTGGCACGAATGCGGCCACGGCACCGCCTTCAAGACGCAGTGGATGAACGACATCGTCTACCACCTGGCCTGCTTCATGATCATGCGCGAACCGGCGGTCTGGCGCTGGAGCCATACGCGCCACCATACCGACACGCTTATCGTCGGGCGCGATCCGGAGATCGCGGTGATGCGCCCGACCGTCATCCTCAAGGTGATCGGCATGTTCTTCGCCATCCCGCAAACCATCGCCGCCATCAGGAAGATGGTGCTGCATGTCTGCGGCCGTCTCGATGCCGAGGAAGCGACCTACATTCCGGAAACGGAGCGTAGCCGTGTTTATCTGGTCGCCCGCATCTGGCTGGCGGTCCATGTGGCGGTGATCGCCTATGCGGCCTATATCGGCTCGATCCTGCCCATGCTGCTGGTGGGGCCGCTGCCTACCATGTACGGCGCCTGGGTGCATGTGATGACCGGCATCACCCAGCATGCGGGCCTCGCCGAGGACGTGCTCGATCATCGCCTCAACAGCCGCACGGTCCGCATGAATCCGCTGATGCGCTTTATTTACTGGAACATGAATTACCACATCGAGCATCATATATTTCCAATGGTGCCCTACCACGCGCTGCCGGCGCTGCATGAGGAGATCAAGGCCTGGTGCCCGCCCGCCTACCCAAGCATCTATGCCGCCTACCGCGAGATCGTTCCGGCATTGCTGCGCCAGGTCAGGGAGCCGGGCTGGTGCATCGAGCGCCAGCTGCCCGAAGGCGTTGCGCCCATGACGCAAGCGGCGCAGTAGAGTAAATAGGCTACGCAGCGCGGCAGCTCAGCAAGGGGGAAACAATGGCGCAATGGATCGAGGCCTGCGCGGCCGGCGACATCGACGAAGAGGACGTGACGCGCTTCGATCACGGCGGCAAGATCTTCGCCATCTACCGCTCGCCGGACGACAAGTATTATGCCACCGACGGCATCTGCACCCATGAGCATGCCTTCCTGACCGATGGGCTGGTCATGGACAACATCATCGAATGCCCCAAGCACAACGGCCGTTTCGATTACCGCACCGGCGCCGCCAAGGGCGCCCCCGTCTGCGTCAATCTCAAGACCTATCCGGTGAAAGTCGAAGCCGGCAAAGTCATGATCGACATCGGCTAGGACATGTCCGAACCCGGCATGGTGATCGTCGGTTCCGGCAAGGCCGCGGCGCGCGCCGTCGTGGGCCTGAGGGAACATGGCTGGAAAGGCTCGATCACGCTGATCGGCGAGGAGAAGCATCTGCCTTACGATCTTCCGCCGCTGTCGAAGGTGGCGATCACCGCCGAGGAAGAACCGCAGCCCACACTGCTGCTCGACGAGTCGATGCTCGGCTCGCTCGGGGTTACGCGGATTTCCGGCGTCGCCGTCGCGACGATCGACCGCGCGGCGAAGGCGGTGACGCTTGCCGATGGCCGCCCAATTCCCTATGCGCGGCTGCTGATCGCCACCGGCGCGCGGGCCCGGAAATTGAACATTCCCGGCGGCGAACACGCGCGAACCTTGCGCAGCTTCGAAGATTCGGTGGCGCTGCGCGCCCAATTCACGCCCGGCCGCCGGATCGCCATTATCGGCGGCGGATTTATCGGGCTTGAGCTCGCCGCCAGCGCCAGCAAGCGCGGCTCGACCGTGACGGTGATCGAGGCCCAGCCCCGCATTCTGATGCGCGGCGTCCCACAAGCGATCTCCGATGTGGTGGCGGCGCGGCATAGGGCGGCCGGCGTTGCGATCCTGACCGGCGCTACCATCGATCGCATCGAAAAGGACGGCGTCGTCCTGTCGGGAGGGCGCAAGATCGGCGCGGACGTCATCGTCGCCGGAATCGGCGCCGCGCCGGAAATTTCTCTTGCCCAAGCGGCGGGACTTGCCATCGATAACGGCATTGTCTGCAACGCGCAACTCCAGACCGGCGATCCCGACATTTTCGCCGCCGGCGACTGCTGCTCGTTTCCGCATGGCGTCTTTGGAAACCGGTTGCTTCGACTCGAGGCCTGGCGCAGCGCCCAGGACCAGGGGGCGATTGCCGCCGAGAACATGCTGGGCGGCGGCAAGGCGCATGAGGCGATCCCGTGGTTCTGGTCGGATCAGTACGATCTCACCTTGCAGATCGCCGGCCTGCCCGGCGACGGCACATCGAGCGTCAAACGGCAGGTGAAGGAAGATGCCTTCATCCTGTTCGATCTCGGTGCGGGCGGCGTGCTGGTCGGCGCCAGCGGCGTCGGGCCGGGCAATTCCATCGCCCGCGACATCCGCCTTGCCGAAATGCTGATCGGCAAGCGCGCCGCACCCGACCCGGCACAACTGGCCGATCCCGCCGTTCAACTCAAATCATTGCTCAAGGGCTGAGGGCCGTCAGCCCTGCGTCACAATTGAAGACATCGCGAAGCTCACGGGCTGGAATAAGACGGCTGCTGCATCCTGCATCCGTGCCGACGTTGCGGCTGCCGGCTACGGCGTCACGCGGGAGAACCACACCTATCGGTTGGTCCTCCCGAAGGGCATGGCGAAACCGCTGATCCGCTGAGGCACCGCGCTTCACTCAAAGCCCCGCGAGTTGCGGGGCTTTTTTTTCAGCGTGCGTTCAGCAGTTTGGACAGCGACGTCCACCCCCTACCTACCGAGGGGCAACAGGTCGAACCACCTCACGCGCCTTCTGTGGCGATGCATCGCGCATTGGCGTTAATTATACAAAGTGACATACAAAGCGGTCTCGTGAAAATTGACTAACCGCTTGTTTTATTTGGTGGAGCCAGGCGGAATCGAACCGCCGACCTCTTGAATGCCATTCAAGCGCTCTCCCAACTGAGCTATGACCCCTAGCCTTGGATATGAGCCGCATGGGGGGCGGCGAAGCGGGGCGGAACCTAGTTCCGCATGCCCGCCAAATCAAGCGAAAACCGGCTCACGGCTCTTCTTCCTGTTCCTTGCCGCCGGGCTGACCGCCATCGATGAGGCCGGTGACATTATCGCCTTCCTCCTCCTCCACGACCAGGAAGGTATCGTCTTCCTCGCCCTCGGTGGTTTCGGCCTCCTCGCCCAGATCGACGTCCTCGATGCCCGCCGTCTCGTCGTCGGGCGTGTCTGGCTCCTCGGCATCCTCGAGACTGACCAGCTCGACGTCGGCCGGAATCGCTTCATCCACTTCAACCTCACGAGGCTTCGGCGGGGCGGGCGCGGCGGCGCCGGGGTAATCGCCCTTGGAAGGCAGAATGGCCGCAGCGACGAAAGTCGTTCCGCATTTCGGGCAGACGATGGGATTCCTGAGCAGGTCGTAGAAGCGTGTAGCGCAGGACGGGCATGTGCGCTTGGTTCCGAGTTCAGCTTTGACCACGGTCGATCCTTTCACGGACAGGCGATGCCTTGGGAGTTGGCGGCTCCCATGCCACGGGTTCCGGCGATTGTCAAAAGTCATGATCGGGCAGGGGTGACAGGCGCGCCCGGGCCGTGTAACCAGAGGCTCGGAAACCGCGACCATGCAGCAGAATCAGTCTGTTCCTCTCGTCGCCCGAAAAGTTTCGGGTCTCAAGGGCCTCATTCGCGTTCCCGGCGACAAGTCCATTTCGCACCGGGGCCTGATGTTGGGCGCCGTCGCCATCGGCGAAACCCGGATCAAGGGCCTGCTCGAGGCCGAAGACGTGCTCAATACCGCCAAGGCCATGACCGCTTTGGGCGCCGTGGCGGCGCGCGGCGGCGACGGCGTATGGCGGGTGCAAGGGGTGGGCGTCGCCGGACTTGCCTCTCCGCGCGAACCGCTGGATTTCGGCAATTCCGGAACCGGTGTCCGGCTTGCCATGGGCCTGATGGCGACAACGCCCCTGACCGCGCGCTGTATCGGCGATGCCTCGCTGTCGAAGCGTCCCATGGGCCGGGTGATCGCGCCGCTTGAGCAATTCGGCGCCCGCTTCGAGACTGCGGAAGGCGGCCGGCTACCTCTTACGCTGCATGGCGCCAGGAATCCGGTGCCCATCACCTACACCCTTCCTATCGCATCGGCTCAGGTGAAGTCGGCGGTGCTGCTCGCCGGCCTCAATGCGCCGGGCCGGACCACCGTCATCGAGTCCGCCGCCACCCGCGATCACACCGAGCGCATGCTCGTGGCCTTCGGCGCGAGGCTGTCGATCGAGCAAACCAACGAAGGGCGCCATATTTCCATTGAAGGCCAGCATGAACTCGCAGCCCAGCAACTCGATGTACCGGGCGATCCCTCTTCCGCCGCCTTCCCGCTGGTTGCGGCGTTGATCACCGAAGGCTCGGCCATCGTGATCGAAAACGTCATGCTGAACCCCACCCGCACCGGGTTCATCGAAACGCTCATTGAAATGGGGGCTGACATCAAGATCGACAACCGGCGGGTTTCGGGCGGCGAGGAGGTCGGCGATCTCAAGGTCAGGTCGTCGCGGCTGCACGGCATCCGCGTCAAGGCGGCGCGGGCGCCGTCGATGATCGACGAATATCCGATCCTGGCGGTGGCGGCTTCCTTCGCCGAGGGCACGACGCGCATGGAAGGCCTCGAGGAATTGCGGGTGAAGGAGAGCGACCGGCTGGCGGCGGTTGAAGCGGGGCTGCAGGCCAACGGCGTCATGACCGATTCGGGCCCCGACTGGATCGAGGTCTCGGGCGGCGGCGCGCCCGGCGGTGGCCGGGTCGCCACCCACATGGATCACCGTATTGCCATGTCCTTCCTGGTCATGGGCCTGGCCTCGCGTATTTTTACAACCATCGACGACGGCCGCTTCATCGCCACGAGCTTCCCGGACTTCACCAAGCTGATGAACGGCATGGGCGCGCGGATCGCCACTGAAATCAAATGATCGTTGCCGTCGATGGTCCAGCGGCGGCCGGCAAGGGCACCGTCGCCCGCGCCGTCGCCCGCCATTTCGGCTATCATTTCCTCGATACCGGATCGCTCTACCGCATGGTGGGATTGGCCGTGCTGCGCGGCGGCGGCGATCCGAACGACCCTGCGGTGGCGATCCGGGCGGCGCAATCGCTCAAGCCCGAGACCTACCGCGACGAGGACCTGCGCGGCGAGGACGTCGGCAGGGTTGCCTCCATCGTAGCTGTCATCGCCGAGGTGCGCGCCGCACTCCTCGATTTCCAGCGCAAATTCGCCAGAAAGCCGCCCGGCGCGGTGCTCGACGGCCGCGATATCGGAACCGTCGTCTGCCCCGATGCCCATGTGAAACTCTATATCACCGCCTCGCCGGAGGTGCGCGCCCGGCGGCGGATGAAGGAACTGGCCGAGCGCGGCGAAGCCGTTGCCTACGAAACGGTGCTTGCCGAAATCCACGCCCGCGACGAGCGCGACCGCGGCCGCGCCGCGGCCCCCCTTGTGGCCGCTGCCGACGCGATAGTCATCGATACATCGGCCATGGGGATAGATGAGGCGGTTCAGGCGGCACTCTCCGCCATCGCCAACCCACCCTAGCTCCGTCATCCCGGCGAAAGCCGCTATTGTTTGCACAGAAAGGCCTCTCCCCCATTTCCCCTTCGCCCTGCCGCTTACGGCGGGGAGAAGGGGAATGGGGCGCACCTCGCTACTCACTACTCACTATTCGCTACTCACTATTCGCCATTCGCCGCTTGCAAACTTTTTTCCTAAACCCTCTTGACAACATTCCTAGGTTATGCCATATATCCTCCCGTCTCTCCAGGAGGGGCGGA
>JBQTKG010000041.1:0-7344 GCA_052386315.1 Hyphomicrobiales bacterium
GGAGTCTTCGGCCTGCCCGCCACCCTGCTGATCGGCCGGCAGGGACTAGAACTTGGACGCCTGATCGGTCCCGCCGAATGGGACTCGTCCGATGTGGTTGTGTTTCTCAAAAGTGTCATCACCAAGCAAAAGGAGACAAGTCAATGACGAACTACGATCCCGCTAGCCCCGTGCCGCGTTCACTTGCACAGGATGTGTTGTACGCAGCGCGCTACTATCTTGGCGGCCGGACAGGGCTGATTCTGATTGCCGCGGCAGCGATCGGTCTCGGCGCCTGGTCCAACTGGGGCTGGCTAGTCGCGGCCGGACTCGCGCCGCTTTTACTGACCGTTCTGCCTTGCGCCGCCATGTGCGCGCTTGGACTTTGCATGGGTGGACGTTCAAGATCTTCCGGCGATGTGGAATCTTCATCGCAGCGCACGACTGAGGAGACCGGCGAGGGATTATCTCTTCGGGCTGCAACGCCCACCGACGAGATACAAAGCCCATCGACGGACTCCAACAAATCAACCACATCAGCATCGCGGACCCGGAAGGACTGCTGCTGACAACTTTGCTGAAAGGAGAAATGTCATGAAAGAGACATTACGGACGATCGGGCTTGCCGCACTGCTTCTTGGCGGCCTTGCTGCCGCGTCGCCGGTCTATGCCCACAAGCAAGCGGCTCCACCCATGGGCCAGGACATGATGAAGGGCGGCGGGATGGACGGAATGATGGGAATGATGGGCATGATGGAGCAGATGAACAAGATGATGGGGCTCTGCACCAAGATGATGGAAACCGCCATGGGAGGCATGGGCGGAGACGACGGCATGAAGGCGCCGAAGGAAGCTCCCGCCGCGCCTTAGTAAAAGAACTAAAACTGGAGGCCGGCCCATGACCCCAGGGTTCGGTGGGCGGCTCCCCAGTATTGCGTTGAGGTGATTGCAATGAAGTCAGTTTCGCGGAGAGTCGTCCTCTGTCTGGCAATGACGGCTGGTTTTGCCTCGCCCGCCTTGGCCCACTCGCTGAAGGAACTTGAACAGAGTCTCCGTGAAAAGGACAAATACTTCCAGGCGGTCGATACCGCGACGCCCGACTTCACGCTTCAGGATGCCTCCGGCAAGACAGTCCGGTGGCGGGATTTCCGGGGCAAGGTAATTGTCCTGAATTTCATTTACGCGAACTGCCCGGATTTCTGTCCGTTGCACGCCGAGAAGATTGCCGAGATTCAGAAGATGGTGAACTTAACGCCGATGAAGAGCCAGGTGCAGTTCATCTCCATCACGACCGATCCGAAACGGGACAGGGATCAGGTCTTGAGCGACTATGGGGAGAACCACGGCCTCGATCCGGTGAATTGGACCTTTCTTACTACAACGCCCGAGCAGCCCGAGGACACGACACGCAAACTCGTCGAAGCCTATGGTCACAAATTCATAGTGGTCGAAGGCGACGAACAGATGCACGGTATCGTCACTCAAGTGATCGACCAGGAGGGGCGCCTGCGCGCCCGTTTCCATTCGCTACGGTTCGAGCCGGTCAGCCTTGTCATGTATGTCAACGCGCTCGTCAACAAGTTGCAACTTCACGGACATGAAGAGCAAGGCTTCTGGGACAGGCTCAAGGGGATGTTTTGACGATGGAAAGCGATCCCACGCCATCGACGCAGCAGGAACCAAGCCGTCAGCGTCCGGAGCGCAGCCGGGCAAAGCCATCCGCGAGATCGGCGATCAGATCGGCGGGATTTTCCAGGCCGATGTGGAAGCGCAGACAGGGGCCGGCCGCCGTCCAGCTCGCCGCCGTGCGATGCGGCTTGAAGGGCACCACAAGACTTTCAAATCCGCCCCAGCTTTCGCCAATGGCGATGAGCCGCAGATTGTCCAGCATGGCGGCAAGCTGGGGCCGGCCGGCGGGCTTGAGGATGACCGACAGCAAGCCGGAAGCTCCGGTGAAGTCGCGCTTCCACAAGGCGTGGCCGCGCGAGCCGGGAAGGGCGGGGTAAATCACTTCCTCGACGCCGTCCTGGTCCAAGAGCCACTCGGCGACGGTCAGGGCATTCTCCATGTGCCGCCTGAGCCGCACGTCGAGGGTTCGCAGGCCGCGCAAGGCCATCGCCATGTCGTCGGGCCCGGCAAACTGGCCGAGAGTTTCGAAAGCCTCGCGGAAGCGCGGCCAGACTTCCTTCGTGCACGTCACCGTCCCCAGCATCATGTCGGCATGGCCGCCGATGTATTTGGTCGCCGCATGAATGGACAGGTCGGCGCCATGGGTGAACGCGTTGAAATAATATCCCCCCGACCAGGTGTTGTCGGCGGCCACCAGAATTCCGTGGCGGCGCGCCGCTTCGGCGATTGCCGGAATGTCCTGGACTTCGAGGGTCAGCGATCCCGGACTTTCACAATAAATCATGCGCGTGTTGGGGCGGATCAAGCCGGCGATGGCCGCGCCGGTCAGCGGATCGTAGTAGGTTGTCTCGATTCCGAAGCCCGAGAGCAGCGTGTCGCAAAGATGCCTGACCGGCGAATAGACGGAATCGGTCATCAGCAGATGGTCGCCGGCCTTGAGGAAGGCGAGCAGGGCGGCGCTGACGGCGGCGAGGCCGGAGGGACCGGCCTTGGCCGCGTATCCGCCTTCCAGCATCGCCATGGCGCTTTCGAAGGCCCGCGATGTCGGCGTTCCGCGCCGGCCGTAGCTGTATTCCTTGTCCGGCGCGTAGAAATCGGCAAGCGTCGGAAACAGGTAGGTGGAGGCGTGGTACACCGGAGGCGCGATAATGCCATGCTGGGAGAATTCCCGCGCCGCGAGTACCAGCCGGGTTTCGGGCTTCAAGGTGGAAAGATCGGGTTTGGATTTGGCCATCGCCTGCGCCATCATGGAGGGACAGGTGGGGTTAGCACGGGGCCTGCGCCGGAGGAAAGTGGATGAGCGACACGCCGCCAGCGTGTCCTCCGCGCCATGCGCAAGCCCGGGCCTTGAAACCGCCAGGGCGAGCCGTTACCAAGGCCGCGCATAGAATGGGTGAGCGATGTTGGAATCCGCCAGGCGGGTGGCCGAGAAGAAGGACTGGATCAAGGGGGCGGCGGGCGATTGGGAAATCGTCATCGGCATGGAGGTGCATGCCCAGGTGACCGCCAAGTCCAAGCTGTTCTCCGGCGCCTCGGCCGAATTCGGGGCTGCGCCCAACGACCACGTCTCGCTGGTCGATGCGGCGATGCCCGGCATGCTGCCGGTGATCAACGCATATTGCGTCGAGCAGGCGGTGCGCACCGGGCTCGGCCTCAAGGCGCAAATCAACAAGCACTCGGTGTTCGACCGCAAGAACTACTTCTATCCCGACCTGCCGCAAGGCTACCAGATTTCCCAGTACAAGCAGCCGATCGTCGGCGAGGGCTCGGTTCACATCGATGCCGACGGCCGCGCGATCGAAGTCGGCATCGAGCGGCTGCATCTCGAACAGGATGCCGGCAAGTCGCTGCACGACCAGCACCCGTCGATGAGTTTTGTCGATCTCAACCGCTCCGGCTGCGCGCTGATGGAAATCGTCTCCAGGCCCGACCTGCGCTCGGCCGAGGAAGCCAAGGCCTATGTCACCAAGCTGCGCCAGATCATGCGCTATCTCGGCACCTGCGACGGCAACATGGAGCAGGGGAGCCTGCGCGCCGACATCAACGTCTCGGTGCGCCGCCCGGGGGCGGAATTCGGCACCCGCTGCGAAATCAAGAACGTCAACTCCATCCGCTTCATGGGCCAGGCGATCGACTACGAGGCGCGCCGCCAGATCGGCATTCTCGAGGACGGCGGCAGGATCGACCAGGAAACCCGGCTGTTCGACGCGCGCAAGGGCGAGACCCGCTCGATGCGCTCCAAGGAAGAGGCCCACGACTACCGCTACTTCCCCGATCCCGACCTACTGCCGCTGGAACTCGATGACGCCTGGATCGCGGCGATCAAGATGAGCCTGCCGGAATTGCCCGACGAAAAAAAAGCGCGACTGATGAAGGACTATAACCTCACGAGTTACTTGGCTTCCGTCGCAGTAGCGGAACCTGAAATTGCTGAACGAATTGAAGAGGAATTGGAAGAGGCAAAATACAAAGAGGCACAGGCCAATTGGTTCATGAATGAATACATGGCCCATTTAAAAAAGTATGACATTGGCCCATATGAAAGTTCCGTTACCGCGTCAGCCAACGTAACAATTGTCACGAACGTTGTTGAGAACAAGATCTCAAATCTCAATGCCAAGAAAGTTCTTGAGATAATTGAAGAAACTAAGAAATTGCCGGAAGAAATTATAGAGGAGAGAGGATTCTGGCAGGAGAATGACGCCGACGCCATCGAGAAGGCGGTGGACGACATCGTCGCCGCCAATCCCGGCAAGGTGGCCCAGGCCAAGGCCAAGCCCTCCATGCTGGGCTGGTTCGTGGGCCAGGTGATGAAAGCCACGGGCGGCAAGGTCAACCCCGAGACGGTCAACCGCATGCTCCGCGAGAAGCTCGAAATTAACTAATTAGGACAACCGGTTAGTTTCAATTTCCGTTTCCGGAAATTCTCCGCTATAGTCCGTACCCTGAGTGTTGGGGTCGAGGGGTTTGGGAGGATTTTCCGATGGCGAAGTCCGCCAAGAAGGTTGTCAAGAAGACAGCCGCCAAGAAAGCCGTGAAGAAGGCCAAGAAGAAGTCCGCCGCCAAGAAAAGCGCCGCGGCGAGCGGCAACAAGCAGCGCTTCACATTATACGGCACCATGACCTCGGGCCCCACCTATACGGTCGGACTGATGCTGTCGCTGTGCCGGCATCCGTTTTCCTACATTCACGTCAATCTGCGCGAAGGCCAGCACAAGCAGCCCGACTATCTGGTGAAGAACCGCTACGGACAGGTGCCGACGCTCCGCGACGCGCAGATGTTCGTGGTGCAGTCGGCGGCCATCCTCGAGCATCTCGCCGAGAGCCTGAAAAAGTTCGAAGGCAGGACGCCGCTCGAGCGTCAGCGCATCCGCGAATGGCTGTTCTGGCAGTGGGACAAGCTGGCGGTGCCGGTGTTCCGCCTCAGGGCGCGGGCCCGCGGCTTCCGCCAGTTCGGCGACGAAGTGCGGGTCATGTACGACACCGAAGCGAAGGCCGCCTTCGCCATGCTCGAACATGAACTGGCGCGCTCGCCATGGGTTGCCGCCAAGCGGCTAACCATCGCCGATATCGGCATCTATGCGGTCACCCGCTATGCGCCGGAGGCCAATATCGATCTGTCACACTATCCGCATGTCCTGGCCTGGAAGAAGCGTTTCGAGGCGCTGCCCGGTTTCGGCACGCCGGAACAGATCCTGCCGATGGAAAGCCGGCTGCTGTAGGCGGGCCGGAGCGCTGCATTGCCGGACGCGACCGAAAAAGACAGGGCAAAACCGGCGAGCCCGGCCGAGACGCCGCTATTGCCGCCGCGCAAGCGGCGTGGGCGGCCCGAGTGCCTGTTCGGCCTGACACTGGGGCTCGTGGGCCTGGTTGCGTCGCGGCTCGGCAATCTGTGGATCGCCTTCGACGTTTTCTCGCAGTTCACCCTGCAATTCGCGGCGATCGCGGCGGCCTTCGGCATCGGCTTGGCGATGCCGCGGGGCCGATTGCCGGTGGCCTTCGTCGTGCTGATCGCGGGCGTCGCCGGCATCGGCGCCTGGCCGCATCTCGCCAGCGACCGGGCGCGCGTCCTCGATACCGCCAAGCCGGGCGAACGCCAGATCACGGTCGCCAGCTTCAATGCCTTGTACAGCAACCATGAGACCGACGCGGTGCGCGCCGAAATCGAGCGGCTCGACGCCGATATCCTGACGCTCATCGAAATCGGACCGCACCTGCGCCCGATGCTGGCTTCGCTCGCGGCACGTTATCCCTATCGGGCCGATTGCTTCGCACGGGATTTCTGCAATCTGGCGATCCTGTCGAAGTTGCCGATCGCGGCATCGGATTCGCGCATCGATTGGGAAGGTCCGGCGATGATCCGCGCCAAGCTGGGGCCCGAGCTCGGCGGGCTGACGGCGATCGCAACCCATACAATCCGCTTCCCCCATTCGCGCGTCCAGTTCCGGCAGGTCGTCGAACTGTCGAAGTTTGTGGAGACGATACCCGGCCGCAAGCTGGTGATGGGCGATTTCAACGCGACACCCTATTCGCGGATCGTCAATACATTTGCCGGGCGCACCGGCATGAGGCGCCTCACGGTTCTGCCGAGCTGGCCGTCGCTGATCCAGTTGCCGCAAATGGCGATCGATCATATTTTCGTCAGCCCCGATATCCGCGCCACCGAAAGCCAAAGAATCGGCAATGCGGCGGGCTCGGACCATTATCCGATCTCGATCAAGCTCGCCGTGCCGCTGAACTGAATGAAAGGCCTGTCATGGTGAAGGAGAAACCCATCGAACTGCATTACTGGCCGACGCCGAACGGCTGGAAGATCACCATCATGCTGGAGGAGTGCAGGCTCCCCTATGCGGTCAAATATGTGAACATCCTGAAGGGCGACCAGTTCAAGCCGGAATTCCTGGCGATATCGCCCAACAACCGGATGCCGGCCATCGTCGATCCCGGCGGGCCCGGCGGCAGGCCGATCGCGGTGTTCGAGTCGGGCGCCATCCTGCAATATCTCGGCAACAAGACGGGGAAATTCTATCCGACGCGCACGCGCGAACGCGTCGAAGTGGAGCAATGGCTGTTCTGGCAGATGGGCGGGCTGGGGCCCATGTCGGGCCAGGCCGGGCACTTCAAGAATTATGCGCGCCAGAACATTCCCTATGCCATCGACCGCTACGTGAAGGAGGTGGCGCGGCTCTATGGCGTCATGGACCGGCGGCTGGCGGACCGCGAGTTCCTCGCCGGCAAGTATTCGATCGCCGACATGGCGTGCTGGCCGTGGGTCAAATCCTATGACCGGCTCGGCCTGGACCTTGCCGATCATCGCAACATGAAACGCTGGTTCGAGCGGATTGCGGCGCGGCCGGCGGTCATCCGCGCCATCGCCGTGGGCGAGGAGCACCGCGTAGCACCGTCCACCTTGAAAGACGACGACGAGGCTCACGCCATTCTGTTCGGCACGCTACGCTAGGGCACTTTGCAGGTGAGAAGAATCAACCTCCCAAATTCCGTCATCCCGGCCCCGAATCGGGGTCCGGGGTAAACTCCAGCCGGGAACCACCTCTCCGTGCGAAGATTGCCGAGGCATTGCGCCCGGTTCATCCATGGGTCCCGGCTTTCGCCGTTATCGTATGCACTTATCTTTGGATCACTCGGTGATTACCAAGCTATCGTTATTGCATCACTTTACTCCGTCATCCCGGCGAAAGCCGGGACCCCCTGAGCGCTTCCGGCCGGCAGTCTGCCG
>JBQTKG010000042.1:0-45621 GCA_052386315.1 Hyphomicrobiales bacterium
CCAAGGCGCTGGCCGCGGCGGGGATCGCCTTCATCGGACCGAACCCCTCGGCGATCGAGGCCATGGGCGACAAGATCGAATCGAAGAAGCGCGCCGCGGCGGCACGGGTCTCCACCCTGCCGGGCTATCTGGGCGTCGTCGCCGATACCGATGAGGCGGTGAAGATCGCCGGGGAGATCGGCTATCCGGTGATGATCAAGGCTTCCGCCGGCGGCGGCGGCAAGGGCATGCGGATTGCCCATTCGGCCAGCGAAGTGCGCGACGGTTTCGCCCGCGCCAGCTCCGAGGCGAAATCGAGTTTCGGCGACGACCGCGTGTTCATCGAGAAATTCATCGTCAATCCGCGCCATATCGAAATCCAGGTGCTGGGCGACAGGCATGGCAATGTCATTCATCTGGGCGAGCGCGAATGCTCGATCCAGCGGCGCAATCAGAAGGTCGTCGAGGAGGCGCCGTCGCCCTTGCTCGACGAGAAGACCCGCGCCGCCATGGGTGCCGAGGCCGTGGCGCTGGCCAAGGCGGTGGGTTACGATTCGGCCGGCACCGTCGAATTCGTGGCGGGCCAGGACCGCTCCTTCTATTTTCTCGAGATGAACACCAGGCTGCAGGTCGAGCATCCGGTGACCGAGCTCGTCACCGGCATCGATCTGGTCGAGCATATGATCCGCGTGGCGGCGGGCGAGAAGCTGGCGATCCGCCAGCAGGACGTGAAGTTCGGGGGCTGGGCGGTGGAAACCCGCATCTACGCCGAGGATCCATCCCGCAATTTCCTGCCCTCCACCGGCAGGCTCGTCAAATATCGTCCGCCGGCGGAGCAAAAGGCCGGCGGCGTCACGGTGCGCAACGACACCGGCGTCTATGAAGGCGGTGAAATCTCGATCTGGTACGACCCGATGATCGCCAAGCTCTGCACCCATGCCGGAACGCGATCGGCGGCGGTGGCGGCGATGGCGGAGGCCCTCGATGCTTTCTACATCGACGGCATCCGGCACAATATTCCGTTCCTCTCGGCGATCATGGAAAATCCGCGCTGGCAGGCGGGCGCGCTGTCGACGGGTTTCATCGCCGAGGAATTTCCGGGAGGCTTTCACGGCATTGTTCCGACGCGCGATGTGGCGGCGCGGCTGGCGGAAGTTGCCTGCCTGCTCGATCACATCGAGAACCGCAGGAAGCGCAAGATCGGCGGCCAGATGCGAGGCCGCGAAGTCAGCTTCTCCACCTCCCGCCAGGTGCGGCTGGGGCAGGAGTGGTATCGGCTCGAGGTGACGGCGGAAACCGGCAGGCTGGCCGATGCTTGCGGCTGGGTGCCGGGTGCACCGGTATTTTCGGCGGTGATCGGCGGCAAGGTGATGACGGTGCAGGTGCGCCGCATCCTCAACGGCTACCGTCTCAATCATCGCGGCGTCAGTCTCGAGGCCCATGTCTATACGGAGCGCGAGGCGGAGCTGGCGCGGCTGGTGCCGGAGAAGCAGGTCACCGATACCTCGAAGACGCTGCTCTGCCCGATGCCCGGCCTCGTCATAGCGATCGCGGTCGCCGAGGGCCAAGAGGTGAAGGCGGGCGAGACGCTCGCCATCGTCGAGGCGATGAAGATGGAAAATATCCTGCGCGCCGAGCGCGACGTGACGGTAAAGAAGCTTAACGCCAGGCAGGGCGACAGCCTCGCCGTCGATGCCGTCATCATGGAGTTCATGTGAGCGCCGTCCGCCTCCTCGTCGAAGGCCGTGTTCAGGGTGTGGGCTTCCGCGCCTGGGTCGCCGACGAGGCAACCATCCGCGGTCTCACCGGCTGGGTGCGCAATCTGCGGAACGGCCATGTCGAGATGGTGTTGAGCGGCGGCGACGCGGATATTGAAAGCATGATCGCCGCCTGCCGCAAGGGGCCGCGCTTCGCCACCGTCACCCGCGTTGAGACCTCGCCGGTGCCGGACGAAAGCTGGCGCGATTTCACCGTGCGGCCGACGGCATAGCCCGAGTCAATGGTCCAAACACGCCTGCGAACGCCGCCTGCAGCGCTTGATCGGCCTCCGCCATGGTGACCGTCATGCCAAGACTGGCTAAGCTGGTGACGCTGCGGTCCTTCACCCCGCAGGGCACGATGCCGTCGAAATGCGTTAAATCCGGCGCCACATTGAGGCTGATGCCGTGGAAGCTCACCCAGTGCCTGAGCCTGATGCCGATGGCGGCGATCTTGGCCTCGCCGCTAGCGGTGCGCACCCACACGCCCACCCGGTCTTCGCGCCTTTCGCCTTCGACACCGAGAAGTGCCAGCGCCTCGATCAGCCATTGCTCGAGCCCGGCCACGAAGGCCCGCACGTCGGTGCCGCGGCGCCTGAGATCGAGCATCACATAGGCCACCCGCTGGCCCGGTCCGTGATAGGTATATTGCCCGCCGCGGCCGGTCTTGAAGACGGGGAAGCGGCTGGGCGCCACCAGGTCTTCGTCGCGGGCGCTGCTGCCCGCCGTATAGAGCGGCGGATGTTCGAGAAGCCACACGCGCTCGCCCGCAAGGCCCCTGGCGATCGCCTCCGCCTTACGCTCCATGCGGGCCACGGCCTCGGGGTAGGGCACAAGGCCGGGTGCCACCTCCCAAACCACCGGCGTGGCGGCCCATAGACCAGGGCGTATGTCGTCGCGCAGCATCATGGGACCGGTGTTTCCCAGTTTCGACAAGCTGCCGCAAGTCGGATAAGATCCGCCACCACAAGGGAGGCTGCGATGGAAGGCCTATTTTTACTTGGCCTCGTTTTCTTTTTCGGGCCGATCATCGTTGCGATCGTGGCGCTGTCCAAGGCCTCAAGTCTCAAGTTGCGCATCGATAAGCTCGAAACGAGCCTGGGCCTCCTCGAACACGAGATCGGCATGTTGCGGGCTGGCAGCCGCCCTGCTGAAGCAGCATCCGCCTCTCGGGCAGCCGCGGTTAGGACAGTTCGGCAAGCAGAACCAGTACAGCAGGCGGAAGCGGCAGCGGCGGAGCCCGAGGCCGCCGCCGTGTCACCCATTGCGAAAGAGGCGGCATCGGCTGGCTCTACGCGCGGTTCGTGCAGAAAGCGGAGGCGGTCGCCGGGTGAACTTCAATCCGGATCAGATCGAAGTTCCGTCCAGATATACCGCATGAAAGCTGACAATTTCGCTGGCGAGCGAGCGAACAATGGCGACCCTGACCCAATAAATGTTCGTCTCGAAATTGAATGTATGAGTCAGTAGCGTCGACGCTACGGTATTCAGCCCGGTAATCGCCGACGAGTTGGAGTTAACCTGCTTAAGAAAGATCGGCGCCGCCGTGCCAATCGCCATCCGATAGATCTCCGCCAGAACGAAAGCCGTTGTGCCCGTTCCGGTCGAGTCTTGATAGGTGAGCTTGAGATTCCAAGAACCGGTGCCGCTGTTGAAGCGGGCCATCGGGCACATGAGAATGATATTACCGACGGCGCCAGTCGCATGTTGCACGGAAGCGAGATTGGTCCTGTACCGGGCGGCGTTGATTGCCACGTCCGTGGGGATGCAGGCACTAGCCGGTGTGCTAAAATTGTTTTGGGCGTGGGCGGCGGTGGCCAGGCAGAGAGCGGTAAGCAAAGCGAGCAGGCGCATGATCATCATCGTGGCGGTCCTGTCGGTTTATAGTCCGGTGTCGCGCCTGAGTTAACGTGGATACTGTCACATTTCCAGCCTTCCCACAAGCGGCGCTCGAGGCGGACGCTGCCGGCGCCCGCCGGACCTGGCGCAGAATTGTGGAGTTGTCATCTGGCGGGTTGAATCGGCCGCTCTTGCCGCTTATGGTTTCAATCCCGAAGACGGAAACAAGCCATGACCATGAATACTGCGGCCTCCGAAGCGCTGTTCCAGCGCGGCCTCGAAGTTCTTGTCGAAGGCGTCTCCTCCCCCTCGCGCTGGCCCGCCGCTCTCGATGCCGTGCTGCGCCGGATTTCGCAGGCCAATCAACGGAGCCGGACATGTCGACTTTCACGCTCGGACTGGAAGGCAGGCTCTACGACTATTACAAGTCCGTCGCCTATCGCGAGCCGGATATCCTGCGTGAACTGCGCGAGGAGACCGCACGGCTCGGGCGCGACGCGCAGATGCAGATCGGAGCCGAGCAGGGCGCCTTCATGGCCATGCTGGTCAAGCTCATGGGCGCCCGGCGCATTCTCGAAATCGGCACTTTCACCGGCTATTCGGCGCTGGCCATGGCGCTGGCCGGAGAGGTGCGCATCACCGCCGCCGATGTCAGCGAGGAATGGACCGCGATCGGCCGCAGATACTGGCGCAAGGCCGGCGTGGCCGATCGCATCGACCTCGTGCTGAAACCCGGCGCGGAAGCGATCCGCGATCTGCTTGCCGCCGGCGAGGCGGGGCGCTTCGACTTGATGTTCATCGATGCCGACAAGCCGTCCTACGATATCTACTATGAAGGCGGCCTCAAGCTGCTGCGCCAGGGCGGCGCCATTCTGATCGACAATGTGCTGTGGGGCGGCGATGTCGCCGATCCCGCCAAGACCGACGCCGACACCGCGGCGATCCGCGCCCTCAACGCCAAGATCGCCGGCGACGCCCGCGTCGATCTGTCGATGGTGCCGATCTGCGACGGCCTGACCATCGCCCGCAAACGATGAACGGAGTGTCAAATCTTGCCTTGGCCGCGCTCCTGGCGGTGCCACGACCAGGCGGTTCGCACGATGGTGTCGATATCCGATAGGCGGGCCGTCCAACCGAGCATGGTGCGGGCGCGGGTGGCATCGGCGACCAGAACGGCCGGATCGCCGGCGCGGCGCGGCGCAATCCGGTGCGGCACATTTCTGCCGGTGACGCGCGTCACCGCATCCAGCACCTCGCGGACCGATACGCCGCGGCCGGTTCCCAGATTGAAGGCATCGCTGCCGCCGCCGTCGATGAGATAACGGGCCGCAGCCGCATGGGCCGAGGCCAGATCGCTCACATGCACATAATCGCGGATGCAGGTTCCGTCCGGCGTCGGATAATCGGCGCCGAACACGTCGAGGGCATCGATTTCACCGTTCAACGCCATGAGCGCACGCGGAATGAGATGCGGTTCCGGATCATGGCGCTCGCCGGTCTCCCCGTCCGGATCGCAACCCGCCGCGTTGAAATAGCGCAGCGCCACCGAGCGGATGCCGTGGGCGGCGCCAAAATCCCGGCAGATGCGCTCCATCGCCGCCTTTGAACTCCCATAAGGATTGATTGGAGCATGCCGCATGTCTTCGGTAATCGGCATGCGCTCCGGCTGGCCGTAGACCGCGCAGGTCGAGGAGATGACGATGCGGCCGATGCCGGTATCGCGCATTGCGGTGAGCAGGGAGAGGCTGCCGTTGACGTTGTTATCGTAGTAGAGGCCGGGATCGGTGGCGGACTCGCCGACATAGGCAAGGGCGGCGAAGTGGATGACGACCTCGGGACGGAAATTCAGCAGACTGTCGCGTAGCAGCGCGCCGTTCCTGAGGTCGCCCTCGATCAGCGGTCCCCATTTGACCAGCTCGCGATGGCCGCGCGACAGATTGTCGAAGATGGCGATCTCATGCCCCTCTTGCGCCAGGAGCTTGCAGGTGTGGCTGCCGACGTAACCGGCGCCGCCGGTGACCAGGATGCGGGTCACGCCGCCATTTCCGCCAGCCGATCGCGGAAATAGGCGATAGTGCGGGCAAGGCCGTCGCGCAGCGCGATCCTCGGTTCCCAGCCGAGCAGGGTCTTGGCCATTGAAATGTCGGGTCGGCGCTGCCGCGGATCGTCGGGAGGCAGTTCGCGGTGGGCGATCGTCGATTTCGACCCCGTCTTGGCGATCACCAGCTCGGCAAGCTGCCGGATGGTGAACTCTTCCGGATTCCCGAGATTGATGGGGCCGGTGACGCCGGCGGGACTTTCCATCAGCTTGACGAAGCCGTCGATCAGATCGTCGACATAGCAGAAGGAACGCGTCTGCAGGCCTTCGCCATAAATGGTGAGCGGCTCTCCGCGCAGCGCCTGGACGACGAAATTCGACACCACACGGCCGTCCCGCGGGTTCATGCGCGGGCCGTAAGTGTTGAAGATACGGGCCACCTTGATTTCCGTGCCGTGCATGCGGCGGTAGTCGAAGCACAGGGTCTCGGCCACCCGCTTGCCCTCGTCGTAGCAGGCGCGCGGCCCCACCGGATTGACATTGCCGCGATAGTTTTCGGTTTGCGGATGCACGCCGGGATCGCCATAGACCTCCGAGGTCGAAGCCTGAAACAAACGCGCGCCGGTCCGGCGGGCGAGGTCGAGCAGATTGTCGGTACCCATGAAGCTGGTGCGCGCCGTGGCGATCGGATCGTGCTGGTAGTGCGGCGGCGAAGCCGGGCAAGCAAGATTGTAGATGCGTTCGAAGCGGCCCTCGAAAGGAGTCACGACATCGTGCATGGTAAATCGGAAGCCCGGATTGCCTTTGAGATGGGCGATGTTCGCCGCCCATCCGGTTCGCAAATTGTCGACGCAGTGAACCTGGTGGCTGTCGGCGATCAGGCGGTTGCACAAATGCGAGCCGAGAAAGCCCGCGCCGCCGGTCACCAGAATGTGCATTGTCTTCTCCCTCAGTGTTGGCCGTGAACCTGTTGGCGGCCAAGGGAGATATAGTCAAGGCCGAAGGTCTCGGCCTGGGCGAGGCTGAAGAGGTTGCGGAGATCGATGAGCATGGGCCGCGCCATGGTGGCGGCGAGGCCGCGCCAGTCGGCCTTGCTGAACTCCTCCCATTCGGTGAGGATGACGGCCGCCTCGGCGCCGGCCAGGGCATCGGCCAGGGTTGATTTGTAATTGATGGCCCCATTGCCCATGACCGCCCTGGCGTTGTCGGAGGCGACCGGATCATAGGCGACGATTTCGGCGCCCTCATGGATGAGGATGGGCACGATGGTCAGCGCCGGGCTGTCGCGCACGTCGTCGGTCTTGGCCTTAAAGGCGAGTCCCAGCACGGCGATCTTCTTGCCGGCCACGCTGCCGCCCAGCGCATCGCGGATCTTGCTGAACATGAAGTGGCGGTGCCGGCTGTTGGCCCGTACCACGGTTTCGACGATTTCCACCGGACTTTGGAAATCGTTGGCGGTCTTGATCAGGGCCAGCGTGTCCTTGGGAAAGCACGAGCCGCCATAGCCGGGGCCGGGGTTGAGGAACTTGTCGCCGATGCGCTTGTCCAGGCCGATGCCCAGCGCCAGTTCCTCGACATCGGCGCCGATCTTCTCACACAGGCGCGACAGCTCGTTGATGAAGCTGACCTTGGTGGCAAGGAAGGCATTGGCGGCATATTTGATCAGTTCGGCCGTCTCCACCGTGCTGGTGACGACCAACCGCCGGCCCTGGCGGGTCAGTGGACGGTAAAGTTCTTCGAGCAGGCCGCGCGCCGTTTCGGAACTGCTCCCGGCGATGATGCGGTCGGGATTCATGAAATCCTCGATGGCGCAGCCCTCGCGCAGGAATTCCGGATTGGCGGCCACCGCGAAGCGATCCTGCGGCAGATGGCGGCCGGCGATGCGCGCCACTTCGCGGCTGGTGCCGACGGGGACGGTGGATTTGGTGACGAACACGGCGAAATTGTCGTTGCTGCGCGACTGCGCCTTGATCGCCCGTGCCGTTTCATCGGCGGCGGCATGGACTTGGCTGACATCGGCACCGCCATCTTCGGACCTCGCTGGAGTGCCGACGGCGATGAAATAGAATGTTGTATTTCGTTCGACGGCCCGGCCGCTATCGGTGGCGAATTCCAGCCGTCCCGCCTTGCGGTTCGCGACAATCAGTTCCTTGAGCCCCGGTTCATAGATCGGCACATCGCCCGCCGTTAACCGTGCAATCTTGTCCGGGTCCCGGTCGATGCAGATGACCTGATGGCCGATTTCGGCCAGGCAAGTGCCGGTCACCAGCCCCACATAACCCGTCCCGATCATACTCACACGCATTACCAACCCCCGATTCGATCAGAATTGACGGTCATCACGCCGAATGAAGCCACGTCTGCGCCTGTATTGCAAGTTTCCGGCCGAACTCGCAGGCGACCGAAAAACGCATTCCCGGCAAAGTGTTGCCGGAAAAGCTGGAGCAACGGGGAAATGTGATATATGTCACATTTCAGTCTTGGTTGTAGAAACATGGGTCAGAAAAGCAACAAGTCCGGCACGAAGCGTGGCAGACCATTGCCGCTCATGCCATGGGGCGCCTGGCGGGCCTTTTTCAAGGCGGCAATTCCGGTGGAACTGCGGGCCAAGGAAATCCTGTTCCATGCCGGCGATGAGGGCGACGGCTGCTATCTGCTTCGCAGCGGTGCCGTCAAGGCCTCGGTCGTCTCCGTGGACGGCCAGGAGCGGCTGCTGGCCATCCTGGGCGAGGGCGCAATGATCGGCGAGTTGGCACTGGTCGACGACGAGCCGCGCTCGGCAACCGTCGTTGCGCTGCGCCAATGCCGGCTTCTGCATCTCACTAAATCCGCCTTCTTCCGCCTCGCCGATGCCAATCCGATGATCTATCGCCAGGCCCTGCGGCTTCTGGCCCAGCGGCTGCGCGGCACCAACGAATCGGTCGTGGCTCAGGGAAGCGTCACGGTTCGGGGCCGGGTCGCGCGTGCTTTTGCCTCGCTCGCCGAGGGGCTCGGCGAAGTCCAGGCCAATGGCCGCATCCTGCTCGCCCAACGGGTCACCCAGTCCGACGTTGCCGGCATGGCCGGTGTGGCGCGCGAAAACGCCAGCCGCGCCATCAACGATCTGTTGCGCGGCGGGGTTCTGGGCCGGGTCAAGGGTTTCTACTCGATCGAGAAACCCGAGAAGCTTCGCGATCTCGCCGAGGTCTGAACCTGACTGAATTGACTTTCGATGAGGCGTTCGGCCACGGCGGGCATCGTCCCGGCTTCGACATTGGCGAAGGCAAGCCGTAGATAGTTCTCCTGGCCGGGACCGAACATGGAGCCGGGCAGGCACAGGAGATCATGCTCGCCCGCCAGCCGCTGCGCCACTTGCTTGGCGGTTTCATGGGCGAAAGGATGCTGCACATAGGCGAAATAGGCGCCGGCGCCGATCAGCCGGTAGCCGAGCCGCGGGTTGCGGAATGACGCGCGCAGGGCCTCGTTGCGCGCTGCCATCATGGCCTCCTTCTCCGCCTTCCAGGCCGCGAGATGCTGCAATCCGAAAAGGGCGGCAGCCTGCGAGATATGCGGCGCGCAGATTGCCATGCAGTCGAGCACCTTCTCGATCTCGACGATCAAGCGGGTGCTCGCAATGATGCTGCCCGCCCGGTAGCCGGTCATCGCGAAGACCTTGGAGAAGCTGTAGAGCTGAATGAAATTGTCCTGCCAGAGGGCGCGCGCGAAGAGATCGTGCGGCGGGCCGGGATCGCCGCGGAAATCCTTGTAGGTCTCGTCGATGACCAGCGCGATGCCGCGCGCCCGCGCCAGATCGTGGAAGCCGCCGATCAGCGCGGCGGGATAGATCGAGCCGGTGGGGTTGTTCGGCGTGCACAGCACGATGGCGCGGGTGCGGGAGTCGATCGCCCGCGCGGCATCCTCGATCCGCGGCACGGCGGTCTCGCCGGCGATGGCCGGAATGAAGTGCGCCTCGATGCCGAGCATGGCGAGCCACATTTGGTGATTGAAGTAATAGGGAACCGGGAGAATGACATTGTCGCCGCGCCCGGCGACCGCCATGACGGCGGCGCAGAAAGCCTGGTTGCAGCCGGCCGCGATCGCCACTTCGTGGGCGCCGATGCTGCCGGCGTAATCCGCCGCCATGTGCTCTGCCAACGCCGCGCGCAGCGCCGGCAGTCCCGCAATATCGGTATAAAGACTGGTGGCGGGTTGGGCCGCCAGGCGGGCGATTTCCGCCTGCATTTCGTCAGCCGGCGGATAGCCCGGCACCGCCTGGCAGAGATTGATGAGGCCGCGGTTTCTGGGTCCCCGCCGGACCCAGCCCATGGCCTCGGCGATAGGCGGCGCCTCGACCTCGCTGATCGCGGGATTGACGGCATATTGCATGATGGGGCACCAAGGGCGTGGAATGAACCGGACCGGGAACATGCCGGTCGGATGGAACTGGCGCAAGCATCAAAAAAGAGCGGAATTGAAACCCCGGGAATTTGCCAAGGAAACCACAGCCAACCGGCGGCCGGAAGTTTCAGGAAACCACAATGAGAAGATTGATTCTGCATGTCGGGAGTCCGAAGGCGGGCAGCTCCAGCCTGCAGAAATTCTTTTTCATCAATCGTGAGGCGCTGGCAGAGAAAGGAATATTATTTCCGGTCGTGCCGGGTGAAGGCCGGCGGTCTCACGCCGCGCTGCCGATGTCGATTGCCGGCCATCGGCTGGGGCCCAATCAGGGTGGATTGAATTTCGCGGCTCTGAAGCAAATTGTCGACGCAAGTTCCGCGCGCACCTTCGTCGTATCTTCGGAATTCTTCACATGGGGACGCAATTTCCCGGACATCGTCGCACGCGTGAACGATCTCGTGGCGGCGGCAGGTCTGAGCCTGACGGTGGTTGCCTGTGTGCGTCCGCCACATCTCTCGATCAATTCAAGTTTCACGCAGGCCACGAAATCATTCAAGAATGCCCAGCGGTTTGACAAGTTTTGCGAGCGCATCTTGTCGCACGACCGTTACGACCCGCTTGTTGTGTTCAAGCCATGGATGGAGATACAGCGATCGACATTTGTCGCTTTGCCGTTTGCATCGGAACATCTGATGCCCGATCTTGAATCGGCGTTCTTCCGGGCAGTCTCCATCGGCCATGTCACGGAAGAGTTTTTGGCCGGCCTCCCCCGCGCGCTCGCCAATGTGAGTCCGGGACCCATGACCGTCGAAGCGTACCGGCTGGTCACGGCGCGGGCCGGCATCCTCGAAAACTTCGACGCGCGCAAGCCAATCCTTCGCAGAATGATTTCCGGCGCCGCCCTGAATCTGGGCTGGGACAGGCAGCCGTTCATGGGCCTCACCGACGAACTCAGAACCGCGATTTGGCGGCGCTTTGCCGCGACCAACGATGAGTTTGCCCGGCGGGTCTGGGGCCAGAGCTGGGATGAGGTTTTTGCGGCCGAGCTTGCCAGGAAATTCGTGCCCAACGAGATCACGAGGGACTCCTGCCCGGAGGAGGACTGGAATTTGCTGCAGGAGACGGTCGAGGCTGCATTGCAAATCCTGGCAGCGGCTTGATAGGGCAAGGCCGAAAATCCCGGATTGACGGCACTGGGCATGATCGGGCACCAATGGCGGCGGGCGAAGCGCCAAGGTGCAGGCATGAAAGCGATCAGGATCGAGACCACGGGCGGACCCGAAGTGATGCAGCTCGTCGATGTCGATGTGCCGAAGCCGAAAGCCGGCGAAATCCGCGTGCGCCAGACGGCCATCGGCCTCAACTACATCGACACCTATCATCGTTCGGGCCTTTATCCCGTGGCGCTGCCCAGCGGCATCGGGCTCGAGGCGGCGGGCGTGGTCGAGGAACTGGGCGCAGGTGTCAAGGGCCTGAAGCCCGGCGACCGCATCGCCTATGGCAACGGTCCCATCGGCGCCTATGCGCAAATGCGCAACATGCCGGCGGGCCGCGTCATCAAACTGCCCAAGGCGATCTCCGACGAGACGGCGGCGGGCATGATGCTCAAGGGCATGACGGTGCGCTATCTGCTGCGCGCCACCTACAAGGTGAAGCGCGGCGAAACCATCCTGCTCTATGCGGCGGCGGGCGGCATCGGCCTGATCCTGAGCCAATGGGCCAAGGCGCTCGGCGCCAAGGTCATCGGCATCGTCGGTTCCGATGCGAAGGCGGCGCTCGCCAAGGCCCATGGCTGCGCCCATGTGATCGATCACGCGACCGAAAATGTCGTGGCGCGGGTCAAGGAGCTGACCGATGGCAAGGGCGTGCCGGTGGTTTATGACGGCGTCGGCCAGGCGACGCTGATGACGTCGCTCGATTGCCTCATGCCGCGCGGGCTGCTGGTGAGCTTCGGCAATGCCTCGGGGCCGGTGAAGGCGTTCGATCTCGGCCTGCTCGCGGCCAAGGGCTCGCTCTATGTGACCAGGCCGACGCTCATGACCTATACGGCGACGGCAGCCGAGCTGAAGGAGACCGCCGCCGGCCTGATCGACATGGTAAAAAGCGGCAAGGTGAAGATTCCGGTGAACCAGCGTTATGGCCTGGCGGAAGCCGCGCAGGCCCACCGCGATCTCGAAGCCCGCAAGACCACCGGAACCACGGTGCTGCTGCCTTAGCGGATTGCGCTTGGGTTGACGCGACTTTCCATACACCGTCATCCCGGCGAAAGCCGGGACCCACTGAGCACTTGCAACCGGCACTCTGCTGCTGGAAAGATTTCAGGGGGTCCCGGCTTTCGCCGGGATGACGGAATTTGGGTGATTGATTCTTCTCATCTGCAAAGAGCCCTAGCTGTTCGAACAATCGCCGGTCGATTGCACCGACAGCGCCCTCCAGTTGCCGGTGCAGGCGATATGGCTGCACAGGAAGGCAGCAAGGCTCGAGGCGGGCACCGCATGGGCGAGATTGAGCGGCTGGCCTTCGCCGTCCGAAAGCGTGCTGACCACCATGCCGATGAGCCGGCCTTGCTCGTCGAAGAGCGGACCGCCGGATTCGCCCTTTTGGGTGTTCATGCGCAGCACCATGGCATCGGCATAACCGAACTTGCCATATTGCACGGACCGGCCGAAATGCATGGTCTCGAGCTGGCCGATGCGCGCCGTATCGCCTTGCGCATGCGGTTTGCCGAGGGAGAAGACGGTCGAACCGCGCGCTATGCAATTGTCGGCGACCGGCGGCACCGCCTTGCCGGAGTAGCCCCTGAGCTTGATCAGGGCCATGTCGTTGTCGCGGCGGATATCGACGACGCTGCCCGAATAGACACGGCCATTGGCGGCGCGGGCCGAAACCTTGTTGCCCTTGCCGACCGCCACATGGCCGGCCGTCATCACATAACCGGACGGATCGACGAGAAAGCCGCTGCCCGAGGTGACCGCGACGCCGCTCGTGTTTTCCTTGCTGGTGCCCTGCATCTGGATGTCGGAGACCGTGAGCGTTACGTAGGTCGGTCCGGCGGCGCGAACCAATGCGGCAATCGACTGCGACATGGCGAAATTGGCGGCGGGCTCGGCATTCTGCTCGACCAGGATATCGCGGCCTTCGAGCTCGACATCCTGGCTGGAGGCGCAGGCGGCGAGAGCGACGGCAAGCAGAGGCAGGAGCAGGGGGCGGATGGGACGCAAGGATCAAACCCTCATGTGAAGCGGCCCGCCAATAGCAAGCGATTGTCGCGACAACAAGGCGGCATCAACAAAACGGCCCGCCGAAGCGGGCCGTTCCGTTGATAATTGCCGTTCAGCCTAGAAGCGGAACACGGTGACGAGGTCGACCTGGGTAAAGTCGTCCGGGTCGGGGCCAGGACGGCTGAACGAAGCCCACTCGGCTTCGAGACCGATCGTCAGCTGCGACACCGGATCATAGTAGATGCCGGCGAGAGCCGAGTCGATGTCGGTACGAGCACCGTCAAATTCCGTGTGACCATAACCGGCTTCGGCATGCACCGCGTCGCTGAGGTTCACGCTGACGAGGGCCGAGGCCACCCAGTAATCAGTACCATCAGCCTTGGTGAAGAGGGGCGGGCCGGGCGGCGTGAAGACATTGCTGCCACGGGTATGCCCCACGCCCGCGGCGACCGAGAGATTGGCCATATCGCCGAGGGCAATGCCGGCGCCGGCGCCAATCTGCCAGAAATCATCCGGCAGATCATCCCTGTTCAGCCAAATAGCTGAGATCTCTCCGCTGATCATGTCGCCACTGTACTTAACCTCACCAGCTCCGCCCATCGAGTCGCCGGTCGGGAAAAACCGGCCAGCCACAGAGCCGTCTTCGATCGCAGCCGACGCCGAGAATGGCCCGCTCTTCCAGGTCAGACGCATCTGGGTGGTGTCACCCGGATCCAGGAAGATGAAGTTGTCGGTGTAGTAGCAGTTGCATGAGCCGTCGATACCGTAGCCGATGTTGCCCAGCGAACCCGTATAACCGCCGCCGAGGAACAGCTCGGGGGTCATCGCCCACCAGCCCCAGGCTTCCTTCATGTAATCTCCGGCCACGCCACGCCCGTCGAAGTCGCCGCGGATCTTCACCGTTGCGCCGACTTCGCCGACGGCCGTGTCGGTCTTGCCGACCACCTTGATTTCGCCGCGGGCCAGCACGTCCCAATCGTTTTCTTCAGGATCGTGTTCATCGGCGCCTTCGCTGCGCCAAACCAAGGCGGCGCGGGCATAGCCGGACCATTCAATCGAGGTCGAAGCCGGAGCATCGGCCGTCGGCAGGACGCTGATGATCGTGGCTGTCTTGCCGTAGCCAGGATCGGTTTCTTCAAGACCTGGGATTACTATGCGGTCGCCCCTGGTGACGGTCACGAGCTGATAGCCGGCCGGAACCGACGGAGCGGCTTCGAGCTGGGCAACGCGGGCGTTCAGAGCTTCGATTTCGGCCTTGAGGGCATCGAGATCGTCGGCCTGCGCACCGGCGGCGGTCACGGCGAGAGCCGCGCCACCGAGGAGTGCCAGTTTCATCATTTTCATTCTACTTCTCCCACATTCTCTGGAGTTGAGTAGCCCCCCGATCCCCTGCAAATGGTTTGGGTAGGCGATGCACGAAACTTTCGCACACGGGGATGTTTTCGCTTCCCGGGGGTTACAGGTCAATGAAGAAGGCCGCGTTCCGGCCAGAATTTCGCCACATGTAACTCAATTGCCACAGTCATGACTGTCCTCACTTGACGCCAAATTCAACGTAGAATCAATTATATACAAAGCCATTACCGCGCCGGATTCAGGCCGGCCGAGGGGTCATCGCCGCGGGCTTTCCACAGCTCCGGTTGAATTGTGGCGGCCGTGAACCGGCCGTTTACGCGACTTCATGCTGCCATTATACGGGGCGGAAGACGCCGGGCGGCGAGAATCACTTCGCCCTCCGGCCCATCCGGGGGCCCGAGGGGGAATGATGCCAATGCAGTGCCGTCCGCAAAAATGGCTGCTTTATGCGCCGCTGGCGGTTTTGCCGTTCCTGGCAGCCTGGCTTCTGAACACCAGGCCCCTGCAACAGGACATCGCTGCCCGGGTGGCGGCGAATCTGGCCACGGCGGAGGCCGGCTGGGCCAAGACGACCATCGCCGGCCGCGACGCGGTACTGTCGGGAGATGCTCCGAGTGCCGAAGCGTTGCAAAAGGCGGTCCGGGCCGTTGCCGGAACCTATGGCGTCCGGCGGTTGGACTTGAAGGCCCGCATTGTCGAGCCGCCACCCCCGCCGCCGCCCGCCGCCGAACTGGAGCTTCCCACCGTCGAGTCGTTGCTCACCAATGTCAGCACCCCCACGATCGGGGGCACATGGGCCGAAGGCATCGCCGGGACGCTTTCCGTGTCGCTCGCCGGCCGGACTTACCGGCTCGGCACCGACGCCGAACTCGCCTCCAGCGCCGGCGCCTGGTCGCTGAAGCCTTCGGCGCCCTTGGGCGACGGCAGCTATGACGTCACCGCCGAGATCGGCGGCGGCGGCGCGGCGGCGAAATCCTCCGTACCCGGAAAGATCGTCGTCGATACGGTGGCGCCCGCCGCGCCGGCGGTTGCGGCGCTGGCGGCCGAACCTGGACAAATCGAAGTCACCGGCACCTGGCCGGAAGGCGACGCCGCCGCCTTGATAGTCGGGCTCGCCGGCAGGAACTGGACCTTCGGCGCCGATGCCGCATTGTCCGCCGATGGCAAGGGCCATTGGCGCCTGGCGCCAGACATGCATCTGGCGCCGGGAACTTATGACCTTGTCGTCGAAGTGCGCGATGCCGCCGGCAATGTGGCGCGCGACGCAACCAAGGATGAAATCGTCATCGCCGCAGCGCCCGAGCCCGAACCGGCTCAGCAACCGGCGCCGCCGCCGGACCCTGCGCCCCCACCGGAACCGGCGCCGCCGCCGGAGCCTCCGCCACCGCCGCCGCCGGCAATGACTGCCCCAACCGTGAAGGTCTCGAGCGTCACCGTTGCGCGGCCGACGATCTCCGGCACCTGGTCGCAGCCCGCGGCCACGTCGCTCCGCGTGTCGCTGGCGGGCACCGCTTATGTTCTGGGTACGGACGAAACGCTGACCTCCGCCACGCCCGGCACTTGGTCCCTGGCCTTGCCGCGGCCCCTCAAGGACGGCATCTATGATGTGGCGGTGGAAACCTCGGATGCCTCCGGCAATAAAATGACCGACGGGACGAAGGACGAACTCACCGTCGATGCCGCCGGACCGGCAACGCCGGCGGTCAGGCTCTATGCGGGCGGGACCAGTCCAAAAAAAATCTCCGGCACCTGGGACTCAACAACGGCGACAAGTCTGAAAGTCACGATTCCCAAGGCCGGTATCGCCGCTGTCCTGCGCAGCGGCCCTGAGCTCACTTCGCTCAGCGGCGTCTGGACCCTCGCCTTGCCGCGTCGGCTGGAGCCGGGAAGTTATGACGTCGCCGTCGAAACCGCCGATGCCTTGGGCCGCGTCGCTTCCGACCAGACGAGATTCGAGATTCTGGTGAAGGAAGCGCCGCCGCCGCCACCCGCGCCGCCGCCGCCGCCGCCCTATGATTGCGCCGGCGCGCTCGGCCGCATCGGCACCGTCTTTCCGATCCGTTTCGACTTCGACCGCAGCGATCTGAATTCGCCCTATGATCTCTCGGTCAATCAGGCGGCGGCCCTGCTCAAGGATGCGCGCTGCCTCGAAACCAGGGCGGAGGTGACGGGACATGCCGATTATCTCGGACCCAATCTCTACAATCAGGCGCTGAGCGAGAAGCGGGCGCAGGCGGTGATCGACATGCTGACTGCCGCCGGCGTCGCGCCCGCCCGCCTCGCCGTCAAGGGCATGAGCAGCGCCGATCCCGCCGATCCCGCCAGGGGCGAGCCGGCGCGCGCCAGCAACCGCCGTGCCGTCATCCGCATCTTGCAATAGGAATCCGCCCATGAACGAGCTCTTCAATTTCAACGGCACCTGGATCGTGGTCCAGGGAAACTGGGTGTGGATGCTCGCCGCCCTCGGCCTCGGCATCTGGGTCGGCTGGGCAAGCTGCTCCGCCGGGCCGGACGATAGCCGGGACGCGAAGGGATAAGCGCATGCCGCATCTGGTACTCGAGCTCGCCCTGTGGATCCTGCTGGCTTTCTTCGCCGGCTGCATCGCCGGCTGCCTCTTGCGCAAAAGCTTCGGCAAGCCCGCGGCGCAGCCGGCAGCGCAGCCGGCTCCAACGCCTGCTCCCGCCGCCAAGACCGCGCGGCCCAAGCCGCCGCGGAAAGCGCCGGGCACTTCGAAATAGTCCGGCGGCTTACCGCCCCGGACAGACGAGCTGCGCCTGCCTGTCCACCCTGTCGAGCCAGCGCTCGATCGCGGCGAACGCCTCGGGCTCGTCGAGAAACGGCACATGGCCGCGGTTCCTGACCGTCACCGCTTCGGCCGCGCCATGCCGCGCCATCATGCCCGCCACGGTTTCTTCGCTCAACAGGTCGGAATTGGCGCCGCGCAGCACCGTCACCGGCACGGCGGCGGTGAGTTCGAACAGCGGCCACAGCTCCGGCACCTTGCCGGTTTCGATGTCCTCGGTGGTGGGAAAGGCGGCGGCAATTCCAGGATCGCTGTCGGGCCGCAAAACGCCGCTCTCGTCGCGGAAGACGCGGCGCGCGAAGGCCAGCCACTCGGCATCGCTCAGGGTCTCGAACCCGGCATGCACGGCGCGCAATCCCGCCACCGCATCGGCCCAGGAGGCGAAGCAAGGCGTCTGCCCCAAATAACTCCGTATGCGGAGCAACCCCTCGGTCTCGATCTTCGGGCCGATGTCGTTGAACAGTATGCCGGCGAGACGTTCGGGATGTTTAGCCGCCATCACCATCGCCACGATGCCGCCGCGCGATGTGCCGATCACGGCGGCGCGGGCGATGCCGAGCCAATCGAGCAGGGCGATGGTGTCGGCCAGTTCCACCTCCGGCCGGTAGGTGAGCGGATCGGCCGCATATTGCGAGCGGCCGCGGCCGCGGAAATCGGGACAGACGATGCGGCGCCCGGCGGCCAGCCGCGCTGCGATCGTCTCGAAATCCCTTGAATTGCGGGTCAGACCCGGCAGGCAGAGGAGCGGCACCGGCCCGCCGGCCGCGGGGCCGTATTCGCGTGCGTAGAGGCTGAGGCCGTCGGCCGAACCGTAGCGGAGTTCGCGGAACTCCATCGCCTCATTCGCAACTGGTGATGAGCGCTCTGATCGACCGGCCGGCGCAAGAAGCGGCGCGCTCCTCGGCCGAATTGGCGACGGTCAGCGAAGCCGCCGTGCCGCGTTTGAGATCCGCCGTCATCGGCTGAACCGACTCCGGCGCCAGCCGCGAGCGGTAGACGTGGACGTTCTGCAGAACCTTTTGCACATATTGCCGGGTTTCCTGGAACGGAATCGATTCCACCCAGTCGATGGGATCGATCTTGCCCTTGCGCGGGTCGCCGTATTCGGCGAGCCACTCGCGCACCCGGCGCGGCCCGGCATTGTAGGCAACCAGCGTCAGCACATAGGAGCCGCCGTTATCCTCGATCAGATCGCCGAGATGGGCGGTGCCGAGTCTCACATTATAAGTCGGATCGGCGGTGAGCTTGGATTTCTTGTAGGAGACGCCGTGCGCCTTGGCGATGAGCTTGGCGGTTGCCGGCATGATCTGCATCAGGCCCTGGGCGCCGGCGGTGCTGCCGGCCTGCGGGTCGAATTCGCTTTCCTGCCGCGACAGGCCGTAGACGAGGGCGCGCTCGACGGGCTTGCCCACCTGTTTCCACTCGGGCAGCGCTTTCACCGGATAGCCCCAGTAATCGATGTCGAGATTGCGCGTCGCCGCCGCCTTGGCGAGACGCAGCGCCATGGTGGGCCCGCCTTCCTTCCAGGCGATGCTCGCCACCGCATTCATTTCGTCCGCGGTGTCGAAGCGGCCGGCGAAGGCCCATATGAACATGTTGAGCTCGCGCTTTCCGCCCGCTTCGGCCAGCATCCTGAAAGCCCGTACCACCTCGTCGCCATCGACCTTGGCGCGGGCGGCGGGGGTTGCCTCACCGCTGTCGATCGCCTCCGGCACTTTGCCGATGCCGATCATCTCGCGCGCCAACTGGCCATAGTAGACGGTGGGATATTGCGCCGCCGCCCGATAGGCCGCGCCGGATTCGTCCGTGCGGCCGAGTGCGGCGTAGGTGCGGCCGAGCCAATAGCCGGCACGCGCCTTTTCGGTGCGTGAGGATGCGATCCCGTCGAGACGGGTGAAATGCCTGAGCGCGGCTGCCGCATCGTCCAGCGAACGCAGGGCGATCCAGCCGGCGAGGAATTCCCCTTCGACGGCGGAGGCGCCGCGGTCGAGCCCGTGCGCCTTGGCGATGCGGTAGGCGGCCTTGACGCTGCCCTTATGGCTGATGCCGACCGAGCGTCGCGCCACGATGCGCCGCTCCACCCACCAGGCTTCGGCATCGCCCATCGCGGCGGCATCGCCGGGCACGGACGCCAGAATGTCGCGCGCCTTGGCGAATTTTTCCTTCAGGCGGTAATGGCGGGTGAGCGAATATTTCATCGCCAGTTCGTCGCGCATGGACCTGGCGAGTTTGGAATATTGCTTTTCGGCCCCGGCCTCGCCGCGGATCAGCGACTGGGCGATCTTCGCCGCATTCTGGTAGTCGGGGCCAAGCCGCTTGGCATGACGCACGGCCCCATTGGTTTCGTGGGCATATAGCAGACGCCAGAGACGGCGCTTGTGGTCGGCGGCCGCCAGCAGCGGCTTGAATTCCGTGACGACCGCTTTCTCGAGGCCGGCCTCGATTTCCGGATTGTTCCACACCTGTTGCACCAGCTTGCGCGCGCCCGCCTCGTCGCCGGTGGCAAGTTTCGCGCGGGCCAGTGCCAATGCCCCTTGCGGCGTCAGCGGCTGGCGCGTGGCGAAATGGGCCAGGATCGCGTCCGCCGGCTCGCGGTTGTTGTAGAGCGATTGCTCGGCCCGCTTGGTGAGAGTTTCGGTCAGCGGCCATTTCGGGGCCGCGGCAAGAAACGCCATGACCCGGGCATGGCCCGCTTCGTCCGTATGGTCGCGGAGATAGAGCAGTTCGACCAGCTTGATTGCCGCCGGATCGCCGGAGCGCTTGGCAAGTGCCGCGGCCTCGCTAAAATTGCCTTTGAGCGCCAGCCCGGCCGCCTCGACCGCGAGCCTCGAAACCTGGGACGCGGCAATGGCGGGAGGCGAGGCGCAAGCCTGCGCCGCCACGGTCAGTGACGTTGCCGAAAGAATTGCCGTCAACGCGATGCGGGAGAACGCACGTCCCTGCATTTACCGTCTAACCCCTGCTTTTCCCGCCTGGGCGGAGCGCTTGCCGCTCCACCGGCGAATGTCTATTGTGCCACACCTATTCGGGGTGCGACACATCAAAGTAGACACCCTATGGTTTCCAACTTATTACCGGAGAAAATTCCTGTGACGTTCCATGGTTCTAATCCTGCCCTGATCACGCCGTTCAAGAACGGCGAGGTTGACGAGGAGGCATTCCGGAAACTTGTCGCCTGGCAGATCGAGGAGGGCAGCCATGGCCTGGTTCCGGTGGGCACGACGGGCGAATCGCCCACCCTCACCCCCGAAGAGCACAAGCGGGTCATCGAAATTTGCATCGCCGAGGCCAGTGGCAAGGTGCCGGTGATCGCCGGAACCGGCTCCAACAGCACCGCCGAGGCCATCGACTATACCGCGCATGCCAAGAAGGCAGGCGCCGATGCCGCCCTGGTCGTGGTTCCCTATTACAACAAGCCGACCCAAGAGGGCATTTACGCCCATTTCAAGGCGATCGCCGAGGCCGTCGACATTCCGGTCTTCGTTTATAATGTGCCGGGCCGCACTGTCACCAACATCTCGGTCGAGACCCTGGCGCGCCTGGCCAAGGATTTTGCCAATATCGTCGGCACCAAGGATGCCTCCGCCGATCTGACGCGGCCGTCGCGCCAAAGGCTCGCCTCGGGCGAGAAGTTCATCCAGCTTTCCGGCGAGGATGGGACGGCACTCGGCTTCAACGCCCATGGCGGTGTGGGCTGCATCTCGGTGACGGCGAATGTCGCTCCGCGGCTGTGCTCGGAATTCCAGGAAGCGACTCTCAAGGGCGACTACGTCAAGGCGCTGAAGCTGCAGGACCGCCTGATGCCGCTGCACCATGCGCTCTTCGTCGAGACCAGTCCCGCACCCGTCAAATATGCCGCGAGCCTCCTGGGCCTGTGCGAGGCGGAAGCGCGCCTGCCGATGGTTCCGGTCGGCGAGACGACCAGGAAGGCGGTGCGCGATGCCATGGTGCATGCGGGATTGCTGAACTGAAATGTCGGCCAGGAGCGGCGGCGCCAAGACCTCGCGCAAGCAGGAGGGCATCAAGGTCGTCGCCGACAATCGGCGCGCCCGCTTCGACTACGAGATTCTGCAGGCATTCGAGGCGGGCATCGAACTTAAAGGTTCCGAAGTCAAGTCGCTGCGTGCCGGCCGCACCAATCTGGCCGAATCCTACGCGGCCATGAAGGGCGGCGAGCTTTACCTGCTGAACTGCAATATCCCGGAGTACCGCGAGGCCAACCGCTTCAATCACGATCCCAAGCGGCCGCGCAGGCTGCTGCTCCATGGCAAGGAAATCGACAAGCTCGCCAACGGCGTGCAGCGCGAAGGTCTCACCATCATACCGCTCAAGTTGTTCTTCAACCGGCGCGGCCGCGCCAAGGTCGATATCGCTTTGGCCAAGGGCAAGAAACTGCACGACAAGCGCGAAGCGATCAAGGAACGCTCGTGGAACCGCGAACGCGCCCGCATCATGCGCGAGAAGGGCTGAGCTCGTGCTGCATCTGGTGGGACGCAAGTTGCCCGCTGTGGCCTTGCCGTCGACCGGCAGTGCCGTGGAAATGCCTGCGCGCATGACGGGCTGCACCGTCATCTTCTGCTATCCGTGGACGGGAAGGCCCGGAACGCCCGATCCGCCCGGCTGGGACGCGATCCCCGGCGCCCATGGTTCAACACCGCAGGCCCTTGCCTATTCCTCGGCTCACGGACAATTCCGCGCCCGCGCCGCCGCGGTCTTCGGCCTCAGCCTGCAGGATACCGGATGGCAACGCGAATTCGCTTTCCGCTGTGGCCTGCCGTTCCCGCTGCTCTCCGATGAATCGCGGCAATTCTCGCAAGCCCTCGGCCTGCCCACATTCGAAACCGGCGGCGAGGACTATCTCGAACGGCTCACGCTGATCGCCCGCGGCGGCGTCATCGTCGGCCTGCGCTATCCGGTGGTCGACCCCGGGCGCGACTCGGAAGAGACGCTGGCCTTGCTCGCCTCGATGTGAGCCCGCGCCGCGGCGAACACCGCCTCGAACATGGGCGGCGTCAGCACGCCGGTATTGGTGTTGTAGCGCGAGCAGTGATAGCTGTCGAAGAGCCGCAGGCCGCCGAGATCGTGTTGGGCGCCGTGGCCGAACCGATGGAGCGATTTGCGCTGGCCAAGTGCGGCGAGCACCGCATCATGGGCGATACGGCCCAGTGCGACGATCGCCGACAGCGCGGGCAGGGCGCCGATCTGGGCCCGCAGGAAGCGGTTGCAGGTGGCGATTTCGGCCGGCGCCGGCTTGTTTTCCGGCGGGACGCAGCGCACCGCATTGGTGATGAGCGCCTCCACGAGTTGCAGCCCGTCGCCGGGGAGGGCGCGGAACTGGCCGCGCGCCAGGCCGAACTTGATCAGCGTGGCGTACAGCAGTTCGCCGGCGAAATCGCCGGTGAACGGGCGCCCGGTGCGGTTGGCGCCCGTGCGGCCGGGGGCGAGGCCGACGATCAAGAGCCGTGCTTCGGCATCGCCGAACGACGGCACCGGAGCGTTGAACCAATCGGGATGCGCCTGGCGCTGCATCTCGCGGAAGGCCGCGAGCCGCGGACACAGCGGGCAGTCGCGCGCCGGTGCCGCCGGCATCAGATGTCGGCGAAGTCTTCGAAGCTTTCCTTGTTCTGCGGCGGCGGCGCGAAGGGCCGTTCGCGCTGGCGCTGCTCGCGCTCGGCCGGATCGCGGCCGATCTCGTCGCGCAAGTCGGCGAGATCGATGAACTGGTCGGTCTGGCGCCGCAGATCGTCGGCGACCATCGGCGGCCGCGTGGTCAGCGTCGAGACCACCGAGACGCGGCGGCCCTTGGCCTGCACGGCGGCGACCAGCGAGCGGAAATCGCCGTCGCCCGAGAACAGCACGATGTGATCGAGATTGTCGGCGAGCTGCATCATGTCGATGGCCAGCTCGACGTCCATGTTGCCCTTGATCTTGCGGCGGCCCATGGAGTCGGTGAACTCGCGGGCGGGCTTGGTCACCACCTTGTAGCCGTTGTAGTCGAGCCAGTCGATCAGCGGCTTGATCGGCGAATATTCGGCATCGTCGAGCAGCGCCGTATAATAAATGGCCCGCACCAGCCGCGAGCGCTTGCGGAAGAAGCCGAGGAGGCGCTTGTAGTCGATGTCGAAGCCCAGAGCCTTGGCGCAGGCATAAAGATTGGCGCCGTCGATGAACAGAGCGACACGTTCGTCCGGGTAGAAGTTCATGGTTGAAATCTCCTGCTGCAATATGCGAACGGATGTTTATGCGCTCGCTTTCCGCCTCACAAGCAAAAATATGATCCTGATCGGCCTTGGCAGCAACATGCATGGGCCCTGGGGCAGCCCGCGCGAGGCGGTGCTGCGCGCTCTGCGGGAGCTTGACGGCCACGGCACGCAACTTGTCGCCGCATCGCGGCTGCTTGCCACTTCGCCTTACGGCAGAAAGAACCAGCCGGACTTTGTGAATGCGGTGGCGGTGATCGCCACGCCCATGCCGCCGGAAGCACTGATGCGGAGGCTCCATGCCATCGAGCGCCGGGCCGGCCGCCGCCGCGGCATCCGCTGGGGGCCGCGCACCCTCGATCTCGACCTTCTCGATTATCACGGCCGGCGGATGGCAAAGCGGTGCGGGCTGACACTGCCGCATCCGGGCATCCGCGAGCGCCAGTTCGTGCTCAAGCCGATTGCCGAAGTGGCGCCCGCCTGGATTCATCCGGTCGAGCGCCAGAGCGCGCGCTCGCTGCTGCGCCGTTTTGACGGCCATCGCGGCGGGGCCGAGATTTAAGCGGGTATTAACCGCCGCTCCGCATGGTGCCGGGTGCGGCGCCGGCCTCGCGCCGAGGTGGGTAGGCATATGCGTTATGGCGTTTTCATTGCGGCGGCGGCCATCCTGCTGGCGGCCGCGGGCCCGGCTGGTGCCGGGCAGCGCAAATTCGAAATCCTGGGAGGCCTGGGCGATGGCGAGCCCTCGCTGCCTCTGCCTGGAAGTGCCGGGCTGTTCGGTGGAACCTCGCGCCGCATCGTCGAGTTTCCGACCGAACTGCCGCGCGGCACGGTGATCGTCAAGACCGGCGAGCGCCGGCTTTATTATGTCATGCATGACGGCCGCGCCATCATGTACAGCGTCGGCGTCGGCCGCGAGGGCTTCACCTGGTCGGGAAAGGCCGCCGTCTCGCGCAAGGCCGAATGGCCCGACTGGCGCCCGCCCCGCGAAATGATCGAGCGCGAAGCCGAGCGGGGCACGATCATTCCCGAATTCATGGCCGGCGGGCCCGACAATCCGCTGGGGGCTCGCGCCATCTACATCGGCGATACCGAATACCGCATACACGGCACCTCGCAGCCGTGGAGCATCGGCCAGGCCGTGTCCTCGGGCTGCATCCGCATGATGAACGAAGAGGTAGTCGACCTTTATGAGCGGGTCGGCGTCGGTACCCTGGTGGTGGTCGAATAAAGAATAAAATTGCACGGAGGCCGGGCGAGCGGTGGCGGCACTAACCCGTCATTAACCTAAACAGTCCATCTTCACCACGTTGGTTTGTATCGGAGTTCCGGCATGTTCACCATGATTCCCAGCACCGCCCGCGGGATCTTCAAAGCGAATTACCTGGTTTCGGCGGCCGCCGCCGTCATGTTGGCCGCCTGTTCCAACGTCGCCGACCGCTTTTCCGATAATCCCTCGGATGCCGATCCGGTCTATACCGCCTCGGTGCCGAAGGACGACGGCGATAAGATTGCTTCGCGCCCTCTGTCCGGTGCGACCCCCGACAACAATAACACGTACAGGCGACAGACGGCGGTTGCGCCGGTGCCGCAGGGCGGAACCGTGCGCATCGCGCCGGGCATGACGCTCTATGCCATCGCCAAGGCGAACCACCTGACCGTCTCCCAGCTTGCCGCCGCCAACGGCCTGACGCCGCCCTATTCGGTGAAACCCGGGCAGTTGATCCGGGTTCCCGGCGTGGCGCGGGCGGTTGCTCCGCAAGCGGCGCTGGGCGCACCCCAAACCACCGCCGCCAAGCGGCCGGTCACCGCCGCCGCCGGCACCCATACGGTCGCCGCCGGCGAGACGCTGTTCTCCCTCGGCCGCCAATATTCGCTCTCGCCCTATGCCATCGCCGCGGCCAACGGAATGTCGCGCAATGCCACTTTGAGCGTCGGCCAGAAGGTGAAACTGCCGGCGGGAGGCAGCCTGCCGGCCGCGCAGCAGCAGCAGGCCGAAGCCTCGCCCGATGACGAATTGGCCCAGGCGCCGGCCAGGAGCCAGGACAAGGTTGTCGCCGGACAGGCTCCGACTCCGGCGCCGGCCGAGACCGAACAGCTTGCCGCCGCTCCCGGCGATGCCGCAATGCCCGCCATGCGCTGGCCGGTGCGCGGCAAGGTCATTTCCGCCTATGGCGCCAAGCCCAATGGCCTGAAGAATGAAGGCATCAACATCGCCGTGCCGGAAGGCACTTCCATCCGCGCCGCCGAAAACGGCGTGGTCGCCTATGCCGGCAACGAACTGAAAGGCTATGGCAATCTGGTGCTGATCCGCCACGACGGCGGCTGGGTGACGGCCTATGCCCACGCCAAGGAACTCTTGGTCAAGCGCGGCGACACGGTACGGCGCGGCGACATCATCGCCAAGGCCGGCCAGACCGGCTCGGTGTCGAGCCCGCAACTTCACTTCGAAGTCCGCAAGGGTGCAACCGCCATGGACCCGGTCGAATATCTTTCGGATTCCACCGCCTCGAACTGAACTCCCGGACGGCACCCTGCACGGCGGGAGCCTGGAAGCGATTCCGGGCTCTTGCTTTTTGACGCCGGCGCGCCATGCTCGGGCGAACCGGGAGTTGGGCGATGATCAGGGTGTGGGGCCGGCGCAGTTCGGTGAATGTGCAGAAGGTGTTGTGGACGCTGTCCGAGCTCGACATCCCCTTTGTCCGCGAAACCGTCGGCGGCAGCTTCGGCGGCAATCGCGATCCCGATTTCATGCGGATGAATCCGAACGGCCTGATCCCGGTGATCCTCGACGGCGATGTCACCATGTTCGAATCGAACGCCATTGTCCGCTATCTCGCGGCCCGCTATCGCGCCGGCCTGTTGCGTCCCAAGGATCACAAATCGCTGGCCTGGGCGGAACAATGGATGGAATGGCAACAGAGCATGGTGTTTCCGCATGTGGCAACGCTGTTCTGGAACAATGTGCGGCTGCCGCCGGAAAAGCGCGATGCCGCCGCAGTGGCCGAGGCGGAGCGCGGGCTCGTCGAGCCCCTCAAGATCGCCGACCGCCATCTCGCCCAGCATGACTGGTTCGCCGGCGAACGCTTCTCTTTCGGCGACATCGTCATGGGCTGCATCTTCTGGCGCTACATGGCGCTCGATTGCGCGAAGCCCGACACTCCCCATGTGATGGACTGGTTCGAAGCGCTGAAGACGCGGGCGCCCTACCGGCAATGGGTGATGGTGCCGGTCGGCCGCAATGCCGAGGAATGGACGAAATACGAGAAGGAACTGGGGTAGGATGAATTGCCGTTCCCTGTTCCGTCATCCCGGCGAAAGCCGTTATCGTATGCACTTATCTTTGGATCACTCGGTGATTACCAAGCTATCGTTATTGCATCACTTTACTCCGTCATCCCGGCTTTCGCCGGGATGACGGCATTTTGATAGCAAAATCAGCGATATCAAACGCGCAAAGATGTGTGAATCCGATAGCGGCTTGCGCCGGGACGACGATACTCATTTTACCCCTCCAGTTTCCGCCCCATCTTGCCGGCGAAATCCTGGATGAACTGCCAGGCGACGCGCCCCGAGCGGCTGCCGCGGGTCGCCGCCCATTCGATCGCCGCGGCGCGCAAGGCCTCCGGCTTGACGCCGAGGCGGAAGTGCCTGGCATAGGCCTCGATCATCTCGAGATAGTCGTCCTGCGAGCAATGGTGGAAGCCGAGCCACAGGCCGAAGCGGTCGGAGAGCGAGACTTTCTCCTGCACCGCCTCGGACGGATTGATGGCGGTCGAGCGCTCGTTCTCGATCATGTCGCGCGGCAGGATGTGTCGCCGGTTCGAGGTGGCATAGAGGATCATGTTGTCCGGGCGCCCCTCGATGCCGCCCTCCAGCGCCGCCTTGAGCGATTTGTAGGAGGTATCCTCGGCATCGAAGGAGAGATCGTCGCAGAACACGATGAAGCGGAACTGCGCGGCCCTGCGGATGCGGCCCATGAGGGCGGGCAGGCTCTCGATGTCCTCGCGGTGGATTTCCACGAGCTTGAGCTTGCCCGTCCGGCCGTTGACGGCGTGGTGGGCGGCCTTGACCAGCGACGACTTGCCCATGCCGCGCGCCCCCCACAGTAGCGCGTTGTTGGCGGGAAACCCCTTGGCGAAGCGCACCGTGTTCTCCACCAGGATATCGCGCGTCAGATCGATACCCTTGAGCAGCGCGATATCGATGCGATTGACCTTTTCGACCGGCTCGAGCGAAGCCGCCGCCGCGTGCCAGACGAAGGCATCGCCGCGCTTGAGATTGGCGGGCCGGGCCCGCGGCGGCGCCAGCCGCTCCAGCGCCGCGGCGATGCGCGCCAGCTGTTCTTTTTCCGATTTGGTCGCCATATGAGGCTCTTAACCTCTGGCGGCGGTAGCGTAAAGGCGCCGCAATAGTCCGGTTGCAATGGCGCCAACCGCCGCTATATTCCGCGCACATTCAAATCGGGAGTCTCCATGTTCATCGCACCCGCCTATGCCCAGACCGCCGGCTCGACCGGCGCGTTGGATATGTTCGGCATGATCGTGCCGCTCGTCATGATCATGGTGGTGTTCTGGTTCCTGCTGATCCGGCCGCAGCAGCGCAAAGCGAAGGAGCACCAGGAACTGCTCAAAAAGATCGCGCGCGGCGACACGGTGATCACCAATGGCGGGCTGATCGGCAGGGTCGTCAAGATCGTCGACGACGGCGAACTGCAGGTCGAAGTGGGCGAGAATGTCAAGGTCCGCATCCTGCGCTCGGCGGTGAGCGATGTGCGCGCCAAGGGCGAGCCCATCAAGAGCGAAACGAAGAAGTAAGGTCCGGCCCAGCCCATGCTGCACTTTTCCCGCTGGAAGAGCATCGCCATCATGGCCTCGGTGGTGCTGGCGGTGCTTCTGGCGCTGCCCAACGCGCTGCCCGCCTCCTGGCGCGAGGTGCTGGCGCAATACACGATCGCCCGGCCGATGACTTTGGGCCTCGATCTGCAGGGCGGTTCCAATGTGCTCATGGAGGTCGACCGCGCTCATCTCAAGAGCCAGCTCGTCCAGCAATTGACCGGCGACATCCGCGCCGCTCTGCGCGAGGCGAAGATCGGCTACCAGGGAATCAATCGCGGCGATGACGGCGTTTCGGTGCGCATCACCAATGCCGCCGATCTCGACCGGGCCGAGACAGAGCTGCGGAAGCTGGTGCAGCCGGTGGATCCGGGCGGGTTCCTGTCCACGGGCATTGCGCTCAATCTTTTCGATCTGTCACAGCAGGACCAGCAGTTCGCTTTCACCTTCTCGGCGCCGGGCCTCGACGCCAAGGTCTCGCGCGCCATCGCCCAGTCCCTGAAGATCGTCGAGAGCCGCATCAATGCGCTGGGCACCACCGAGCCCACCATCCAGCAGCAGGGCCGCGACCGCATCGCCATCCAGCTTCCCGGCATCCAGGACCCCGACCGGGTCAAGGACGTGATCGGGCGCACCGCGAAGCTGACTTTCCAGTTGCTCTGCGACGACCAGCCCACCGGCACCGGCCAGAACCCGCCGCCCGACTGCGCCGCATTACCGCTCAAGGAGAACAAGGACCAGACGCTCTGGGTGCAGACTTCGAGTCGCGCCAGCGTCGATGGCGCCGACCTCAATGACGCCCAGCCGGGCTTCGATCAGAACAACCAGCCGGTGGTCACGTTCCGCTTCAATCAGAAGGGCGCGGTGCGCTTCGGCAAGCTCACCGCCGAGAATGTCGGCAAGCCCTTCGCCATCGTGCTCGACGAACAGGTGGTGAGCTATCCGCGCATCAATGAGCCGATCCTCGGCGGTTCCGGCCAGATATCCGGAAATTTCACCGTCGAGGAGACCAGCAATCTGGCGATCGTGTTGCGCTCCGGCGCCTTGCCGGCCAGGCTGACCATCGTCGAGGAGCGCACCGTGGGCCCGAGCCTCGGCTCCGATTCGATCCGCGCCGGCGTGATCGCCTCGATCATCGGGCTGACCGGCGTTTTGATCTTCATGGTGATCCCCTATGGCCTGTTCGGCATTTTTGCCAATGTCGCGCTGCTGGCGAACCTGGTGATGCTGATCGCGCTGATGTCGGTGTTCGGTTTCACTCTCACGCTTCCCGGCATCGCCGGCATCGTGCTGACCATGGGCATGGCGGTCGATTCCAACGTGCTGGTCTATGAGCGCATCCGCGAGGAATGGCGCCACGGCCGCACCGCGATCAATGCCATCGAGACCGGCTTCCGCGCCGCCCTCGCCACCATTCTCGACGCCAACATCACCACGCTCATCGCCGCCGTCGTGCTGTTCGGCATCGGTTCGGGTCCGATCCGCGGCTTCGCCATCACCCTGTCGATCGGCATTCTCACCACCATGTTCACCGCCTTCACCCTGACCCGCCTGATCGTCGCATGGTGGGTCCGGGTCAAGCGGCCCAAGGAGGTTCCGCTCTAGGGCGGAGGCGATCCATGAAACCCATCCGCTTCATTCCCGACGATACAAAAATCGCTTTCATGCGGATAAGCCGTTTCGGCTTTTTCGTCTCGGGGCTGCTCTGCGCCGCCGCCATCCTGCTGTTCGTTTTCGTCGGCCTCAATGTTGGCGTCGATTTCAAGGGCGGCACCGTCGTCACCATCCGCACCGCCGAACCCGCCAATCTCGATGAGCTGCGCGGCAAAATCGCCGGTCTCGGCCTCGGTTCGGCCGAACTGCAGGAATTCGGCTCGCCCAACGACGTGCTCATTCGTCTTGAGACGCAGCCGGGCGGCGAGGAGGCGGAGCAGGCGGCGGTCGCCAAGCTCAAGGCAGCGCTCGGCCCCGGCATCGAATATCGCAGTGTCGAAGTCGTCGGTCCCAAGGTGTCGGGGGAGCTTGCCCAGGAGGGCATTGTCGCCGTCGTGCTGTCGATCCTCTGTGTGCTGATCTATGTGTGGTTCCGCTTCGAATGGCAGTTCGCCTTCGGCGCCGTCCTGTCGCTGCTCCACGACGTGCTCCTGACCATCGGCCTGTTCTGCCTGGTCGGACTCGAGTTCAACCTGTCGATCATCGCCGCCATCCTGACCATCGTCGGTTATTCGCTCAACGACACCGTCGTGGTGTTCGACCGCATCCGCGAGTTCCTGCGCAAATACAAGTCCATGCCGCTCGCCGACCTCATCGACTTCTCGATCAATTCGGTGCTGCCGCGCACCCTTCTGACCTCGGTGGCGACGCTGATCGCGCTCCTCTCACTCTACATCTTCGGCGGCGAGGTGATCCGCGGCTTCACCTTCACCATGATCTGGGGCGTCATCGTCGGCACCTATTCCTCGATTTTCATCGCCTCGCCGGTTCTGATCCTGCTCGGCACGGCCCGCGAAACTCGGTCGGCGGTCAAGGCGAACCCGGAGGCGGCCCGGCCTTGACGGCCTTCTTCCCCGGCCGCGCACCGATCGATGCCTATGGCAATGGCGGCTTCCGCTTCGCCGGCATGTCGCATAGGGGTTCGATCTTGGTGCTGCCGGGCGGCATCCATGCCTGGCACCATGGCGATGACCTGAGCCCAGAGGATTTCGCCTTGGTCTTCGCCGAACCGGCGGAGATCGACGTCGTGCTGCTCGGCACCGGAACCGCGATGCGCCGGCCGCCGCAGCCGGTTCGCGAGGCCTTCGCGGCCCATGATCTGCCGCTCGATTGCATGAGCACCGGCGCGGCGGTCAGGACCTACAACATTCTGCTGGCCGAAGACCGCCTTGTGGCGGCGGCACTCATCGCCGTGGCCGATGCGGAATGAGCGACTACTGCCAGGACCTGGTGCGGGCGGCCGACAAGGACCGCTTTCTCGCCGCGCTCTTCGCGCCGGTGGAAAAGCGGCCGCTTCTCATGGCGCTCTATGCCTTCAATCTGGAGATTGCCCGGGTGCGCCAGGCGGTGAGCGAGCCGCAGCTCGGCGAAATCCGCCTGCAATGGTGGCTCGACACGCTCGATGCGATCTATGCCGGCGGGAGTGCCGAGCATCCGGTGGCGGAGGCGCTGGCCCGCGCCGTCGCAGCGGGCGGCTTGCCGAGAGAGGCGCTGCGCAATCTCGTGCTGGCGCACCGTTTCGATCTATACGACGACCCGATGCCGTCGTTCGCCGATCTCGAAGGCTATTTGGGCGAAACCTCCTCGGCGCTGATCCAGATGGCGGCGCTGATCCTGGCGGGGCCTGGGGCGCAAGCTGCCGCCGAAGCGGCGGGCCTTGCCGGCGTCGCCCATGGTCTCGCCGGATTGCTCCGTGCACGTCCCATTCACCGGGCGCGCGGCCAGGCCTATCTGCCGCCGGGCATGGATTTGACAGGGGCCATTCAACATGCGCGCCGCCGTCTCGCCGAAGCGCGGGCGCTGCGGGAGCGGATTCCGGTGGCGGCGCTTCCCGCCTTCCTGCCCGCGAGCCTCACCGATCTCTATCTCGACCGGCTCGAACGCCCCGGCGAGAACGCATTAACTCGAGTTGCGGAGGTATCGCAATTCCGCCGCCAACTGCGCTTGTGGTGGATGGCGCGGCACAACGCGTTCTGAATTGGTTCCCCGGATCGAATCCTGGGATGACAGGGTTGGAGCGGCGCCAAGCCACGCCTCGAAATCGGCCATGGCGCGGACGGTATAGGCGCGCTTGCGGGCGATGGCGCGTTCGGCGTGTTTGAGGCGCTTGCCCGCCAATTGCACCGGCGGGAACAGGCCGAAATTGACGTTCATCGGCTGGAACGAAGAGCCGCGCTGGTCGGTCGTCTCGATATGGCCGCCGGTGATGTGATTGATCAGCGCCCCATGCGCCGTCGTCGGAGGCGGCGCCACGAAGACCTCGCCGCGGCGTTCCGCCGCCGCCATGCGCCCCGCCATCAGGCCCATGGCCGCGCTCTCCACATAGCCTTCGACGCCGGTGATCTGCCCGGCAAAGCGCAGGCGCGGGTCGGCCCTGAGGCGCAAGCGCCCGTCGAGAACCTTCGGGCTGTTGAGGAAGGTGTTGCGGTGCAGGCCGCCGAGCCGCGCGAATTCGGCATTCTCGAGCCCCGGAATGGTGCGAAAGATGCGCACCTGCTCGGCATATTTGAGCTTCGTCTGGAAGCCCACCATGTTGTAGAGCGTGCCCAGTCTGTTGTCCTGGCGGAGCTGCACCACCGCATAGGGTTTCGCGTCCGGGGCATGGGCGTTGGTAAGCCCGCGCGGCTTCATCGGCCCGTGACGAAGCGTCTCGGGGCCCCGCTCGGCCATCACTTCGATCGGCAGGCAGCCGTCGAAATAGGGCGTGGTTTTTTCCCACTCCTTGAAATCGCCCTTTTCGCCGTCGATCAGTACACGGATGAAATCATCGTACTGAGCGCGGTCAAGCGGGCAGTTTATGTAGTCCTTGCCGGTGCCGCCGGGACCCGGCTTGTCGTAGCGTGACTGGAACCAGGCCTTGCCCATGTCGATCGAGTCGCGATGCACGATGGGCGCGATGGCGTCGAAAAAGGCGAGATCGGCCTCGCCGGTCAGGCCGCGGATCGCTTGAGCCAGGGCAGGGGAGGTGAGCGGCCCCGTGGCGATGACGACGTTGTCCCAGTCCGGGGGCGGCAGGCCGGCGATCTCGCCGCGCGCGATGCCGACCAGCGGATGCCGCTCAAGCGTCGCCGTCACCTCCTGGGAAAACCCGTCGCGGTCGACGGCCAGCGCCCCGCCCGCCGGCACCTTGTGGCGGTCCGCCATGGCCATGATCAGCGAGCCCGCGCGGCGCATCTCCTCGTGCAGCAGTCCCACGGCATTCTGTCCGGCATCGTCGGAGCGGAAGGAATTGGAGCAGACGAGCTCGGCGAATTGATCGGTCTTGTGAACATCGGTGCCCCTGACCGGCCGCATCTCGTGCAGCACCACGGGCGAGCCCGCTTCAGCCGCCTGCCAGGCCGCTTCCGACCCCGCCATGCCGGCGCCGACGATGTGAATGGGACTGACCATGGCGGCGGCATTAGCACGAGGGTGAGAACGAAACAAACTCACGGGCTTGCGCCGCTCAATTGGCGGGGGCATGAGGGAGCGAGGAGCACCCCTCATGTCATCCGTTCTCGCCGATATTTCAGCCGAACTCGATCAAATCCGCGCCCAGTCCCTGTGGAAAACCGAGCGGCCGATCCTGTCGGAGCAAGGTGCGCACATCAAGGTTGCGGGCGGGCGCGAGGTTGTCAATTTCTGCGCCAATAATTATCTAGGGCTTGCCGATCATCCGGCCCTCATCGCCGCCGCCAAGCAGGCCCTCGACAGCCACGGCCTCGGCATGGCCTCGGTGCGCTTCATCTGCGGTACCTCCGATCTGCATGTGGCGCTGGAGCGCCGCATCGCCGATTACCTAGAGATGGAGGATGCGATCCTTTATGCCGCCTGCTTCGATGCCAATGGCGGGGTGTTCGAGCCGCTGTTCGGCGAAAAGGATGCGATCGTCTCCGATGCCTTGAACCACGCCTCGATCATCGACGGCATCCGCCTCTGCAAGGCCAGGCGCTATCGCTACGCCAATGGCGACATGGACGATCTCGAAAAGCAGCTCAAGGCCGCGCGTGGGCTAGGCGCCCGCCGCGTCGTCGTGGTCAGCGACGGCGTCTTTTCCATGGACGGCTATTTCGCCAAGCTCACCGACATCCGCCGCCTCGCCGATCGATACGATGCGCTGATCTTGGTGGACGATTGCCACGCCACCGGCTTCATCGGCCCCAAGGGGCGGGGCAGCCCGGCGCGGGCCGGTGTCAAGGTGGATATTCTGACCGGCACGCTGGGCAAGGCGCTCGGCGGCTCGGCCGGCGGCTTCATCGCGGCGGCCAGGCCCATCGTCGATCTGATGCGCCAGCGCTCAAGGCCCTATCTTTTTTCCAACGCCCTGCCGCCGCCCATCGTGGCGGCGGCCATCAAGGCGATCGATCTGGCGGAGCAGGGCGACGATCTGCGCGCCCGGCTCTTCGACAATGCCGGACGCTTCCGCGCCGGCATGGCCAAGGCGGGCTTCAATCTGCTGCCCGGCGAGCATCCGATCATCCCGGTGATGCTGGGCGAGGCGAAACCGGCCCAGGACATGGCGGCGAAGCTCTACGAGAAGGGCATCTATGTGACCGGCTTCTTCTTCCCCGTGGTGCCCAAGGGGGGAGCCCGCATCCGCACCCAGATGTCGGCCGCCCATTCGGCAGCCGATGTCGATGCGGCGATCGCGGCGTTCACCGAGGCCGGCAAGGAATTGGGAGCGATTTGACCATGCGCGCGCTGGTGAAAGCGGAAAAAGCCGAGGGTCTCACCCTTCGCGACGAGCCCATTCCGAAAATCGGGCCGGACGACATTCTCATCAAGGTGGCCAGGACCGGCATCTGCGGCACCGATCTGCATATCTGGAACTGGGACGAATGGGCCCGGAAAACCATTCCCGTGCCCATGGTTGTGGGCCATGAATTCTCCGGCCGGGTGGTTGAGGTTGGAAGCCATGTGCGCACCGTGAAACTAGGCGACCGGGTTTCGGGCGAGGGCCATTTGATCGCCATGAAAAGCCGCATGGCGCGGGCCGGCCATTTCCATCTCGATCCCGAAACCAAGGGCGTCGGCGTCAATGTGCCCGGCGCCTTCGCCGAATATCTGAGGCTCCCCGCCTTCAACGCCATCCATCTGCCGCCCGAGGTGGACGACGAGATCGGCGCCATTCTCGATCCCCTCGGCAATGCCGTGCACACGGCTCTGTCCTTCGATCTGGTCGGCGAGGATGTGCTGATCACCGGCGCCGGCCCCATCGGCATCATGGCGGCCGCCGTCTGCCACCATGTCGGAGCGCGGCACGTGGTGGTGACCGATATCAACGATTACCGCCTCGAACTGTGCAAAGAAGTGACCGACGCGGTGACGGTCAATGTCTCGAGGGAAGACCTGCGCTCCGTCATGGAGCGGCTCGGCATGCGCGAAGGCTTCGACATCGGCCTCGAAATGTCGGGGGCGCCCGCCGCCTTCGAGCAGATGACCCAGCACCTCATCATGGGCGGCAGGATCGCCATGCTCGGCATCCCGTCCGGCAAAATGCCGGTCGACTGGAATTCCATCATCTTCAAGGCGCTGACCATCAAGGGCATCTACGGCCGCGAGATGTTCGAGACCTGGTACAAGATGATCGCCATGCTGCAATCGGGCCTTGACGTGCGCAAGGTCATCACCCACCGCATGAAGGCCGCCGACTACGCGCAAGGCTTTGCCCTGATGAAGCAGGGAAGCTGCGGCAAGGTGGTGCTGGATTGGGGGTGAGCTCCAATCACACCGATTTCGAGTGAGGCCGTTCGACCCCCACTGATGCAAAATCATCCTTCTCCCGCCGAAGGTGGGAGAAGGTGGCCGAAGGCCGGATGAGGGCCCTCACCCGCCGCGTGCCGCGGCACCCTCTCTCATGCTTCGCACGGGCGAGGGGTGATATTCCAACAATCACTTGGGCCTGCAATCCCGCCCTTGCGCACTCAGATCAGGCTGCGGACCAGCTTCCGCAACCGCGCCTCATTGCCGCCGAAGCTCGCGAACATGGTATTGAGCATCGGTCGCGGCCGCATGTTTTCGAGATCGAGCGGGTGCCCGGCAGTGTCGGCCAGGATGGTCAAAAAAGCAAGTTGCATACGGCCATTGCCTTCCCGGAAAGGGTGGATGGCATTGAGTTCAGCTATGAAGCGACTTGCTTCCGTTGCAAAATCGGCGGCGGTGTTGCCTGTCAGGTTCCGCCCATCATGGAGCCGGGAGAACAACTTCTTCATTTCTGCCGGGATGTTTTCCGGGTAGCGGAAAGTGCTTGCATTCTTGTGGATACGAATTGTTCGATACTTTCCCGCCCACCCATAGACGTCCTGAAACAGGTGGCGATGAATAGCTTTGTAGTGTCTGATCGTGAATCTGCCTGCCGGCAGCGGCACGATATGCCACGGCGGGCTATTTCTTGCGATAGACGCTGACGATGACCCGGCGGCGCTCGGCGGCCGTCAGGGCGCCGCGATCGAAAGTGGCGGCGCGGCCGGTCATGGCCGGTGTCAGCGAAATGCCCTCGACCGCACTGATCTTGGCAAAGCGGGTGCGCCCCAGCACGAAACGGGATGCACTGGCCTTTTGGGATTTACCGCGGGATTTCGACATAAATCAAGTTTAGCATGGCCTGGTGCGGATGTCTCGGCAAGGACACCAAGAAATAGCGGGTCTGCAACCCCGCCCTTGCGCGACGGGTGCCGGAGTTGATAACTGGCGCCCATGTTCTCCGCCTATGGAACCGCCAATGGCTGCCTGACCGAATTCGGCCCGTCGCCCGAGCCGGCGGTGCCGGAGGATGCGGTCTGGCTCGATCTGGTCGAGCCCACGGCGGCCGAGGAAGCAGCCGTCGAGAAGGCCCTGGGCATCGACATTCCGACCCGCGAGGAACTGGCCGAAATCGAGGCCTCGAGCCGCCTCTACCAGGAGGATGGCGCCGCCTTCATGACGGCGAACCTGATCCGCCGCGGCGAGCACGACCGGCCCGAATCCTCGCCCGTCACCTTCATCGTCAAGGGCAACCAGCTCGTCACCATCCGCTATCATCACCCCCAGGCCTTCCCCGTCTATGTCAAGCGGGCGATGAAGCCCCAGTCCACCGCCATGACCGGCTGGGGCATTTACATCAGCCTCCTCGAAGCGGTCGTCGACCGCGCCGCCGACCATCTCGAGCGCGTCGGCCTCACGGTCGAGGAAACCTCTAAGAAGACCTTCGGCGCCGGCCGGACGTTCAACGGTAAACGCAAGCGCCAGCGCCAGCGCCGGCGCGACGTCAATCTGCGCGAGCTGATCGAGAACATCGGCGAGGAGGGCGACTTCACCTCCAAGATGCGCGAAAGCCTGGTCTCCATCGGCCGCATCGTCGCCTTCATGCAGGCCTTGACCGAGCAGATGAAGCAGACCCGCGAAATGAAGGACAACCGCGCCCGCATAAACATTCTACGGCGCGATATCCAGTCGCTCACCGATCATGCCTCGTTCCTCTCGGCCAAGATCAGCTTCCTGCTCGATGCCGTGTTGGGCCTCATCTCGATCGAGCAGAACGGAATCATCAAGATATTCTCCGTCGCAGCCGTTGTCTTTCTGCCGCCCACTTTGGTGGCCAGCGTCTATGGCATGAACTTCCGCGTCCTGCCGGAACTCAACTGGTATTTCGGCTATCCCTTTGCGCTCGCCCTCATGGTACTCTCGGCCATTCTGCCTTTCCTCTATTTCAAGCAGAAGGGCTGGCTCTGATGCCAATCGTGCTGTGGGTGGCGGCGGGCGGCGCCATCGGCGCGGCGGCGCGCTACGGCGTCAATGTCTGGTCGGGCCGCCTGCTGGGCGAGGCCTTTCCCTGGCACACCCTGATCGTCAATGTGGCGGGCTGCTTCGTCATGGGCCTGCTGGTCGAGGCGATGGCCCTCAGATTCAATGTCGGCCATGAAATGCGCGCCTTCCTCACCACCGGCATTTTCGGCGGCTTCACCACCTTCTCGGCCTTCTCTTTCGATTTCGCGGTGCTTGTCGAGCGCAAGGCCTTCGCCGCCGCCGGAGCCTATGCGGCGGGCTCGGTGTTTCTGTCGCTTGCCGCGATCTTCGCGGGCCTCGCCCTGGTCCGCGCGCTGTCCGCATGAGCGAAGTCAAACGTCATGTGGTGTCCGCCGAGGAGGCGGGCATGCGGCTCGACCGCTGGTTCAAGCTGCATTTCCCGCAAGTGACCTTCGCCTATCTCAACAAGCTCGCCCGCACCGGCCAGGTGCGGGTCGCGGGCGGCCGGGTGAAGACCAATACCAGGCTCGAATCCGGACAGGATATCCGGGTGCCGCCGCTCGCCTTCGACACGCGGCCCGCCGATGCGCCACGCGCCGAAGTTAAGCCGCTGACCAAGGAGGAAAAGAAGCTCTTCGACAGCATGATCCTCTTCGAGGACAAGGACCTCTATGTGCTGAACAAGGAGGCGGGCTTCGCCGTGCAGGGCGGCACCAAGACGCACCGGCACCTCGACGGGCTGCTGATCGGGCTGGCGGCGAAACTGGGCGAACGCCCGCGCCTGGTGCACCGGCTCGACCGCGATACCTCCGGCGTCATCGTCGTCGCCAAGCGCCGCGCCATCGCCGCGGCCCTCGGCAAGCTCTTCGCAACGCGCGCCGTGAAGAAGACTTATTGGGCGGCGGTCAAGGGCGTGCCGAAGCCCGCCCAGGGCCGCATCGATGTGGCGCTGATCAAGGCCAAGGGGCCGGAAGGCGACCGCATGCGGGCAAGCGGCGAGGGCGAGCAAGACGACGAGCAGCGCGCCGTCACCAATTACGCGGTGATCGACAAGGCCTCGGACATTGTAGCCTGGGTGTCGCTCAAGCCGGTCACCGGCCGCCAGCACCAGCTCCGCGCCCACATGGCCCATATCGGCACGCCGATATTCGGCGACGAGAAATATGGCGGCAATGCCGGCATGCCGGAAGGCATGTCGAAGCGCCTGCATCTCCATGCCCGGCGGATCGTCTTTCCGCACCCGCGCGGCGGCACCGTCGATGTCACCGCCCCCTTGCCGCAGCACATGCGCGACACCTGGGCCATGTTCGGCTTCGATCCCGGCCGCTACGACGCGGAGCCGGAATGAAAGGCAGGCGCCGCTTCTACAAGACGGTTAGCCTGTCGGCGGAGCGCGCCATCCTGCTCGACGGCCGCCCGGTCAGGACGCCGGTGAAGGCGGCCCTCGTGCTGCCAACCATGGCACTGGCCCGCGCCGTGGCCGAAGAATGGCAGGCGCAGGGCGAAAAGATCGATCCCGCCTCCATGCCATTGACGCGGCTGGCCAACACGGCGATCGACCGCGCGATGCCGGACCGGGCCCGCATCGTCGCGGAAATGCTGGAATTCGCCGGCAGCGATCTTGTCTGCTACCGCGCCGAAACGCCGCCCGAACTGATCGAGCGTCAGGCGCTGGCCTGGAACCCGGTGCTCGATTGGGCCGCCGCCGAACTCGGTGCCGCCTTCGTGGCGACGGCGGGCATCATGCACCGGCCCCAACCGGAGGCGGCGCTCAAGGCCGTGGAAGCGCATCTTGAGGGGCTCGATCCCTTCGTGCTGACCGCCCTCCACAATTTGATGACGCTCAGCGGTTCGCTGATGATCGCGGCGATGACGGTGGCGGAGAGGCTCGAGCCGGAGAGGGCCTGGCGAGCCGCCAATACGGATGAGGATTTCCAGATCGGACAATGGGGCGAGGATGCCGGAGCGCGGCTGCGGCGCGATGTCCGGCGCCGGGAATTCCTCGCCTGTTGCCGGTTTGCTAGTCTCGCGGCGCCGGATCGAACTGAGGCTTGATTAGCGCTCGCCGCCTCGGCGGACGCCACCGCTCTTCGGCGGATTTGACGAGCTAGCGACCGGCTGCTTTACAGTCCTCCTGGATGTGGCAGAGGGATGGCGAATGCACGAGATTTTCGAGAAGCTGGAAGCGCGCCGCAAGAATGCCCGCGCCGGCGGCGGCGAAAAGCGCATCGCCGCCCAACATGCGCGCGGCAAGCTCACCGCCCGCGAACGCATCGAACTCCTGCTCGATGAAGGCTCGTTCGAGGAGTTCGACATGTTCGTCGAACACCGCTGCACCGATTTCGGCATGGAGCGGATGAAAATTCCCGGCGACGGCGTGGTGACCGGCTGGGGCACCGTCAACGGCCGCATTGTCTACGTCTTCGCCAAGGATTTCACCGTCTTCGGCGGCTCGCTGTCGGAGGCGCATGCCCGCAAGATCACCAAGATTCAGGACATGGCGCTGCAGAACCGCGCGCCCATCGTCGGCCTGTTCGATGCCGGCGGCGCCCGCATCCAGGAGGGCGTCGATGCGCTGGGCGGCTATGGCGAGGTCTTCCAGCGCAATGTTCTGGCCTCCGGCGTCATTCCGCAGATCTCGGTGATCATGGGGCCGTGCGCCGGCGGCGATGTCTATTCGCCGGCGATGACCGACTTCATCTTCATGGTGCGCGGCACCAGCTACATGTTCGTGACCGGCCCGGACGTGGTCAAGACCGTCACCAACGAGACGGTGACCGCCGAGGAGCTTGGCGGCGCTTCCGTCCACACCACCAAATCGTCGATCGCCGACAAGGGTTTCGACAACGATCTCGAGGCGCTCCTGCAGATGCGGCGGCTCATCGATTTCCTGCCCGCGTCCAATACCTCGCCCATTCCGGAGCTGCCGGGCTTCGACGATCCCGAGCGCACCGACGCCTCGCTCGACACCCTCATTCCCGCCAATCCCAACCAGCCCTACGACATGAAGGAGCTGATCCTCAAGACCGCGGACGATGCCGACTTCTTCGAAATCCAGGACAGCCACGCCAGGAACATCGTCACCGGCTTTGCCCGTATCGGCGGCCGCACCGTGGGCATCGTCGCCAACCAGCCCATGGTTCTGGCCGGCGTCCTCGATAGCGATGCCGGCCGCAAGGGCGCCCGCTTCGTGCGCTTCTGCGACTGCTTCAACATCCCGATCGTCACTTTCGTCGATGTGCCGGGCTTCCTTCCCGGCACCGCCCAGGAATATGGCGGCCTGATCAAGCACGGCGCCAAGCTGCTCTTCGCCTATGCCGAGGCGACGGTGCCGAAGGTCACGGTGATCATCCGCAAGGCCTATGGCGGCGCCTATGTGGTGATGGCCTCGAAGCATCTGCGCGGCGACGTCAACTATGCCTGGCCGACCGCCGAGATCGCCGTCATGGGCTCCAAAGGTGCCACCGAGATCATCTACCGCGCCGAACTTTCCGATCCCGGCAAGATCGAGGCGCGAGTCAAGGAATATGAGGCGCGTTTCGCCAATCCTTTCGTCGCCGCCGAGCGCGGCTTCCTCGACGAGGTGATCATGCCGCACTCGACCAGGAGGCGCATCGCCCGCGCCCTCAACATGCTGCGCCACAAGGAACTCGGCAATCCCTGGAAAAAGCACGACAACATCCCGCTGTGAGACAATTCAAATTTGAACGTTTCCGGCAAGTTAATGTTAGCGCCGCTGTCCTAAGGTCCACACCCTGTAGTGGAGGGTGTCGCCATGCGCAACATGCTTGCCTGCTTCGGCGGATTTGGGCTTCTGGCCCTGGTGGGTCACGCCCAGCTTGCCAACGTAGCCGTCAATGAAGCCGCGGTCGTGGCGCCCGCCTGGGTGCTATTGCCGGAGGATTGCGAGGTGCTCAGCGTGGCGCTCGACGGCGGGCCGGGCAACGAAGCTTCGCTCGGCTTTGTCGACGTGGCGGTTGCCGAAACCACCGATCGGGTGCTGCCGTCCGTGAAGGCCAGGCTGGCGCAGAAGGGCTATCTCGTCGAAGACACCATGACCGCTGCCGATACGCTGTTCGGCGCCTCGGCGATGATCGTCGCCAGCGATCCGGCGACCGGCAGAAGGCTCCGGATCGCCGCGCTCGATACGCCGGCAGGCCCGGTGCTGCGCGTCTTCTTCAGCGATCCTTCGCCCGAATTCGCACCGATCGGCTCCTGACTTCAATCGGCTTCAGACGCGCTCGCCAACCAGATCGTAATCCTCCGCCGCGACGATCCGTACACGGACCATATCGCCTGGCGACAGCCCGGTTTCGCCGGGCAGGAACACATTGCCGTCGATTTCCGGCGCGTCCCACGGCGAGCGGGCCACCGCCTCGTCATTGTCGTCGTCGATCGAGTCGACGAGATCATCTATCGCTCGGATCTCACCGAGCCTGAGAAGAGTCAGGGGCGCATCAAGGAATATGAAACGCGCTTCGCCAATCCGTTCGTCGCCCGCGCCCTCAACATGTTGCGCCACAACGAACTGGCCAATCCTTGGAAGAAGCACGACAACATCCCGCTCTGGAGCGGGATGATTCTACTCTGAACCCCCAATCTCTCCATGGCAGGGCTTGACCCTGCCATCCAGACTGGATCACCGGCTCAAGGCCGGTGATGGAGAGATTAGAGATAGATTCCATCTCCTTTCATCCCGCTCTTGAGAAGCAGCGGCATGAATTAGCTGGGCCGTCTCCCGATTTTCACTTCGCCGGCGGCGCGGCGAGGAATTCGTCCACCATTTCGGCAATCCAGCCGGCGCGGGAAATGAGGCCCACATGGCTGGTGCCCGGCAGAATAGCGAGTCGCGAGGCGGGCATTGGCTGCATGTCACCGAAGACGCCTCCGCCCAAAGCGCGGAAGAGTTCCGCCCCGTGTTCCGGTTTAACCAGGTCGGAATCGCCCTCGATCAGCAGCACCGGCATCTTGAGTTTCTTGAGCTCATCGATTGACACATCCTGCACATTGGCGGTCATGTCCGAAATCTTCTTGAGCACGTCGCCAAACTGCTCCGGATGCGGCGCCACCTCGTTGTAGGCGTCAAGCCAGGGCGAGCCCTTGAACATATCGGGGGTCACTTCCTTCATGCCGCTGAAAAGCTCGGGGTAGGAACCATTACGGTTGATGCTCAATGAAAGCGTGATGAGCTTGTTCACCTGCTTGGGATGGGTGCGGGCCAGATCGAGCGCCGTACCGGCGCCGATCGAATAACCCAGCACGTCGGCCCTTGGGATGTTCAGGTAGGCAAGGAGTTTCGAGGCATCATCGGCCAGAAGCTCCGTGCGGAGCGGCCGGTCGATATCCGCCGTGTGGCCATGGCCCTGGAATTCATAGGCGATGACCTGATGCTTTTTCGCAAGCTCGTCGATGAGGGCGCCAAAGCAGATGTCGATTGTGCAGAGGCCGCCATGGATGAGCAGAATGGGCGCTCCCTGCCCATGCACCTCATAGTACATGTGAAGGCCGTTGATATCGGCGTATTGGCCCTTGATTTCTTCTGCGCCCACCGATGCTGGAGCAAGCGCAAGGCAGGCTGCAAGAACCAAGGTACGGATGCTGTGCATCGTTTCCTCCCATGAAGACTAAGCGTGAGGCTAACACTGACTTAACTGGTGGAACAGCGGTTAGATGCGCTCACCGACGAGATCGTAATCATCCGCCGCGACGATCCGTACACGGACCATATCGCCGGGCGAAAGCCCGGTCTCGCCGGGCAGGAACACATTGCCGTCGATTTCCGGCGCGTCCCACGGCGAGCGGGCCACCGCCTCGTCATTGTCCGTGTCGATCGAGTCGACGAGTACGTCGATCTCGCGGCCGATCTTGCTTGCGAGAATCTCCACCGAGACCGCCTGCTGCGCCGCCATGAAGCGGTGCCAGCGTTCTTCCTTGACTTCATCCGGCACCTGCGGCAGTCCGAGATCGTTGGCCCTGGCGCCCGCCACCGGCTCATACTTGAAGCAGCCGACGCGCTCAAGGCGGGCTTCCTTCAGCCACTGCAGCAGATAGTCGAAATCGGCTTCCGTCTCGCCGGGGAAGCCGGCGATGAAGGTCGAGCGGATGGCGAGATCGGGACAGATTTTGCGCCACGCGGCGATCCGATCCACCACCTTTTCCTGGTTGGCCGGCCGCTTCATCGCCTTGAGCACGGAGGGCGCGGCATGCTGGAAGGGAATGTCGAGATAGGGAAGGATCTTTCCTTCCGCCATCAGCGGGATCACGTCGTCGACATGCGGGTAGGGGTAGACGTAGTGCAATCTCACCCAGGCGCCGAGATCGCCCAGCTCCTTGACCAGATCGAAAAACTTCGCCCGCACCTCGCGGCCGTGAAATTTGCTCGTCCCATATTTGACATCGACGCCATAGGCGCTGGTGTCTTGGGAGATGACGAGCAGTTCCTTCACCCCCGCCTTGACCAGCCGCTCGGCCTCATAGAGCACGGAGGCCACGGGCCGCGAATCGAGATCGCCGCGGATCGACGGGATGATGCAGAACGAGCAGCGGTTGTTGCAGCCTTCGGAAATCTTCAGATAGGCATAATGCTTGGGCGTCAGGCGCAAGCCCTGCGGCGGCACCAGATCGAATTTCGGATCGTGCAGCGGCGGCAGCGCCGCATGCACCGCGCCCACCACCGCTTCATATTGATGTGGGCCCGTGATCGCCAGTACGCCGGGATAAGCGGCGCGGATCGCATCCGCCTCGACGCCATAGCAGCCGGTGACGATGACCCGGCCGTTCTCGGTCATCGCCTCGCCGATTGCCGCCAGCGATTCCCGTTTGGCGCTGTCGAGAAAGCCGCAGGTGTTGACGATCACCACGTCCGCCTTGTCGTAGCCGGGCGCGATCCTGTAGCCCACGGCGCGCAATTGCGTGAGGATGCGTTCGCTGTCGACCAGCGCCTTCGGGCAGCCGAGGGAGACCAGCCCGACTTTCGGCACATGCATGTTCATGGGGACCGTGTAGCCGAGTGCGGGGTCGAGGGCAAATCTCCGCATGCGAAGCGGGGCGGACGCAATGGCGCCCGCCCCGGCCAAACGTTCCGATCGCCGCCGAGGGCGGCCGGGTCACTCAAGTTCAAGGCTGCAGTGCGAAAATCTGGGTGCGCCAGTTTACACCGCCGGACGGTGGGCTGAGCACGCCGGAGAACTGATTGGTGCCCCAGACTTCGCCGCGGTCCAGCCGCGTCCGGGTGGCCGGCGGCCTTGGATCCGGCGTAGCCGCGGAGTAATCGCCCCAGCGGCAGGTGCTGCCGGCGGGCACACAGGTGAAGTCCCTGTAAGGGCCGACACCATTCTTGACCAGCAGGAATGAGACTGCCCCGCCGCTGAAGCTCGAGCCCGCTACGATACGTGGGCTGATACCGCTCAAGCTGCCCGACACATTGTACTCGACCACAAAGCTGTCGCCGAATTGTAAGGTAGCGCCGTCCCTCCGGCGATCCGGCGAGATCGCGGCGTTGTAGAAGAACGACGTCGTGTTCTGTATGTTGGCGCTTCTCAACACGACCGGTGTTGCCGGCACCGGGTTGATCTCGTACCAGCGCACCGCCGAGAGGGCTCCGTTGGCAATGGTGTGCTGGGTCCAGAACGAGAATGTGCCGCGATCCGGATTCCTGGCCTGCACCGCCGTGGTGGGGCGTGCATCCAGCGTATCCAGCCTCTGGGTAAACGTCGGCTGGGTCGCGTCGGCCGGGAAAGTATAGGCCGTGACAGTGACACCCCTGGCGGTTCCGAAGATCGGGAAACCGGTCACCCCG
>JBQTKG010000043.1:0-2500 GCA_052386315.1 Hyphomicrobiales bacterium
CGGCTCAATTGCGCAAGTAGGCGAAAAGCGTCTCGATGCCGCCGCCGCCTCGGCGGATCACGGCGGCGAAATTCGACCGCAGCTGCTGGGCAAGCCAGACGGAAGCGACATTCACGTCGCGGACGCGATAGCCGCGGCGGGTCTTGTAGAGCTTGAAGACCAGTCTCTGGCCGCCGGAGAGCCTGGCGTTCACCGTTACCGCTTTGCCGGAGCCCGAGCAGTCGGTCACCTTGAGATCGGTGGCGCGGAAGCGGCTGGAGTTGCGCGCCAGGGTGCGGCCGACGAAAACGTGGGTGAGCGCCACATATTCCTTCTCCCGCGACTTCGGCAGGAGGCCGCGGTGTTGGCCAAGCGCGAAAATGGCGATGGCGCGCATGTCGGTATAACGGGCGGCGACACCGGAGAACGCCGCCGGCGACTTCGTGCGCGCCGCGCCGATCATCGCCCTGCCGGCATTGGTGACGAAGGCCGAAGCCTTGCAGGGCGGCGCCGCCTGCGCCGCCGCGGCGCCAAGAATCAACATGAGGGCCGCCAGCGCGATCCGCGCGGCATGAACAAGGGCTGTCATTGCTTAGAGTCCCCGGCGCCGTGACCCTTCTGAATCCACGCAGCGATGAGTCGCAAGTCCTATTGTTGGCCAGTATGGTTTACGGCGGCTTAATGCGGCGAAATCAGTCTTCTGACTTCTGCTTGGCGCCCTTGATGCGCGCCTCGCGCAGGTGCAGGGCGCGGCGGGAGCCCTTGAAGTCGCCCGCCCGGGCCAGATCGAAGGTGCGCTTGCGCAATTCCATGACCAGTTCGCCGCGGTCCTCGAGATGGGCGATCTCGGCGAAGGGAATGGGGCGGCCGACGCGGACCTTGAGGCGGCTGCCGATGCGGCGCGCCGTCTCGCGGAACACCAGCGAGAGCCGCAATGTCAGGCTCACATGACTGGCCAACTGGAAGAGGCGGCTGTTCTGGCCGGCGAAGAAGACCGGCACCACCGTGGCCTTGGACATGCGCAAAAGCTTGGCGGTGAAGGGCGCCCAGGGGAGATCGACGGCCGGCCCCCGCATCGGCTTCTCCGAGGTTGAAACCCCGCCGCCCGGAAAAATTCCGACGGCATGCCCGTCGCGCAGCCAGGTCTGCGCGGCCAGCCTGGATTTCACATTCGTCTCGCGCGCCTCGCGGGTTGGGGCGAAGGCGACGGGGAGGAGATTGGCGGCCGCCTCGGGCGCCTGGCAGAGCACGTCGTTGGCCAGAACCTTGGTGTCGGGACGCACCTTGGTGGCGAGCCAGGCGAGGGCGATGCCGTCGAGCACGCCGTAAGGGTGGTTGGAGATGAACAGCACCGGCCCGGTGGCGGGAGTGGCGGCCAGCGCGCCCGCATCGTAATCGACCTTGAGCCGCAAGAGACGCACGGCGGCGTCGAAGAAATTCTCGCCGGCGCGCACGCTCTTCTGGTGCTGGACATAGAGCTTCTTGAGCTTTCGCCGGCCGCCGAACTTTTCGATCGCCTGGATGACGGCCCGTTGCAGCACCGGCTGATCGGCGGTCGAATAGGTAAAGCGCACTTTCCTGGGTTTGCTCACGAGCGGGGTCCGGTTCACCCCTTGCCTTTCCATGATCGGGGCGGCAAGACAAGGGGCATGTTCAAGCTCTATGCAAGGCGCGGCGCGGGATCGATGGCGGTCGAGGCGGTTCTGGCCGAATGCGCCGTTCCCTATCAAGTCGAGGACCTCGAGCGCGGCCCGGACGGCAAATTCCCCGCCTCTTTCTATCGGATCAATCCGCTGGGGCAGGTGCCGACCCTCATCCTTCCCGATGACAGCGTGATGACGGAAAGCGCGGCGATGCTGATCTACCTCGCCGATCTCCATCCCGATACGGGACTGGCGCCGCCCGTCTCATCGCCGCTCCGCGCCCGCTATTTGCGCTGGCTCGTCTGTCTCGCGACCACCGTCTACATGAGCGATCTAAGATATTATCATCCGCAACTTTATACGAGCGATCCGGCGGGCGCGGAGGCGGTGAAGGGCGCGGCGCTCGGCGACATGGCGCGGGAATTCGACATCTTCGCCGAGGCGCTCGGCGAGGGGCCCTATGTCCTGGGCGAGACATTCAGTGCCGTGGATATCTATGCGGCGATGCTGGCGAGCTGGAATGCCGATGTTCCCGCCTTTTTCGCCAGGCATCCCAACATCAAGGCGCTCCACGACCGGGTGACGTCCCGGCCGCGCATCGCCAAGGTGTGGGAGCGGAACGAGGCTTAGGCGAGAGGCGCTGGTTGAAATTTCCCTCGCCCCTTGGGGGTGGGCTCCATCGCGCCTCGCGCGATGGGAGGGTGAGGGGGATCGGATCTCGCTATTGAGTCACCTGATCCCCTTCATCTTCCCACGCCTCAGGTATGCCGAGGCGCTCGACCGGGTGGGAACGCTGCAAGGAGAAAAGCCATGAAAAAACTGCCGGCTCACGAACGGAGCAGCGGCAATGTTTTCGCCGATCTCGGCCTGCCGGATGC
>JBQTKG010000044.1:0-48170 GCA_052386315.1 Hyphomicrobiales bacterium
GTCGATAGCGCCGTCAAGGCGGCGCGCCAGGCGCTCGGTCCCTGGCAGGCGCTCGGCGGCGGAGCCCGCGCCCGCCATCTCTATGCGCTGGCGCGGATGGTGCAGCGCCACTCCCGGCTCTTCGCCGTCATTGAATCCCTCGACAACGGCAAGCCCATCCGCGAGACCCGCGACATCGATATTCCGCTGGCCGCCCGCCATTTCTATCACCACGCCGGCTGGGCCAGGCTGCAGGAGACGGAATTTCCCGGCTACGATCCGGTCGGCGTCGTCGGCCAGATCGTGCCGTGGAATTTCCCCCTCCTCATGCTGGCCTGGAAGCTTGCCCCGGCTCTGGCGCTCGGCAACACGGTGGTGCTGAAGCCCGCCGAATATACGCCGCTCACGGCGCTTCTCTTCGCCGAATTGAGCCGTCAGACGGGCCTGCCGCCGGGCGTCGTTAACATCGTCACCGGCCCCGGCGAAACCGGCGCTGCCCTGGTGGCGCACGAAGGCGTCGACAAGATCGCCTTCACCGGCTCGACCGAAGTGGGCCGCTTCATCCGCGACAAGACGGCGGGTACGGGCAAGGCGCTCACCCTCGAGCTCGGCGGCAAGTCGGCCTTCATCGTCTTCGACGATGCCGATCTCGATGGTGCCGTTGAAGGCGTTGTCGATGCCATCTGGTTCAACCAGGGTCAGGTGTGTTGCGCCGGCTCGCGCCTCATCGTGCAGGAGAGCGTCGCCCAGCCATTCATCGCCAAGCTCAAAACCCGCATGGAGACGCTGCGCGTGGGCTCGCCGCTGGACAAGGCGGTGGACATGGGCGCCATCGTCTCGCCCCAGCAATTGGCGCGCATCGAGGCGCTCGTCGCCAAGGGCCGCGAGGAAGGCGGCGAGTTGTGGCAGCCCACATGGGCGGTGCCGAAACAGGGCTGTTTCTATCCGCCGTCGCTCTTCACCAATGTGCAGCCGTCATCGACCGTGGCGCGCGAGGAAATCTTCGGTCCCGTCCTCGTTACCCACACTTTCCGCACCCCCGATGAAGCCGTGCAGCTCGCCAACAATTCGCGCTACGGCCTGGCGGCGAGTGTGTGGAGCGAAACCATCGGCCTTGCCCTCGACGTGGCGCCGCAACTCAAATGCGGCGTCGTCTGGGTCAATTCCACCAATCTCTTCGATGCCTCGGTGGGCTTCGGCGGCTACCGCGAATCGGGCTTCGGCCGCGAAGGCGGCCGCGAGGGAATTTACGAATATCTGAAGCCCAGGGCCTGGAAGAAGCAGGCGATCCCGCGCCAGGTGAAAACGCCGAAGCGCCCGCCCGCGCCATCGCCGGTCGATCGCACCGCCAAGCTCTATATCGGCGGCAAGCAGGCGCGCCCCGACGGCGGCTATTCGCTCGAGATCAGAAATCCCGCCGGGCACTTGATCGGCGAAGCGGGCGACGGCAACCGCAAGGATATACGCGACGCCGTCGAGGCCGCCCGCAAGGCGGAAAGCTGGAGCGCCGCCTCCCAACACGCCCGCGCCCAGGTGCTCTATTACCTCGCCGAAAATCTCGCCGTCCGCGCCGGCGAGTTCACGCAGCGCATCGTCGATCAATGCTGCGTATCGCGCGCCGATGCCAGGCGCGAAGTCGAGACTGCGATCGACCGTCTCATCGCCTATGGTGCCTGGGCCGACAAGTTCGAAGGCCGCATCCATTCGCCACCCATCCGCGGCCTGGCGCTCGCCGTCCATGAGGCGCTGGGCGTCATCGCCATCGTCTGCTCGGACGATTATCCACTGCTCGGCTTCGTCTCCGCGATGGCGCCGGCGATTGCCATGGGCAACCGCACCGTCATCGTGCCGAGCGAGTCAGCACCGCTTTCGGCCACCGACTTCTACCAGGTGCTGGAAACTTCCGACGTGCCCGCCGGTGCCGTCAATATCGTCACCGGCCGCCGCGCCGCGCTCGCCAAGACGCTGGCCGGCCATGCCGATGTCGATGCCATGTGGTATTTCGCCGGCCGCGAGGGAAGCGAAATGACCGAGCGCCAATCGGTCTCGAACCTCAAGCGCACCTTCGTCAGCCACGGCCGGGCTATCGACTGGCTCGACCCCTCGGCGGGCGAGGGTGAAATCTTCCTGCGCCAGGCGGTGCAGGTGAAGAATATCTGGATCCCCTACGGAGAGTGAGGCCATGCTGTTCAACATCGACACGGCGCTCAACGCCGAAGTGCTCTATGTGCTGCGCGCCATGGGCCATGGCGACGAGATCGTGGTCTGCGACACGAATTTCCCCGCCGATTCGGTGGCGCAGCAGACGGTCCACGGGTCACTCCTGCGCATGGAAAACCTGACCGCCGCCCGGGCGGTCAAGGCGATCCTCTCGGTCATGCCGCTCGACACCTTCGTCGATCATCCGGCCGAACGCATGGAGGTCGCCGGCAAGCCCAAGGAAGTGCTCCCCGTGGCGGCCGAGGTGCAGGCCGAGGTCGACAGGGTGGCGAAAGCCCAGACCGGCAAGGACGGCTGGCCCCTGGGCACGGTCGAACGCTTCGCCTTCTACGAGCGGGCCAAGAAGGCCTATGCCGTGATCGTCACCGGCGAGCGCCGCTTCTACGGCTGCTTCATCCTCAAGAAAGGCGTGATCCCGCCCGGCGCCTAGCGCGTTTTCCCGAAAAGTGGAATCGCTTTTCGGACAAGAAAACGCGCCAAGTCAATAAATTGGCGCATGTTCTTGCCGCCAAAGTGTGTACACTTTGGCGGAACATGCGCTAAGGGGCGCGCCTCAGCGGATGCGGGCGCCCGTTGCCCCGTCGAAGACGAAGAGCCGGTCCCTGGCCAGCCTGACCCCCGCCTTGTCGCCGGGCTTTGCCGTGAAATCCTTCGCCGCCTTCACCGTCAGCATGTCGCCATCGGTCTTGACCGTCACCAGCGTGTGGTCGCCGATCAGTTCGGTTGCATAGATCTCGCCCTTGATGTCGCCCTTGGCCGGTGCGACCACGGCGCAATCCTCGGGGCGCACCCCCAGCACCGCCTTCGCCACATTGCCCGCGACGGGGACCGTGACCCGGGCGGCCCCCGCCATGAAGGTCTTGGCCGCAAGCTCGCCCTGCACCACGTTCATCGGCGGCGAGCCGATGAACTGCGCCACGAACAGATTGGCGGGATCGTTGTAGATGTCGGCCGGCGTCGCCAGCTGCTGCAGCTTGCCGCCTTCGAGCAGCGCCACCCGGTGGGCGAGCGTCATCGCCTCGATCTGGTCGTGGGTCACATAGATGGTGGTGATGCCGAGCCCGTGCTGCATGTGCTTGAGCTCCGCCCGCATGTGGCCCCTGAGCTTGGCGTCGAGATTGGACAGGGGCTCGTCCATCAGGAACACTTTCGGCCGCCTGACCATGGCGCGGGCCAGCGCCACGCGCTGGCGCTGTCCGCCCGAAAGCTGGCGCGGGTAACGGTCGAGCAGCTTGTCGAGTTGAACCTGGGCGGCGGCCTCGCGGACGGCCGCGTCGCGTTCGGCCGGCGCGACGCCGCGCACCTTCAGCGGAAATCCGATGTTTTCGGCGACCGTCTTGTGCGGGTAGAGCGCGTAGGACTGGAACACCATGGAGACGTCGCGGTATTTGGGCAGAATGTTGGTGACGTCGCGGTCGCCGATCAGCACGCGCCCTTCGGTTGCCGTCTCAAGGCCGGAGAGAATGCGCAGCGCCGTCGTCTTGCCCGAACCGGAGGCGCCGAGAAGCACCAGAAACTCGCTCGGCTCGATCTGCAGGTTCAGTTCCTCGAGCACACGCACGGCGCCAAAGGATTTCTGTATCCTGTCGAATGAAACTGGAACACCGGTCTTGTCGCTTGCCATCTTGACCGCTCTCTATCCCTTGACCGCGCCAAGCAGCACGCCCTTGGCGATGAAGCGCTGCAGGATGATGGCCATGACGATGACGGGCATGATCATCACCACGATCACCACGCACATCGTCCACCACAGGATTCCGCGATCGCCGGCGTTCATCGCCGCCACCAGGATCGGCATGGTCTGCGCCTTCGAGGTCGACAGGAAGACGGCAAGCAGGTATTCGTTCCAGTTGAGGATGAGCACCAACAGCGTCGTCGCCGCGAGGCCGGGCTTGGTCAGCGGCAGCACGATCTCCCGGAAAATGCCGAACCGCGTCGCCCCATCGAGCTGGGCGCTTTCCTCCAGTTCGATCGGCAGGCCGGCGAAGAAGTCGTGCATGAGCCAGACGACGATCGGCAGATTGGCCACGGCATAGGCGAGAATGAGGCCGATGTGGGTGTCCACCAGGCCCACCGACTGAAACATCATGTAAACCGGAATGATGACGACGATCGGCGGCAGAATGCGCTGCGAGATGATCCAGAAGAGGATGTCGCCATTGCCGAGCCTGGTCTTGAATTTGTGACCGGCGGCCTTGGCGAGCAGCACGAAGAGCGCAAGCGCCACCGCCATCACCAAGGGCCAATCGAAAGCATGATACGAGCCGAGGGTGGGGAAGAAATAGGGCCCCAGCGCGATTACCGCGATGGCAAGCGCCAGGACCGCGACAAACATCAGGATCGAGCCGAGCCGCGGCCGATACTGAATGCGCGCCAGGGCATAGGCGGCCATCGAGCCGATCAGCATGCAGATCGCGGTTGAACCGATGCCGATCGCGAACGAGTTGAAGTAAGAGCGCAGCGTGTCGCCGAAGTCGGTGACCAGCAAGGCCTCCCAGGCGTGCAGGCTGGGCATGAAGTCGTACCACGGCACGAACACCGGGCCCTGGTTCACATGCTCCGGCAGTTTGAACGAGGTAATCACCACCCAGTAAATCGGGAAGATGACGAACAGGGACCAGAAGATCAACAGCGTGTAAACGATCGCTTTGGCAAGCGGCGCCATCCTGCCCAGCTCGGGCGGCTCGAACAAACGGTCCCACAGGGAGCGGGTGTGGAGATCGTAATTGACGGGCGCTGTCATGTTTTCCTCAAATGCTTCAGCACGACGAAGTTGAAGAACGACGAGCAGATCACCACCGTCACGAACAACAGCATGTAGGCAACCGCCGCCGAACCGCCGAAATCGTTGGCGCGCCAGGTGAAGAAGGCCTGGAGCGTCATCGACTCGGTCGCGATGCCGGGGCCGCCGGCGGTCATGATGTTGGGCAGATCGACGATCTTGAAGGCTTCGATCGCGCGGATCAGCATCACCGTCGCCGCCACCGGAATGATCTGCGGCCAGGTGATCTCGCGGAAAATCTGCCAGCCCGAAGCGCCATCGACGCTGGCGGCTTCGACGTGATCGCGGGGGATATTCTCGAGTGCCGCCAGCAAGACGACGAAAATGAACGGAATCCATTGCCAGGAATCGCCGACGATGATGAACACGCGCGCCGCCCAGGGATCGGCGGCCCAGTAGAAATTGCCGAGCCCGAGCCACTGCCAGAAGGGCGCAAAGGGGCCTTTGCTCGTATCGGCGATCATCCGGAAGGCATAGCCGACACCTAGGGGCGTGATCATCAACGGGATGAAGAAGATGACGCGAAAAAAGGATTTGCCCCAGATCGGCTGCGAGCACAGCAGGGCGAGACCCAGGCCGGCCACGAACTGAATGGCGCAGCCGAGAAAGACGAAGAACAGCGTGGTGCCGAGCGTGCCCCAGGGATTGCCGCTCAACACGGTGCCGGAAAACATCAGGGCAAGTGCGATCGCCATGCCCGCCGTTATCAGGCGGCCCACAAAGCCGGTCCAGGTAAAGCCCTGCCGGAAGAATTTGTAGAACCACCAGAGCATGGCCGCGATGGCGGCGAGGCTGGCGATCCAGCCCAAGGCGCTCATTTCGTTGAAGCGGCCCAAAAAATGAATCTGTTCGTTGCCGGCGAACTGCTTGGCGAAATTCTGCAGGCCGACGAAGCGGATGGTGTAGCCGTCGGCACCGGGCCTGATGCGCGACACGGCGATGATCAGCGAGGCGATGGTCGGAAATATCGCGAAGATCAGAATCATGACGATCGCGGGCGCAATGAAGATGGTGCGCGAATGGCGATCGAACCACTCGCTCCAGCTCTCCCGCGAGGACAATCCGGCCGGGAATGTCGTTCCCGGCCGGCTCGACCCGTCGTGACCTATAGCGGTCATGCTCCGTCCGGCATCACTTGTTGGTGATGCCCAGGGCGAGGCCGAGCAGCTCTTTCTGCTTGTCGCGGCCGAAGTCCTCGGTGATCTGCTCCCAGCCCGCCTCGATGTTCTTCAGGGCTTCATCGACGGTGATTTCGCCGGCCAGATAGCGGGCGAGTTCCGTGTCAAGCACGACGCCGGTGTACTGCTGCGCGCCGGGGATGCGGAAGTCCGAAGACATGTTCGGATTATTCAACGAGTCCTTGATGGCGCCGAGATAGTTCTCGGCGGATTCCTTCGAGAAGCCCGCCTTCACCCACAGATCGGTGTTTTCGAGCTGCGAGTTGCGATAGGCGTTGTAGCCGGTCCAGCCGATGGTGACGTCGACGTTCGACTGCGCCGCCTGGTTCATGTAGGACAGGAAGTCATAGGCCGCCTGCTTCACCTTGTGATCGGATTTGGCGTTGATGGCGCCCGCCCAGCCGCCGAAGGCGCCGAAGGGCGAATGGTTCACGCCGTCAACCGCATAGGGGCAGGTGGTGGCATCGCAGGGCACGAGTTTGCCCGTGGCATTGTCCAGAACCTTGGTCCAGCCGGGGCTGATGACGGCATAGAGCTTGTCCTTGATCGCGGTTGCGTCGGGTTCGATCGACAGCGGGCCCGGATCGCCCCATTCAATGAGCAGGCCGCAGCGGCCGGCCTTGAACAGACTGCGCGTGTCGCCAATATCGAAATTGAGTTCTTCCGGCGGACCATACTTGCCGGTTTCCTTGTAAATCTCGAATGCCGCTTTCCAGGCCTCGTTGTTGATCTTCGGCTTCATCGTTGCGGCATCGAAGTGCAAGCCCTCCGCCGTGCCCTTGGACTGGACGGCGCCCGCCGCCACCGTCTGGATGGCGAAATAGGATTGGGCATTGCGCTTCTTGAAGATGCACGAGCCATAGTCCGCCTGCCCGTCGCCGTTCATGTCCTTGCCATGAATTGCGGCCGCGACCTTGATATAGTCGTCCCAGGTCTTCGGCGGCTGCTGGCCGTTCGCTTCCAGAACATCCTTGCGGTAGTAAACCATCTGGAAGTCGCCATCGATGGTGATCAGCATGGTCTTGCCGCCGATCTTCTGGTTGATCTCGCGGAAATAGGGCGCGATATCGTTGGGATCGAGCTTGGTGTCCTTCTCGACATAGGGGGTCAGGTCTTCGAGAAGACCGGCGCCGGCAAGCTCAACCGCCCAGCCGGATGCGAACACGCCGACGTCGATCGAGTTCGTGCCGGTCGTCCAGTCCGTCTGGATTTTCTGGAACAGTTCCGCGAACGGCACTTCGTTGACCACGATCTTGGCGCCGGTCATCTTGGTGAATTCCTCGCCGCGGTCGATCAGGCGCTGGGCGATCACCTTGCCCGGACGGGTCATGATGTTGACTGTCACGCCGTCATACTCGCCGGCGGACGCTGTTGTTGTGAGGCCGCAAACGGCAGCACCTGCCATAAGGGCTCCCATGACGATTTTTCGAAGAGTCATATTGTTTCCTCCCGTTGTCGGGACGGCCCTCTCTATGGAGCCGCCTCGCTGTTGAAGATTATTCACATTGCTGCGCTTGTCAAAAAATCATTCCGGGCGGCCTGTCGTTATCGGCCGATCCGGTAGAAGCGGGCGGCCGTGCCGCCGAAAATATCCTCCTTTCCCGCTCGGTTTCCCACGATGGTTTCCGCGGCCCGCCGCCAGCCGCCATAGGAGCCGTTCAGCTCCACGACCGGCCAGTCGGAGCCCCACATCACGCGCCCCGGGCCGAACGCCGAAATCACGTGCTCGGCGTAGGGTCTGAGTGTGTCCACGGTCCAGCCGGGCCTGGCCTCGGTGGCGAGGCCTGAAAGCTTGCAGAAAACCGGCGTTGATTTGGCAATGCGCTCGACCTTTGCGGCCCATTCGTCGAAGGCATTGTTGCGGATCGAGGGCTTCATGCAGTGATCGACGACGCTTCGCATCTTCGGATAGCGCTCGAACAGCTTCAGGAAATTGTCGAGATGGATGGGATAGCCAAGCGCATCGAAACTGAGATCGAGATCGATCGCCGCCTGATAGCCCCATTGCACGTCGCTCCGGTGCATCCAGTTGACATCGGCGATATCCTGGATCATCGGCCTGACGCCGGCGAACTTCTTGTGCTTCGCCAGCCGTTCGAGCTGCTTGGCGTGGGAAGGCGTCTCGAAATCGATCCAGCCCACCACCTTCGCCACGAAGCCGGTCGCATCGGCGATGCCCAGCATGTATTCGGTTTCCTCGATGGTGGCGGCGGCCTGCACCAGCACCGTCTTGTCGATGCCATAGGCCTTGCGGTGCGGCTCGAAATCGGAGGGCAGCACATCGCGCCGGATCGCCGCCGCGGCGGGGCCTTCCATCCAGAAATAATCGCCGCGCGCCGGCGCCCAAAAATGCTGATGGGCATCGATATTCACGGGCACCCTTCCTTCCTCTCGACGCCCCCACCCGGGATGTATCCTTCCTCATGCTGAGGTGCGAGCGGTGCGAAGCCCGCGAGCCTCGAAGCACGGGCGTGCGGCAGGATGTTTTCTCCCTCCCCCGCGCAGCGCGGGGAGGGTCCACCGCGAAGCGGTGGGGGTGGGGGTTTAACCGCCGGCTTCGCGTCCCATCCCAGCCGCGCTGCACGAACCAGAAAGTGTTGTCCATGCTGAGTTGCCAACGCCGGAGCCCGGAAAGCACCAACCATGGCACTATGGTCTCCAAATATCATGTGCCATCGCTCTCATTTCGGCACCGGCGCCTCCTTGTGCAGCAGGCCTTCCGCCTTGAGGTCGGCCCACAGCGCCTTGGGGATTTTGGTGCTCATCGTCTTTTGATTGAGCGCCACTTCCTTTGGGCTTGCCGCGCCCGGAATGACGCTCACCACCGCCGGATGGGTGAGTGGAAAACGCAGCGCCGCCTGCGCCAGCTTCACTTTGTGGCGCGCGCACACCGCCTCGATCTTCTTCACCCGGTCCACGATATGCTTGGGGGCGCGTTCGTAATTGTACCAGGCGCCTTGTGTGGGTCCGCTGGCGAGAATGCCGGAATTATAGGGGCCGCCGACCACGATGCCGATGCCGCGCTGCGAGGCCAGCGGCAGAAAGGAATCGAGCGCCTCCTGTTCGAGCAGCGTATAGCGTCCGGCCAGCAGGAACATGTCGAAATCGCCCTGACGGCTGAGGCTTTCGCACACCTGCCATTCGTTGACGCCGGCGCCGAAGGCCTTGATCGTCTTCTCGTCGCGGAGTTTCACCAGCGCCTTGTAGCCGCTCGCCATCAGCGTCTTCACATGCTCATCGCGCGCCGCCTCCGTCTTGTGATTGAAGACATCGATGTCGTGCACGAACAGGATATCGACCGCATCGATCCCCAGCCGTTCCAGCGAGGCCTCGAGCGAACGCATCACCCCGTCATAGGTGTAGTCGTAGATTTCGCGGCGCGACGGGGTGTCGAAGAACTTGCCGATGCCGATGCGTTCGTTTGGCGGGCAGACCTGCAGGAGCCGCCCCACCTTGGTGGAGATCGCATAATCCTTGCGCTTCTTGCCGCGCAGGAAATGATTGAGCCGCGTTTCCGATAGCCCCAGCCCATAGAGCGGCGCCGTATCGAAATAGCGAAGCCCCGCCTTCCATGCCGCCTCGAAAGTGGCTTGCGCCTCCTTTTCCGGGTGCGCGCGGTAGAGATTGCCCAGGGGAGCGCTGCCGAAGCCGAGTTCGGTGAAGGAAATGGTGGCCCCCGACGGCGCCGTGAAACGGTTCCTCTTCATGGCCCGCTTGATCCGCTGCTGTTGATATCGGCGAAAAGTTCCGGGCGCTGCTTGGCGAAGGCTTCGAGCTCGGTCAAGACCGCGTCGAGATGCGCCTGCATGGCTTTGACTGCCGCGGTCGCATCGCGCCGCGCCAGCGCCTCGACGATCGCCCGGTGTTCCTCGAGCGTCAATTCCTGCCGCCGCCGCGAGCTCAGCATGCGCCGCACCCGCTCGAGTCCGAGCCGCGCCGTCTCCGCCGCCATCTTCACCCGCTCGAAGCCGAGCGCGTCGAGCAGGATGGCGTGGAACTGCACGTCGAAGCGGTGGAAGCCGTTGCGGTCGCCCGACTCGGCCGCCGCCGCCTGGTAGCGCAGATTCTGCTTCATCTCCTCGATGCGGTCGGCGCTGACCGTTTTCGTCAGTGTACGGATGGCCTCGGTCTCGACCGCCCGCCTGAGGAACATGTTCTCGCGCGCGTCGGAAATCCGGATCAAGGCCACCCGCGAGCCGCTCTGCGGCACGATATCGACGAGCCCTTCGGCATGCAGCCGGTTCATGGCCTCGCCCACCGGGAACCGCGAAACCCCGAGCCTTGTGGCGATCGCCTGCTTGTCGAGGAACTCGCCGGGCTTGAGATCGAGAGAAATGATCGCCTTGCGCAGCGCCGTATGCACCTGGGCCGTGGCACCGCCCTTGACCGCCGTCCGGCCGGGGCGGAGAAAATCATATGTAACGGCGGTAACTGACATGCTAACATGTTAGTATGAATCCCGGTGCAGACAAGCACCAAAAATTCGCCAGCGAAAGTCGCCGAACATGACGCAAATTGCACCGAAATCCGCGCGTATGCTGCGCCTGAACGGCGCCGACAACGTGCTTGTCGCCATCGACGTGATCGAAAAGGGCGCCATGGCGCCCGAGGAGATCGTCGCCCGCGACCGCATCATGAAGGGCCACAAGATGGCCTCCGCCGCCATAAGGACCGGCGAGCCCGTCCGAAAATTCGGCCAGATCATCGGCTTCGCCAAGTCCGATATCGCCCAAGGCGACTGGGTGCACGAGCACAATACCGGTATGGCCGATTTCGCCCGCGATTACGCTTTCTGCGAGGATGCAAGGCCCGAGGACATACTGCCCATGGAACGTCGCGCCACCTTCCAGGGCTACCGCCGCGCCAGTGGCAAGGTGGGAACCCGCAATTACATCGGCGTCATGACCAGCGTGAACTGCTCGGCGACGGTTGCGGGCTTCATCGCCGAGGACCTGAACCGCTCCGGAATCCTCAAGGATTATCCCAACATAGACGGCGTCGTCGCGCTCCGCCAGGACAATGGCTGCGTCGTCGACTATCGCGGCGCCATCTTCGATATCCTGAAGCGCACCACCTGGGGCTATGCCACCAACCCCAACATGGGCGGCGTGCTGATGGTAGGGCTGGGCTGCGAGGGCTTCCAGATTCCCCGCTTCAAGGAGGCCTATAACATCGTCGAGAACGAGACCTTCCGCACCATGACCATCCAGGAGACCGGCGGCACCCGCAAGACCGTGGTGGCGGGCGTCGCCGCCGTCACCGCCATGCTGCCCCATGTCAATGCCGCCAGGCGCGAAACCTGCCGCGCCTCGGAACTGGTGCTGGCGCTGCAATGCGGCGGCTCCGACGGCTATTCCGGCATTACCGCCAATCCTGCCCTGGGCGCGGCCGTCGATATTCTGGTCCACCATGGCGGCACCGCCATTCTCTCCGAAACCCCGGAAATCTATGGTGCCGAGCATCTCTTGACCCGCCGCGCCGCGAGCCCCGAGGTCGGCCGGAAACTCGTCGACATCATCCACTGGTGGGAGGACTATGCCAAGCGTAACCTCATGGAAATGAACAATAATCCATCGCCAGGCAACAAGCTCGGGGGGCTCACCACGATCCTCGAGAAATCCTTGGGCGCCGCCGCCAAGGGCGGCACCACCACGCTCCGCCATGTCTATCGCTACGCCGAGCCGGTGACCGGCAAGGGTTTCGTTTTCATGGATACGCCGGGCTACGATCCGGTCTCGGCCACCGGCCAGGTGGCGGGTGGCGCCAATCTCATCTGCTTCACCACCGGGCGCGGTTCGGCGTATGGCTGCAAGCCCGTGCCCTCCATAAAACTCGCAACCAATTCAGATGTTTACCGCCGGATGATCGACGACATGGACATCAATTGCGGCGACGTCTTGGAGGGCGTTTCGATCGCCGAGAAGGGCCGGGAAATTTTCGACCGCATCCTCAAGGTGGCCTCGGGCGAGCCCACCAAATCCGAGGAATTGGGCTATGGCGACAATGAGTTCGTGCCCTGGCAGGTAGGCGCCGTCATGTAGCCCCGCCCCAGCCTTGATTGGACCATGTTTTCCGGGATTCATTCCCCGTCAAGGCTCAACCGCTAGAAAGATTCCAGGCGGGCCAAGGCCGGGACTGGAATGGGCATTTTCACCACACGCAAGAAGCCGAAGCGCAAGCAGCGCATCGAACCGCAGCTGTTTGCCGGCCGCGTCTCCGAGCCCTCCGGCAAGCGCCGGCGGCGCTCGCTCGCAGGCGTACTGTTCTCCTTCTTCCTCCTCGTCGGGCTCTGGGGCGCAATCGGGGCCGGGCTCGGCTTCGGCTATGTCTGGCTCACCCTCGACGGCAAGGGCGTGCTGCAAATCCCCGCCCGCGAGCCGGGCATCATGCTGCTCGCCGCCGACGGCGGCGTGCTGGCCGAGCAGGGCGCTTTCTATGGCGACGAGGTCCGCCTTGGCGATCTGCCCGATTATGTTCCAAATGCGGTGATCGCCATCGAGGACCGCCGCTTCCGCGCCCATTGGGGCATCGATCCGCAAGGCCTGATCCGCGCCGCTTACGAGAACTACCGGGCGGGCCGCGTCGTCCAGGGCGGTTCCACCATCACCCAGCAGCTGGCCAAGAACCTGTTCCTCGAGCCCGACCGCACCTACTGGCGAAAACTCCAGGAAATGGTGCTGGCGATCTGGCTGGAGGCGCGCTTTTCCAAGGACGAGATCCTGCAGCTCTATCTCAACCGCGTCTATTTCGGCGGCGGCGCGACCGGCATCGAGAAGGCGGCCCAGGCCTATTACCGCAAGCCCGCCCGCGATCTCAGCCTCGCCGAGGCGGCAACGCTCGCCGGCCTGTTGAAGGCGCCCGCCACCTACAATCCGGCCACCCATCCCGAAGCCGCCGCCGAGCGCGCCAAGCTGGTACTTGCCGGTATGACCGAGGAGGGCGCCATTTCGCCGACGGAGGCGGCCCGCGCCATCGACAATCCGGCCGAGGTCGTGGCTTCCAATTATGTTCCCGCCACCCAGTATGTCGCCGACTGGGTGATCGAGCAATTGCCCGAATTCGTCCGCGATTACGACCAGTCGATCGTCGTCGAGACCACCATCGATCCGTCGCTGCAGTTCGCCGCCGAGAAATCCCTGCGCCGGCATCTCGCCGAGGAGGGCGCCAAACTCGATGTCGGCCAGGCGGCCTTCGTGATGCTGGATACCTCCGGCGCCATCAAGGCCATGGTCGGCGGCCGCTCCTACAAGAAGAGCCAGTTCAACCGCGCCGCCAAGGCCAAACGCCAGCCGGGCTCGGCCTTCAAGCCCTTCGTCTATCTCGCCGCCATCGAGCAGGGCTTGACGCCGGATTCGGTCGAGATCGACGAGCCGGTGCGGATCGGCGACTGGCAGCCGGAAAATTACAAGCGCAAGTATCTGGGGCCGGTGACGCTCGAGAAGGCTTTCGCCCTCTCGCTCAACACGATTTCCGCCAAGCTTACGAGTTATGTGGGCCCCGACAGCGTTGCCGCCGTCGCCCATCGCCTCGGCATCGCCTCGGCGCTCGGCCGCGATGCCTCGATAGCGCTTGGCACCTCGGAGGTGACGCTACTCGAATTGACCGCGGCCTTCACGCCCTTCGCCAATGGCGGCGCGCCGGTTCAGCCCTTCGCCGTCCGCCGCATCCTCAACCGCGACGGCGTGGTGCTCTACGAACGCAATGGCGACGGTCTCGGGCAGGCGATTTCGATCTACGATCTCGGCTCCATGAACCGCATGCTGCGCGCCGTCGTTACCGAAGGCACCGGCAGGCGCGCCCAGTTCGGCGGCTTCGATCTCGCCGGCAAGACCGGCACCAGCCAGGATTACCGCAATGCCTGGTTCATCGGCTATTCGAGCTATCTGGTGGCCGGCGTCTGGGCCGGCAATGACGACAATTCGCCGACCCGCAAGGTGACCGGCGGATCGTTACCCGCCGCCATCTGGAAGGACGTGATGGAACAGGCCCATCTCGGCCTCATGCCGCAGCCGCTTCCGGGCGAGGATGCAACCGGCGATCTCGACGGCATCGCCATGCTGCCGGGCGAACAGGATCTGGCCGGACTCGCCGATTCCGAGCCGCGCAGCGGCGGCTTCCTCGATACCATTGGCGGCTTCTTCGGCGGCGACACCGAACCCCCGCCGAAATACCAGAAGCGCAGGAAGAAGTGGTGGGAAGGCAATCCCGACCGCTGACCGGCGCGGCGGCTCGATGGTGTTCCATTCGCAGCCGGTGAGTTCATGACGCATGATTCGTGGCTCCGGTTTGGGAGCTTCAATCGCGACTCCGGCAACATCACCAACCGCAAACCGCCATGTCCGGAATGACTTAATGACCGGACATGGAACAGACATGCCAGAACCCACGATACTGACCCCTAGCAGACGTCCATCATGATAACCCTGGTTACCTGCTTCCTCGAGCCAGTCGTTTCGACGACCCTTACGCTTGCTGTGCATGGCAGCTAGCGAGCAAACGGGCCCGATCAGGTCTCCAGCCCTTCGAGCAGCGTGATGAGGGCGGCCTCCAGAGGTTTGGAGCCGACCTTCCCGGCCGGGAGCAAGCCGTCGATGGTCAGCATGGTGATGCCATGCACCTGCGCCCAGCTGGCAGTTGCCTGGTGACGCGCGTCACGCTTGCGTAGAACGCCCTCGGCCTGACCGCTCTGCGCCAGTTCGATCAACACGTTGAAGGCCGCGACGGCCCTTTCGTGCAAATGCACGTCCACCGTCTTGCCGGCATCCGCGCTGAACATGAGCCGGTAGAGGGCCGGGTTGGATGTGCCAAACCGGACATAGGCCCGCCCTATCGCGAAGAACTTATCTCGGAACGTGCCTGGGTTTCGCGTCGCCTTCGCAAGGGTCTCGCGCAGCCTGTCGAAACCTACCAGCGCCATTTCGGCCAGGAGCGCGGCCTTGTCCGGAAAGTGCTTGTAGGGAGCGGCATGGCTGACGCCGGCGCGGCGCGCCACCTCCCTTAGCGTGAACTGCCAGCCCGTGTCCTCATGCAGCATGCCCATGGCGGTTTCGATGACCGCGCGCCGCAGGTCGCCATGGTGATAGCGGCGACTGGTGGTGTCCGGCATGCTTCCTCACGAAGTTGTCATCGAAAACATATGTTGACATTGCCTACTCTCCGGCCTATGTCAACGGCGTGAATGTTATCACTGTCAACATTTGGAGCAGAACCATGAGCACGAACAAACGGAGCGCCACGGTGCGCAACTTCATCGGCGGTCTGGCGGTTTTCTGCCTGACCGCGTCTCCCCTGCATGCCGGCGAACTGTCCGCCATCTCGGGCGAAAGTATTGATCTCGGCCGCTTTCATGGCGTCGTCTACTATGCCAGCGAAGGAGACGGCTATCGGGTTGTCGCAACGGTCGCGGACGGTGAGGTGGGCCTGCCCGTGCGCTTCTCGGCTGCTCTCGCGGAGAATCAATCGGTCACGATCTCCGTGCCGGGCAAATTAGGCGAGCCTGGCGCCAGCCTCGAAATCTCGCGCTCGGGCGACAAGGTTATCCTCACCGAGGTGGGCGGAGCCCCCAATGGAGCCGGTCCCGAAATGCAGGCCTTTACCGAGTAATGGCCCTCATGCAGTCCGTTTCAGAAACCGCATAGCCGACATTGGAGCATACGCAACTGCTTCACTGCTTCAATGAATAACGAAACCGCTCTAGCGCGCCGCGATGCGGTGCACGTCCTGGCCGTGCGCCTTCAGCCATTTCTTGGCCCGCGGCGCTTCCGGGCAATGCCCGAGCACCAGCCGCCAGAATTGCGGCCCGTGATCCATGTACTTGAGATGCGCCACCTCATGGGCGGCGACATAGTCGAGCACATGAGCGGGGGTGAGGATTAGCCGCCATGAGAATGACAACTCCCCCGCTGCCGAACACGATCCCCATCGGCTATTCTGGTCGCGGATCGAGATGCACCGGAAGCTGACACCCATGGCCGCGGCGTAACGCTGCGCGGCCGCCGTCAGTTCCTGCCGTGCCGCGAGCTTCAGCCAGTCGGTGAGCCGCCGGGCGAGATGCGGCAACTCACCCGGCACATGGATGAGCAGCTCCTGCGGATCGGCCGTCACCGTGCCGCGCCGCGAAGGCATATGGCGGATTTCATGGGGTACGCCGCGCAGCGGAATGGCGCTGCCCGGCAGAAGGGCGACGCGCTCGCCCCTCTGGGCCAGCCGGGCCTCCAGCCAGCCCGCCGAGCGCGCGGCGAAATCCAAAGCCCTTGCCCGCGACACGCCCCTGGGCACCGTGACGACGGCCGCGGTTCCCTCGCCGTTGAGGCGCAAAACCAGCCTTCGCGCTTGCCCATGCCGCCGGAACACCACATCGAGGCCAGCCGGCCCAATGGCGAGCCGCGCCGGCTCAAGCGGTTTCGGCGACAGGAACTGCCGCAGACGTCGGAGTACTTTCGGCATCAGGCGTTGGCGTTCACGAACTTGACGATTTTCGGCACCACTTCGCTGCGGAAGCGCGAACCGTTGAACACACCGTAGTGGCCCACATGCTCCTGCAAATGGTGCAGCTTCTTTTCGGGTGGCAGCGCGCTGCACAAATCGTGCGCCGCTTGCGTTTGGCCGACGCCGGAGATGTCATCGCGCTCGCCCTCGATGGTCATCAGCGCGGTAAAGGCGATCTTGGCGGGATCGACACGGCGGCTGCGGTGCACGAAGCTGCCGCGCGGCAGGTCGTGGTTGACGAAGACTCTCTCCACCGTCTGCAGATAGAACTCCGCCGTGAGATCCATGACCGACATGTATTCGTCGTAGAATTCGCGGTGCTTGTCGGCCGAATCGCCGTCGCCCTCGACCAGATGCCAGTAGAGCTCGCGGTGGGCGTCGACATGGCGGTCGAGATTCATGGTCATGAAGCCGCCGAGCTGCAGGAAGCCCGGATAGACGTCGCGCATGGCGCCGGCATGCGGGAACGGCACTTTCAAGATGGCGTTCTGACGGAACCATTCGACGCCGCGCTGTTCGGCCAGCCGGTTGACGGCGGTGGGATTGCGCCGCGTGTCGATCGGTCCGCCCATCAGGACCATGGTCTTGGGCGCGGCCTTGTCCTTGTCCTCGTTCAGCAGCGCCACCGCCGCCATCACCGGCACGGAAGGCTGGCACACCGCCATGACGCTGCTGCCGGGACCGAGTTGGCGCAGCATCTCGATCACATAGTCCACATAATCGTCGAGGTCGAATGTGCCCTGCGGCAGAGGCATGCTGCGCGCATCGATCCAGTCGGTGATGTAGACGTCGTAATGGGGCAGCATGGCTTCGACGGTGCCGCGTAGGAGCGTCGCGTAATGGCCCGACATCGGCGCCACGATCAGCAGCTTGTGCTCGGGTTTCGCTTTGCGTGCCGGTGACCGCTCTTTGCGGAAGTTGAGCAGCCTGCAGAACGGCTTTTCCAGCACCACCGTCTCGCTTACGTCCACAAGTTCTTCACCTATGATCGTATCGGTAATGCCGAAGGCCGGCTTGCCGTAACGCCGCGTCACCCTCTCGAAGACTTCCAGCGAGGCTGCGACCGACCGGCCCATATAGGTGTAGGAGAGCGGATTGGCGGCACTCTGCCAGTAGTCCAGCCCGGCATCGGCCATGGCCCGCCACGGCGCCAGGGCGGCATGATTCATCTCGTAGAGATAATACAGCATGCGAATCAAGCCCTCGCCCCAATTTGCGCCACGAAAGTAACCATTTCGTAAACTTTCGGCAACCGCCTATTCTATAAGCCTTTTGGACTAATTGGAAATCGCCTCGCGCAACCCTTCGGCGAGCCCCCTGGCGTCGGTGGTATAGCCGAAGTGTTTGCGAAAGCGGCCCTCCGGGTCCATCAGATAGATGGTGGTCGAGTGGTCCATTTCATAGTCCCCGGTTGCCGCGCCAGCCGTGGTCTTCTTGTAGTAGACGCGATAGGCCTTGGCGATGGCGGCGATTTCCTCCGCCGAACCCGTCAGTCCAATGAGCCGCGTGTGAAAGTTCCCGACATATTGCCCGACCACCTCCGGCGTATCGCGCTCGGGATCGATGGAAACGAAGACCGGCTGTATATTGTTCCCATCCGGTCCGAGCTCGTCGAGGGCCGCCGACATTACCTGCAGTTCCGTCGGGCAGACATCGGGGCAATAGGTGAAGCCGAAAAACACCAGCATGTATTTGCCGAGAAAATCCTTCTCGGTGACGCGCCGGCCGGTGTGATCGACGAGGCTGAAGGGACCGCCCACCAGCGCGGTGCCGCTCACCATCGGGCCGCTTCTGCCCGAGGTGAAATACATGGCGGCTGCGGAAATGGCGAGTGCGATCGCCAGAACCGAGATCGCCAATGTGGCCTGCGGGCGTGAGGGCATGGACGGCGGCTTTCGTTTTGCCCCCACATAGAGCATGTTCCGCCAAAGTGTAAGCACTTTGGCGGCAAGAACATGCTCCAAGGTTTTAATCTGGCGCGATTTCTTTTCGGCGAAGTGATTCCACTTCGCCGGAAAGCGCGCTGGGTCTAGGTTGTGCCGTCGGCAACCGCACGAGGCGTCGCACATCGTCGCATGAACGAAATGCTGCCAAGCGGCGCGGCCGCGATCCGCGAAGAGGAACTGGGCCTGCTGCGCCTGCGCACCCTGGTGCGACTGCGTTGGCTCGCCGTCATCGGCCAGACCGGCGCGGTGGCGGGCGTCTATTATCTGCTGGGCTTTCCCCTGCCGTTCGGCCTCTTACTCGCCGCCATCGCACTGAGTGCCTGGCTCAACATCTTTCTCACCCTGCGCTGGCGCCAGAGCGTCCGCCTGCAGCCGGCGCAGGCGGGTATGCTGCTCGGCTACGACGTCATTCAGCTTGCCGTCCTTCTCTATCTGACCGGCGGACTGGAAAACCCCTTCGCCTTCCTGTTCCTCGTGCCGGTGACGATTTCGGCAACATCCTTGCCGCTCAAATGGACCCTGTGGCTGGGAGCCCTCGCCTTCGTCTGCGCCACCTTCCTCGCCATAGTACACTTGCCGCTGCCGTGGAATCCGCAAGCACCTTTGGTGCTGCCGCAGGCCTATGTCGGCGGCATGTGGGCGGCGATCGTCTGCGGTGTCGTCTTCTCGGCGATCTATGCCCGCCGCATCGCCGAGGAGGCGCGGCAGATGTCTGCGGCGCTTTCGGCGACTGAAATGGTGCTGGCGCGCGAGCAGCGCCTCTCGGCCCTCGACGGTCTTGCCGCCGCCGCCGCCCACGAACTGGGAACGCCGCTGGCCACCATCGCGCTCGTCGCCAAGGAGCTGAAGCGCGAGCTGCCGCCGGATGGTCCGCATACGGAGGATATCGATCTGTTGATCAGCCAGGCCGGCCGCTGCCGGGAAATCCTTTCGCGCCTTGCCGACCGCGAGGCCGAAACCGATGAAATCTACCAGCGCACCAAATTGTCGGTGATGCTCGAGGATCTGATCGCGCCCCTGCGCGGCTCCGATGTGGAAATCTCCGTCGATGCCGCCGCCGGCAATGGCGCCGTCGCCGCCGAACCGGTGTTTCGGCGCAATCCGGCGATCGCCTACGGCCTCGGCAATCTTCTGGAGAATGCCGTCGACTTCGCCGAAAGCAAGGTCGGCGTCGAGGCGCGCTGGACCGAGGCCACTGTGTCGATCACGGTGGGCGACGACGGGCCCGGCTTCCACCAGGACGTTTTCGACAGGCTCGGCGATCCCTTCGTCACGACGCGGCGCGGCTATGGCACGGAGTCGGGCGATGAGACCCGCCACGAGGGCATGGGCCTCGGCTTCTTCATCGCCAAGACCCTGCTTGAGCGCTCCGGCGCTGGCGTCTCGCTCGCCAACCGGCCGCCGCCCGCCCACGGGGCGGTGGTCCAGGTGGTCTGGCCGCGCGCCGCCGTCGATGTCGGCAAGGGCTAGGCCCGGAAATCTTGCCATTGACAGCATCCGAAGCGGGGCTAGAGACATGGGCTCGCATGACCGAAATCAAGCTTCCCGCCGACAAGACCTTGCTGCTCGTCGATGACGACAAGCCGTTCCTGACCCGGCTTGCCCGGGCCATGGAGGCGCGCGGCTTCGACGTGCGCATGGCGGAATCGGTGGCCGAGGGTGTGGCACAGGTGAAGAAGGGTGCCCCCGGCTTTGCCGTGGTCGATTTGAGGCTCGGCGACGGCAACGGCCTCGATGTGATCGAAGCCCTGCACCAGGCCCGCTCCGATGCTCGCGCCGTGGTGCTCACCGGCTACGGCAACATCGCCACCGCCGTCACCGCCGTCAAACTCGGCGCCATCGACTATCTCGCCAAGCCCGCCGATGCCGATGCCGTCTATGGCGCGCTGGTCGGCGACAAGGACAACCGCGCCGCCCTTCCCGACAATCCCATGTCGGCCGACCGGGTGCGCTGGGAGCACATCCAGCGCGTCTATGAGCTGTGCAGCCGCAATGTTTCGGAGACGGCGCGCCGCCTCAACATGCACCGCCGCACCCTGCAGCGCATTCTGGCCAAGCGCGCCCCTAAATAGGCCCAGGATCGTAGAGCCCGTGCAGCCTGAGAGCGGCGGCCCGGGCGAAGGCGAGGGTCAGCGCCTTGCGCCGCGAGGGGTGCAGCGGGGTTTCTTCCGGATGGCGCAGGATATCGGCACCCCAGTTGTCGGCAACGATGAGCCCGGTCTCGGCCGGGATCGCCTCCTGTTCCATGCTCTGCGGAATGGCGAAGTAGAGCCGGTCGCAATAGTCGCGGTAGTCCGGCCATTTCGCATCGAGCCGGAAATCCGCGATCGAGGACTTGATCTCGACGATCCAGATCGCCCCCGCTGCGCCTAAAGCCATCACGTCGGCGCGGCGGCCGGTCGCCAGGGTGATTTCGGTGAGTGTCGCAAAGTCGGCCTGGCGCAGCAGGCGGCACACCCCCCTCTGCACCATCAGCGCGGTTGCCGACTGCCGCCCGTCGGGCCTCACCTCGATCGTCACCGATACCTCTTGTTGAGCTTCGCGGTTTCAACCTAATGTCTCCCTCCAAACGGCCCGCCGGTCAACGGCGCGTTCCCACGTCTTGCTTATGGTGTGCGCCTCACCCTATGATCGGTAAAGCGCCCGCCAGAGGCCGCTAGGGAGGGCCATGCTCGTTCTCGCCGCACGCAGGCTCGCATCGATGATCCTGATCATGTTCGTGATCTCGGTCATGCTCTTCGTGTTTTTCGAGGGCGACAAGCTCAATCTGGCAATGCGCGTACTCGGCCAGTATTCCACCATGGAAGGCCGCCTCGCCTGGCTCGAGGACAATGGCTATAACCGCTCGCTGTTGGTGCGCTATTTCAGCTGGCTGTACGGTTTCCTCACCGGCGACTGGAAGCAATCCGCCCAGTTCAGCGCTCCGGTCTTCGATTTCCTGCTGCCGCGGCTTGCCAATACGGCGATCCTCGGCGCCTGCGTCTTCGTCATCACCGTGGCGATTTCGCTGGTACTGGGCGTGCTCTCCGGCATCGCCGAGGCGAGCCTGCGCGACCGCACCATCACCGTCATTTCGGTGCTCACTACCTCGCTCCCGGAATTCGCCTCCGCAACCTTCCTCGTCGCCATCTTCGTTTACTGGTTGAAATGGCTCCCCGGTTCCTCGTCCTTCTCCAACGGCTTTGCCTGGATCGAGTTGATCCTGCCAGTCGCCGCCCTGGTCATCTACAATTTCGGCTATTACACGCGCATGACGCGCGCCTCGATGGCCGAGGTCATTGCCTCGCAATATGTGCGCACCGCCGTCTTGAAGGGCTTGCCCTGGTCCCGCGTGGTGATGCGGCATGCGCTCCGCAACGCGCTCATTGCCCCCTTCACCGTGATGATTTTGCAGCTTAACTATCTGCTTTCGGGCGTGGTGGTGACGGAAGTCTTCTTCGCCTATGACGGATACGGCAAGGCGCTTTACGACGCGGCCATGTACGGCGATGTCTATCTGATCCTGGCCGGCGCCATGATCGCGGTGGCCGTCGCGGTCGTTTCGCAGTTCATCTCCGACATCGGCTACACCTATCTCAACCCGCGCATCCGTTTTGCATGAGGCCCGGCCCATGAGCGATATCGCAGCCGCAGGCCCTCGTCCCGGCAGGCTCTCCAAGGTCCTGAGATCGGTGGGGCTGTTGCGCGAATCGCGCGTCGGCATGCTCGGCGTGGCGCTGGTGCTGTTCTGGGTGGCGATCGCCATCTTCGCCGATCTCCTGCCCATCCGCGATCCGCTTTCCCAGTCGGCGCCCGATCTGTTGAAGCCCGCGCTGTCGCCGGCGCCCGGCGGCGGCACCTACTGGCTCGGCACCGACGACAAGGGCCGCGACATTCTCTCGCGGCTGTTCTACGGCTCGCGCCTGGTTCTGTTCTGGTCGGGCTTTGCCACCGTGATTGCCTATGCCGTGGGCATGATGATGGGCGTGGCGGCGGGCTACCGGGGCGGCTGGTGGGACGAGATCCTCTCCTTCATCGGCAATGTGTTCCTCGCCTTCCCGCAAATGGTTCTCTACATCGTGATCCTCTCCCAGCTCGGGCCCGAATCGCCCCTCGGGCAGTGGCTGTCGGCCGCGGGCGTGAGCACCACGTGGGTGAAGGGCTTGACCATCGTTCTGGCGGTGATGTTTGCCACCGCCCCCCAGGTGGCGCGCATCGTCCGCGGCATCGTCCTCGATCTCAAGACCCGCGATTATGTGGCCGCCGCCGAGGTGCGCGGCGAAAGTCCCCTGTACATCATGCTGGTGGAGCTTCTGCCCAATGCGCGCGGGCCGTTGATCGTCGATTCCTGCCTCAGGCTCGGCTATGTGACGATCGCCATCGCCGCCTTGGGCTTCCTTGGCCTCGGCCTGCCGCCGCCCGATCCCGATTGGGGCAAGATGATTTCCGAGGTGCGCGGCTTCGGTTCCATGGCGGCCAATGCCATGATCTGGCCGGCGCTGGCGATTTCCACGCTGGTTCTCGGCCTCAATTTGCTGGCCGACGGCCTGCGCGAAATTTCGCTGAGGGATTGAGATGCCAACCCCGGTCCTCGAAATCAAGGACTTGTCGATCTCCTATTACACGCGCGCCGGCGAAGTGCCCGCCGTCTACGATTTCAACCTGACGGTCAATCCCGGCGAGGCGGTCGGCATCGTCGGCGAGTCGGGCTGCGGCAAGTCGACCGTGGCGCTCGCCATCATGCAGTACATGGGCAAGAACGGCGCCATCACCGGCGGCGAAATCCGCTTCATGGGCCGCGACCTGCGCGCCATGAGCGAGGAGGAACTGCGCGCGATCCGCGGCTCGCAGATCGCCATGGTCTATCAGGAGCCGATGGCCTCGCTCAATCCGTCGATGCTGATGCGCGACCAGTTGATCGAGGTGCCGATGGTGCATGAAGGCATCGACGAGCGGGCGGCGGAGAAGCGGGCGATCGAGCTGCTCGAAGCGGTGCGCCTGCCGGATCCGCAGCGCATCCTGAATTCCTATCCGCACCAGCTTTCCGGCGGCCAGCAGCAGCGCGTGGTGATCGCCATGGCGCTCCTGTCCAATCCCAAGCTCCTTCTCCTCGACGAGCCCACCACCGCCCTCGACGTCACCGTCGAGGCGGGCGTGGTCGAACTCATCAAGGACATCTCGAAGCGCTTCGGCACCTCGATGATCTATATCTCGCATAATCTGGGTCTCATCCTCGAGACCTGCGACCGCATCTGCGTCATGTATTCCGGCCAGTCGGTGGAACTGGGCTCGGTGAGCCAGGTCTTCGATGCCATGCGCCATCCCTATACGCGCGGCCTCTTCGCCTCGATCCCGCTGCCCGGCACCGACCGTTTCGCCCATCCCCTGGTGCCCATCCGCGGCCAATTGCCCCTGCCGCGCGACCGGCCGAAGGGCTGCACCTTCGGTCCGCGCTGCGATTTCTTCAGGCCGGGAACCTGCGATGCCGTCCAGCACATGGCTGAGGTGAAGGGCGACGGGGGCCATGCGGTGCGCTGCGTCCGCTACGGCGAAATCGACTGGGCGAAACACAAGCCGAAAGGCATCCAGAGCGAGCCCATGCAGCCCGGCAAGCCGGTGCTGCAGGTGCGCGACATGCAGAAATATTACGAGATCCGCGACAATTCCATCGCGGCATTCTTCTCCGGCACCGGCATCCGGCATGTCAAGGCCAACGAGAAGATCGACTTCGAGGCTCGCGAAGGCGAAACCGTGGCGATCGTCGGCGAATCCGGCTGCGGCAAATCCACCTTCGCCAAGGTGCTGATGGGGCTCGAGGCGGCAACCGGCGGCGAGGTTCTGGTGAACGGCCTCGATGTCGGCCACCTGCCGGTGCGCCAGCGTCCGCAAGGGCTGATCTCGAGCCTGCAGATCGTCTTCCAGAATCCCTTCGAGACCCTCAATCCCAGCCACACGGTGGGCGCCCAGATCGGCCGTGTACTGAAGAAATTCGGTGTTGCGAAAACCCGCCAGGAGATCGAGCGGAAAACCTATGAGCTGCTCGATATGGTCAAGCTGCCGCGCGAATTCGCCGCGAGGAAGCCGCGCCAGCTGTCCGGCGGCCAGAAGCAGCGGATCGGCATCGCCCGCGCCTTCGGCGGCAACGCTTCGGTGGTGGTGGCCGACGAGCCGGTCTCGGCCCTCGATGTCTCGGTGCAGGCCGCCGTCACCGGGCTTTTGACCGACATCCAGCGCAAGAAACGCACCACCATGGTGTTCATCAGTCACGATCTCTCGGTGGTGCGCTATCTCGCCGACCGCATCGTCGTCATGTATCTGGGCCGCATCATGGAGCAGGGCACCACCGACCAAGTCTTCGCGCCCCCCTATCACCCCTATACCGAGGCACTGCTCTCGGCCGTGCCTATTGCCGACACTTCGGTGAAGAAGAAGCACATCGTGCTCAAGGGTGAACTGCCCTCGCCGATGAATCCGCCGCCCGGCTGCCCCTTCCAGACCCGCTGCCCGCGCAAGATCGGTTCGATCTGCGAAACCGAATTGCCGCCGCTCCAGGAACTTGCTCCCGGCCACAAGATCCTGTGCCACCTGCCGACCGCCGAACTGAGAATGATGGAACCGGTAATCGCCACGGGGCGCAAGCCATCGCCGAAACCGCGGACTCCGAAGCCCGGCAAGCGTAAGGCCTAATTCTCCGACACCTTCGGCCGGTATTCGATCTCGCGGAAGAGCTTGCGCCGCATCGCCGCAGCGAAATCGGCGTAGTCGGCGGCCCCGATGATGAAACTGTCGGGTCCGGTTCGTACCTTGTTGTTGTAATAATCGAGCAGCGCCGGGTCCTCGTTGACGATGGCGAGCCCGTTGATGGTGATGCCGCGGGAGATCGCCATGGCCCGGGCCTGCGGCAACAGCACGACGAATTCGCGCGGCGTCGTCTCCTGCCCGTCGCCGGAAACGTCGATGGTCTTGCGGAGGCCGGCGATGCCGTTCGCCTCGATGGCCCTGACCGCGGCGGCCACTCCCTCGCCGATGCCGGTGGCGCCGTTCTGGCGGCGCGGGAAACTCTCGGCCAGCCGGGCGAAGGCCTCGGCGTCGGCATCGCCGGCGAGCACGAACCAGCCGCTCGTATCCTTGGGCATCTGGTGGTCGGCCCAGACGATCAGATTAACGGCGATCCGCCTTGTGGGGCCGGAGCGGATGGCCTCGCGCACCTTCGGATCGCGGAAACCCGCCGCAATGCCCTGCATCTGCAGGGCGAATTCCTGGTCGTCGACGCTTCCCGACGCGTCAACCGCCAGCACCAGTTCCAGGTCCGCCGCCCCCTCCGCATGGGCGGCCACGGCCCAGCCGATCAGCACGGCCAGCAAAACGGCGATTCTGAGCATCATTCAGCATAGGGCCCCCCGCCGGCCCCGCAAGCCGGGTTGATTTCTTCTCACCGTCCGGCGGTATCATTTCCTGTTGCGGCGCGCGCCACACGTGATAGGCTGACTGAAGCTCGCGGATCCGGGCGCCATGCGCCACGGCAGCCGCGACTTGAAAAAATCCAGGGAGGAATGATCGCAATGTCCGACAAGGAACACGTACTGATCGGCAAGCTGAAGCAGCAACTCGCCGACAAGGTCATGGATCGCCGCGACTTCGTGCGTTACGCCGCGTTACTCGGCATGGCCGTCCCCACCGCCTATATGTGGGCCGGCAAGATTACCGGCGAGAATTTCGTCCCCGCCGCCCGCGCCCAAGACATGCCGAAGGGCGGCATCATCAGGATCGCCATGCGCGTGCCGAAGCTTGAAAGCCCGCACACCTTCTCCTGGGTTTACGACTCGAACTCCGCGCGCCAGGTCTGCGGCTATCTCACCCGCACCGGCACCGACAACGTGACCCGCCCGCATCTTGCGTCCAAGTGGGAAGCCTCGGAGGATCTCAAGACCTGGACTCTCACCATGGCGGACGAAACCTGGCAAGAGGGCCGGGGCGGCGCCTTCACCGCCGAGCACGCTGCATGGAACATCAGGCACTGCCTCGATCCAAAAGTCGGTTCTTCGGTCATCGGCCTGATGAAGGGCTACATGCTCAAGGAGGTCGACACCGGCACCAAGGACGACAAGGGCAATGCGGTTATGACCACCGCATTGTGGGACGGCAACGCCATCGAAGTGAAGGACGCCAAGACCTTGGTGCTCAACCTCAAGGAACCACAGGTCGCGGTGCCCGAGCATCTGTTCCACTATCCCTTCCTGATGCTCGATCCGGGCGAGAAAGGCGTCTTCGGCGTCGGCTCGAACGGCACGGGATCATTCGAACTCACCGAGCTCGACGTCGGCCGCAAGGCGGTTCTGAAGCGTATCAAGGGCAAACCGGGCTACGTCGATGAACTCCACTTCATCGATCTCGGCGATAACCCTTCCGCGGTCGCCGCCGCACTCGCCTCCAAGCAGGTGGATGGCGTCTACCAGGGCAACATCGAGCAGATCGAAATTTACAAGGCCATGGACCATGTGGCGATCCATGAAGTGGTGACCGCCCAGACGGGCGTTGCCCGCATGCGCCTCGACCAAAAGCCCTTCGACAATCCGATGGTACGCAAGGCGGTCCGTCTTGCCACCGATCCCGAGAAGTGTCTGCAGATCGCCCACAAGGGCGTCGGCACCGCGGCCGAGCATCACCATGTCTGCCCGGTCCATCCCGACTACAAGAAGCTCGAGCTCATGGGCTACAAGCCCGAAGAGGCGAAAAAGCTTCTCGCCGAGGCCGGTTTCCCCGATGGCATCGACGTGGAAATCGCCTGCAAGCCCGATCCGTCCTGGGAACAGGCGGCCGTCGAGGCCATGGCCGAGCAATGGAAAGCCGCTGGCATCCGCGCCAGGATCAACGTGATGCCGTCCAACAAATTCTGGGAAGTCTGGGACAAGGTGCCCTTCGGCTTCACCGAATGGACCCACCGGCCGCTCGGCTTCATGGTGCTGGCGCTGGCCTACCGCACCGGCGTGCCGTGGAACGAGAGCGCCTATTCGAACGCCAAGTTCGATGAGCTTTTGTCCAAAGCCGAAGGCACCGTCGACATCGCGGCGCGCACCGAAATCCTCGGCGAGCTCGAGAAGATCATGCAGGAGGACGGGCCCATTGCCCAGCCTCTGTGGCGGTCGGTCTATGCCGCCTACGACAAGCGCGTGAAGGGCTTCGCAGTTCACCCCACGCTCTACATCTTCGGCGAGACGCTGGGCGTCGAGCCGGCATAGGGCCCAAGACGATAGCGCTATCGGGGCCCCGGAAGACGCTCATCTTCCGGGGCCCTTCAAATGTTCATCGCCAGCTTGCGGCCCTCATGGATCGCCATGGCCGCATTGCGCGCCGCCGCGGCATCGCCGATGGCGGGGGCGCCGAGGTGATCGGCGATGGCGCGCTCGGGCACATTGGTCGTGGCGAGCACCAGTGAATCGGCGGCGATCCGTTCCGGCGTGCCGCCGAACACCTGGACCGTGACGCCGTCACCGTGCCATTCCAGCATAACCGCCTCGGCAATAAGCCGCGCGCCAAGTTCGCGAAGGCGTTGGCGCAATTGCTGGTCCGCGTTGGTTCGCGCCATCTCCGCCATGATGCTCGCCGCCGCCGTCACCACGGTCACCTGGTGGCCGGCTTCGGCGAGATAGAGCGCCGTGCCGCCGCCTTTCCAGTTCGCCGTCTCGTCGAGAACGATGACGCGCCGGCCGGGCCGCGCCGCCCGGCTCATCACATCTTCCGCCGGCCAGACATTGCCGCGCTCGATGCCGGGCAGTGAATCGAACTGCGGCAGCGCGCGCTGGAAGCCTCGGCCGTCGGGCTGCGAGCCCGTGGCGATGACGATCTCGTCGGCGCCGAAGGCCTTCGCCTCATCGGCGTCCAGGGCCGTGTTGAGCAGCACCTTGACATGCAGCTTCGCGAGCTGGCGCTCGAACCAGTCGAGATAGTCGATGATCTGCTGGCGCCGCGGCTGCAGGCCCGCCAGCCGGAACTGACCGCCGATCTTGTCCGACGCCTCGGCGAGCGTAACCCGGTGTCCGCGCTCCGCGGCAACACGCGCCGCTTCAAGGCCGGCGACTCCGCCGCCGATCACCAGAACCTTCTTCGGTTTCGAGGCCGGCGTGAAGCGGTCGCCGCCCCATTCGAATTCGCGCCCGGCGCTGGGATTGATAAGGCACGATATCCAGTAATCGCGGTAGCGCCTGCCCCAGCACATCTGGTTGCAGGAGAGGCAGGGGCGGACGTCCTCGGGCCGCCCTTCGCGCGCCTTGTTGGCGAGATGCGGATCGGCGATCTGGCCGCGCACGATCGACACCATGTCGGCCTGGCCCGAAGCCACCACAGAATTGGCATTTTCCGGCGTGCGGATATGGCTCTCGCATTGCACCTTGGCGTGCTTCACCACTTGTTTGAGCGCCTCCGCATAGGGTGCGCCCAGCTTGTCGGCAAAGAAAATATTGGGAATGATGCCGCCGAAGCTGAAGTAGCTGCCGGTGCCGCAGGTCACATAGTCCATCAGCCGGCGCTCGTCGTGGCAGGCTATGATCTCCTGCAACTGTTCGATGGATTGCGAGACCTTGACCCCCGGATCCATGTTGACGGCAAGCCCGATGATGAAGTCCTCGCCCGCCATCTTGCGGATACGCTCCATGATGCTGCGCGAGAAGCGCATGCGGTTTTCGAAGGAGCCGCCCCATTTGTCGTCGCGCCGGTTGTTGAAGGGCAGCCAGAACTGGTCGATGATGGCGTTATAGGCGGCGAAAAGCTCGATGCCGTCGAAGCCCGATTGTTTCGCCCGCCGCGCCGCTTGGACAAAACTCTCGATGATCTCCTCGATCTCGTTTTCCGTCATGGCGTGGCTGCCGTCGGAATCGTGAAACGAAGGCCCGCCCGAGGGCGACCAGTTGGGCTCGAAGCTATTGTCGAAGTCGCCATGCTGGCCGACGTGATAGAGCTGGTGGCAGATGACGGCGCCATGCTGGTGCACCGCGTCGGTCACCTTGCGGAAATGCGGGACGATCTCGTCGGCCGAATGGCGGAAATTGCCGCGGGTGAGAACCGCGGTGCGATGCACTGGCACCGGCTCGACCACGATCATCGCCGCCCCGCCGCGGGCGCGCTCCTCGTAATAGGCGCGGTGGCGCTCGCCCGGCAGGCCCATCTCCGACATATTCGCCGTATGCGCCCCGAACACGATGCGGTTGCGCAGCGTCTTGTGGCGCAGCGTCAGCGGCTTGAACAAAGCGGGAAACGGATTGGACATGTTCTCCTCAATCGATGGGCGCGCCGCCTTCCCCCTTGCGTCTGGCCACGAAGGCGGAGAGCGCCTCGCTTATGCCGGGATCGATGGCCGGTTCCACATAGATTTTCAGCGCCTCCTGCCAGATCGCCGTGGCGCGCTCGGCGGCGGTCTTGCCGCCCCCCTCCATCCAGGCGCCGTAATTCTGCGTCTGCGAAATGAGCGGGCGGTAGAAGGCGGTCTCGTAGGTGGCGATGGTGCGCTCGGTTCCGAAGAAATGGCCGCCGGGGCCCACCGCTTCGATTTCCTCGACGGCGAGCGTATCGGCATCGATCCGCACCGGCTCAAGAATTTGCGACAGGGTTTGCACGATCTCGACGTCGAGCACGAATTTTTCGTAGGATGTACACAAGCCCCCCTCGACCCAGCCCGCCGCGTGCATGAGCAGATGGGCGCCGGCATTCATCGCCGCCATGACGCTGTTGGCCGATTCATAACCCGAGGCGAAATCGGCGATATTGGCGGCGCTGAAGTTCGACGAGCGCATCGGCAGCCTGTAGCGCCGCGCCATCTGCCCGCCGATCAGGGTGCAGCGGTGCATGTCGGCAAGGCCATAGGCGGGTGCCCCCGTCTTCATGTCGACATTCATGGCGGCACAACCATAGAGCACGGGCGCTCCGGGACGCACGAGCTGCGCCAGCGTCACGCCGAACAGCACCTCCGCCGTGTTGAGCGCCATGGCCGCAGCGATGGTCGCAGGCGTCGACGCCCCCGCCATCACGAAGGGGGTGAGCAGGGTGGGCTGACCGTAGCGCGCCATGTCCATGACCCCCACCGTCATCGGCACGTCATATTGCAGCGGCGTGTTGGTGTTGATGATCGAGAACACGCCGGGCCTCTGCGCGAATTGTTCCAGCGTCTCGCCGCGGGCGATGGCGCACATCTCCAAGACGTCCCTGATGCGCTGGCGGCTCTGGCAGAAGACATAAGGCACCTTGTCGGTCAGCGTCAGCATGGCGAATGCCGCGTCGAGATGGCGGAATTTCACCTCGACATCGAGCGGCTCCACCGGCCAGCCATTCATCTGCACGGCGTCGAAGAACTGCGTGAGCTTCAGGAGTTCGCCGAGATCGGACAGTGTGCCGGAACGCCGCCCGCGCATGAGATCGCTGCAATTTGGCGGGCCCAGCACCGCCGCCGTGGTCATGTTGTTGCCGCCGAGCTTCACCGCCCGCGCCGCGTTGCGTGGGCTCAGAGTAAGCTCGGAAGGCGCGGTCGCAAGTGCTGCTTCGACAATGTCGCGGCCCACCCGTACCCGCCCGTCCGCCTCCTCGATCGCGGCACCGGCGCGGGCGAAGATGTCGCGCGCCTCCTTCACCTGGCAGCGCACCCCGATGCGTTCGAGAATGTCGAGGGCGGCTTGATGCAGGCTCTCCACCTCGTCGTCGGAAATGAGACGGGTGGGCTCGAATGGATTGACAAGCTGCCGCCACGGCGTCTGGACGATGTCTCCTAGCCGTCGGCGTTTATGGGCGGTTGCGGGGCGGGAAGTCATGGCGTTGCGGAACCGGCGCCACTGTGGAGCCCCGCCGCCCGCTCCGCAAGGGGCCGGTACAGCGAAGGCTGAATGGGCTATCGATAGTCCTCATGCTGAGGTGCGAGCGCGAAGCGTGAGCCTCGAACCTCATGCTGAGGAGCGAGCGCAGCGAGCCTCGAAGCATGGCCGCATGAGAGGTGGAGGAAACCTACCATGGTCGAACATAAGGCAAAGCGCAATCCCCGCCGGTGCCCGTCCCATCCGGGCGAATTGTTGCGCGAGGTAGTCATTCCGGCGACCGGAAGGAGCAAGACGGAAATCGCCGGTCTCTTGGGCATCTCGCGGCAGCACCTCTATGACATCTTGCGCGAGCGCAAGCCCGTTTCTCCCGCCGTGGCCGTGCGCCTGGGCAAGCTTTTCGGCGATGGTGCCGGGGTATGGCTGAGGATGCAGGCTGCCCACGACACATGGCACGCCGAGCGGCGTATCGATGTTGCCGCCATTCCGACGATCCGCGCTGCCTGACCCGCGGACGCCGGGCGGGCCCGCGACCCCCTCGACCGCGGCGCGGCGATCGAATAGCCTTCCTGCCAGTCGGGGTTTCGAGGGGAAACTGGCATGGCTTCGGTCGACGTTGTCGATGTGCGCAAGGCCTATGGCGCCCAGCAAGTGATCCATGGCGTGTCGATCGGCATTGCCGACGGCGAGTTCGTCATTCTGGTGGGTCCCTCCGGCTGCGGCAAGTCGACGCTTTTGCGCATGATCGCCGGGCTTGAGCCGATCACCTCGGGCGACATCAGGATCGGCGAGCGGGTGGTCAACGATCTGCCGCCCAAGGACCGCGACATCGCCATGGTGTTCCAGACCTATGCGCTCTATCCGCACAAGACGGTGGCCGAGAACATGGGGTTTGCCTTGAAGCTCCGTCATGCGCCGAAATCCGAGATCGACACCAGGGTGCGCCGCGCCGCCGAGATTCTCGATCTCATCCCCTATCTCGCGCGCTACCCGCGCCAGCTCTCCGGCGGCCAGCGCCAGCGCGTCGCCATGGGCCGCGCCATCGTGCGCGATCCCAAGGTGTTCCTGTTCGACGAGCCGCTCTCCAATCTTGACGCCAAGCTCAGGGTCCAGATGCGGGCCGAGATCAAGGAACTGCACCAGCGCCTCAAGACCACCACCGTCTATGTCACCCACGACCAGGTCGAGGCCATGACCATGGCCGACCGCATCGTCGTCATGAATGCGGGCGTGGTCGAGCAGGTGGGCTCGCCGCTCGAGCTCTACGACCGCCCGGACAATCTCTTCGTGGCGGGCTTCATCGGCTCGCCCGCCATGAACCTGATCAAGGGCACGATCCGGGTGAAGGGCAAGCCGGCGTTTCTCTCCGATGGCGGTGTGACGCTGCCGCTGATCTCCGCGCCGCGCGGCGCCGAGGGCCGGCCCGCCATCTATGGCATCAGGCCGGAACATTTTTCATTGGGCGGCCGCAATGTGAAGGCGGAAGTCTCGGTCATTGAGCCCACCGGATCGGAAACCCAGGTCTTCGCCAGGCTGGGCTCCCACAAGATCGTCGGCGTGTTCCGCGAGCGTGTTGCCGCCAGGCCCGGCGACCTGCTCCCCATCGCTCCCGATCCCGCCGCCGTCCATCTCTTCGACGAAGCCACTGGGCAGCGGATCAATTGACATGACGGCGAAATGCGGCGGGGTCGCCATTCTCGGCATTTTCGTCGCCGATCTCGCCTTCCGCGCAGGCCGCATGCCGGCGATGGGTGAAACCATCGCCGGCTCGGGCTTCAAGCTGGGGCCGGGCGGCAAGGGCTCGAACCAGGCGGTGGCAGCCGCCCGGGCCGGCGCCCCGGTGACCTTCATTTCCAAAATCGGCAAGGACGAGTTCGGCGCCATTGCCCTGGCCACCTGGCGCAAGGAAGGCATCGTCACGCAAGTCGCAGAGTCCACGGACCTGCCGACCGGCGCCGCCTTCATCTATGTCAGCGACAGGACCGGCGACAACGCCATCATCGTGGTGGCCGGAGCGGCCGCCTCGATTGGTGCCGCGGATGTGGAGAAGGCCGGCGATGCCATCCGCAACTCCGCCGTCTTCGTCACCCAGCTCGAGCAGCCGCTGGCCGCCGCCCAGCGCGGCCTGGAAATCGCCAAGGCGGCGGGCGTCATCACCGTCTTCAATCCGGCCCCGGCCGAGCCCATCGACGATGCGCTCTACGCCCTTTGCGACTACGTGACCCCCAATGAGACCGAAGCGGCTTTCTTGACCGGCGTATCCGTTGTCAGTCTCGATGATGCGCGCAAGGCGGGCGATGTGCTGCTGGCGAAGGGCGCCGGCGCGGCGCTGATCACCCTCGGCGAAGCGGGAGCGCTGCTCCACACCAGGACCCGTTCGACGCCGATCCCCGCCTTCAAGGCGGGACCGGTGGTCGAGACTACGGGGGCGGGCGATGCCTTCAATGGCGGCTTTGCCGCAGCCCTTGCCCGTGGGCTGGAACCGGAAGAGGCCGCCCGCTTCGGCTGTGCCGCGGCCGGCCTTTCGATCACCCGTCCCGGCACCGCGCCGTCCATGCCGCAGCTGGCCGAGATCGAGGCGCTGCTCGCGCGCGGGACCGCCCGTTGTTGACATCTTCTGAGGCTGTTGCATAGTCACTCCTGCCTTCGTCACCTGTCGAAATTGCGCCACTGCGGAAGACGTCGCGTGTCAACCGGGCGAACGCAACCTCCACGGTTGAGGGGCGGTAAGAACAAGATCATTCGGGAGGTTTCGCTATGAGAATGGAACAATACAACCGGTTCATGGCGCTGAACCGGCGCGCCCTGCTCAAGGGCGCCGCCGCGGTCTCCGCCATGGGTGCGAGCGGCGCGCTCGGCACGCTGTCGCGGCCGGCGAAGGCGCAAAGCGATCTGCGCACCCAGATGCTGCAGATTCCGGGCGTCGGCAAGGGCTCGCCCACCGATGCCGATTGGCAGAAGGTCGGTGAGCTCTGCCTCGGGCCGACCAAGGAGAACGTCAAGCAAGGTGAATTCGCCGGCGTCGAGCTCACCTTCATGGGCCTCAACAACCAGAATCTTCACAACCTTCTGTTCCGCGGCTTCTTGAAACCGTGGGAAGCCTATACGGGCGCCAAGATCACCTGGATCGACCTCGCCCAGGCCGACTATAATCCACGTCTGCAGCAGGCGATCGCTACTGGTACGGTCGACTTCGACATCCTGGAAATGGGCGCCCCGCTTGAGGGTGATGTCTGTGGCAAGGGTCTCGCTTCGGAAATGCCCGATTGGGTAAAGAAGCAGATCGATATGGACGACTATGTGGGCTACCTCAAGGCCCCGGTCGGAACCTGGGCCGGCAAGACCTATCGCATCTCCATCGACGGCGACTGCCACACCTTCAACTATCGCACCGATTACTTCTCCGATGCCGGTTTGGCCGCCGCCTGGAAGGCCGAAGGCCACGCGGGCGAATGGGCGGTGCCCAAGACCTGGCAGAAGGTTCAGGAAGTCACCAAGTTCCTCAAAGGCAAGAAGATCGGCGGCCAGGATGCCTATGGCTATCTCGACCCGTGCAAGGGCTGGGGCGGCTTTGCTTTCTACTTCCTCGGCAGCCGCGCCACCGCCTATGCCAAGCATCCCGACGACAAGGCCTGGCTGTTCGATGCCGACACCATGAAGCCGCGCGTCAACAATCCGGCCTGGGTGCGCGCCATCCAGGACGTGCTCGACGCGCTGCCCTCGGAGCCCGCCGACCAGCTAAATGCCGACCCCGGCACCACCGGCTTCCAGCAATTCCTAGGCGGCACGGGGTCGATGTTGGCCTGGTGGGGCGACATCGGTTCGAATGCCAAGACCAGCGATAGTTCGGTCATCGGCGACGTTGTCGGTTTCGACATTCTCCCCGGCTCGGACGATGTCTACAACGCCAAGACCGGCGCCTGGGATAAGCTCGCAAGCGGGCCGAACTATGCGCCGAACATGGCCTATATCGGCTGGGGCGTCTATGTCATGGCCCGCGTCGACAGCGATTCCGCCAAGCAGAAGGCGGCCTGGAGTGCGGCGGCCCATATCGGCGGCAAGGATCTGTCGCTGTGGTGCGCGGCCTATCCGTCGGGCTTCCAGCCCTACCGCAACAGCCACTTCAACATTCCGGAATGGGTTGCGGCGGGCTACGACGAGGCCTTCATCACATCCTACCTGAACTCCGAGGGCAATTCCTACAACCACCCGAATGCGGCGATCGAACCGCGCATCCCGGGCATCTTCCAGTACTACAGCGTGGCCGAGGATGAGCTGGCGAAGATCTACGCCGGCGGTTCCGATGCCCAGACCGGTGCCGACAATATCGCCGCTGCCTGGGAGAAGATCACCGACCAGATCGGCCGCGACAGCCAGATCGCCCTCTACAAGGCCTCGCTCGGCATGTAACACCGCCCAGACCCCTCCCCTTGTGGGGAGGGGTTAGCGGCGGGGGTCTGGTGGTGTCGAATTTGACTATCGATCGCGAAACATTTGCAAGCCGGCACGGTCCCCGCACTTTGATGACCAGCCGCGGCACCGCGGGCCGGGCGCTGATCGTTGCCGCCTCGCTCGGCCTCGCGGCGGTCCTGCTGTTGCAGATTCTCTATGCCGCCGGCGTCACCGCCTTGGGCTTTGCAAACTGGCGTCCAGCGCTTTATGCCTTTCTGCTGTGGGGCGCCGCCATCGGCTGGGGCCAGGTACTGATCCGCGGCGAGGACGGCCACCGCGCCCTGTTCCTGTTGCCGGCGGTTCTGTTCACCGTCGCCATGGTGATCTTTCCCACATTCTTCGGACTCTACATTGCCTTCACCGATTGGAATCTCAGTTCCTTCGAGGGACGCCGGCTCAACGGGCTCGACAATGTCAGGGCCCTGATCAATGACGCCTATTTCTGGAATGCGCTCGCCAACATGGTCTTCTACGTCGTGGCGGTGCTGGCTCAGTATGTGATCGCCTTCGCCCTGGCGCTTCTGCTCAATGCCGAGATCCGGGCCCGCAAGTTCTTCCGGGTCGCCTTCCTTTTGCCCTTCATGCTGAGCCCGGTGGCGGTGAGCTGGATGATCGGCAAGTCGCTGATGGAATACCGCTTCGGTCCGGTGGCGACGCTTGCCCGCCTACTCGGCTGGGACAGTCCCGCCTTCTTTACGACACCGTGGATCGCCCGCATCTCGATCGCCGCGATGGATGCCTGGGTGTGGATCCCCTTCATCATGATCCTTCTGCTCGCCGGCTTGCAGGCGCTCCCTAAGGAAGTGCAGGAAGCCGCCAAGGTGGATGGTGCCACACCCTGGCAATCCTTCTGGCAGATCACCTTTCCGCTGATGCTGCCGGTCAGCGTCACCGCCGTGGTGCTGCGCATCATTTTCCAGTTGAAGCTTGCCGACATCGTCATCAACACCACTGCCGGCGGCCCGGGCGGGGCCACCGACACGGTATCGAGCTTCATCTTCCGCGAGTACCGCGATCGCTCTAATGTCGGCTACGGCACCATGGTTGCGGAAGTCTATTTGGTGATCATCATTATCTTCGTGACCCTGCTCCTCAATCTGGTGAGCCGCTTCATGCGCAAGGTCACATGACAATCACAGCCATCGCCAACGATCCGAAACGCGTGGCGGGAAAATTGCTGATCTACGGCGCGCTGATCCTGTGGGCTTTCGTTTCGCTGTTTCCCATCTACTGGACGCTCACCACCTCCTTCAAGACCGCGGTCAACGTCACCCAGGGCCATCTCGTGCCCTTCATCGATTTCTACCCGGACTGGAAAGGCTGGCGCTCCCTCGGCCTGTCGCCCGACACCATCGGCCAGACCTCGACGGTGCGCGAGGAGTTCCTGCTGCGCTTCGAGAACAGCATCATCGCCTCGCTCGGCGCCTCCGCCCTCGCCGTGGCCATCGGCTCGCTCGCCGCGTACGGCCTGAGCCGCTTCGAATACAGGTTCGCCTGGATGCGCAACAAGGACATCTCCTTCTTCTTCCTGTCGCAACTGATCCTGCCGCCGGTCGTGCTCGCCATGCCGTTTCTGGTTCTCTACAAGGAGCTGGCGCTTCTCGATACCAAACTGGGGCTCATCCTCGTCTATACGCTGATGGTGCTGCCCATCGTCATCTGGATCATGCGCGACCAGTTCGACACCATCCCCATCGAACTCGAGCAGGCGGCCCTCGTCGACGGCTGCAGCGTGTGGGGCGCCTTCCTGAGGATCGTGCTGCCGATCGCGCTTCCCGGCATGATGGCGGCCTTCGTTCTCTCGGTCGTCCTGTGCTGGAATGAATATTTCTTCGCCGCCCTTCTCACCAGCACCGACGCCAAGACGCTGCCCGTGATGGTGGCGAGCCAGACCGGTTCCCAGGGCATCTCATGGTGGTCGATGGCGGCGCTGTCGACGGCGGCCATCGCGCCCTTGGTGCTGATCGGCATTTTCCTCGAACGCTACATCGTCAAGGGCCTGACCGCCGGCGCGGTGAAATAGCGATCTCGCCATTCGCCATTCGCCCGCCTACCGCAACACTTTCCGCATATGCTCGAGAATTAGATCGCGCCCCCGCCGCCCCAATTCCGCCGAGGCCTCCTTGGCATCGCGCGTGTACCAGGTCTTGTCCGACAGCCGCTGCATGTCCACCGCCTCCGGGCACAGCGCCAGCATCAGCGAGGTTTCGCCTTGGCCTGCATGGTCGAAGGGATAGTGCTTGATGATCTCTGGCGTCATCAGCGCATGGCCCTTGATCCAGTTGAAGGGATCCTCGCCCTCAGCCTGCTCGGCGTAATAGTGTGCCATCTCGGCCTTGCCCCACCAGCCTTCGCCCCGCGCCGCTTCGAGGAATTCGAAGATCGCCTGGCGCGCCCCCAATTTGAAGGCGAGATCGGTCGGCATGCCGGCGGCGAAATTCTCGCTCTGGTGATGGATGAAGAAATGGATGTTGCGGAAGCCGATGCGCAGCAGGCCCTTGAACATCTCGCGGGCGAAGGGATGGAGTGCCGCCGAATCGACCTGCAGCGAGCCCATGCCCTCCGGCGGCTCCACCGCATAGCTCGCCGCGCCGTAATAGAAGGGCGGTAGGATCACGAGGTCCATCTCCTTCTCGATCAAGTCCAGCATCTTGACGACCGCCAGCGTGTCCATGCCGAGGGCCAGATGCTCGCCGTGATATTCGAGCACGCCGAGCGGCAGCACCACCGGCCAGCGCTTGTCGATCGCCCACCTGATCTGGTGCGGCAACATCGTTTCATAGCGCATGGGCGTCCTCCCTGGCCGTTTCGTCTCGGCGCTGCAAATAGACTGATATTATTGGTGTGCCGGGGCGTATTCAAAGCGGCAAGTGAGAGGCCGCGCGGCGGGGCGAAGCCGTACTTTCCGCAAAGAGCGGCGCTGAATACGCATCAAGCGATTTTGGCAACCCGTTTGTTCACGCAATCTAAGCAATTTTTTAACTGCTTCTTCTACTTTGAGATGCAATTATCCGGGGATAATCCCGGAGCACCTCGGATCATGGACACGTCGCTTTTAGTTCGGCTTCGCCCAACCATGACGGTTTTGGCGATCGCCGCCGCTTTCGCAGCGTTGCTCGGCGGAACCTATCTGATCGAGCGGACAACCGTCGATTCGCTCCTCTACCATGATATCGAGAGCACGAGCCGTGATTGGGCGAACCATCTCGCCAGGAACCTGCCGGATCTGGAACAGATCGCGGCGGGCCAGCCTCCCGCGCGGGAAAGCCGAGAATTCTTCCAGCGGACGCAACAAGTCGGGCAGGTGTTCCGCTACAAGCAGTTCAGCCCGGCAGGCGAACTCCGCCTGGTGTCCGACGAGCTCGGTCTGAAACCGCCCACCGCTGCGCCGCCCGACGAGCACAATCTCCGCGCCGTTCGGGCGATTCAGATGGGCGAGGCGCTGGTGGAGGTGAAGGAAGGGACTCCGCCGCACCGCCCCCGCCGATACGGGGAAGCCTATGTGCCGGTCGTGCGCGACGGACGCCTGATCGCCATTGCCGAGGTCTACGTCGACCGGACCGAGAAATATGCCGTTTTCGGGTCGCATTTCAGAGCCGCCACGCTTGCCCTCGCTGCGCTCATGACGATTGCGTTCGCTGTTCCATCGGCCGCCTTCTATCGCCGGTCGCGGGAAAAGCAAGCCGTCGACGATCAGGTCCGCTTCCTTGCCCACCACGATCCGCTGACGCAGCTCGCCAACCGTGCGTCCTTCCAGCGGAAGCTCGCGGAAGCCCTTGCCCGGGCCGGCAAGTCTCGTGGCATCGTCGCCGTCCACTATCTCGACCTCGACCGTTTCAAGGAAATCAACGACACGCTCGGCCATGCGGCGGGCGACGAACTTCTGATCGCCTTCGCGGAACGGCTGCGCTCCGTGGTGCGGCCCGCCGATATCGTCGGCCGGCTTGGCGGCGACGAATTTGCAATCGCGCAGACGGGAATCTCGGACAGCGCCGCCGCCGCCCGCATCGCCGGGCAGCTGATGCAATCGCTGTCGGTTCCGTTCACCGTGGCGGAACAGGAGATCGCGGTCACTTCAAGCATCGGGATCGCGCTCTCGCCGACCGACGGCGCCGACCCCTCTCGACTCTTCAAGAGCGCCGACCTGGCGCTCTATGCCGCCAAGGCTCGCGGGCGTTCGCGCTATGCCTTTTTTGAGGCCGCGATGGACGCCGAGGTCGAAGCGCGCAAGGCGCTGGAGCGCACAATTCGCGAGGCGGCAATCACCGAAGGCTTCGAACTGCATTTCCAGCCGCTCTGTAACAACGAAGACCGGCGCATTTCCGGCTTCGAGGCGCTGCTGCGGCTGCGCCGGGCCGACGGAACCTATATTCCTCCCTCGGTTCTCATCCCTGTCGCGGAGGAAATGGGCCTGATCGATACGATCGGCGCATGGGTGATCCGGCGGGCCTGTGCCGCCGCTGCTGCATGGCCCGATCCGCTCACCGTCGCGGTCAATCTCTCCCCCGTGCAGTTCAAGGACGGACAGCTCACCGCCGTGGTTCGCGAAGCGCTGACGAAGAGCGGGCTGCCGGCGCGCCGGCAGGAACTGGAGATAACCAAAGGTCTTCTCCTGAGCAACACCGCTCCGGTGCTCGAGCAGCTCGGCGCGCTAAAGTCTTTGGGCGTAAGTATCGTAATGGACGATTTCGGCACCGGCTATTCGAGCCTGAGCTACCTTTGGAAATTCCCGTTCGACAGGATCAAGATCGACCAATCCTTCATGCGCGCCTTCGCCGACAATAAAGACGTAACATCCGTCTTGCGCACCATCGTTGCGCTCGGGCGTTCCATGAATATGCAAATCACGGCGGAGGGCGTCGAAACGGAAGAGCAGGCGAACTTCCTCTATGAGATCGAGTGTGACCAGCTTCAGGGCTTCCATCTTGGACGGCCCATGCCGGAAGCCGAAATAGCCGCTGCGCTCTTGCGCGATTTTGAAGGGTCGATTGCTCCGGACCATCCTGAGCAGCCGGGGCGTGCCGATGTTAGTGCTGCATAGCGCACCTGAAATAGTGACCGGCCCGAGACATAGGTAACAATCGTACCGGACACATGGATTACACTTATTGCTTGTTTCGACAAGCGAGAGGCTACATCGCCTTGGTCTTGAGAAAGGCGATGAGGTCGGCCACATCCTCCGGATTCTTGAGGCCGGGAAAGCTCATCTTGGTGCCTGGCACGAAGCCCTTCGGATCGGGCAGATAGGCGGCAAGGGTTGCCTCGTCCCAGATCACGCCTTCGGCGGCCTTGGCCAGCATGGCGTCGGAGTACTTGTAGCCTTCCACGGAAGCCGCCTTGCGGCCGACGATGCCCTTGAGCGAAGGACCGAGCTTTTTGGCCGTGCCCTCGACCGTATGGCAGGCCAAGCACTTCTTGAAGACCGTTGCGCCCTTCTCCGCATCCTGGGCGTAGCCGGCCGTGCCGAGCCCCATGAGCCCCAAGGCGGCGAGGATAACTCTGATTCTCATCGGACATAACCCTTTGTTGCTAGAATCCCGCCTTGAAGAATAGTTCGCGCGTGAACAGAGTATAGTCCGATTCGAGCGTCATGAGGCCAACAAACACCAGCACCAGCACCGGCGGGACCAAGATGGCGTAAATCAGGGCCAGCCGCTCCCAAGCCATATGCATGAAGACGGCGACGATCAGCGCTGCCTTCAACACCATGAACAGGAGGATCAGGGACCACCTGATGTAACCTTCGAAGTTGAAGTAATCGACAAGGTAGGAAAAAGTGCTGAGAACAAAGAGCAGTCCCCATGTCCACAGGTAAACGCCGATCGGATGTTCTTGTCCCTTTGCGTGCGCCATGTTTGCCCTCACCAAAGATAAAACAAAGCGAAAATGAATACCCAGACCAGATCGACAAAGTGCCAATACAGGCCGGTAATTTCGACGATCTCGTAATTCCCTTTCCGGCTCGTGAAAAAGCCTGGCCTATCGACGTCAAAATCTCCCCGCCAGACTTTTCGGGCAATGGCGATCAGGAAAATCACGCCGATCGACACATGCGTGCCGTGGAAACCCGTGATCATGAAAAAGCTTGAGCCGAACTGGGGCGCCCCCCAAGGGTTGCCCCAGGGGCGGACCCCTTCCATGATCAGCTTGGTCCACTCAAAGGCCTGCATCCCGACGAATGTGGCGCCGAATGCCGCGGTCACCAGCATCAAGATCGCGGTTTTCTTGCGATCGCGGCTGTAGCCGAATTTGACGGCCATGGCCATTGTGCCGCTGGAGCTGATCAGGATGAAGGTCATGATGGCGATCAGGATGAGGGGGATGTTTTCGCCCCCGATGGTCAACGCGAAGACCTCGCTGGGGTTGGGCCACGGCACCTTCGTCGACCATCGCACCGTCATGTACGACAGCAGGAAACAGCTGAAGATGAAGGTGTCGCTGAGCAGGAAGATCCACATCATCGCCTTGCCCCAGGGAACATTCTTGAACGTCCGCTGGTCCGAGGAAAAGTCGGCAACGAAGCCGCGCAAACCTACAGGCCGCGCGAGGGATTCAGTCGTATCGGTTACCGCGGATTGTGCCATAGGTTGTTCCCGTTCACCTGAGCCCACAGATCGTCAACAAGATACCGAGATTATCGTTGCCCGAGAACAGCAGGCCGAAAAGGACAAGCCAAACCAGCAGCAAGTAGTGCCAGTAAACGGTGCACAACTCCACACTCAAGCGCACATCGACGGCGTCAAAACCGCGCCACACCTTGGCGGTGGTTCTGCCCCAGGCCACCAGGCCGCCGAGCAGGTGCAACCCGTGCAGCGCGGTGATGAGGAAAAAGAAACCGATCGCCGGGTTCGTGATGTCGAAAGCAACCATCGTATTCAGTTGCCGCCACGCCAGCATCTGCCCGCCCAGAAATGCAGCGGCGAAAACGCCTCCGGCTAGCAGGCCGATCCACACGCCGTCAATCTCTCCGCGGCGGGCTGCAAACTGCGCCCATTGCATGCCCAAGCTGCTCAACACCAGCATGGCCGTGTTCAGCCACAAGAGACCGAGCTGAGGCGTTGGACGCCAGTCCTCAGACTCCATCCGGATTCCATAGGCGAGAATTAAAAGCATGAACAGAACCGTGACCACGGCAAGAAACGCCCGCAGGCCGAGCGTCGCCGACGGTAGGGAGAATGAGCCTCCAAGGTGAAGGTCGTCGATCCTTGCCTGTGCCGTCACCCAGGGTTTTGCTGTCAGCTGCCGGAGGATGCTCACGTCTTTGCTGCCTGGACGCCCGATGCCTCGTAGACCTCGGCGGCGGCGACCTGATTTGGCGGAAGGTTTTGCGGCAGGAAGTCCTGAGCGGCTCCCGGCACGCTATAATCGTAAGCCCAGCGGTAGACCACGGGCAACTCCTTGCCCCAGTTGCCATGTCCGGGCGGTATCTGCGCTGTTTGCCACTCTAGCGTGGTGGCCCGCCAGGGGTTGCGGCCGGCAAGTTTGCCTTTGAACAGGCTCCACACCAGGTTGAATATAAACACCACCTGGGCGAAGCCTACGACCAATGCCGCCACGGTGATGAATTCGTTCAGCGTGTGGGCGGATTGCGGGATGAATTGAATGTCGCCTAACTCGTAATAGCGGCGCGGCACGCCGATAAAGCCCAGATAGTGCATGGGGAAGTAAATCGCATAGGCGCCGAGGAAGGTGACCCAGAAGTGGAAATGACCCAGTGCAGTGTTCAGCATGCGTCCGGTTATCAGGGGATACCAATGGTAGATCGCCCCAAAGATAACGAGGATGGGCGCCACACCCATCACCATATGAAAGTGGGCGACCACGAACATGGTGTCCGAAAGCGGAACATCCACGACGACGTTGCCGAGGAACAAGCCGGTTAGCCCGCCGTTCACAAATGTCGGGATGAAGGCGATAGCAAACAGCATCGGCAGAGTGAGCTGGATGTTGCCCCGCCACAGCGTCAGCACCCAATTGTAAACCTTGATGGCGGTCGGGACGGCGATGATGAGCGTGGTCGTGGCGAAAAAGAAACCGAAATATGGATTCATGCCGCTGACATACATGTGGTGCGCCCACACCACGAAACTCAGGCCGCCGATGATGACGATCGCCCACACCATCATCCGGTAGCCGAAGATGTTCTTTCTCGCATGGGTGGCGAGCAGATCGGAGACGATGCCGAAGCCCGGCAAGGCGACGATGTAAACCTCGGGATGGCCGAAAAACCAGAAAAGGTGCTGAAACAATATCGGACTGCCGCCGCCGTATTTCAGGCTTTCGCCAAACTCGACGATTTCCGGCATGAAGAAGCTGGTTCCCAGAATCCGGTCGAACATCATCATCACCGCGCCGACGAACAGGGCGGGGAAGGCCAGCAGCGCAAGAATGGTGGCGACGAAAATGCCCCATACCGTCAAGGGCAGGCGCATCAGCGTCATCCCTCGCGTGCGCGCCTGCAGCACCGTCACCACATAGTTCAAACCGCCCATGGTGAATCCAATGATGAACAGTGCCAGAGAGGCGAGCATCAAAATAATGCCGTAGCTCTGTCCCGGCGTGCCGGCGAGGATGGCCTGCGGCGGGTACAGCGTCCAGCCCGCGCCGGTGGGCCCGCCCGGCACAAAGAAACTCGCCACCAGCACCAGCACGGCCAACAGGTAGACCCAGTAGCTCAGCATGTTCACATAGGGGAACACCATGTCGCGGGCGCCGACCATCAGCGGGATGAGGTAGTTGCCGAACCCCCCCAGAAACAGCGCCGTAAGCAGGTAGATGACCATGATCATGCCGTGCATCGTGATAAACTGGTAGTAGGACTCTGGCTCGATAAAGGAGAAGGTGTCCGGGAACCCGAGTTGCAGCCGCATCACCCACGACAACACCAACGCCACCAAACCTATCGCGATCGCCGTGATCGCATACTGGATGGCGATGACTTTGGCGTCCTGGCTCCAGATGTATTTGGTGACGAAACTTTTCGGATGGTAAAGCTCGACGTCCTCGACTTCGGCAGGTGCGACATAGTTGACAGTGTCGGGGGTTACGTCGGTCATCGAAACACCTCTGCGATTTCGTTACCTAGGGAGTTGCTGGCCTGAGGTTCATCGTCCAAATACTCTTTCCGCGGAACCTGACCCGCTCTCGCTCAAGGTCAGACTTAACCTATCCCCTGTACCGTTCCCGGCATCGGCCACCGATTGCTTGAAAGTCGACTGCCCCTGCAACCATGCCTGATAGGCAGTCTCCTCATCCACCACGACCACTCCGCGCATGGTATAATGCCCAGTGCCGCACAGTTCGGCGCAGATCGCCTCGTATGTCCCGGCGCGGGTCGGGGTGAACCAGAAGTAGGTGACCATGCCCGGCACGACGTCCATCTTGGCCCGGAGCTGGGGTACATAAAAGTCGTGCAGGACATCTGTGGAGCGGAGTAATACCTTGACCGGCCTATCGAGCGGTATGTGCAGGTCCTGACCTACTATCAGTAGATCGTCTTGACCGTTGGGATCGTTCGGATTGACACCGAACGGGTTTTCAGGACTGACATTCCGGGTATCGGAAGTGCCCAAGACTCCGTCCTTCCCGGGGAGGCGGAAATTCCATTGCCACTGCTGGCCCAAAACCTCGATTTCATCGGCCCCCGCCGGGACGGTGACGAACTGGTTCCACACAAACAGGCCGGGAGCCAGCATCCCCGCGACCCCCAGCGTAGTCACTATGGTGAGCCACCACTCCAGCTTCTTGTTCTCCGGCTCGTAATGTGCCGTTGTTCCCGTCCGGTGACGGAAGCGCAACAGGCAATAGGCCATGAACAGAATGGTAGCGGCGAAAACCACGCCGGTGATCCAGAATGTGAGGTTGATCGTGTCGTCGATGTAACCCCAGTTCGACGCGATCGGCGTCCACCACCACGGGCTCAGAATATGGAATACCACCGAGCCGACGACCAGCACGATCAATGCGAGCGCCAAAATCATTTCAGCATGGCTCCCTCAAGCGCCTTGATTCCGGAGCACAAAATGCTCCCGTTTTCCGGAGAACGCAACCCGTGATACCTACGCCGGCCGCCTCGGTATTATCCTTCCGATTTCAATGTAATAGGCGATGGCCGATTTAACGGCAAGAACCCTGAATGAGATTTCAAAGGTTTTCAGATTGCGCGATTGCCGGCCTGGCGATGACGCAAGGCGCGGCCTCCTTGCACCTGTGAGGTCAGTGCTCGACAACCTTGCGATACAGATGCCAGGTCGCATGTCCGAGCACCGGCATCACCACGGCGAGGCCGGCGAAAAATGGCACCGAGCCGATAACCAAAAGGCCGGCGACGATCAGGCCCCATATCAACATGGTCACCGGGTTGGCCAAAAAGGCGCGAACCGAGGTTTGAATCGCCGTCGCCGTGCCGACGTCCCGGTCGACAAGCAGCGGAAAGGACACCGCGCTGAACGCCAAAACCACGAGGGCGAAGACGAAACCCACGCCGCAGCCCACAATGATGAGTGTCCAGCCGGCGGGAGTGGTGAGGACTTGCCAGACGAACTCCGCGATCGACGCCGGTACCGCGTCGCCGAAGATCTGCCGGTATATGGCGAAGGCCGCACCCAGCCAGGCGAAGTAGATTATGCCAAGCAGGATGCTCAGCTTCACGATGGCAAAGATGTTGTGGGAACTGAATATAGTGAAGGCATGCTCCCAGGTGGTCTCGAGGCCCTCTTCGCGTTGCCGGCTCATGTCGTACAGTCCGACCGCGGCCATGGGACCGATCAGAGCGAATCCGGAAACCAGGGGAAAGACCAGCGGCAACAATTCATATCCGGCCGCGACGTTGACCGCCACCAGCATGGCGAGGGGATAAATGATGGCCAGGATGACCAGGTGGCTGGGTTTTTCCTTGAAATCGTCAAAACCCTTGGCCAGGGCGTCTTTGAGGTCGGCCGGAGTGATCTTCCGGATATTCGAGTGAGCGGGGCTGCCGTCGGTGGCGCCGATCGACTTTTCATTCGTCAAGGTCATGGTTTTGCCCTCGGACCCAACTCGAAACGCCATCGAATCATACACTGCCGGTCGAATCGTGTCGCCTCAATTCTGAATGCCCCGTGTGTCCGAACGGGACTCATGGGCGGCTAGACTTCTCGCCGCGTGCCATGGATGTATTCGAATTTCGGCTGCGGAAAAGCGCTCTCGTACAATTGCGGTTCCGGCCTCTGTCTTTTGACGTAGAGCCCCGGTATATAGAACTGGATCGCCGGACGATGCTGCATCGGAGTCCATGTGGTGCCGGGACGTGAGAGGTCCCCCAACGCCGGTTTGCCGTGGCCGGCGTAAGCCTTGAGAGGAACTTCGAGAATGGCGCTTACCAGGCGGTCGACCCTGGTCCATTCATAGGGCAAGGCAAGAAACAGCCGGGCCGCATCGCTGAGGTTGGTATTGTTTTGCTTTGAAAACGTGTCGATGGTGTGAAAGGCTTCATAGTCCATCCACCACCCCCCGCCAACCTGCGCGGCCTTGGACGAGGTGCTGCTCGCGAACCGGTAGTATTTCTGCCCCACCGGCAAATGGGCGGCCTTGGGGTTTTCGATGCCGCCGCTGCCCACCACCTGGTCGTCTTCGAACCAAGTCTCGACGTCGAAGCCGCGCGCGATCACCAGCCAATGGGGCTGGTCGAAGCAATGGGCGTTTTGTGGCGTCATCAAAGCATCACCGGCATCCACCCGATGGGCGGCTTGTCGAGCCGAGATTGCCGCCCATGGACCGCGTTGGCAAGACCGGACGTTCAGCTTAACCGGTCCCGCCGACGGAGCTAGAATGCCTGCGCGGTGGGCGGGCGAACTCGCCCGTCTCGCGAGAACAAATCATCGGAGGGAGATGGCAATAAAAAATATTGCTTACGCCGGAATGATGCTTGCATTAGTCGCGACAAATGCGATGGCGGCTCGTGTCGAATTTCGAGGAAGCTTCTGTCTCACCAGCACGACAGCAGCATGCACTCCCGAAGGGTGGGTGGCCGGAGATTGCCCCGCCTTTCGATACAACCCTCCCAATCTTGGCACCAATGGTCCAAGCACCAGAGTTTCGATTATCGGAGAATATTATGCAGAAAACTACACGCTTCTATCGGGCAATTTGATTGGAACGGCATACAAGACGGTTAACGGAACACTGGTGTGGAGCAGCGGCGCCACGTTCACCTCGCAGATGAGAATTACATCTCAACTCCCGGCCCCGCTGACTGCCACAAGCAAATACGTGAGCATTACAGGAAATATCAAGAATTTTGATTGGCTACCAGGATGCGATATCGGCTTTCGGGCTGCGGGAACAAGAAGACCCTGAAGGAGCCGACGGCCTT
>JBQTKG010000045.1:0-27215 GCA_052386315.1 Hyphomicrobiales bacterium
CACGGCTGGCGCGTGCCTTCCTGGCCGAGGGCGTCGAGGTCGGCGACCGCGTCGCCGGCTACCTGCCGAACATGCCCGAGACGATTGCGGCCATGCTGGCGACGACCGCGATCGGCGCGGTATGGTCGTCCTGCTCGCCCGATTTCGGCGTGCGCGGCGTGCTCGACCGCTTCGGCCAGATCGAGCCCACCGTGCTGTTCGCCGCCGACGGCTACTACTACAACGGCAAGAGCTTCGACAGCGTCGACAAGCTGACCGAGATCCTGGCCGAGCTGCCGACGGTCTAGCGCACGGTCATCGTGCCCTACACGCGCGAGCGGCCCGATCTGGCCCCCGTCCGCAACGGCGTGATGCTGTCCGACTGCATCGCCGGCCAACAGGCCGGCGACATACCCTTCGCCCGGCTGCCGTTCAACCATCCGCTCTACATCATGTTCTCCTCGGGCACGACGGGCGTGCCCAAATGCATCGTCCACGGCGCCGGCGGCACCCTGCTCCAGCATCTGAAGGAACACCGCCTCCATTCCGATATAAGGCGCGGCGACCGCATGCTCTATTTCACCACCTGCGGCTGGATGATGTGGAACTGGCTGGTCTCGGGGCTCGCCGCCGGCGCAACACTTCTCCTCTATGACGGCTCGCCCTTCCATCCTAGCGAGCGCAGCCTCTTCGATTTCGCCGTTCAAGAGAAGATGACGATCTTCGGCACCTCGGCGAAATATATCGATGCGGTGAAGAAGTCGGGCCTGCGGCCCGGGAACACCCATGATCTGGCGCCGCTGCGCGCCATGCTCTCCACCGGCTCGCCGCTTGCCGCCGAAAGCTTCGATTTCGTTTATGACGGCATCAAGCCGGATTTGCATCTCGCCTCGATCTCCGGCGGCACCGACATCTGCGGCTGCTTCGTCGGCGGCAATCCGCTCTCACCCGTCCGGCGCGGCGAAATCCAGGGGCCGATGCTGGGCATGGCGGTGGACGTATTCGACGACACCGGCAAACCGCTGCGCGGCGGCAAGGGCGAACTCGTCTGCACCAGGCCCTTTCCCTCCATGCCGGCCATGTTCTGGAACGATGCCGATGGCGCCAAGTATCGCAACGCCTATTTCGCGCGCTTCCCCGATATCTGGTGCCACGGCGATTTCGCCGAGGTGACGCGGCATGGCGGGATCGTCATCCACGGCCGCTCCGATGCCACCCTCAATCCCGGCGGCGTCAGGATCGGCACGGCGGAAATCTATGCCCAGGTGGAACAGGTGCCCGAGGTGGTCGAGTCGCTCGCCATTGGCCAGGACTGGGACAACGATGTGCGCGTCGTGCTGTTCGTGCGGCTTAGGCCGGGCGCTGGGCTCGACGAGGCGCTGACCGCCGCGATCAAGAAGAAGATCCGCGACGGCGCCTCGCCCCGCCATGTGCCGGCGCGGATCGTCGCCGTCGCCGATATTCCGCGCACCAAGTCCGGCAAGATCACCGAGCTCGCGGTGCGCGATGTGGTGCACGGCCGCGAAGTGAAGAACCGGGAGGCGCTGGCCAATCCCGAAGCGCTCGAACTCTTCCGGGATTTGCCCGAGTTGATGGTGTGATGTGGCGCAGCTCCGGCGTTGCGTTCGGCTGCGGACTTCGACATGCTGCGGATAAGCAAAGTTGTTCGGGCAATCGACCGCCTGTTGCAGCGGAAGGAAAGCGCAATCATGAGCCGGACACTGGCAATCGCTGTGGGTATCGCGATCGGCGTGCTGGGCTTGGACCCGCAAAGTCCCATCAGCGTCGCCAATGCCGGCGACACCCCGGTGCCGGGCCTGGTTCTGCCGAAGGCGAACCCGCAGCGTGGGCGGGAGCTGTTCGTCAGCAAGGCTTGCGTGGCCTGTCATGCGATCAACGGCGTCGGGGGGCAGGATGCGGCACCCCTCGATGCGTCGACCATGGACGCGTCGGGCAATCCCTTCGAGTTCTTCGCGCGGATGTGGCTGGGCACCAAGCCGATGCTGGCCATGCAGGAGGAAAGGATGGGTCAGCAGGTCGAGCTCACCGCCGAGGAACTCGCCGACATCGTCGCCTTCATCCACGACGAAGCGATGCAGAAATCCTTCTCGGAGCAGGAGATACCGGAGAGCATCAAGCGCCTGATGGAGTGAAGGGCAAACTCCGTCAGGCGCAATGGCTCCTGTCGGACGCACGCTGGCCGTCAGTTGATCGTCACCGTGCCGACCATGCCGGCTTCCTTGTGGCCTTCGATGGCGCACTCCATCTCGATGTTCTTGCCGGTTTGCACCGGCACGATGAACCATTCGGTCACGCCGCCGCCGGCAACCTCGACTTCGCTGATGTTGCCTTTGACTTCAGCGATCATTTTACCGTCCGGCCCGAGCACTTCCACCTTGCGCGTGAACACTTTCGCGATGAACTCCGGTGCGGCGAATTCATGCTTGATCGTGTCGGTGTTCTGGAACACGATCTTGTAGGCCTTGCCAGTCTCGAGATCGATGTGATTGGGCTTGAAGTACATGTGCTTGGCGTCAACCTGGCCCATCTCGATGACGATTTCGGCCGGATCGGCCCGGCTCAAGTCGCCGCCCGCGTAAGCTGTGGTAGCCAGCGCCGGCACCAGGAAAAGCAGTGAAAGAATCTTCATGGTGAATTCTCCTCAGTATCGATCGGGGGAATTCAGGATGAACTCCGACGATGTTGATTTTTTCTACACCGGATTTTGGCATTCGGCTTTGATTTGGGTCAACAGCAGCCGCGCCGTTTAAGGGCAATTGCCGTCATGTCCTGGGTCTTGAATCGCGCAAGGAGCGAGACAGCAGGATCACCGGAATGAGGCCGGCGGCGACGATGGTGAGCGCCGGAGCCGCGCTTTCCTCGAGCTGGTCGAGGGAGGCGAGCGTGAACACGGTGGTGGCCAGCGTTTCGAAATCGAAGGGCCGCAGAATCAGCGTCGCCGGCAGTTCCTTCATGCAATCGACGAAGACGAGCAGAGCCGCCGAGACGAGCGCCGGGCGCAACAGCGGCAGGTGAACCTCGCGCAGCGCGGCGATCGGTCCGCGCCCGAGGGTGCGCGCCGCGGCGGCGAGATTGGGCGTCACCTTCTCCATGCCGCTCTCGATCGAGCCCAGCGAGATCGCCAGGAACCGCACCACATAGGCATAGGTGACGGCGGCGATGCTGCCGGAGAGAAGCAGGCCGGTCGAGATGCCGAAGGTCTCGCGCATCAGGCCGTCGAGCGCATTGTCGAAGGCGGCGAACGGAATCAGCACGCCGATGCCGAGCACCGTTCCGGGAATGGCATAGCCGGTGCCGGCCAGCCGCACGATCTGGCGCGTGAAGCCGCTTTGCGAAAGCCGGTTGGCGTAGGCAAGCGTCAGGCCGAGCGCCACGGCAATCGCCGCCGCCGTGGCCGAGAGCACCAGCGAATGGCCGGCCGCCTTCACATAGGCGAGCGAGACGGCGCTCTCGAGCCGCCCGAGCGCGAAGTTCAACAGCACCAGCCCCGGCAGGATGAAGCCGAGAAAGATCGGCAGCGCACAGACGGCGAAGGCGAGCCAGCCGCGCCAGCCTTGGAGTTCCACCCGCGCCGCCGGGTGCGAGCGCTTGGCCGGCATGGCGAAGGACTGCCGCCAGCGCCCGGCGCGCTCGACCCACAGGAGTGCGACGACGAACACCAGCATCACCGCGGCGATTTGCGCGGCGCCGCCGAGATTTCCCTGGCCCAGCCACGTCGTGTAGATGCCAAGCGACAGGGTGCGCACGCCGAAGAAGCCGACGGCGCCGATGTCGTTGAGGCATTCCATCAGCGCGAGGCTCACGCCAACCGCGATCGCCGGGCGGGCCTGCGGCAGGGCGACGGTGACAAAGGCGCCCCAGGCGGTCTGGCCCAGCGCGCGGGCCACTTCCATCTGGGTGGCGGGCTGGCGGATGAAGCTCGCCCGTGCCGTCAGGTACACGTAGGGGTAAAGCACCATCGACATGACGAAGATGGCGCCGCCCAGGGAGCGGATTTCCGGAAAGACATAGCCGGCAGGCGATGTCCAGCCGAAAACCTGCCGGAGCCAGGTCTGCAACGGCCCGGCATAGCTCAGGAAATCCACATAGGTATAGGCGACGATGTAGGCGGGGGCGGCGAGCGGCACCAGCGAGGCCCACTCGAACATGCGGCGTAGCGGAAAACGGTACATGGTGACCAGCCAGGCGGCGGCCGTTCCGGTGACGAAAGTCACCGCCCCCACACCCGCCATCAATGCCAGCGTCCGCCAGACATAGCCGGGCAGCACCGTGGCCATGAGGTGCGGCCAGATATTTTCGGCCGGCGTGAAGGCGAGATAGACGATGGTGATGACCGGCATTATCAGCGCCAGGCCAACCAGCAGGGCGATGAGGCCCAGCCAATGTTCGGCGGCGGGGCTCTGGATGCCGCCCGGTGCCGTCCGCCGTTCTGCGATGGACACGGGGCCGGACCTATTCCGCCAGAACCCGGGTGGTGGGAAAGGTGATCTCGACCAGCGTACCCTTGCGCGCCTCGCTGACGATGTCGAATTTTGTGCGGTTGGCTTCGGCGAGCACCTTGGTCAGCGGCAGGCCGAGGCCGGTTCCGGGCGCTTCGCGTCCTTGCGTCGAAACCCGGCGGAAAGGCTCGAGCGCGTCGCGCAGTTGTTCGGCATTCATGCCGATGCCGGTATCCTTCACCCGCAATTTCAGTTCGCCGCCCTGGGTCAACAGGGCCGAGACGATCACCTGCCCGCCGGGATCGGTGAACTTGAGCGCATTGGACAGGAGGTTGAGCATGATCTGGCGCATCGAGCGGAGATCGGCCACCACATTGGGCAGCTCCGGCGGCATCGCCTTGCGCATGATGACGCGCGCCGCGATCGCCTGTTCCTGCAGCATCTTCAGCGCATGCTCAGCCACCTCGCCGAGATCGACCGAGGTGAAATTGAGTTCGAGCTTGCCGGCCTCGACCTTGGAGAGATCGAGCAGATCGTTGATCAGCGACAGGAGATGGCCGCCGCTGGCATGGATGTCGCTGACATAGCCGCGGTACTTGTCGTTGCCGATGTCGCCGAAACGCTGCAGGCGCATGACTTCCGAAAAGCCCATGATGGCGTTGAGGGGTGTGCGCAGTTCATGGCTGATGCGGGCGAGGAACTCGGACTTCTGGCGGCTGGTGGCTTCGGCCGCATCCTTGGCCTGGCGCAATTCCATCTCGGTCTTCTTCCACTGGGTGATGTCGCGCACCACCGCGCAGAAGGCCGCCGGCGATTTCGGCGCCTGCAATTTGCCCAGCGTGAGGAACAGCGGAACCGTGCCGCCCTGCTTGACAACGGCCGTCACTTCGCGTCCGTCATTGAACACCGCGGCCAAGCCCGGTCCCTGCAGGGCCGCGAGATAATCGCGCAACACCTTGCGGCTCTCCGGCGCCAGAAGATCGGCGAAAGAACTGTCGGCCACTTCGGCGATCCGATAGCCGAAAATCGCCTCGGCCCCAGCGCTGAAGGTGTGGATCTTGCCCGCCGCATCGAGGGTGATGATTCCGTCGGTGGCGGTATCGAGAATGGCGCGCAATTCCTCGTCGGCGGCGGGGGCGGGCTCGCGCGGCGGCAGGGGGATCACCTCGGCGGCGGGCGGCTCGGCCGGCGATTCCGGCGCGGGCGGCGCTTCGCTCTTGCGCGGCAGGGCGACGACGGCCGGTGCCGCGGCTGCTTCCGCCGGCCTGATCACGAACTGCCGCGCCGGCCCGCTCAGCCAGGGAATGAGGCTCATCTGTACGGCGGCTGAGATGCGGCGTCCGTTGCCGGTTTCGATCTCGTGCACTGCCAGGGACTGGCTGAGCGGCGCGAAACGCTGTTGCAGCAGCGGATCGTTGATCGCATCTTCGGCGGTTTCGTAGCCGAACAGCGCCACCGCCTTGGGGTTGGCATAGAGCAGGAGACCGTCCTTGACGATCAGCACGGGATCGGCCAGCCGGTCGATCGCCGCGCGAATGGTTTCGGGAATGAAGGGCACGGGACGCCGGGGGGAATCGAGCCGCGGCTCGGCAGCCGCTGCCGGCGCAGATGCCGTTTCCCGTACAGGAACTTGGCCCGGCCGCTCGAAGGTTTCCGTCTCGCTTTCCGTCACAACCGCCTTGGGGACCGCGGGCTGTCCCGGAGCAAGTCTGCGTTCAAGAGCCCGGCGCTCGGTGATGTCGTCAAGGAGAAGAAGCGCATAAGCACCACTGCCGCTGGAGGGTGTCAGCTTGCGCGCGGTGATGCGGAGATCGCGCTTGCCGATGCGCACCGGCACGCTACGCACCAGACTGACCGTGCCCGCCGCCTCGATGCGGGCAATCAGGTCCTCCGCTGCCGAAGCGTCGGCGAGGAGCGCGGCAAGAGTGGCGCGCTGGCCCGCCCCGAGGAGCAGCAGCGAGGCGGCATTGAGATGACGGATCGCCCCGTCACGGCCGATGAGGGCCGCCGGTGTCGGCAGGAGATCGAAGGCTTGAACGATCTCGGCGGTTGCCGGACCGTCCGCCGCCCCCGGCGGCCTGGCAACGACGGCGAGGAGGCCGGGACGGCCGTCGGGCAGCGCATGGATCGTGCATTGGCAGGTGAGCGGCGTGCCGGCGCCCGCCGAAGGGAAGTGGAGAAGTGCCGTCTGCACCTGGCCGCGCCGCAGCGACCGCGCCAGTTCCGCCACCAGCTCGACGCCTGGTTCGGCGAAATCGAAGGGCCGGTCGATCAGGTCGAAGAGCGTTTCGCAGCCGAAATAGCCTAGGCCGGCCGGGTTGGCCCAGACGATACGGGCCCGCCCAGCGTCCCACAGCCAAGCGGCTTCGCGAACTTCCCGCAAGTCTTCGAGCGTCGGCGTCAACGCCTCGGTCACCGGCTACTCCCCCAACCGCCACACACCCGCCGGGCAAACTAGACGAATTTTCAAGGTTTCGTCCACCTTTCATTAACCGGCGAGCCGCCAAGCGGTGGGCCATGCGGATGAATTGGTGCAATGCAAGATTTATGTTGCAATGCACAATGAGTCGAGTTATATCTACCGGGAAGGGCGATGAACTGCATGCCCCATGTCATGGAGAGCGAAGATGACTGCCAAGAAGGCGAAAGTTGAAATGACCGGCGAACTGCCAAGCGAAGTTGCCGCCCTAGCCCAGAAGACCGTCGACCAGGCCGAGGCCGCCTTCGACCAGGCCAGCGATCTGGCCCACAGCAATGTCCAGTATTTTGACGCCGCGGCCATCGCCTATCGCGGCCGCTTTGCCGATATTCAGATGAAGATGGTGGAATTCACCCAGAATGCCGTGACCGCGTCCTTCGCCCATACCCGCAGCCTTTTCGCGGTCAAGGGGCCGGCCGAATTCTTCGCCCTGCAGCAGGATTTCCTGCGCCAGCAGGCCGAGACTTTCCAGCGCCAGGCCACCGAGATCGGCCAGCTGGCGCTGCAGCTCGCCAAGGAAACGGCGAAGCCGGTGCAGGACGGCGTGGCCAAGACCTTCAGCGATTTCTCCAGGACTTTCGCCGCCTGAGTTGACGCCGGCACCGCACCCCGGCCTCCTCTTCCCGGCCGGAGGGTGCATTGAGTGAAAGGGCCCGTGCGTATCGCGGGCTTTTTTGCCGTCTTGAATTTGCCGGCGCTTGCGCTTAACGCATGTTCCGCCAAAGTGTACACACTTTGGCGGCAAGAACATGCGCCAAATTATTGACTAGGCGCGTTTTCCTGTCCGAAAAGTGATTCCACTTTTCGGGAAAACGCGCTAGTAACCGGCCTCGGATGCAGCTGTAGCTCAGTTGGTTAGAGCACTAGATTGTGGATCTAGGGGTCCCCCGTTCGAGCCGGGGCAGCTGTACCATTTTTTAAGGCAGCCTGCCCGGTTCAAGGGCCGTGGCGATGGCAACCGACAGAGCCGCGGGCTCCAGCGGCTTCGACAGGATCTCGACGTCCCGGGGCCGATCGCCGATCGTATCGACGTCGGCAAAGCCGGTCATGATGATCGCCGGCAGCCGGGGGCGGGAATTTCTCGCGATTCGAATGAGTTCCAGGCCGGTGATCGCCGGCATGGCATAGTCGGTGAGCACGAGGTCGACGCCGTCCGGGTCTTTCTCGATAACCTTGAGAGCCTCCGCTCCCCCGGCGGCCTCGGTGACCTTATGGCCAAGCTCCCGGAGCATTGCCGCCGTGGTGAAGCGGACCTGATCGTGATCGTCCACCACCAGAATGGCGCGCGGCCGATCGCTCATGTGCCGGACGGACGCGGCCGGCGATTGTTCCGCGGGATCGCCCTCATGCGCGACGGAAGCCGCGCGCGGCAACCATATGTCGACCTGGGTGCCTTCGCCGGGCACGCTGTCGATGTGCAGCGCTCCCCCCGATTGCCGCGCAAAACCATAGACCATGCTCAGGCCCAGCCCGGTTCCTTTTCCCACCGGTTTCGTCGTATAGAACGGCTCGATCACCCGCTCGAGTTCGGCCGCGGCAATCCCGCAGCCGGTGTCGCGGACCGATATGACCACGTATTCGCCCTCGGCGAGCCCGTCACGCGCAGCTCTATCGACCGTTCTGTTGGCGACATCTATGTGGATGACGCCGCCATTGGGCATCGCGTCGCGGGCATTGACAACCAGATTGATGATCGCCAGCTCGAGTTGATTTCGGTCCGCCACCGCGCACCAGACCGGCTCGGATTTCGACCATTCGACCTGAACCAGGCCGCCCAGAATATGGGCCAAGAGTTCCGACACCGTTTGCTGGAGATCGGGCAGCGAGATGATGGAGGGAGAAAGATCCTGGCGGCGCGAAAAGGCCAGCAGGCGCTTGACCAGGTCGGAGCCTCGCTCCGCCGCCTGGCGTGTCATGGCCACGATGTTGGAAACTTCGGCATCAAGCGGGGCCTTGCGCTCGATCAGCGACAGGCCGCCAAGCACGGCCGCCAGCAGATTGTTGAAATCGTGAGCGACACCGCCGGTCAGTTTGCCGATGGCATCCATCTTTTGCGCCTGGACCAGCTGGCTTTCAAGCGAACGCCGCTCGGTGACATCAAGCAGCGTTCCGGCGATCTCGGGAGCCGAGTCGCCATCGCCATGGAGTAGCACGGCCTGCTCAAGAAAATGCCGGTATTGGCCGTCGGCGCAATGCCAGCGATACTCGACGGCAAGCGTTCCACGTTCAGCCGACGCCGCCCGCGAGGCAACAACCCGTTCGCGATCGTCGTCATGAATACGCTCCGCCCAGAAAGCCGGATTGCCGTGCAGCCGTTCCTCGTCGAAGCCGGTCAGCGCATACAGATCGCCGCTCACGAAGCTGCGGGCGCCGCCTTCGATATGAAGCGGCTCCACAAAGAGAGCGATAGGCAGCGACCTTAGGATCAATGCCTGCCGTTCCTCCGCCTTGCGCAGCGCCTGTTCGGCGTGCAATCGTTCGGTCTGGATGCGAAGGTTGTCATTGAGCAGCTTATGGGCAAGCTCGGAGTTTTCCCTGATTTGCCGCGTCATCTCGAACAATTCGACGAAGACGGAGACTTTCGACCGCAGCATGAGCGGTTCGAACGGCTTGATGACGTAATCCACCGCGCCCATCGCATAGCCCTGCAGCATATGGTCCGGCCCTCGATTGACGGCGGTCAGGAATATGATGGGGATTGTCTTCGACCGTTCCCTCTGTCGAATGAAATGGGCGGTTTCATAGCCGTCGATGCCGGGCAGGAAAATATCGAGCAGTATGACGGCGAACTCGTCGCGCAGCAGATGCCGCAGCGCCTCCTCGCCCGACCCCGCCCGAACCACTTCGGCGATGTCCTCGATAACCGATTCGATGGCGAGAAGATTGTTCTCATCGTCGTCGACGGCGAGCACCCGGGGCCGATGATCGGGCCTTTGCCGCCGTTCCGGCCGGGACACTTTGCTCGCCATCGTCAAGCCGCCGCGATGGGAGATGAATGAGAAGCGCTGCCCTCGCCGGCGGTGGCGCGGCGGCCCCGCGCCCTGGCGATCCAGACGCGGAGCAGCGCCAGCAACAATTCGATATCGACCGGCTTGGCGATGTAGTCCGATGCGCCGGCTTCCAGGCACTTTTGCCGGTCGCCTTTCATGGCCTTGGCGGTGACCGCGATCAGGGGCAAGTCGCGATGCGCCGGGCGCTTGCGAATTTCGCGAATCGTTTCATAGCCGTCCATTTCCGGCATCATGATATCGATCAGGCCGAGATCGATGTCCGGCGAACCGTCCAGAATTTCGATGCCGTCCTCGCCGCGTTCGGCGTGAACGACCTCGACATCGTAGCTTTCGAGCACGCTCGTCAATGAATATATGTTGCGGATGTCGTCATCGACGATAAGCACCGTGGCGCCCGCCAGTTCCGGAACCCGCCGGATTGCCGAGCCCATGCCGGACGCCTCTGGGCTCTTCACGCCGCGGTTCAAGATCGCGTCGATGTGAAGTTTCAATTCGCCCGCGCTGCGGGCCGAAATAACCATCGACGGCCGGTGCATACGTTCCGCCAGAAGCTCGGCATTGTCGCCCACGATCGCCACCGGCACGCGCTCCGCCCCGCGCAGGCCGCTGATGATCGACGGCGCATCGTTCCCGTCGCGAGTGCCGGCGCCGACCACGATCACATCATAGTCGCCCAGTGGCAGTTCCCCGCCGGCATCGGCGAATGACGCCGCAACATCGACTTTGGTGTGCGGATTTCGCAGGGCGCGTTCGATAATTCGCCGCTTCTTGGCGTTTGCGTCGATCAGCAGGATGCGGTGCTCGCTTCGCGTTGCAAAGCCGAACAGCGACTTGAATACGTCGCGGAGCGCTTGATGTCCGGCGGGCTTGGCGGTCGCGCCGAACGCTCCCATTTCAAGGACGGATGCCGTCTGTTCGGCTCCGGAGATGACGTGGATCGGTACATGGCGGATCGCCGGATCGTGCTTCAGGAGGTCGAGAAGCACCCAGCCGTCGATATCCGCCAGACCGAGATCGAGTGTGATTGCATGGGGCCTGAGTTTGCGAACGAGAGCCAGCGTGCCCGCGCCGTTTGTCGACACAACGCCCTTAAATCCGGCATCTCGGGCCACGTCGAGCAGAATGCGCGCAAACGCCGCGTCATCTTCGACAATGACGGCGACAATATCCTCCGGCCGGATGGAATCCCGGTCGTCGGCGATGCCGATGGGGCCGACCAGGGCCGTCCCGACGTCGGCGCCCGTATTGACATATCGCGCCGGGGCGCGGGCTCCCATGTCCTTGGCGGGCGCGGCGTCAAGCGGCAGAAACAGCGTGAATGTCGAGCCCTCGCCGGGCTGGCTTCGCACCTTCAGCTCGCCGCCCAGCAGGCGGGCGATTTCCCGGCTGATCGACAGGCCCAAGCCGGTACCGCCGAATTTGCGGCTGGTGGTTCCATCGGCTTGCTGGAATGCTTCGAATATCGACTTTTGCTTGTCCTGCGGTATGCCGATGCCGGTATCCGTCACCGCGATCGCCATCACCGTTTTGGCCGACTTCAGAGTCGGATGATTGGCGCTCCACCCGTCGCGAGCCCGCTTAACGCTTAGCGTGACGCCGCCATGGGTGGTGAACTTGAAGGCGTTTGAGAGAAGATTGAGAACGATTTGCTGCAGGCGTTTCTCGTCCGTCCGGATCGCCGCGGGCAGGGCTTCGTCGAATTCGATCGCGAACGCCAGCTTCTTGTCGGCGGCAAGCTGCCTGAAGGTCCGGCGCATGTGCTGGCGGAGATTGCTCAACGGCATTTCGCCGATCTCGATCGATACCGTGCCGGACTCGATTTTCGACAAATCCAGGATATCGTTGATCAGATTGAGCAGATCGCTGCCGGCCGAGTGAATGGTCCGCGCGAACTCGATCTGCTTCTCGCTCAGGTTCCCGGTGGTGTTGTCGGACAAGAGTTTCGAGAGGATCAGCAGCGAGTTGAGAGGGGTGCGCAGCTCGTGGCTCATATTCGCCAGAAACTCGGATTTGTATTTCGAGGTGAGCGCCAGCTGCTCGGCTTTTTCCTCGATGGCGCGGCGCGCCATGTCGATTTCGATGTTCTTGTTCTCGACCTGCTTCTTTTCGTTTTCGAGAAGCTGGGCCTTTTCCTGCAACTCCTCGTTGGTCCGGTGCAGCTCCTGTTGCTTGGTCGTCAGCTCGGTCTGGCGCGCCTGAAGTTCGGCGGTCAGCAGCTGCGATTGGCTGAGCAGGCCCTCCGTCCGCATGGTCGCGGCGATCGTATTCAGAACGATACCGACCGATTCCATCAGCTGATCGAGGAATGTTTGATGGGCCTCGCTGAACTGGTTGAACGAGGCCAGCTCGATCACCGCCTTGACTTCATCCTCGAACAGGGCGGGCAGGATGACCACATTCGCCGGTTCGTCGTGACCCAGGCCCGAGGCTATTTTCACGAAGTCCGGCGGCACGTCCTTCAGGAATATGCCGCGCTTGTCGGCAGCCGACTGGCCGATCAAACCTTCGCGCAGCGCGAAGCGCGGCTGCAATCGATTCTGGCTCTCCGCTCCATAACTTGCGGCAAGCTGGAGATGGGGGGTATCGCCGCTGCGGTCGGCGACATAGAATACGCCGTATTGCGCATTCACCAAGGGCGCCAACTCGGACATGATCAGGTTGGACACCGTCTTCAGATCCCGTTCGCCCTGCAGCATCCGCGAGAATCTCGCGAGATTGGTCTTCAACCAGTCCTGCTCGGTGTTTTTGAGCGTCTGCTCCTTCAAATTGCGGATCATCTCGTTGATGTTGTCTTTCAGCGCCGCCATTTCGCCGGAGGCTTCGACGGCGATCGACTGGGTCAGGTCGCCCTTGGTCACCGCGGTCGCCACATCGGCGATGGAGCGCACCTGGTTGGTCAGGTTGGCGGCGAGCTGGTTGACGTTGTCGGTGAGGTCGCGCCAAAGTCCGGCGGCGCCGGGGACGCGGGCCTGGCCGCCGAGCTTGCCCTCGATGCCGACCTCGCGCGCCATGTTGGTGACTTGATCGGCGAAGGTCGCCAGCGTCTCGATCATGCCGTTGATGGTGTCGGCGAGAGCGGCGATCTCGCCCTTGGCGTCGACCGCCAGCTTTCGCTTCAAATGCCCTGCGCCACCGCGGTGACGACTTCGGCGATGCCGCGCACCTGATTGGTCAGGTTGGTCGCCATCAGATTGACGTTGTCGGTGAGATCCTTCCAGGTTCCGGCGACGCCGCGCACCATCGATTGTCCGCCGAGTTTTCCCTCGGTGCCGACTTCGCGGGCGACCCGCGTCACTTCCGATGCGAAGGAGTTAAGCTGATCGACCATCACGTTGATGGTATTCTTGAGTTCCAGGATTTCGCCCTTGACGTCGACGGTGATTTTCTTCGACAGGTTCCCGGAGGCGACCGCCGTCGTCACCTCGGCGATGTTGCGCACCTGGCCGGTGAGATTTGCCGCCATGGCGTTGACGTTGTCGGTCAGATCCTTCCAGGTGCCCGCCACCCCCTCGACTTGCGCCTGGCCGCCCAGCTTGCCTTCGGTGCCAACCTCGCGGGCGACGCGCGTCACTTCGGAGGCGAACGACGCCAACTGCTCCACCATGGTGTTGACGACCTTGCCGATGCGAAGAAATTCCCCGCGCAGCGGACGCCCGTCGATTTCCACCATCATCGACTGCGAGAGGTCGCCCTTGGCGACCGCGCCGATGACGCGCGCCACTTCGGCGGTGGGCTGCACCATGTCCTCGATGAGATCGTTGACCGACCGGAGGCTGGTTTCCCAGCCCCCCATCGCGCCGTGCACCTGGCCGCGCGCGTTGATCTTGCCGTCCTTGCCGACCACGCGGCCCAGGCGTTCGAATTCCCGGGTCATTTGATCGTTGAGATCGACGATTTCGTTGAATGTGGATGCGATTTCCGCATCGATATCGCGAAGACCGCCGGGAAGGCGGACTGAGAAATCTCCGCGGCGGAAGGCCTTTAGGGTGTTTAGAAGCTGAAAACGGTCAAGTTCCTGCGCCTCTAGGTCTCTTCGTATGTGTTCCCCTTCGCCATCTTGGCCAGCGCTCCCGTGCTTCGCCACGCGTATTTGTTTGGAACCAAGCTCGCGTTTGCGGGTTTAAACTCCCCAAGTTTCAGAATGTTCCATCGCCTCGGCAACTTAGTCCGTTGCTCGGCCGGGCGCGCGCCAAATCAGTGCATTTATTTAACGCCAAATTGGGAAAAATCACGATGTTTCGGCCAAATAGTCATAAATTCAATTATTTCAAGGACTTGTCTCCAGCTTTCAGGTGAGGCCGCCGGCCTTCTCGATGAAGGCGACGACCGTATCGAGGCCCTTCTGACGCAACAGGTCGGTGAAGACATAGGGCCGTTCGCCTCTCACCGTCTTGGTGTCGCGCTCCATGGTTTCGAGATCGGCCAACACATAAGCCGCGAGATCGGCCTTGTTGATGACGAGGAGATCGGAACGCGCGATGGCCGGGCCGCCCTTGCGCGGAATTTTCTCGCCCTGGCAGACGGAAATCACATAGATCGTGAGATCGGCGAGATCGGGCGAGAAGGTGGCCGCCAGATTGTCGCCGCCCGACTCGATGAAGATCACATCAAGACCGGGGAAGCGCCCGGTCATTTCATCGACGGCGGCGAGATTGATCGAGGCATCCTCGCGGATCGCCGTGTGCGGGCAGCCGCCGGTTTCCACTCCCATGATGCGATCCTCGGAAAGCGCCTGCATGCGGCTGAGGATCAGAGCATCCTCCTTGGTGTAGATGTCGTTGGTGATGACGGCGAGGGAATATTTGTCCCGCATCGCCTTGCACAGTTTTTCGGTGAGCGTCGTCTTGCCGGAGCCGACCGGCCCGCCGATGCCGACGCGGAGCGGACCGTGTTTCACGTGCGGAATACCCGGGAGTGAAGGGTTTCATGGTGCATGGCGGCGATATCGGAGCAAATTGTGATCGAACCGAGATCATCAGGTGTGGCCTTGGCCGCGCGCTGTGCCGTCGCGGCGATGACCGGCATGAGATCGCGCATGGTTTCGAGTCCTTGCGTCTGTCCCAGTGGCACGAGCCGGACCGCGACCGACACCAGCGCATTGCCGAAGCCCTGCAAATAGGCGAGCAGGGCGTGGGTCCTGTCGATGCCGGCGGCACGGCAGAGGGTTCCGGCGGCGATCGGATAGGCAATATCGCCTTCCGCCATTCCGGTTGGAATTTTCCACACCGATGCGGCAATGCGGAACGCCCGCCCGAGCTGGGTGGTTTCGAGATGGCGTTCCGATGAAGCGGTGAGCGCCAGCGCAAGCTCATTGAGCTCCTCAGCTTCGTGCCGCCAGCAATTGGCAAACAGCACCGCATCGTTCCAGCCGGAGCCGCGCGTGACCAGGTCTTCGATCCACGATTTGAGATCGGCCGCGTCGCGCACCCACCCATGCTCGATGGCCCATTCAAGCCCGTGCGAATAGGCAAAATTCCCCGTCGGGAAGGCGGGCGACATCCAGTTGAGCAAGAGGAGGAGCTGCCGCGCTTCAATGCTCATGGGCGTGCCCGTGATTGTGATAGGCGCCATGTTCCGGACTGAACCGTTCCGTGACATTCCGCACCGTGGCGCCCCGATGCTCCAGCATTTGGGCGATTACGTGATCGCGTCGAACGAGGATGCGGTTCTTCTCGATCTGCGCTTCGAGATGGCGGTTGCCGATGTGCCAGGCCAATTGCACGAGATGGATGCCATCTCGCCCGCGCACCTCGATCAGATTTTCCTCGGCGGCGATCACTTCGACGAGGCGGCCATCCTCCAGGACCAGGCAATCGCCGTGCTCTAGTTTCACCGGCTTCTCGAAATCGACCAGCACCTCGCCACCGTGTTGGCAGATGATGAGCTTGCGGCGGATATGGCGGCCTTGCGCATCGAGCACGACGCTTTCGAATGGCGCCTCACCCGCCAGACCGGCGCGGCGGAAGGATGTTGCTCGCAGCCGTTCCGCCATCGTCAGTAGAGGAAATAGCGCTGCGCCATCGGCAGCACCCTGGCCGGTTCGCAGGTGAGAAGCTCGCCGTCGGCGCGCACTTCATAGGTTTCCGGATCGACCTCGATATGGGGCATGGCGGAATTGTGGATCATCGACGCCTTGGAAATGCCGCCGCGGGTGTTCGAGACGGCGGCGAGCTTCTTCGCCACACCAAGTTTCTTGTCGAGTTGGCGATCAAGCGAAGCTCGCGAAACGAAGGTGACGGAAGAGTTGGTTCGCATCCGGCCGTAACTTGCGAACATCGGGCGGTAATGCACCGGCTGCGGCGTCGGGATCGAGGCATTGGGATCGCCCATGGGCGCCGCCGCGATCGAGCCGCCGAGCAAGACCATGTCGGGCTTGACGCCGAAAAAGGCGGGATTCCACAAGACCAGATCGGCGCGCTTGCCGGCTTCGATGGAGCCCACTTCATGTGAAATGCCGTGGGCGATCGCCGGATTGATGGTGTATTTGGCGATGTAGCGCTTGACCCGGGTGTTGTCGTTGTTGCCGTCGCCTTGCAGCGGGCCGCGCTGGACCTTCATTTTGTGCGCCGTCTGCCAGCAGCGGATGATGACCTCGCCGACCCGTCCCATGGCCTGGCTGTCGGAAGAGATCATCGAGAAGGCGCCCAGGTCGTGGAGAATGTCTTCGGCCGCGATGGTCTCCTTGCGGATGCGGCTTTCGGCAAAGGCGATGTCTTCCGGAATGCGCGGCGAGAGATGGTGGCAGACCATCAGCATGTCGAGATGTTCGGCCACCGTGTTGACGGTGTAGGGCCTGGTCGGATTGGTGGAGGAGGGCAGCACATTGCGAAGCCCCGCCACCTTGATGATGTCGGGCGCATGGCCGCCGCCCGCCCCTTCGGTGTGGTAGGTGTGGATGGTGCGGCCCTTGAAGGCGGCGATCGTCGCCTCGACGAAGCCCGATTCGTTCAGGGTGTCGGTGTGGATCGCCACCTGCACGTCATGGGCGTCGGCGACGCTCAAGCAATTGTCGATGGCCGCCGGTGTCGTGCCCCAGTCCTCATGCAGCTTGAGACCGCAGGCGCCGGCGAGGATCTGTTCCTCGAGAGCTTGCGGCAACGAGGCATTGCCCTTGCCGAGGAAGCCGAGATTCATCGGGAAGGCATCGGCCGCCTCGATCATCCGCGCCATGTGCCAGGGACCCGGCGTCACCGTCGTCGCCAGCGTGCCGTGAGCGGGGCCGGTGCCGCCGCCGATCATCGTGGTGACACCGGAACAGAACGCCTCTTCGATCTGCTGGGGGGCGATGAAGTGAATGTGACTGTCGATGCCGCCGGCGGTGAGAATCTTGCCTTCGCCGGCGATGATTTCGGTGCCGGGGCCGATGACGATGGTGACACCCGGCTGGGTGTCGGGATTGCCCGCCTTGCCTATGCCGGCGATGCGGCCATCGCTGAGGCCCACATCCGCCTTGACGATGCCGCCATGATCGACGATCAGCGCATTGGTGATGACCGTGTCCATGGCGCCTTCGGCTCGCGACATCTGCGACTGGCCCATGCCGTCGCGGATCACCTTGCCGCCGCCGAACTTCACCTCTTCGCCATAGCGGGCGAAGTCCTTCTCGACCTCGATGATGAGATCCGTATCGGCGAGCCTGACCTTGTCGCCGAGGGTCGGGCCGTACATCGCGGCATAGCTGGCGCGGGAGAGAAACTTTTGTATGTTCATGCCTCCTTCCTCAGTGCGCGGAATGCCTCTCCGCGTGAAGCATTGTAGTCGATCGTGTAAGTCGGAACTGCGTTTGCCTCGGTATTGATCTCCGCAATGAGGTAGTCTGCAAAACCGGCCGGGCCCCTCTCGAAGGCAACAAGGGCCCGTTCAACGGCATCCCTTTCAGCAACGACCATCGAGTCCGAGTCGAGCAGCCCTTGCACGAACTCTGCAAGTTTCCGCCTGTCGAAATCCGGCCTGCGGCGCAACACCCAAACGGCCTCCGCGAGCACAACCGGGTTAATGTAAGCGGGATTGTCCGCGGAGCATGTGCCATCGATGAATCGAATGGCGGCGGGCGACCAAACGGGATCGTCGTTCGTGACATATCGCAGCAAGATATTCGAATCGACGCCGATCATTGGTGTTCCGCGTCTGGCCCTGGACGGTTCCGCTCCCAAACTTCGGCCATGATCTCGGCATCATCGTCGATTGGCTGCGACGGCCGCTCGAACAGGCCCTTGATGTGGCTCAATCCGCGTTTCTTCGCCCGGAGTTCGACCCGCCCATCGGCAAGCATCCTGAACTGAAGCAGCCCACCGGCCACCAGACCGAGCGCTTTGCGGATTTCAACGGGGACAGTAACTTGCCCCTTTGTCGACGCCTTGGCTTCAAAAAGACCCATGTTTGTTCTCCAACTAAGAGAATATCCCCTATTTTTGCAGAAAGTAGGGCAAATGTCAATTTCCCTACTTTTAGAGTTTCCCCATCACCTTGCCCTGAAATCCATAGACCTTGCGGGCCCCGCCATAGGGCACCAGCGTCACCTCGCGGCGCTGGCCCGGCTCGAAGCGGACCGCGGTGCCCGCCGGGATATCGAGCCGCATGCCCCGCGCCTTGCCGCGGTCGAAGCGCAGCGCTTCGTTGGTCTCGAAGAAATGATAGTGCGAACCGACCTGGATCGGCCGGTCGCCGGTATTGGCGACTTCGATGGTGACGCGCGCGGCGCCGGCGTTGATCTCGATATCGCCGCCGCCCACCATGATTTCGCCGGGGATCATTGGCGCCTCACGGGCGGATCGGCTGATGCACGGTGACGAGCTTCGTGCCGTCCGGAAATGTCGCCTCGACCTGGACGTCGTGAATCATCTCCGCCACTCCTTCCATGACCTGCGCCCGCGTCACAACATGGGCGGCCGCCTCCATGAGGTCGGCGACACTCCTGCCGTCGCGGGCTCCCTCGACGACGAAATCGCCGATCAGGGCCACCGCTTCGGGATAGTTGAGTTTGACGCCGCGCTCAAGCCGCCGCCGCGCCACCATGGCGGCCATGGAGATCAGGAGCTTGTCCTTCTCGCGCGGCGTAAGCTGCATCAATTCCCCTCACAGTGACCAGACTTTAGGCAATGCCGCCTCGCCCGCAAGCGCGCCAAGCACCGGAATCAGTGCCTTGCGCAGGGCGAAGCCGTCCGCCGCCAACATCCTTGCAACCAGCTTGCCATCCCAGGCGCTGGCGCCGCCGCCGGCGATGGCGCCGCGCAGCCGGTCCAGTCTGGCTTCCGCGTCGGCCGCGACATAGAGGAGCGTTGCCATGGCGCCGGCCCCGCCGAGAGTTGCGGCCGAGCGGGGGAGCGCACCTTCGATAGCGATGTCATCGGCGAAGACGAGGCGGCCGCCTCGCCTTATGCGCCAGCGGTCCCTGAGAGCGACACTGCGAATGACTTCGCCCATCTCCTTGCGCCCGAATATCACCGCCTCGACGGCCAGCAGTGCCGCATCGGCGGCGATGCCGGCCGCGAGGTTGCGGCTGAGAGATGCACCGTCGAACAGGATGGTCTCCTGCGGCAGCCAGGCAAGGAAGGCTCCCGGCCCGGCTTCGAGCGTGGTTGTGATGACCGCGGGCGGGCCCAGCGTGCGGTAGACGCGCTCGGCCGCCTGTGTCGTGACCGTGAGCCGCGCCCCCGCCCCGGCCGCGATATCGAAAGAAAATTCATCGCCGCCGGCAAGACCGCCGCCGGTGTTGATCAGTACCGCCTCCTGCGTTCCTTCTGGAAAGCGGACCTTCGCCGCCCCTGCTTCGCGCAGGCGCGACAAACCGCGGTGTTCCATGACGAGACCGACATGGCCTTGCGATCTCTGATGCCGGACCGCCGCCCCTGTCACAGGAGTTTCCGGTAGGCCGGTATGGTGAGGAACGGCTCGAACGACTTCGCCGCCGCCAGCGCCTTGAACAGTACGATGGCCTCCTTGAAGCGGCCCGCCTTGAAGGCCTCGCCACCCACCTCCTGCTTCACCCGCTGCATTTCCTCCGCCAGGCACTTGGCGAAGAAGGCCCGCGTCACCTTATGGCCGCCCTCGAGCCTGGCGCCAAAATTCAGCCACTGCCAGATCTGCGCCCGCGCAATTTCGGCGGTGGCGGCATCTTCCATCAGATTGTAAATCGGCACGGCGCCCCGGCCCCCGAGCCACGCCTCGATATACTGCACGCCCACCCGGATATTTTCGCGGAAGCCCGCTTCCGTGCGGGAGCCCGCATGCACTTCGAGCAGTTCCTTCCGCCCCACCTCGACGTCGTCGCGATTGACATAGAGCTGGTTGGGCGTCGGCATGAATTCATCGAAGACCTTCTTCGCCACCGGCACCAGATCGGGATGCGCCACCCAGGTGCCGTCATGGCCGCTACGCACTTCGCGCTCCTTGTCGGCGGCGACTTTTTCGAAGGCGATGCGGTTCGCCTCGGCATCCTTGCGGTTGGGAATTTGCGCCGCCATGCCGCCCATGGCGAAGGCGCCGCGCCGGTGGCAGGTCTTGACCAGCAGCGCCGAATAGGCGGCGAGGAAGGCCTTGGACATGACGACCTGCGACCGGTCCGGCAGCACGAAGCGCCGGTTGCGGGCGAAGGTCTTGATGAAGGAGAAGATATAGTCCCAGCGCCCGCAATTGAGCCCCGTAATGTGGTCGCGCAACTCATAGAGGATTTCGTCCATCTCGAAGCCGGCGGGCAGCGTCTCGATCAGCACCGTCGCCTTGATGGTGCCGAGCGGCAGGCCGAGCAGGCTTTGCGCCAGAATGAACACCTGGTTCCACAGCCTGGCCTCGAGATGGCTTTCGAGTTTCGCCAGATAGAAATAGGGGCCGGAGCCCTTGGCCAGCGCCGGCCCGGCATTGTGGAAGAAATACAGGCCGAAATCGAACAGGGCCCCGGCCACCGGGCGGCCGTCCACCAGCATATGGGCCTCATCGAGGTGCAGCCCACGGGGTCTCACCATCAGCACGGCGGGCTTGCGGGCCAGCGCATAACGCCTGCCCGTGGCGGGATCGGTATGCTCCATGTCGCTGGTCCAGCGGTCCATGAGGTTGATCTGCCCACGGACCATATTGTCCCAGGTCGGCGCGTTCGAATCCTCGAAATCGGCCATGAACACCCTGGCGCCGGAATTAAGCGCGTTGATCGCCATCTTGCGGTCGGCGGGGCCGGTGATCTCGACGCGGCGGTCCTGCAGATCGGCGGGAATGGCTGCGACCTTCCATTGGGCGCCACGGATCGCCGCCGTGCCGGGCAGGAAATCCGGCAAGCTGCCCCGATCGAAAAGTTTCTGGCGTTCCGCCCTGAGGCCCAGGAGCCGCTGGCGCTCGGCCGCGAAGGCCCGCTGCAATTGCGCCACGAACGCAACCGCCTTCGGCGTCAGTACCCGCTTGAACCGGTCGATTTTGACAGTGAAACGCACACCCGGCGGCGGCTTTGCCATGCTCATCTCTCTCCGGAATCGCGGACCAGTGCTTGAGGGATAGGGCCGCCATGGGCCCAGTCAAGCAATTCGACAGTATGAAGGATCGGAATGGCCGTGCCGCCCGCGATCTGGCTGATGCAGCCGATATTGCCGGTGGCGATCGCATCCGGCCTTGTGGACTCGATATTGGCGATCTTGCGGTCCCGCAACTTCGCGGCGATGGCCGGCTGCAGGATGTTATAGGTGCCGGCCGAACCGCAGCAGATATGGCCTTCCGGCACTTCGGCGACCTCGAAGCCGGCATGGCGCAACAGCGCTTGCGGCACCGTCTTGATATTCTGGCCGTGCTGCAGGGAACAGGCGGAGTGATAAGCAACCCGCATGGGCCGCGGCGCCTTGACCTCCGGCAGGCCGGCACCGCCAAGAAATTCGCTGATGTCCCTGGCGATCGACGAGATGCGCTTCGACTTTTCCGCATAGGCGGGATCGAGTCTGAGCAAATGGCCGTAATCCTTGATCGTCGTGCCGCAGCCCGAGGCGGTGATCACCACGGCATCGACCTCGGCCTTCTCCCACTGATCGATCGAGCGCCGGGCCCGGGCCAGCGCGTCCTGCTCCTTGCCCATGTGATGGGTGAGCGAACCACAGCAGGCCTCTTCGCCCGAAACCACCACCTCGAAGCCCGAGCGGGTGAGAAGGCGGATGGCGGCGGCATTGATCGACGGCTCGAGCACGCTCTGCACGCAGCCCATGAGCAGTGCCACCCGGCCGCGCCTCACACCCTCCGCCGCGTAGGTGCCGGGCGCGCCGAGGGCCTGCGGCGGTGCGAGGCGTTTCGGCACCAGCCTGAGAAGCGAGGCGATCCTGTCGCCTCCGATTGCCGAGAAGACCGGCGCCAGGGGCCGCCCCAGCCTTGCCGCAAGCAGCGACAGGCGGAACAGGCCGGGCCTCGGCATGGTAAAGGCCAGGAGATTGCGCAGCATGCGCTCCACGAACGGCCGCCGGTAGGTTTCCTCCACATGAACGCGGGCCTGGTCGATCAGGTGCATGTAATGGACGCCCGATGGGCAGGTGGTCATGCAGGCGAGGCAGGACAGGCAGCGGTCGATATGCTTGACGGTTTCGGGCCGGGCGGCCTCGCCCTTCTCCAGCATGTTCTTGATCAGATAGATGCGGCCGCGCGGACTGTCGAGCTCGTCGCCGAGCAGCACATAGGTGGGGCAGGTGGCAAGGCAGAAGCCGCAATGCACGCATGTGCGCAGGATGCCATTGGCCTCGGCGATGTGCGGGTCTTGCAACTGTCCGGCGGTGAAGGCGGTCTGCATCGATCACACCCCCCGATACATGCGGCCGGGATTGAGGATTTGGGCCGGATCGAAGGCCTGCTTGACGCGCCGCGTGAGGGCGGCCAAGGCCGTCTCCTGCGGCTGGAACACCGGCACGGCGGCGCGCACCGGATCGGGGGCGCGGATCAGTGTGGCATGGCCCGGGACGACAGCGCCCCGCACGACCGCTTCGGCGGCATCGTCAGTGGACGGAACGTCGAGCCAGACGAGGCCGCCGCCCCAGTCGTAGAACCATCGGGCGTCGGCGCTTGCGGAGATCTTTTGCGTTACCCTGGGGCCGTCCGAAGGCGCCACCGAAATCCGCCACAGACAGCGCCCCGGCCGCGCGGCCAAGGGCGAGACATCGCGGATCGCCCGCCACTGCTTTTTTGATTGTTTCTCCGGCAATGTCCCGGCCGCGCCGAATTCCTTGAGCAGGGAGGCGAGCTTGTCGCGCCGGTAGGCAACCGATGGCGCAATGCCTTCGAGACGCAGGAGCGTCATGGGTGGCGCACCCGGCAGATGCGCGGCACCCGACACCTCGCAAGGCGATTGCAGGGCAAGGCTCATGGCGCGGACCGCGGACATCTCGTCGAGACCGGAGATCGCCAGGGTTTCCTCCGTCTCCGGTTTCGGCAGCACCTTGATGGTAACGGAGGTAAGCGCGGCGAGCGTGCCATAGGAACCGGTCAGCAATTTCGGCAAATCGTAGCCGGTGACATTCTTCATCACCCGCGCCCCCGCCTTGAAGATATCGCCCCGGCCGGTCACACCGCGCATGCCCAGTACATGATCGCGCGCCGCCCCCGCCTTGATGCGGCGCGGCCCCGACAGATTACAGGAGATCGTGCCGCCAATCGTTCCGCCGCCGGGCGGCTCGAAGGCAAGCTGCTGGCCCCGGGCAGCGACCGCCTTTTCGATCTCGGCGAGCGGCGTGCCGGCCCCCGCCTCCACAATGAGTTCCTCGGGCTCATAGAGCTGGACGCCGGAAAAGCCCGAAAGATCGAGCGTCGCCGCCGTCTGCATGGGGCGGCCGAAACCGCGCTTGCTGCCCGTCCCGATCAGTTCCAGCGGCCGCCCTGAGGCCGCGGCATCGGCGATCGCTTCGCACAGTTCAGCTTCCGTCGCTGGCTTCAGCACCTCCGTCATCAGAATCTCGGAATGCCGGGGAACGGCAATGCGCCTCCCTTCACATGCATGCGGCCGAGTTCGGCGCAGCGGTGCAGTGTCGGAAACACCTTGCCGGGATTGAGCAGGCCCTTGTCATCGAAAGCGCATTTGACCCGCTGCTGCTGGTTGAGTTCGGACTCGGAGAACATTTCCGGCATCAGATCGCGCTTTTCGATGCCGACGCCATGCTCGCCGGTGAGCACGCCGCCGACCTTGACGCAGAGCCTGAGAATGTCGGCGCCGAATTTCTCCGCGCGGTCGAGTTCGCCGGCGTCGTTGGCGTCATAGAGAATGAGCGGATGCAGATTGCCGTCGCCGGCATGGAAGACATTGGCGACGCGCAAGCCATATTGGCGCGACAGCGCCGCCATGCCGGTCAGCACCTCCGGCAGGCGCTTCCTTGGAATGGTGCCGTCCATGCACAGATAGTCGGGCGAGATGCGGCCCACCGCCGGAAACGCCGCCTTGCGCCCGGCCCAGAACAGCAGCCGCTCCTGCTCGGAATTGGAAGCGCGGATGGTGGCCGCCTGGTTTTTCCTGGCGATCGCCGAGACCCGTTCGATCAGCCGGCCGACCTCGGCGGCGGGTCCGTCAAGCTCGACGATGAGCAGAGCCTCGACGTCGAGCGGATAGCCGGCATGGACGAAGTCCTCCACCGCATGAATGGCCGGCCGGTCCATCATTTCCATGCCGCCCGGAATGATGCCGGCCGAGATGATGTCGGCCACGCATTGGCCGGCGCTCTCGTTCGAGGGAAATCCCAGGAGCACGGCGCGCGCCGTCTCGGGTTTCGGCAGAATGCGCACCGTGACTTCGGTGATGACGGCGAGCAGGCCTTCGGAACCGGTCATCAGGCCGAGGAGATCGTAGCCCGCGCTGTCGAGATGCTTGCCGCCGAGGCGGACGATTTCGCCGCCGATCAGCACCATCTCGATCCCCAGCACATTGTTGGTGGTGAGGCCGTATTTGAGGCAATGCACGCCGCCGGAATTCTCCGCCACATTGCCGCCGATCGAGCAGGCGATCTGCGAGGAGGGATCGGGAGCGTAATAGAAGCCGCGCCCGGCGACCGCATCGCTGATCGCCAGATTGGTCACCCCCGGCTGCACGGTCACGCAGCGGTTGTCGTAGTCGATGTCGACAATCTTCTTGAACTTGCCGAGGCCGAGCAGCACGCCGTCGGCCAAGGGCAGGGCGCCGCCCGACAGCGAGGTTCCCGCTCCGCGCGGCACCACCTTGATCGCCCGTTCATGGCAATGGCGCAACACCCGCGACACCTGTTCCGTGGTCTCAGGGAGAACCACGACCAGCGGCATCTGCCGGTAGGCGGTGAGGCCGTCCGTCTCATAGGCGCGCATCTCGGCTTGCGTCTCGATCACCCCCTCGCCCGGCACGATGCGGCGCAGCGCCGCCGCCAGCTCCGCCCTTCGGGCGATTGCCGCGGCGTCGGGGATCGGCATGGTGAGCATTAATGTCGCACCTTGATTGCGGGCAGGAATATCGGCTTAAGTACGGTCACTGATACTGCCAATATAGTCGATCGGGCAATCAAGTCGATCAGCGGAGCGTGACAATGCCGAAATCCCTCTATGTGTCCGCCATATTGCTGTCTCTGGCGGCCGTGCCCGTCATGGCCGAGGGCGATGTGGCCAAGGGCGAAAAAGTCTTCAAGAAATGCCTGGCCTGCCACACGGCCGATGCCGAGACCAACAAGACCGGCCCCCATCTCAAGGCTATCGTGGACCGCAAGGCGGCAACGGTTGAGGGCTACAAATATTCCGCCGATCTGATGGCCTTGGGTGAGGCCGGCACCGTCTGGGACGATGCCAATCTCGACAAATATCTGGAAAACCCGAAGGCCATGGCGCCCAAGGGCAAGATGGCCTTTCCCGGCCTCAAGAAGCCGGAAGACCGCGCCGACCTGATCGCCTGGCTCAAGACCAAGATGTAGGCGGCGGTGGCGCTCGCGGGGGACTGGGCATGAAGCTTCTGCGCTATGGGCCGAAGGGCAAGGAGAAGCCCGGCCTTCTCGACAAGGACGGCAGGATTCGCGATCTATCCCACGTCATCGCCGATGTGACGGGCGAGACGATTTCGCCCAAGGGCCTGGCGCGGCTCGCCAAGATCAAGCCCGAATCGCTCAACCTGGTGCGCGGCACTCCCCGCATCGGCCCCTGCATCGCCAATCCGCAGAAATTCATCGCCATCGGCCTCAATTATTCCGACCACGCCGCCGAGTCCGGCCTCCAGGTGCCGCCGGAGCCCGTGGTCTTCACCAAGCAGGTGAGCTGCCTTTCTGGCCCCAATGACGACGTGACGCTGCCGCCCAGGTCGAAGAAATCCGACTGGGAGGTGGAGCTCGGCGTCATCGTCGGCACCAGGGCCAAGAATATCGCCCGCAAGGATGCGCTGAAGCATGTGGCGGGCTATTGCACCGTCAACGATCTGTCCGAACGCGAGTTCCAGGCCGAGCGCTCGGGGCAGTGGACCAAGGGCAAGTCCTACGATACGTTCGGCCCCGTCGGCCCGTGGCTGGTGACAGCGGATGAAGTGAAGGACCCGCAGAAGCTCCATCTCTGGCTCGATCTCAACGGCATCAGGGTGCAGGACGGCTCCACCGCCACCATGGTCTATGGCGTGGCCTTTATCGTCGCCTATCTCTCGCAGTTCTTCACCCTTCTGCCCGGCGACATCGTCACCACCGGAACGCCCCCCGGCGTCGGCATGGGCATGAAGCCGCAGCGCTTCCTGAAACCCGGCGACACCATGCGGGTTGGCATCGACGGGCTGGGCGAGCAGATGCAGAAAGTGGTGCGGGACAAGTGAACGAAGTAGCGAATAGTGAGTAGCGAATAGCGAATGGGGGCTTTTCTCTATTCGCTACTCGCCATTCGCTATTCGCCCCTTCCCCCTTTCGCCGCCATCCTCTAGAAGCCAATCGCAATTTGCGGGATCGACATGGCTTCCGAAAAAACAGAACAGCGCCCCAAGGCCCGGCTCGCCAAGGGCTTCCGCGACGTGGGAGCGGAGGAAATCCGCGGCTTGAAACGCATGCTGCGGACGATCGAGGTCGTCTATGAATCCTACGGCTTCGAGCCGGTGGAGCAGCCCTGCGTCGAATATACCGATGCGCTTGGCAAGTTCCTGCCCGACCAGGATCGGCCCAATGCCGGCGTCTTTTCCTTTCAGGACGACGACGAGCAATGGCTCTCCCTGCGCTACGACCTGACCGCGCCCCTGGCCCGCTTCGTGGCCGAGAACCAATTTTCCCTGCCCACCCCCTATCGCAGCTATCGCCAGGGCTGGGTATTCCGCAATGAGAAGCCGGGACCGGGGCGCTTCCGCCAGTTCATGCAGTTCGACGCCGA
>JBQTKG010000046.1:0-20121 GCA_052386315.1 Hyphomicrobiales bacterium
CCGCCGCCCGCACGGCCACCGGCCTGGCCGCGTTATCGCGCGCCCCGGCCGAAACCAGGAAATACATTCTGGGCTCGTCGAAGATATTCACCCCCGAGGTGATGAACGATATCCACATCAAGTCCGAGCTCGGCCGCTACCGCATGCGGGGCTTCTCGCTGTTCAAGAAAATCCCGCACTGGGACGATCTCACCTTCCTGCCCGGCACGCTGACCCGCTTCGTCATCGAGGGCTATCGCGAGAAATGCGAGACCAGGACGGTGATCGGACCTCGCGCCAGGCGCCCGATGGTGCTGGATATCCCGGTCTACGTGACCGGCATGTCCTTCGGCGCGCTCTCCTATGAGGCGAAGATCGCGCTTGCCCGCGGCGCCACCATGGCGGGTTCCGCCACCTGCTCCGGCGAAGGCGGCATGATCCCCGACGAGCGGCGCTATTCCGAGCGCTGGTTCTATCAGTGCATCCAGTCGCGTTACGGCTTCAACCCGCACCATCTGCGCCTGGCGGATGCCTGCGAATTCTTCATCGGCCAGGGCTGCAAGGTGGGCTTGGGCGGCCATTTGATGGGCCAGAAGGTGACCGACCAGGTCGCCGAGATGCGCTCGCTTCCGGCCGGCATCGACCAGCGCTCGCCCGCCCGCCATCCCGACTGGCTGGGTCCCGACGATCTCGCCTTGAAAATCCAGGAAATCCGCGAGGCGACCAATCACGAAATTCCGATCCAGCTCAAACTTGGCGCCGCCCGCGTCTATGACGACGTGCGCATGGCGGTGAAATGCGATCCGGATTCGATCTATATCGACGCCATGGAAGGCGGTACCGGCGCCGGTCCCCACATTGCGACGGAAGATACCGGCGTCCCCGGCATCGCGGCGATCCGCGAAGCGCGGCGCGCCATCGACGAGCTCGGCAAGCGGGGCGAGATCTCTCTGGTCTATGCCGGCGGCATCAGGAACGGCGGCGACGTGGCCAAGGCGCTGGCACTCGGCGCCGATGCCATCGCCATCGGCCATTCGGTGCTGATGGCGCTCAATTGCAACAAGCATATCGAAGGCGTCACCGACTATCCCAACGAGATCGGCGTCGAGGCGGGCTATTGTTACCACTGCCACACGGGCCGCTGCCCGGTCGGCATCACAACCCAGGATCCGGTGCTGCGTAAGCGCCTCGATCCCGACAAGGCGGCCGAGCGCGTCTACAATTTCCTGCACACGCTCACCATGGAAGCCCAGATGCTCGCCCGCGCCTGCGGCAAGACCAGTATCCACTCGCTCGAACCGGAAGATCTGGCCGCGCTCACCATGGAGGCCTCCGCCATGTGCAAGGTGCCGCTGGCGGGAACCAACTACACGGTCGGCCTCGAAGGCGACTATCACAAGTATTGATCGGAGAGAGACGATGGCAGGGACAAGCTACAAGGGCTCCGAGATCAAGTCGGTCGACCAGTTCATCAAGGACAAGGCCGGCTTATCCTCGAGCCGCGAAAAGGAAATCGGCCAGCACATCGGCTACCGCTACGATGTGAACCTGATCCCCGACTACATGCGGCTCACGCCGTTTCTCAAGGGCTACATGGAGTTCATGGGCTGGGACGACCTCAATTGGCTCGAGGACGTCCACATGGGCTATGAGGAAGGCGAGCCCGCCATCTTCGACCGCAACTGCAACGGCTGGGTGCGCATTCCGAAGAATGTAAAGCTGCCCAATAACCAGCAGGACCGCGACATGATGGCGAGGGAACTGCTGATCAAGTTCCAGATGTCGCCCAATCATCCGATGGTGCAGCTCAACAAGGCCTACCGGAAGTTCTGAGCCGAAGGCTAGGGCATTGGTTGCGCCGCGGCGTTCTTCCAGTCTGGCTTGAAGCCCAGGACCACGGCATCGCTCGGGACATTGGGATTGAACAGCCGGCTCTGCCACAGGCTGGCCTCGCGCGCCGGGCTCCGGGCGGGCAGCCGCCTGACCGCGCAGAACATGCGGAAACTCTGGGAATACTGCTCGAAATCGAGCAGCACCTCCCCGGCCTTGACCAGCGCGGCGGCCGTCTCCGACCCGGCGCCGAACACCGCCGTCAACTCGTCGGAGAACAATTCCGGAAGCTGATAGAAATCGCCGGCCAGGTAGTTGAGCCCGGCCTCGCGCGCCTTCTGGGCCTCGTTCGTCTTCTGAATCTGGAAGCGGAAAAAGGCGGTGATGACCGAAGGCTCTTCCTGCACCAGCAGCACGGTCATGGCGGGAAGCATGACTTCGCCCTTGCGGCTCGAGACCCGGGGCCGCATGGCGGGAAACGGCTGGCCGCCATAGTCGCGGGCCGATATCTGCCGGATGCGGCATTGCCAGCCGAGAAAATGGGCCTTGAGCCCGGCGTTGCTGATTTGTCGCATCAAGATTCCGGCAGGTGCAAGCGCATTGTTTTTGACAAATTGGTACGAAATTGGTGAGATAGTGGTTGTTATTGGTATTCGCAAATTGCTTGCGCGTCCAGCCGGGGAACGGAAATTACAGGAGGGGAAATCTCAATGACACGCGTTGCCGTCATCGGAGCCGGGCCGTCCGGTCTTGCCGCGCTCAGGGCGTTCCAGTCCGCCGCCAAGAAAAAAGCCAGGATTCCGGAAGTCGTCTGCTTTGAAAAGCAGGACGATTGGGGCGGCCTGTGGAACTACACCTGGCGCACCGGCCTCGACGAACATGGCGAGCCCGTCCACTGCTCCATGTACCGCTATCTCTGGTCCAACGGCCCCAAGGAATGCCTGGAATTCGCCGACTACACCTTCGAGGAACATTTCGGCAAGCCGATCGCCTCTTATCCGCCGCGCGCCGTGCTGTGGGACTACATCAAGGGTCGCGTCGAAAAGGCCAAGGTGCGCAAATGGGTGCGCTTCAATTCGCCCGTCCGCATGGTGGCCTATGACAAGAAATCGAAGAAGTTCACCGTTACCGTCCATGACCGGGCCAAGGACCGCATGTATTCCGAAGTCTTCGACTATGTGATCTGCGCAAGCGGCCATTTTTCCACCCCCAACGTGCCCTATTTCGAGGGACTCAAGACTTTCAACGGCCGCGTCATGCACGCCCATGATTTCCGTGACGCTCTGGAATTCAAGGGCAAGGACATTCTGATCGTCGGCCGCTCCTATTCGGCCGAGGACATCGGATCGCAATGCTGGAAATATGGCGCGCGCTCCGTCACCACCACCTACCGCACCAGGCCCATGGGCTTCAAATGGCCGGCTAATTTCGAGGAGCGCCCGCTGTTGCAGCGCCTCGAAAACAGGACCGCATATTTCAAGGACGGCTCGTCGAAGGAAGTCGATGCCATCATCCTGTGCACCGGCTACCTGCACCATTTCCCCTTCCTGCCCGACGATCTCCGCCTCAAGACGGCGAACCGCCTCTGGCCCCCCGGCCTCTATAAGGGCGTGGTCTGGGAGAACAATCCGAAACTCTTCTTTATCGGCATGCAGGACCAGTTCTATACCTTCAACATGTTCGATGCCCAGGCCTGGTACGCACGCGACGTGATCATGGGCCGCATCAAGCTGCCGAAGCTCGACGCCATGCGCAAGAATTCCCGGACCTGGCGCAAGCGTGAGGAGAAGATTGAAAACGCCGAGCAGATGATCTGGTTCCAGGGCGATAACGTGAAGGAGCTGATCGCCGCCACCGATTATCCGAGCTTCGATGTTGACGCCGTCAACAAGACGTTCATGGCATGGGAGCACCACAAGATGGAGAACATCATGGGTTTCCGCGACAACGCCTACCGCTCGCTGATGACCGGCACCATGTCGCCCAAGCACCACACGCCATGGGTCAAGGCCATCGACGACTCGATGGAGTCCTATCTGCAGACGAAGTAGCGCGCGCTCTTACGCCCTGACCCGGTCCTTCTTCGGGTCGTAATGCGGAAAAGCGGTGACGACGGCCGGCAGGCGCTTCTGCTGGCCGTCGAGCTTGCCGATCTCGACCGCCGTGCCGGCAGTGGCGTGGGTGACGTCGATGCGGGCCAGCGCGATGTTCTTCTTGAGAATGGGCGAGCGCGTGCCGCTGGTGACGACGCCCACCTGGGCGCGCCCAATGTGCACGCAATCGCCATGCCCGACGGATTCGTTGGATTCGATCTCGAGGCCCATCAGCCGGTGGCGCGGATGTTCCTTGCGCTCCATCAGCGCCGCCTTGCCGATGAAATCGTCGCTCTTGGACTTGAGCGGCACGGTGAAGCCGATGCCGGCCTCGAAGGGATCGGTCTGGTCGGAGAATTCGTAATGGGCGAAGATCAGACCCGCCTCGATCCGCAACATGTCGAGGGCTTCGAGGCCGAGGGCCGAGATGCCGTACTTCTGCCCGGCCTGCCAAACCGCATCGAGGACGGCGAGCGCGTCTTTTGGGTGGCAGAAGATTTCATAACCCAGCTCACCCGTATAGCCGGTGCGCGAGACAACGATGGGCGGCCCCTCGAAATGGCCGATGCGGCCGACGCAGAAGCGGAACCATTCGAGTTCGCCGATCGCGGTTTGCGCCGGCGCCGTCCACACGATCTCCTTGAGGAGCTCGCGGGCTTTCGGCCCCTGCACTGCGATATTGTGCATCTGGTCGGTCGACGAGCGCACCCAGGCGGCGAAGCCCATCTTTTCCGCCTGCTGGCGCAACCACAGGCCTGAGAAATCGTCGCCGCCGATCCAGCGGAAATTGTTCTGCGCCAGGCGGAACACGGTGCCGTCGTCGATCATGCCGCCGTGCTCGTAGCACATGGCCGTGTAGACCACCTGGCCCGGCGACAATTTCCTGATGTCGCGCGTCAGGCAGTATTGCAGCAGCGCCTCGGCATCGGGCCCCGTCACTTCGAACTTGCGCAAGGGCGACAGGTCCATCACCGCCACGCGTTCGCGGCAGGCCCAATATTCGTCGATGATGTTGGCGTTGTTGAAGCGGGTGGGCAGCCAGTAGCCGCGGTATTCGGTGTAGTTCCGCGTCATCTGCGACAGGCGCGGATGGAAGGCGGTTTCGCGGGTGAGTTTGGCGTCTGCGTCGGGTGTCATGCGATTGGCCACCGCTCTGGAGAATTTTTCGGATGACGAATAGGTGCGGACATGGATGTCGGTCGGGTCCCAGCCGTTGGCCGCGTCGATGTCGTCGGGACACGCCGAGGAGACGCAGACCAGATCGGTCAGCGCCCGCATCAGCACATAGTCGCCGGGCCTCGACCATGGCTCGTCGAGATAGAGCTGGTTATGGGCGTTGATGCCGGTGTTGTAGAAATAGTTGATCGCCTCCCAACCCTTGCGGCGGGCGATGCCGTAGGGCGCCAGCGCGTTGTTGAAGTTCTCGCTGCAGTTCACATGCCCCGGATAGCCCATGTCGTCGTAGTAGCGGCTGTTGCAGGCGGTGGCGAAGGCGTCGTGACGGCCGACCGTGTCCTGGACGATCTCGATCAGCGGCTCGAAATCGCGTCCGAAGGCCTTCGACGGCAGGCCGGGCGCCGGATAGCTCCGGCCGGTCAAGGTGCGCGAGATGGTGGCGTCGAGCGCATTCTCGATGCCCTTGTCGAGCTTGCGCGCCGAGAAGCATTGAAAATCCGTGCACTGACGGCCGGCCACGTCGATCACCTGGATGAATTCTCCGGCCTTCACCACATAGGCCTGGGCGGTGGCCGCCTCGATGCGGATGTCCTGCGATGGATCGGCAAGCGGCTCCGGCAGCGGCTGCTTGTTCTTGCTGACCGGCGCGACAGCGCGACGGATGACCAGCTCCAGATCGGTCGCCGTGTCCTGCTGTTCCGCGTCCATGACGCCGCCTGGCGCCGCCACAATCATCACCCCGTCGCGCGCGATCTTGAACGAGGCCTTGGCGCCCGCCTTGGAGCCGGCCCCGAACATGCGTAACGCTTCCGCTTGGCCCAGATCGATGCCGCGCCGGGCCAGCGCCGTGGCGGTGGCGCCGCCGGAGGCCAGCATCGCCTTGAGGCCTTCGGCCTTTGAATTGGCGCGCACCCCGAGGAGCCCCGAATCGATGCGCCTGCCGGTGCCCGCCGTTACCAGTTCGCAGGCCTGCAGCCCCTCGATATCGGTGACCGTCACCTCATCGCCGGCCTGCACCTGAACTACCAGCGATCCGCCGCCGGCGATCCGGTAGCGCTCCGTGCCTGCCGGCAAGGTCCTTAAGCCGGGCCGCAAGATGATACTTGCCCGGGGCGCCGGTATGAAAGGCGAGGGGCGCGGGATATCGTTCATGGCTCGCCAGCCTATGCCCCTTCAACCACGAAATCAAATGGTTGGGAATTGGTTGGAATTGGTTAGGGCCTCGTCTTGAGGCCCTGTTCTGCTAAAACCACCCCATGCCGCAGCCCACCGATATCCGCGCCTTCCGTTCCGCCCTCGGCACTTTCGCCACCGGCGTCACCGTCATTACCGCCCGCGGTGCCAAGGGCGAACTTGTCGGCAATACGGCGAGCTCGTTCAATTCCGTCTCCCTCGAGCCGCCACTGGTGCTATGGAGCCTGTCGCGCAGCGCCTATAGTTTCAAGGCCTATCTCGGTTGCGATCATTTCGCCGTCAATGTTCTGCGCGAAGGCCAGGAAGAACTATCCCTGCGCTTTTCCAAGTCGCTGGGCGACAAATTCCATGGCATCGATTACGAGACCTGGGAAACCGGTTGCCCGATCCTCCCCAACGCTCTGGCGATTTTCGAATGCAGGACCGCCTATACCTACCAGGGCGGCGACCATGTGATCTTCGTCGGCGAAGTGATCAACTTCGATCACGACCCCAAGGGAAAACCCCTGGTATTCTGGCGCGGCGGCTATCACAAGGCCGTTTCTTGACCATTTTCGCCCAACGCCGCGGTCGCCGTGATCTGCAACTGGATCTTCCAGTTGTCTTTTTCTGCCGATTGTGACGCAGATCAGGCTAAGCTACGGACATGTTTCTTTCGGTTTTCGAACTCTTCAAGATCGGCATCGGACCGTCGAGCTCCCACACCATGGGGCCCATGGTGGCGGCAAGGCGCTTTGTCGAGACGGCGGGCGCCATGTCGCTGCCCCATGCCGGGCGCCTCACCGTCCGTCTGCACGGTTCGCTCGCCTTCACCGGCAAGGGCCACGGCACCGACCGCGCCGTGATCCTGGGGCTTGCCGGCGAGCGGCCCGATAGCATCGATCCGGACCGGGTCGACTCCATCCTTGCCGGCATGGCCCAGCGCGGCCGTATTGAACTTGCCAGCGGCAACATCGTTCTCTTCGATCCGGCCAAGGACGTGATCTTCGATTTGGGCCCGGCGTTGCCCGGCCATTCCAACGGCATGGTGTTCCGCATTCTCGACGACGACAACAACACGCTGCTTGCCGAGACTTACTATTCGATCGGCGGCGGCTTCGTGCAGACCGAGGCCGAGCGGCTCAGCCCCCAGGCCAAGCCGGAACTCGCCGTGCCCTATCCCTTCTCGACCGCCGCCCAAATGCTGGAAATGGGCAAGGCCTCGGGTCTTTCAGTCACCGAGATGAAACGCGCCAACGAGACCGTGACGATGAGCGCGTCCGACCTCGATGCGGGCCTCGACCGCATCTGGAATGCCATGAATTCCTGCATGAACCGCGGCCTCGCCCAGACCGGCACGCTGCCCGGCAGACTGAAGATCAGGCGCCGCGCCGCCGAAATCCTGCAGAAGCTCAAGGCCGAGCAGGGCGGCAATTCCATCCAGCCGCACCGGGTGATGGATTGGCTTTCGGTCTATGCCATTGCGGTGAACGAGGAGAATGCGGCGGGCAGCAAGGTGGTCACCGCCCCCACCAATGGCGCGGCCGGCGTCATGCCGGCGGTCATCCGCTATTATCTCGACCATTGCGTCGGCGCCGATGCCGCGGGCATCCGCACCCTGCTGCTCGCCTCCGCGGCGGTGGGCGGCATCATCAAGCACAATGCCTCGATCTCCGGCGCCGAAGTGGGCTGCCAGGGCGAAGTGGGGTCGGCTTCCGCAATGGCGGCGGCGGGCCTCTGTGCGGCATTGGGCGGCAGCAACGAGCAGGTGGAGAATGCCGCCGAGATCGCCCTTGAGCATCATCTCGGCATGACCTGCGATCCGATTGGCGGCCTGGTTCAGGTGCCCTGCATCGAGCGCAACGCCTTCGGCGCGGTCAAGGCGGTCACCGCCGCATCGCTGGCGCTTCGCGGCGACGGCCGCCATTTCGTTCCTCTCGACAACTGCGTCGAAACCATGCGCCAGACCGGCATCGACATGAGCGACCGCTACAAGGAGACCTCGACCGGCGGCCTTGCCGTCAATGTGGTGGAATGCTGAGGAGAATGTAACGCATGCCCCACTACGCGGCACCGCTGCGCGATTACCGCTTCTGCCTGTACGAGCTCTTCGGCGCGGAAGAGCACATGAAACTGCCGGGCTTCGCCGACTTCACGCCGGATGTGGTGCTGCCGGTTCTGGAGGAGGCGGCGAAATTCTCCGCCAACGTGATTCACCCGCTGAACCGCTCCGGCGACGAGGAAGGTTGCCGGCTCGAAAACGGCACGGTGCGCACGCCGCAAGGTTTCAGGGAAGCCTACCGCATTTTCTGCGAAGGCGGCTGGCCGTCGCTCACCTGCGATCCGGCCTTCGGCGGCCAGGGCATGCCGCACATGATCAATGTGCTGGTCGAGGAAATGACCTGCGCGGCCAATCTCTCCTTCAGCCTCTATCCGGGCCTGACGCGCGGCGCTTATGTGGCGCTGTTGCACCATGGCAGCGAGGAGCAAAAGGCGCTTTATCTGCCGCGCCTGGCAAGCGGCGAATGGGCGGGTTCCATGTGCCTGACGGAGCCCCATTGCGGCACCGATCTGGGATTGCTGCGCACCGCAGCCGCGCCCCGCAACGACGACAGCTATTCGATTTCCGGCACCAAGATGTTCATTTCCGCCGGCGATCACGATCTCACCGCCAACATCGTCTATCTGGTGCTGGCCAGGCTTCCCGATGCGCCCAGGGGCACCAAAGGCATCAGCCTGTTCCTCGTTCCCAAATTCCTGGCCGATTCGGACGGCAAACTGGGCGAGCGCAACACCGTCGCCTGCAGCGCCATCGAACACAAGATGGGCATCAAGGCTTCGGCCACTTGTGTCTTGAATTTCGACGGCGCCAAGGGCTGGCTTGTCGGTGAGCCGCAGCAAGGCCTCAAGGCCATGTTCTCGATGATGAACGCCGAGCGCATTGCCGTCGGCATCCAGGGTCTCGCGGTGGCCGAGGCCTCCTATCAGAATGCCGTGGCCTATGCCCGTGAACGCCTCCAGGGCCGCGCCCTCTCCGGCCCTAAATTCCCCGATAAGCCGGCCGATCCGATTATCGTTCACCCGGATGTGCGCCGCATGCTTCTGACCCAGAAAGCACTGGTGGAAGGCTGCCGGGCGCTGGCGCTGTGGACTGCGCAGGCTCTCGATGTGTCCGAGCGCCATAAGGATTCGAGCGTTCGCCGGAACGCCGACGATTTCGTGGCCCTGGTGACGCCGGTGGTGAAGGCGTTCTTGACCGATTGCGGCAGCGATGCCGCCAATCTCGGCATGCAGATTTTCGGCGGCCACGGCTATATCCGCGCCAACGGCCAGGAACAGCTGGTGCGCGATGTCCGCGTCACCCAGATCTACGAAGGCAGCAACGGCATTCAGGCGCTCGACCTCGTCGGCCGCAAGCTGGCACAGGAGCAGGGACGGCTGCTGCGGAGTTTCCTCGATCCGGTCTCCGCCTTCATCGCGGCAAAGAAGACCGATGCCGGAATGGCGGAGTTCGCCGAGCCTCTCGCCAAGGCCTTGGCGCGGCTGCAGCAGGCAACCGCGGCGATCGCCGAGCGCGGCCCCGCCAATCCCGATGAGGCGGCAGCGGCAGCCACGGAATATCTCCGCCTCTTCGCGCTCACCGCGACCGGCTATCTCTGGGCCCGCATGGCGGAAATCTCGATCGCGAAGCCGGATGACGATTTCTACCGTGCCAAGATCGGCACCGCCCGCTTCTATATGGAACGAATTTTGCCCGAGACCGGCGCGCTGCTGGCGGCCATCATGGCGGGCAGCCGCACCATGATGGAGTTCGACGCCGCGGGTTTCTAACCTTTGCCGCGTAGGAAATCCACGAGGCCCGCGGTCGAGCCATCGAGCCCCTGAGTGCCGGCCTTGCCATCGACGACGGGCTGCAACTGCGTCGCCAGTTCCTTGCCGAGCTCGACGCCCCACTGATCGAAGGCGTTGATGTCCCAGATCGCCGCCTCGACGAAGACCCGGTGCTCATAGAGTGCGATGAGCCGCCCGAGGGTGAAGGGATCGAGCTTGCGGTAGGCGATGGTGAACGACGGCCGGTTGCCGGCAAAGACCCGGTGCGGCGCCAGCCGTTTCGCTTCGGTGGCCGTCTTGCCCATGGCGAGAAGCTGGGCCTCGGCTTCCTTGAGGGTTCGCCCTTTCATCAGCGCCTGCGATTGCGCCAGGCAATTGGCGATCAGCAGCGAATGGTGCTCATCCATGCCGCGCTCATGCGGCTCGGCGGCGATCAGGAACTCGACGGGGACGATATCGGTTCCCTGATGCAGCAACTGGAAGAAGGCATGCTGGCCATTGGTGCCAGGCTCGCCCCACACGATGGGGCCGGTCCCAGGCTTGGCGGGCACGCCCGCCTTGGTCACTCGCTTGCCGTTCGATTCCATGTCGAGCTGCTGCAGATAGGCGGGAAGCCGCGACAGCCGTTGATCATAGGGTATGATGGCGCGCGAGGGATACTTGCAGACATTGCGGTGCCAGACGCCGATGAGTCCCATGAGCATCGGCAGGTTCTTAAGAACCGGCGCCGTCCTGAAATGTTCGTCCATGGCGAAGCCGCCATCGAGAAAGCGACCGAAATTTTCAGGCCCCACCGCGATCATCAGCGGAAGCCCTATTGCCGACCAAATCGAGTAGCGCCCGCCCACCCAGTCCCAGAAACCGAAGATGCGGTCCTCACCAATGCCAAAGTCCTTGACCTTGCCGACAGCCGTCGAAATCGCCGCGAAATGGCCGCCGACGGCCGCTTCGCCGAGTTTGCCAGCGACCCATTTCCGGGCCCTCCGCGCATTGGTCATGGTCTCGATCGTCGTGAAGGTCTTGGACGCGATGAGAAACAGCGTGGTTGCCGGATCGAGATGCTTCAGCGTGTCGGCGATATGGGCGCCATCGACATTGGACACATAATGGAGCCGCGGTCCGTCGTGATAGGGCGCCAGAGCCAGCGTGGTCATGGCGGGACCGAGGTCCGAACCGCCGATGCCGATATTGACTACATCCGTAAACTTCCCGGCGCGGACTTCGCGGGCGAAGCGGGCTATGGCATCGAGCACACCATTCACATCCGGCATCACGTCGCGGCCATCGACCGGCACCGGCCGGCCGGACCGGTTGCGCAAGGCCGTGTGCAGCACGGCGCGGCCTTCGGTGATGTTGATCGCTTCTCCGGCGAACATTTGATCGCGCTTGGCGGCGACACCGGCAGCCTTGGCGAGACCGGCAAGCAGCGCCATGGTGCGGGTGTTGACGGGGCATTTAGACCAGTCGAGGAGCAGATCGTCGAGCCTGGCGGTTAAGGCCGCAAAGCGCCGCGGATCGCGGGCGAAGGCGGCGCGGAGATCGCCCGGTGCACCCGATTTGCGATGGGCGGCAAGCGCCTTGAATGCGGCTTGAACACTACCCTTGCCGGTTCTCGCCATGCGCAACCCTCCATGCTTCGATCAACTTCGCAAGCTGCCGCCTGTCGCCTTGTGAACCGCATCCACGATTTTCGCCGAAACCGCCTCGATTTCCTCGTCGGTCAGCGTCTTGTCGCGCGGTTGCAGTGTCACTTCAATGGCGAGCGATTTCTTGGCACCCTCGAGCTTGAACAGGTCGAAGACCGCGACATCGGCGATCAACGTCCGGTCGGCGCCCTTTGCCGCCTTCACCAGTTTCTCGGCCTCAATGTCGTCGCCGACGACGAAGGCGAAGTCGCGCGAAACGGGCATCAGGTCCGAGACATTCAACGGCGGGCGTGTAGCGCTCTTCGACTTGGAGGCCGGAATGGCGTTCAGCACCGCCTCGAAGCCGGCGATGGGCCCCTTGACATCCATGGCGGCGAGCACCCGCGGATGAATTTCGCCGAAATGCGCGAGCATGTTCTGCGGCCCCATCTGGATGGTGCCGGAGCGGCCGGGATGATACCACGAGGGCGCCCCCGCCAGGATCTGCACAGTGGCAACTGGAGCGCCCGCCGCTTCGAGCACGGCGAGCGCATCGGCCTTGGCATCGAAGACATCGACGGGCCGCGCGCCGCCCCGCCAATTGCGCGCAACCGCGGCCCCGCGGCGGATGCCGCCGGCCCGCAGCGTTTCGTCCTGCGGCCGGTCGCCGGCATAGGCATGGCCCACTTCAAAGAGCGCCAAATCGGCGAAGCCGCGCGCCATGTTGCGGCCCGCCGCTGCAATCAGGTTGGGCAGCAGCGAAGGCCGCATGTCGGTCAGTTCCGAGGAGATCGGATTGGCGAGCTTCAGTTCCGGCTGGCCGCCGCCGAACAGCCTTGCTTGCGCCTCCGGAATGAAGGACCAGGTGACCGCCTCGTTGAAGCCGCGCGACGCCAGCATGCGGCGCGAAGCCAGCATGCGCTTCTGCAAGGGATTGAGCACCGGCCTGGCGATCGGATGATCCCGGTCCATGGCGGCGAAGGGGATGTTGTCGAGACCGTAAATGCGGCAGACTTCCTCGACGAGGTCGGTCTCGCCAATCACATCCGGCCGCCACGAGGGAACTGCGCAGGAAAGGCCGTCCTTCGTCTCGGTCACACTGAAACCAAGATCGGCAAGAATGCCGACCTGTTCGGCCAGCGGAATGTCGGCGCCGCCCAGCGCCTTCACCCGCGATGCGCGCAGCGTATGGCTCCGTGACGTATCTGGGACAGCGCCGGCGACGACGAGTTGCGAAGCCTCGCCGCCGCACAATTCGAGAATCATCCGGGTGGCGATTTCCGCACCGGTTTGGGTGAAGGCGGGATCGACGCCGCGCTCGAAACGATAGCGCGCATCCGACGCGATGCCGAGCTTGCGGCCAGTGGCGGCGGTGAGCAGGGGATCGAAATAGGCGGCCTCGAGGAACAATTCCGTCGTCGCGTCCGAACAACTGGATCCTTCGCCGCCGATGATGCCGGCAATCGCTTGCGCGGATTCGTCGTCGGCGATTACAGTCATCGCCGATGTGAGCTCATAAGTCTTGCCGTCCAGTGCCGCGATCTTTTCGCCCTCGTTCGCCAGGCGCGCGCGAATATTGCCGGTGACCTTGGCGGCATCGAAGACATGCAGCGGCCGGCCATAGCTGAAGGTGATGTAATTGGTGATGTCGACCAGCGCCGAAATCGGCCGCAGACCGATGGCCCTGAGCCGCCGCTTCAGCCATTCGGGTGACGGCCCGTTTTTCACACCCCTGAAGTAACGGCCGGCGAAGAGCGGACAGGGTTTCGTGTCTCCACCGGGGAAATCGAGCGAAACCTTGACCGGCGAGTCGAATGTGCCGGGCACGGGCTTTGCAGCGAGCGGCTTGAGCTTGCCCACGCCCTTGGCCGCCAGATCGCGGGCAATGCCGCGCACACCCAGGGCGTCCGGCCGGTTCGGCGTCACCTTCACATAGATCATCGGATCGTCGAGGCCGAGTGCCTTGACCGCCGGCGTGCCGATCGGCCAGTCGCCCGTGACCTCGATGATGCCGTCGTGCTCCTGTGAGATCAGCAGTTCGCGTTCCGACAACAACATGGCCTGGCTTTCCTGCCCACGGATCACGCCCTTCTCGAGCGTGATTCTGGTGCCGGGAATATAGCTGCCGGGCAGCGCCACGATGCCCAACATGCCGGTGCGTGCATTGGGCGCGCCGCACACCACCTGGAATATGCCGGCCTCCGTCTCGACTTTGCACAGGCTGAGCTTGTCGGCATTGGGATGTTTGATCGCCTCCTGCACGAAGGCCACCGTGAAGGGCGCGAGCAGGTTGGTCTTGTCGTCCACCTCTTCGACTTCGAGGCCGACGCCGATCAGCCCCTGCACGATCTCGTCGAGCGAGGCGCCCGTGTCGAGATGATCCTTGAGCCAGGAGAGGGTGAATTTCATGGCGCGATCCCGCTCTTATCCTCGCCCGCTCGCGGGAGAGGAAGGGGACCCATTGCGCAGCAATGGGGGGAGGTGAGGGGGTGTGTCAGGCATGGGGTGTGAGAGCCTCAAGGATGAGCGTGAGAACCTGATCCATTCCGGTGACGATCTCGTCGTTCTGGAACCGTATGACGCGATAGCCAAGTTTCGCGAGATGCGAGGTGCGGTTGAAGTCCCTTTCCATTTCCGCGCCGGAGGAATGTGTCGCGCCATCCACTTCGACAACCAGCCGATGTTCGCGGCAGAGGAAATCTGCGATATATGGACCCACCGGTGCCTGTCGAACGAACTTGAACCCCTCCAACTGGCGATTGCGCAATTGTTCCCAGAGGCGCTTCTCGGCAAGCGTGTCGCTGCGGCGGAGCAGGCGGGCAGCGGAAAGTTTGGCATTGTCGCGCATCGTCTGACGTCCCCTCACCTGCCCCATTGCTGCGCAATGGGGCCCCTTCCTCTCCCGCAGGCGGGAGAGGACACTCATGACAGGCCTCCCGGCAGCGTCGGCACTTGCAGCGCCCTGAAACCGTAATGCCGCAGCCAGCGCAGATCGGCCTCGAAGAAGGCGCGCAGATCCGGGATGCCGTATTTGAGCATGGCGATGCGGTCGAGGCCCATGCCGAAGGCCCAGCCCCGATATTTTTCCGGATCGATGCCGCCCGCCCTCATCACATTGGGATGCACCATGCCGGAGCCGAGAATTTCGAGCCATGACGAACCCTGGCCGATTTTCACCTGGCCGCCTTCCCAGGAGCAGTTGATGTCAACCTCCATGGAGGGCTCCGTGAAGGGAAAATGCGAGGCACGGAAACGCATTTTGACATCGTCCACCTCGAAGAAAGCCTTGCAGAATTCGGCCAGCACCCATTTGAGATGGCCGAGATGGGTGGTCTCGTCGATCGCCAGCCCCTCGATCTGGTTGAACATCGGCGTATGGGTCATGTCCGAGTCGCAGCGATAGGTGCGGCCAGGCGCGATGATGCGGATGGGCGGCGTCGAGGCGAGCATGCTGCGGATTTGCACCGGGCTCGTATGGGTGCGCAACAGCATGCGGGTGCCGTCGGGCTTCTCGTTGAAATAGAAAGTGTCGTGTTCCTGCCGGGCGGGATGTTCGGGGGGAATGTTGAGGGCGGTGAAGTTATGGAAGTCGTCCTCGATATGCGGCCCTTCGGCCACTGCGAAGCCGAGATCGCCGAAAATCTGCACCACCTCTTCCCACACCTGTGAGACCGGATGAACGGTGCCGCGCGGCTCCGGGCGCACGGGCAAGGTAACATCTATTTTTTCCGAAGCGAGCCGCACTTCGAGTGCCGTCTCCTGCAACGCCGCCCTGCGTGCGGCGATCGCCTCCGCAACCTTGTCCTTGAGCAGATTGAGCGCGGCACCGGCTTCCTTGCGCTCCTCCGGACTCATCGAGCCAAGCGCTTTCATGCGCTCGGAGACCGAGCCCTTCTTGCCCAGCGTTGCCACGCGCACGGCTTCCAGCGCTGCCTCATCAGGAGCGGCGGCGACCTCTCTCAGAATGTCCTGCTCGAGCGATTGCAAATTCATGCTGTCCCCAAAATCAAAAAGCCGGGCCATCGGCGCATATCGCACCCCTCTGGCCCGGCCAAGCTATCCGGAATACGACGTGCAGTACCGCCTTACCGCGCGGCCTTTGCCTTCTCGACGAGAGCGGCGAAAGCGGTGGCGTCATGCACGGCGAGATCGGCGAGGACCTTGCGGTCCACCTCGATCCCGGCCTTGGCCAACCCGTGGATAAATCGGCCGTAAGTCAGGCCGAGCTCACGGGTGGCGGCATTGATGCGCTGGATCCACAGGGCGCGGAAGTTCCGCTTCTTGTTGCGGCGGTCGCGATAGGCATATTGCTCCGCCTTCTCCACCGCCTGGACGGCGACCCGGTAGATGTTCTTGCGGCGGCTGAAATAACCCTTCGCCTGCTTGATGATCTTCTTGTGCGAGGCCCGTGCGACGGTGCCTCCCTTGACTCGCGGCATGGCTGTTCTCCTCGATCCTTAGCGCGCGTAGGGCATGTGGATCTTGACCAGGCGGGCATCGCCCGGTGCCAGGATCGTGGTGCCGCGCTGGTTGCGGATCTGCTTCTTGGTCCGCTTGATCATGCCGTGGCGTTTGCCCGCCTGGCCTCCGCGGATCTTGCCGGAGGCGGTCATCTTGAACCGCTTCTTGGCGGCGGACTTGGTTTTCATCTTGGGCATTTGGCTTATCCTTTCAAAGCATAGCGAAGCCGCCATGGCATGCCCTTTACAGGCCAGGCGGCTTGGACGGCGGGGTTTAAGCAAAAACCGGGGGCAAATGCAAGTCAGACCCGGATCGCCACCCTGAGACCCCCAAGGCCGGAGCGGCCGTAGGTGACGGCCAGGCCGTAGAGATCGGCGATGTCCTCGACGATCGACAGCCCCAACCCCGACCCCTGTTTCGATTCATCGAACCTGCGGCCGCGTTCGCCGATCCGCCCGAGTTCAGTCTGCGGAACCCCGGGACCGTCGTCCTCGATGCTGAGCAGTGGCGTCTCATAGTGGATTTTGACCCGGTTTTCGGCCCATTTCCGGGCATTGTCGAGAAGATTGCCGAGGAGTTCGGTCAGGTCGCCCCCCTCCAGCGGCACCGTGGCATCGGCCGGGATTTGGAGGTCCCAATCCAGCTCGTTGCCGTTTGGCAAACGCACCAGAGCTGCGACAACCTTTTCGATGGCCGGCCGCAAGGGCGTGGCGACGTGGCGCCGCCCTGTTGAAAGCCGGGCCTGCGCCAGCGCCCGCTCGACATGGCCGCGCATGGCATCGGCCTGTTCCTCGATCTCCTCGGATTGTTTGACCAGTTTGCGCTTGCGGATATCGCGGGCAATGGCCGAGAGCACCGTCAGCGGGGTATTGAGACCGTGCGCCAGATCGCCGGCCCGGCGGCGTGCCCGCTCGAGCGATTTCTCGCGCATGTCGAGCACGTCGTTGAGTTCGTCGACCAGCGGCGCCAACTCGGTGGGAAAATCGCCCGACAAATGCTGCGATTGACCGCCACGTATGGCGGCGAGCTGCCGGCGCAGCGTCACCAGCGGGCTCAGCCCGACGGACACCTGAACCCAGGCGGCAAGCGTAAGGGCGGCCCCGATCAGCGACAGAGACAGGATCAGTTGATTGCGAAACCGGACCAGCGGAACATTGACCTCATCCTCATTCGCCGCGACTGTCAGCCACAAAGGCAATTCCTTGTCCTTGGCCGCGACCTTGATCTGCCGCTTGACCTCAACCAGGCGCTCGCCGCCGGGCCCCTGCAGCGGCTTCGCCGGGTCGAGATCGGCATCCCACAGGGACCTTGACCGCAGCGGCTCCTGCGGCGCCACTTCGCCGGGAGAAGCGAAATCAATCCGCCAATAGCGTCCGCCATAGGGCTCCTCGAAACGCGGATCGGCCAGCCGCCGTCCAACGCTGACGCCGCCACCGGTTGCCACTTCTATGGCGCCCGCGAGTTGCAGGAGGTCATTGTTGAGTTCGTAGAGGACCCGGTCGCGCACTTGCTGCTCGAAGAGTTGAACCAGTGCCAGACCGGCGAGGAAGAGGGCGACGGCGATCGAGATTGCGGCGGCGGCCAGCAGTCTGAGCCGCAGCGATCCGCCGCTCATGCCGCCTCGGCGGACACGATATAACCGAAGCCGCGCCGCGTTTCGATGACGTCGGCCTTGAGCTTTTTGCGCAGGCGGCCGATCAGCGCCTCGATGGCATTGGAGTCGCGTTCGTTGTCGTGGGAGTAAAGATTCTCGCTGAGTTCGGTTTGCGAGATGACGCGGCCGCGATGATGGAACAAGTAGTTCACCAGCCGGAACTCTAACGGCGTGAGATTGACCGGGATACCTGCAACACTCACCTGCCTGGTACGCGGATCGAGTGTCACATTGGCCACCGCGATCGACGGCTGCGCCCGGCCCGACGAGCGCCGCACCAGCGCCCTGAGGCGCGCCATCAGTTCTTCCATGCGGAACGGCTTTGCCAGGTAATCGTCGGCGCCGGCATCGATGCCGTCGACGCGGTCGCTCCAGGCGCCCCGCGCGGTCAGCACAAGAACCGGTGTAGCGACACCTTCCTGCCGCCAGCGCTTGAGGACGGTGATGCCGTCGAGCTTCGGCAGCCCGAGGTCGAGTACGATGGCCGCGTAGTTCTCGGTACCGCCGCGGAACCAGGCATCTTCCCCGTCCATCGATGTCTCGGCAATGAAGCCGCCGGAATTGATCGCCTCGGCGATGTCGGCGGCAATGCGCGCTTCATCCTCGGCGACCAATATCCGCATCAGACTCCTTTCGCTGCCAGAATCCGGCGCGAGACTGCACTGACGCGGATTTCAAGGAGCCGGTTCTGCGGATCGATCAAGCGGATTAGATAGGTCAGGTTCTTGCCCGACCCGGTCAAGCGCACCCGGACGACTTCACCCTTGTACTGCTTGCTTACAATGGTCAGGACTTCCTTCAGCGATGCGGCGTGGCCGCCCTTGACTGCCTCCCTGGCTTTCTTGCTTTCGTCATCCTTGCCGCTGTTGTTATCGTCATCCCTGCCGCCGGAAGCGTCGCCGCCGCCGGAACTATCACCGCCGCCGGAGGAGTCGCCGCCGCCATCTCCACCCCCGCCCCCGCCGCCGCTCCCGCCCCCGCCATCTCCAGCACTGGCATTCGCCTCGCTGATAGTCAGGACGGTGGGAACGACATAGGCGGCAAGGGCAAGGGCGCTGATCCGGGCCAGCGCCTTGCGTCGGTTAAGCATGGAAGTGTCGGACATATGTCTAGCCCTTCAACTTACGGTAACCGTTATTGCCGCTGCCGCGGACAAAGCCCGGTTGAGGGCCCGCAATGGTTGTGTCCATCAGCCAAAGCGACAGAAAATATATGATATAAATCATGGTCTTATGTCTCAACTCCGGACGCATCACACAAGCCGCGCAGCGATCACCCAAGCGCACAAGTTGCGGACTGTCTTATTACACCTTGCAAACATACTCCCATAGGTCTGACAGATGGGTGAACGTGCCCGTCAGCTAATTGTCAGCGAGGCGCCAGCACCATGACAATCTGCCGGCCCTCGAACCTTGGCTCCGATTCGACCTTGGCGATCTCGCCGGTATCCTTCTTCACCCGGTCGAGGAGCTGCTGGCCCAGTTCCTGGTGGGCCATCTCGCGGCCACGGAACCGCAACGTGATCTTCACCTTGTCGCCTTCCTCGAAGAAGCGTTTGATCGCCTTCATCTTCACGTCGTAATCGTGGTCGTCGATCATCGGGCGCATCTTGATCTCCTTGATCTCGATCACCTTCTGATTCTTGCGGGCCTCGTTGGCCTTTTTCTGTTCCTGATATTTGAATTTGCCATAGTCGAGAATCTTGGCGACCGGCGGCTTGGCGTCGGGGGAGACTTCGACGAGATCGAGGCCGGCTTCCTCCGCCATCATCATGGCCTGGCGAATGGGTACCACACCGGCATTCTGGCCATCGGCGCCGATCAGGCGCACTTCGCGGGCATCGATACGGTGGTTGATCCTGTGTCCTTCTTCCTTCTGCGGTGGGGCGGCTCCGCGGCTTGCAAGTGGCCTCCTTGGTGGCATGCTCAAGTGTCGGTTGTCTCCTGTGGATGAGTCCCTGCGGCTGTTTAGACATTGAAGCGCCCGCGCCGTCAAGCACTCGCGGCTTATGCCTAAGCGGGCTGACGCTCGCCCCGCCTTCCGGCGCGCAGTTCGGCGACCGTATCGGGAACCGTAACGGTGAAACATGTGCCCTCGGGGCCCGTCGAGTGGAGTTTGACGTCACCGCCATGGGCGCGCACCAGTTCCGCGGCGATGGCAAGGCCCAGGCCCGTGCCGCCCGAGCCAGCACTCTGGAAGGCCTCAAACAGCTTGTGGCGTATGCGCTCTGGAACGCCCGGTCCATTGTCCTTGACTTCGATGGTGACGACGGTGCCTTCGCGCCAGGAGCGCAGCGTCA
>JBQTKG010000047.1:0-7858 GCA_052386315.1 Hyphomicrobiales bacterium
AGCGCTTTCGGCCCGCAGTCTGCCGCAGGACATCGTTCAATGGGTCCCGGCTTTCGCCGGGATGACAGTATTTTGATAGCAAAATCAACGATATCAAACGCGCAAAGATGTGTGAATCCGATAGCGGTTTTCGCCGGGATGACGGAGTTGGGGAGCGGACTTGATAGCTGTTAGCAGAGGACTTCTCATCGGGGCGGCGGGCGGAGCGCTGTTCTGGCTGGCGGGGATGCCGGCGCCGTGGCTGGCCGGCAGCATGATCGCGGCGGTCGTCGCGGTGTTCGCGGGCGCCGCCATCGCCATGCCGGATTGGCTGCGCGCCGCCGCCTTCATCTTTCTTGGCATCCAGACCGGAACCAGTGTCACCTGGGCGACCGTCGAGCGCGCCGCGCAATGGCCGCTGAGCATCGGCTTTCTCGGACTTACGGTGATTGCCGTCACCTGGGCCGGCATGCAGTTCTACATGCGGGTTGGCAAGCGCGATGCGGCAACCGCACTGTTCGCCAGCCTGCCCGGGGCATTGTCGCTGGTGCTGCTGTTGGCCGATGAGGCCAAGGCCGATATGCGCCGCGTCGCAATCTCGCAATGCATCAGGCTGTTCTTCCTGATCGCAGCTTTGCCGGCGCTGATCGCGTGGTTGTCGCCCGGTGCCGGCACCGCGCCGCAGCAGACGATCGGCGATTTTTCCGGCATCGTTTTGCTTGTCGTCCTGGCGAGCGTTGCCGGTTTTCTGTTCGAGCGCCTCAAGGTGCCGGCAGGCCTCTTGCTGGGGCCGACGCTCACCGCCGCGGCGCTCGAACTTTCAGGTTTCGTGCAGGGGACGGCACCGGCCGGCATCCTCATTCCCGCCAATGTGGTGCTCGGCGTGATGATCGCCGCCCGTTTCGCCGGTTTCCGCCTGGCGGAGTTCCGCGAGGCGCTGGGCGAGGGTTTCATCGGGTTCCTGCTGGCGCTGGCGATTGCCGCGGCCGGCGCCGGGCTTGCAAGCCTCGCTGCCGGACTTCCCTTTGCGCTGACGCTGCTTGCCTTCTCGCCGGGCGGCCTCGATGCCATGATCGTCATGGCCTTTGCGCTCGATCTCGATCCGGCCTATGTGGGCGCCCATCAGATCGCGCGCTATGTCGGCCTGTCGCTGCTGATGCCGCTGGTTGCCGGTTTCATCCTGCGGCGGGCCGCACCCCGGCGCCCGCTCGTGCGCACGGACGAGGATTGATGGACCGGATCGCAATCTTCCTGCAGTCGAAGGGCGGCTTCGCCCTCGCGGTGCTGGTGGCGTTTCTCATTGTCGAGCGGGTGTTTCCGGTGGCCCGCGGGCTCGGCGGATTGCGCCGGCTTCTCCGCAACTTCTCGCTCGCCGGCCTCAACGCCATCCTGTCCTTCGCGGTGGTGGTACCGGTCTCGGCCTTCGCGGCGCAATGGGGGCTCGACTGGCGGCCCGGCTGGTGGAGCGGATGGGCGGGGCTGGCGCTTGACCTCGTCATTCTCGATTGCTGGATCTATTGGTGGCACCGCGCCAATCACGAGCTGCCGTTCTTGTGGCGTTTCCACGAAATCCACCATCTCGACGAGTCCCTCGACGCCTCATCGGCGCTGCGCTTCCATTTCGGCGAGGTGTTCTTGTCGTCGCTGCTGCGGGCGGCGGTGATCTTCCTGCTCGGCGTGCCGCTTAAGCATGTCGTGGTGTTCGAGACGCTGATCGCGCTGGTGACGATGTTCCATCATTCCAATGTGCGGCTGCCTTCGCGGCTCGAACGGCCCTTGTCCTTCATCGTGGTCACGCCCTCGATCCACTGGGTGCATCACCATGCGATCCGCGCCGATACGGATTCCAACTACTCGACGCTTCTGTCGGTGTGGGACCGGCTGTTCGGCAGCCGCAGCGGCACGGTGCGAAGCCCGGATATGCCGATCGGCGTCGAAGGACGCCGCGACCGCGATATCGTGGCGCTGGTGACGCGGCCGTTTTGGCGCGAGTAGACATCCCCGCTACCGCTCGATCGCCCGTCTCGCGGCCTGGGCGAGGAATGCTGATCGCGTCAATCCCCGTGCCTTAGCGGCCGCATCCACGGCGCGCATCATGCCGCTCTCCATGGTGATGTTAGCGCGCACCACCCGGGCATCGTCTTCGATGAGAGGAACCGCAATCAGGAAGGCGCCGTGGGAGAGTTCGGGCGCCACGCCCTTGTCTTTTCTCACCTGCTCGATCGGCCGCGGCGCCGGGAGTTCGGTGTCCTCGGCATAGAGACGCAAAGCCTCGATCCCCTTGGATACGACATCCTCCATCGTATCCGCCGCCGCGAAGCAGCCCGGCACATCGGGAAAGTGCATGCCGAAAGCGGACTTCTCATCCTTGTGAACGACAGCGATATAATAGCGCATTACGGTCTCCTTCTTGACGGTGCTCATCAAATCCATCCCGCCATCTTGGCGATCCGTCTGGCCGTGCCGACCGGCAAGTCCTTCTTGGGATGGGGCACGATGATCGTCGTTCCCGCCTTTCTGAATTTGTGGTGCGAACCTTTCACGGCAATCAACTCAAAGCCGTCGCGCTTCAGCCGCGCAACGATCTTCCGGCTGTCGCACTCGATCTTCATGGTCATTTATATACACATCGGGCTGGACATTGCCAAGTACCGATGTGGATAAAAATAGCCATGGCGGCACTTGGACACCTTTGTTTAGACTCATCAAATTCCAGCCTGGCATTGTTCGTGCAGCGCAGCCAAAGGTGATGGAACCGGGCTCCGGCCTGGCTCATTCCGGCACAGGGCATGGATTGAGGGACGTCAGTACGTGGCGGAAGCCGCAGCGGCAATGGGACCGGCAAACACATTCGACGAGGCCTTGCGCCAGGCGCGGCTGACGGAGGCGGCGCATCATGAAGCCGTGCTCGGCATCAAGGATGCGAAATCGCTGCGGCTGCAGGTGCTCAAGGACGAGATCGCCGCCGTCATCGCCCATTCCCAGGAAGCGAGACAGTTGTTCGATCTGGCACTGGCGCCGGGCGAGCCGCCGAAATTGTGGATCGATCTCATCACGTTCGTGGTGATGGAGCCGGATTACCGGACCTACCGGCTGGTGCAGGATAATCAGGCCGGCCGCGATATCCTCCTCGAAACCGCCGCCCGGCGCGAGATGGCGGAACGGCTCAAACACCATATGGCGCATCGGATCATTGCCCGCCAACGCCAGATGGCGGCAACGCCGCCGGCCGGGCAGCGGATCGGATTCTCCGCCGGTTCCCTCATTGTGGCCGGGCTTAGCGGCTTCGGGCTCGCCATCCCGATCTTGTTAATCCTCGCTATCCTGTTGGGAATATTAAAATTTTGATGGCCCTGGCGGCCGTTACATTCTGCAACACCATTTGATTTAACCTTGTTTGGACGGGTTGGTAGGCATGGGCCCAATTCACGGGGCCAAGGTCCCGGGTTGGGACGCGCAAGAACAATCAACGCAATAGTGGGGTTCTTGGAATGATGGGACATGCGGCGCGGCGTGAGGCAGCCGCCGCCGGAGAGGTTTCGCGAACGCCGCGGGCCAACCGGGACTTAACGCAGCGGCTCGCCGAATTCGACACCCTGGCGAGCGGGCTGGACTATGCCGCGCAGGGCGTGACCGGCTTTAACTTTTATTCGGCGCGCGGCAGCCTTCAGCACGTGCTGCCCTATTCGGCACTGCGCAAGCTGGGGCTGGCCACGGCGCGCAAGCTCCTCTCCCTCGGCCTCAAGCGCGGCGACCGGGTGGCGATCGTCGCCGAAACCGGACCGGAGTTCATGGGCGTGTTCTTCGCCTGCCAGTATGCGGGCCTTGTTCCATGCCCGCTTCCCTACACCATGTATATCGCCGGCAAGGAAGCCTATATCGAGCGAGTGGCGGGCATGCTGAAGGCGGCGCGCGCCTGCGCCGCGATCGCTTCGGAGGATCTCGAAGCCTATATAGGCAAAGCCGCCGCGGCGGCGGGCGTGGCGAAGGTCATGACCCATGCCGCCCTGCAGGCCCAGCCGCAATCGGCGGTCAAACTCGAACCGTTCCGCGCCGATGAAACCGCCTATATCCAATATTCGTCGGGATCGACCTCCGATCCCAAAGGTGTCTTGATCACCCAGAGGGCGATCGCCGCCAACACAAGCGGCATTCTGCGCGACGGCCTGCGCATAAGGCCGGGCGACCGCGCCTTCTCGTGGCTGCCGCTCTACCATGACATGGGCCTCGTCGGCTTCTGCCTGGCGCCGATGATGGGGCAGGTGACGGTCGATTATCTGGCGACACCTTCCTTCGCCCGGCGCCCCGCCCTGTGGCTGAAGCTGATGTCGGAGAACCGCTCGACGATCTGCTATTCGCCGAGCTTCGGCTACGACCTCGCGGGCCGGCGCATCAACGGCGGAGCCGCATCTCTCGATCTCAGCAATCTGCGGGCGGCCGGCATCGGCGGCGACATGGTGCGCGCCGACGTGCTCGACCAGTTCGCCACGGCGCTGGCGCCGTCGGGTTTCGACGCCAAAGCCTTCATCCCGAGCTACGGCATGGCGGAAACCACCCTCGCCATCGCCATGACCGACGTGGAGAAGCCGGTCCGCATCGATACCATCGACCGCGAAGCCTACAAGACGGGACGCCGGGCGGTTCCGGCCAAGCCCGGCGCGGCACCGGACAGAGTGCGCAGCTTCGTGGTGTGCGGAAGGCCCTTGCCCGGTCACGACGTGGTTATCCGCGGCGATGACGGGCAGGGGCTCGGCGAGCGCGAGATCGGCCGCATCTTCGTGACCGGCCCGAGCCTGATGGCCGGCTATTACCAAAACGACGCGGCGACCCATGCCGTCATGGGCGACGGCGGCTGGCTCGATACCGGCGACATGGGCTATTGGCTGGACGGCGAAATCGTCATCACCGGGCGGCTCAACGACCTGATCCTGCACAATGGCCGCAATATCTGGCCGCAGGACATCGAATGGGCGGCGGAACAGATCGAACCCTTGCGTTCGGGCGATGTTGCGGCCTTCGCGGTCGAAGGCGAGGATGGCGACGACGATGTGGTGGTGCTGGTGCAATGCCGCCTCGCCGATGCCGCCGCGATGGACGAGTTGCGCCGCAAGGTGGCGGGCGTGGTGCATCACAGCGCCGGCGTCGAGTGCAGCGTGGTGCTGGTGCCGCCCAAGAGCCTGCCCTTCACTTCTTCGGGCAAGCTGTCGCGGGCCAACGCCAAGCAGAAATATCTGGCGGGCGAGATCGCCGAAATGGCGCCAGGGACTTTTCTGGAAGCCGCCCAGTAAGTCTTCACGGCGCGGGCGAGATGATCGCGGTATGAATCAGTAAGCGAAGTTTCCCTCCCCCTTGTGGGGAGGGATTAAGGGTGGGGGCCGCTCCGGCGTCACCACCAGACCCCCACCCCTAGCCCTCCCCACAAGGGGGAGGGGGAGCCGAAGCGAAAGGCAGCATGGGCAAGACGATCGCCATCACCGGCGCCACCGGCTTTGCCGGAGGCCATGCCGTAGCCGAACTCCTCAAACGCGGGCACCGGCTGGTGGCGCTGGTGCGCGATCCGGCGCGAGCCAGGCTCACCGGCGACGTCCGCATCGTCGAAGGCGACCTTGGCAATGCGGCAGCACTCGATCTCCTGGTGCGCGGGGCGGATGCGGTGGTGCATGTGGCGGGCGCCATCGTGGCGGTGCGCGGCCGCGATTATTTTACCGTCAACGAACGGGGCACCGTGGCCGTGGCGGCGGCGGCGGCGCGGGCGGGGGTTAAGCGCTTCGTCCATGTCTCATCGCTCGCGGCGCGCCAGCCACAGCTTTCGGCCTATGCCGCCAGCAAGCGCGCGGCGGAAGGCGTGTTCGAGACGGGAATGGCCCTGCTCAATGCGATCATCCTGCGGCCGCCGGTGGTCTATGGGCCGGGAGACCGCGGCACGCTGCCGCTGATCGCGGCACTGACGCGGCCCATCGCCGTGATCCCCGGGCGGCGCGAAGCGCGCTTCTCGCTCATGCATGTGGAAGACCTGGCGCGCACCATCGCCGATGCGGCGGAGAGCGAGACGCGCGGTTGCTTTGAACTGAACGACGGGACGCCGGGCGGTTATAGCTGGGCCGATCTCATCGCCGCCGCGCAGCGGGCGGAAGGAATTTCGATCCGTCCCGTCTTTCTGCCCAGATTCGTGCCGGCGCTGGCGGCGGCGGGGGCGGTTGGAATTTCGCGTCTCACCGGCAAGCCCGCCATGGTGACCCCCGGCAAGATCGCCGAACTCTATCACGACGACTGGGTGGCCCGCGGGCCGGGCCTGCCGCTCGCCGATCCGGTGGGATTCGAGGCGGGGTTTGCGCGGACCGTCGAATGGTACCGCCGCGAGGGGTGGTTGCCGCCCGGGCGCGGTCCCGATAGAAGGCGGACCAGCGATACGGAAGAGACCAAGGCATGACCGACACCATCGCGCAAATCTGCGAACTGCTTGAGCCATTCAACACGAACGGCACCAGCCTCAAGCCCGAGACCGATATTTCCACCGACCTCAACATCGATTCGGTGACGGTGATGGATTTCGTCATGGAGGTGGAGGACCGCTTCGACATCGAAATTCCGCTTAACATGCTGTCCGAGACCCGCACCATCGCCGAGCTCGCCCTGGTGGTTGAAGTGCGGGTGAAGAAGGCCCGGCCATGACCGATCTTCTGGAGAAGCACCGGAGCATCGCAGAGCGTCACGCCCGCATCATGGCGGCGGGCGCCAATGCGGTGGGGCTCACCAACGAGCAAATCCTGTCGCCCACAAGGGCCATCATCAACGGCCGCGAAACCATTCTCGCCGGCACCAACAATTACATGGGGCTAACCTTCGACGCCGATTGCATCGAGACGGGCCGGCAGGCGATGGCGGAATTCGGCACCGGCACCACCGGCTCGCGCATCGCCAACGGCACTTATCGCCTGCACAGGGAGCTGGAAGCGGAGCTCGCCAGATTCCTCAACCGCAGGCACTGCATCGTCTTCACCACCGGCTATCAGGCCAATCTCGGCATGCTGGCGGGTCTCGCCGGGCCCAAGGACACGATCTATCTGGACGCCGATTCGCATTCCTCGATCTATGACGGCTGCACGCTGTCGGGGGCCAAATTGGTGCGCTTCCGTCACAACGACGCCGGCGATCTCGACAAGCGGCTGGCGCGCTCGGAGGGCGAGGAGGGCGGCCGGCTCGTCGTCTTGGAAGGCATCTATTCGATGATGGGCGATAGGGTGCCGCTGGCCGATTTCGTCGAAGTGAAGAAGAAGCGCGGCTTCCAGCTTCTCGCCGACGAGGCGCATTCCTTCGGCGTGCTCGGACCCCATGGCCGCGGTCTTGCCGACGAAGCGGGGCTCGAGGACGAGGTCGATTTCGTGGTCGGCACCTTCTCGAAAAGCGTGGGCGCCATCGGCGGCTTCGGAGCCGGCAACCATCCACTGTTCGAGACGCTGCGCTTTGCCATGCGGCCCTATATGTTCACGGCGTCGGGCTCGCCCGCCTCGATCGCCACCTCGCTGGCGGCGGTCAGGAAACTCGCCGCCGAGCCGGAGCGCCGCGAAAGGCTGCGGGCCAATTCGGAGCGGCTGTTCGGCGGCTTCAAGGGCTTGGGCCTCGACATGGGCTGCGACAGGGTAAGCCCGGTGATCGCCGTCAAATGCGCCGACGAGCCGTCGACCATCGCCATGTGGAACGCGCTGCTCGAGGCCGGCGTCTATGTCAATATCGCGCTGCCGCCGGGCACGCCCAACAAGCTCTGCCTCCTGCGCTGCTCGGTCTCGGCGGCGCATAGTTTTGCCGAGATCGACCGGATTATCGGATTGTTCGGCGAGGTCGTCGCGGCGCGACGCGCCAGGAAAGCGGCGAGCGGGTA
>JBQTKG010000048.1:0-21018 GCA_052386315.1 Hyphomicrobiales bacterium
AGTTTTATTTCCGCACCACCGACGTCACCGGCGTGGTCACCCTTCCGGAGGGCACCGAGATGGTGATGCCGGGCGACAATATCTCCTTCGACGTCGAGCTGATCACGCCGATCGCCATGGAGGAGAAACTCAGATTCGCCATCCGCGAAGGCGGCCGTACCGTCGGCGCCGGCGTGGTCGCGAAAATCACCGAATAAGGCTGACAGCAATGCAACGCCAGAACATCCGAATCCGTCTCAAAGCGTTCGACCATCGCATTCTCGATACGTCGACCAAAGAGATCGTCAACACCGCGAAACGCACCGGCGCCCAGGTATGCGGGCCCGTGCCGCTGCCCACCCGCATCGAGAAGTTCTGCGTGAACCGCTCGCCGCACGTGGACAAGAAGAGCCGAGAGCAGTTCGAGATTCGGACGCACCGGCGTCTACTGGATATCATCGATCCGACCCCGCAGACAGTCGATGCCTTGATGAAGCTCGATCTGGCGGCGGGCGTCGATGTTGAAATCAAGCTCTAAGGAGCTTTCGAGGAGTGCAGCGATGCGTTCAGGTCTCATCGCACTGAAACTGGGAATGACCCGCATCCACACGGAGGAGGGAACGCAGGTTCCGGTCACCGTGTTGAAGGTGGACAATTGCCAGGTCGTGGCCCAGAAGACGAACGAGAAGCATGGCTATACCGCCGTGCAGCTCGGCGTCGGCGTGCCCAAGATCAAGCGGCTTTCCAAGGCCGAGCGCGGCCACTTCGCCGCCGCCAAGGTGGAGCCCAAGCGCAAGCTGCAGGAATTCCGGGTGAGCCCCGAGAATGCCATTCCGGTCGGCGCCGAAATCACCGTCGATCACTTCGTTGCCGGCCAGTTCGTCGACGTCTCCGGCACCTCCATGGGCAAGGGCTTTGCCGGCGGCATGAAGCGCTGGAACTTCCGCGGCCTGCGCGCCAGCCACGGCGTGTCGGTCAGTCACCGTTCGATCGGCTCGACCGGCAACCGCCAGGACCCCGGCAAGGTGTTCAAGAACAAGAAGATGCCGGGCCATCTGGGGGCCGAGCGGGTGACCACCCTGAACATCGAAGTGGTCAGGACCGACAAGGAACGCGGCCTTATCATGGTCAAGGGCTCGGTTCCGGGCGTCAAGGGCGCCTGGGTGTCGGTCCGCGACGCCGTCAAGCGCAAGCTGCCCGACGCGGCGCCGAAGCCCGGCGCCTTCAAGGCGCCGGCCGAAGCGCCCGCAGCGGCGGCGAAGGAGTAAGGCGTCATGAAAGCGGATATCCAAACCATTGAAGCCAAGAAGGCTGGAAGCCTCGAACTCGCCGAACACATTTTCGGTCTCGAGCCCCGCGCCGACATCATCCACCGCGTCGTGCAGTGGCAGTTGAACAAGCGCCAGCAGGGCACCCACCAGGCCAAGTCGCGCGGCGAGATCAACCGCACCACCAGGAAGCTCGGCAATCAGAAGGGCGGCGGCACCGCCCGCCACGGCTCGCGCAAGGCCGGCATCTTCGTCGGCGGCGGCAAGGCCTTCGGGCCCCGCTTCCGCAGCCACGAGACGGCGTTGAACAAGAAGATCCGCGCCCTCGGCCTGCGCCATGCCCTGTCGAGTAAGGTAAAGGGCTCGGCCCTGATCGTTCTCGACAAGGCGGAAATGGCCGGCGGCAAGACCAAGGCGCTGAAGCTGGCCTTCAGCAAGCTCGGCCTCGAGAATGCGCTGATCATCGACGGCGCCACCCTCAACGAGGGTTTCGCCAACGCCGCCCGCAATATCCCCAACATCGACGTACTGCCGGTTCAGGGCATCAATGTCTATGACATCCTGCGCCGCAAGAAGCTGGTGCTCACCAAGGCCGCCATCGAAGCGCTGGAGGCGCGGTTCAAATGAGCAAGGAACATTTCTACGACATCATCCGGGGCCCGGCGATCACCGAAAAGGGAACGCTGGTCTCGGAAAGGAACCAGGTGGTTTTCACGGTCGCCCTCGATGCGACGAAACCGGCCATAAAGAAGGCCGTCGAAGGCCTCTTCGGCGTCAAGGTGAAGTCCGTCAACACGCTCGTCCGCAAGGGCAAGACGCGACGCTTCAAGGGACGGGCCGCGAAACTCAGCGACGTCAAGCGGGCCTATGTAACCCTCGAAGAGGGCCAGCGCCTCGATGTGACGACGGGCCTCTGATCGGTGTGAGATAGAACAATGGCACTCAAGACATTCAATCCAACCAGCGCCGGCCGCCGCCAGCTCATCCAAGTGGACCGCAGCCAGTTGTGGAAAGGCAAGCCGGTCAAAGCCCTGGTCGAAGGCCAGAACAGCCACGGCGGCCGCGCCAACACCGGCCGCATCACCTCGCGGCGCAAGGGCGGCGGCCACAAGACCGCCTATCGCCTCGTCGACTTCAAGCGCGGCAAGCACGACGTCGCGGCGACCGTCGAGCGGCTCGAATACGATCCGAACCGCACCGCCTTCATCGCGCTGATCAAGTATGCCGACGGCGAACTGTCCTACATTCTGGCGCCGCAGCGCCTGGCTCCCGGCGACTCGGTGGTGTCGGGGCCGTCGGTCGATGTTAAGCCCGGCAACGCCATGCCGCTCGGCGCCATGCCGGTCGGCACCATCGTCCACAATATCGAGACCAAGCCCGGCAAGGGGGGCGCGCTGGCGCGCGCGGCGGGCACCTACGCCATGGTCGCCGGCCGCGATCAGGGCTTCGTGCTGTTGAAGCTCAAGTCGGGCGAAACCCGCATGGTGATCGCCAGCTGCATGGCTTCGGTGGGTGCGGTCTCCAATCCGGACCACGTCAATGAAATCGTCGGCAAGGCCGGCCGCAACCGCTGGAAAGGCTTCCGCCCGGTATCGCGCGGCATCGCCCGCAACCCGGTCGACCATCCGAACGGCGGCCGCACCAACGGCGGCAAACACTGGGCCACGCCGTGGGGCAAGCCGACCAAGGGCAAGAAGACCCGCAGCAACAAGTCGACCCAGAAGTTCATCGTGCGCAGCCGCCACGATCGCAAGAAGACGCAGTAAGAGGTAGCAAGTGGCACGTTCGCTCTGGAAAGGCCCGTTCGTCGATGGGTATCTCTTGAAGAAGGCGGAAACAGCGCGTTCCGGCGGCCGCAATCAGGCCATCAAGACGTGGAGCCGCCGCTCGACCATCCTGCCGCAGTTCGTCGGCCTGACCTTCCAGGTCCACAACGGCAACAAGTTCATTCCCGTCACCGTGGCGGAAGACATGGTCGGCCACAAGCTCGGCGAATTCGCGCCGACGCGGACCTTCCATGCCCACTCCGCGGCGGACAAAAAAGCCGCGGCCCCGGCGAAGGAGTAAGAGATGAGCAAGCCGAAACGCAAGCGCTCGCTGGCCGACAACGAGGCCAAGGCCGTCACCCGTTCGATCCGCGTATCCCCACGCAAGCTGAACGAAGTGGCCGCCACGATCCGCGGCAAGAAGGTCGACAAGGCACTGGCCGAGCTCACCTTCTCGCGCCGCCGCATCGCCAAGGATGTGAAGAAGACGCTTGAATCGGCGATCGCCAACGCCGAGAACAATCACGATCTCGACATCGGCAACTTGGTTGTCGCCGAGGCCTGGGTCGGCAAGAACCTGGTGATGAAGCGGTTCATGCCGAACGCCCGCGGCCGCGTGGGCCGCATCGAGAAATTCTTCAGCGAACTGACGATCGTCGTCCGCGAAGTCAAGGAGGCCGCATAATGGGCCAGAAAGTCAATCCGATCGGTCTGAGGCTGGGCATCAACCGGACCTGGGACTCACGCTGGTTCGCGGGCCATCGCGAATACAGCAAGCTGCTGCACGAGGACATGGCGATCCGCGCCTACCTGAAGGAGCAGCTCAAGCAGGCCGGCGTCTCCAAGGTGCTGATCGAGCGGCCGCACAAGAAATGCCGCGTCACCATCTATTCGGCCCGTCCCGGCGTGGTCATCGGCAAGAAGGGCGCCGATATCGAAAAACTGCGCAAGAAGGTCGCCGAGATGACCGGGTCCGAGGTCCATCTCAATATCGTCGAAGTGCGCAAGCCCGAGGTCGACGCAACCCTGGTGGCCGAGAACATCGCCCAGCAGCTCGAACGCCGCGTCGCCTTCCGCCGCGCCATGAAGCGCGCCGTGCAGTCGGCCCAGCGGATGGGCGCCGAGGGCGTCAAGATCACCTGTGCCGGCCGTTTGGGCGGCGCCGAAATCGCCCGCGTCGAATGGTATCGCGAGGGCCGCGTGCCGCTGCACACGCTGCGCGCCGACGTCGATTACGGCGTCGCCACGGCCCATACGGCCTACGGCACCAATGGCGTCAAGGTCTGGATCTTCAAGGGGGAAATCCTCGAGCACGATCCGATGGCCCAGGACAAGCGCATGGCCGAACCGCAGGACGGCGGCCAGCGTCCGCGCCGCGACCGCGACGGCGCCACGGCTTGAAGATCGAGGTAAGCGACCATGCTGCAACCGAAGAAGACGAAATACCGCAAGGCCTTCAAGGGCCGCATCAGCGGCAGGGCGACGAGCTGCAACAATCTCGACTTCGGCGCTTTCGGATTGAAGGCGACCGAACCCGACCGCTTGACCGCCCGCCAGATCGAGGCCGCCCGCCGCGCCCTTGCCCGCGGCATGAAGCGGGCGGGGCGCATCTGGATCCGGGTGTTCCCGGACGTGCCGGTATCGAAGAAGCCGGCCGAGGTCCGCATGGGTTCGGGCAAGGGTTTGATCGAGTACTGGGCGGCGCGGGTCAAGCCCGGCCGGGTGATTTTCGAGATCGACGGCGTGCCGCGCGCGGTCGCCGAAGTGTCGCTCGGTCTTGCCGCCGCCAAACTGCCGATCAAGACGCGCTTCGTGGCGCGGCTCGGCGAATGACCGGAGGGCTCCAATGAAAATCGCCGACGCCAAGGCCATGACCGCCGACCAGATCAAGGACGAAGTCCTCAAGCTGAAGAAGGAGCAGTTGAACCTGCGCTTCCAGCGGGCTACCGGCCAGATTGAAAACACCGCGCAGATCCGCAACATCCGCCGCGACATCGCCCGTCTCAAGACGGTCGCCGCGCAGCGGGCGGCCGCGAAGTAGGAGAGACGAAGATGCCGAAACGCGTGCTGGAAGGCGTCGTCGTGAGCGACAAGAACGACAAGACCATCGTGGTTAAGGTCGAACGCCGCTTGCGGCACCCGGTGCTGAAGAAGACCGTGCGCCTGTCGAAGAAGTATCACGCCCACGACGAAACCAACACCGCCAAGATCGGCGACGTGGTGAGAATCGAAGAGACCCGGCCGCTTTCGAAACAGAAGCGCTGGACGCTGCTCGGCAAGGCCGCCGCGGCGGACGCTTAGGCAACAAGGACACGCGGGCAGGCCGAGCCCCATGAACAGGTGATGACATGATCCAGCAAGAGACCAATCTCGAAGTCGCCGACAATTCCGGCGCCCGCCGGGTCCAGTGCATCAAGGTGCTGGGCGGGTCCAAGCGCCGCTATGCCTCGGTCGGCGACATCATCGTCGTGTCGATCAAGGAAGCGATCCCGCGCGGCCGCGTCAAGAAGGGCACGGTGATGAAGGCGATCGTCGTGCGCACCGCCAAGGACATCCGCCGCGCCGACGGATCGGTCATCCGCTTCGACCGCAATGCCGCGGTGCTGATCAATCCGCAGGGCGAGCCGGTCGGAACCCGCATCTTCGGGCCGGTGCCGCGCGAACTCAGGGCCAAGAACCACATGAAGATCATTTCGCTGGCGCCGGAGGTGTTGTGATGGCGGCGAAGCTGAAAATCCGCAAGGGCGACAAAGTCGTCGTCACTACCGGAAAGGACAAGGGCAAGCAGGGCGAAGTCGTCCGCGTGTTCCCGTCCGAAAACCGGGCCGTCGTGCAGGGCGTGAACGTGGTGAGACGCCACACCCGCCAGACGGCGGCTCAGGAAGGCGGCATCATCGCAAAGGAGATGCCCATTCAAATTTCCAACCTGGCCTTGCGCGATCCCAAGGACGGCATGCCGACGCGGGTGGGCTACAAGTTCCTCGCCGACGGCAAGAAAGTCCGCTTCGCCAAGCGCTCGGGGGAGGTCATCGATGGCTGACGCAAAAGACAAGAAGGACAAGAAGGCGCCGAATAGGCCCGGGGCCGGCAAGCCGGAAGCGGTGAAGCCCGAGACCAAGAAGGCCGAGCCCCAGAAACCCGAATCCAAGAAATCCGCCGCCGCCAAGGAGGCGAAAGCGGCTCCGGCCGAGGTGCTGCCGAAGGATTATGTGCCGCGTCTGCGCAAGCACTATGACGAAGTCGTGCGTCCGAAGCTCATCGAGCAGTTCGGCTACAAGAATGTCATGGAAGTGCCGCGGATCGACAAGATCGTACTCAACATGGGCATCGGCGAGGCCACCCAGGATTCGAAGCTGGTGCAGGTCGCCGCGGCCGAATTGGAGAGGATCGCCGGCCAGAAAGTGGTGATCACCAAATCGCGCCACGCCATCGCCCAGTTCAAGATCCGCGAGAACCTGGCGATCGGCGCCAAGGTAACGCTGCGCAAGACCCGCATGTACGAGTTCCTCGACCGGTTCATCACCATAGCGCTCCCCCGGGTGCGCGACTTCCGCGGCCTCTCGGACAAGAGCTTCGACGGTAACGGCAACTTCGCCATGGGCATCAAGGAGCACCTCATTTTCCCGGAGATCGACTACGACAAGATCGACCGGGTGTGGGGCATGGACGTGATCGTTTGCACTACGGCGCGCAGCGACGACGAGGCCCGCGCGCTGCTCGAGGCATTCAATTTTCCCTTCCGCCGCAGCACGCGCAAGCAGGCGGCGTGAGACCGATGACAGACAATAGGCCGAGGTAGCCATGGCTAAAACGAGTTCGATAGAAAAGAACGACCGCCGCAAGCGCCTGGTGAAGCAATTCGCCGGCAAGCGCGCCCGCCTCAAGGCGATCGCGCAGAACAAGACGCTGCCCATGGAAGAGCGTTTCGCCGCGCAGCTCAAGATGGCGGAGCTGCCGCGCAATTCCTCGCCCAACCGCGTGCGCAACCGTTGCGAGGTAACGGGCCGCGCGCGCGCCTACTACAGAAAAGTCAAGATGTCGCGTCTGGCACTGCGCGAAATGGCCAACCAGGGTCTGATCCCCGGCATGGTCAAGTCGAGCTGGTAACGGAGGGGGACTTCAGGAGAATGATGAGATGAGTGTCGTTGATCCGATCGGAGACATGCTCGCCCGCATCCGCAACGCCCATGAGCGCGGCAAGTCCAAGGTGACGACGCCCGCCTCGCGGCTGCGCGAGCGCGTGCTCGAGGTGCTGCAGCAGGAGGGCTTCATCCGCGGCTTCGCTACGGTGCAGCAGGGCAAGGCCAAGGCCGAGCTCGAGATCGAGCTGAAATATTTCGACGGCGCGCCGGTGATCCGCGAGATCCACCGCGTCTCGAAGCCGGGCCGCCGCGTCTATGCCTCGGTTGCAACTCTCCCCACCGTCTACAACGGCCTGGGCATTTCCATCCTGTCGACGCCGAAGGGCGTCATGTCGGATGCCGAAGCGCGCGCCCAGAATGTCGGCGGCGAAGTCATCTGCACGGTGTTCTGAGGACCAATCCATGTCTCGTATCGGCAAAAAGGCAGTTGCGGTTCCGGCGGGCGTCACGGTCAACGTGAGCGGCGCGAATTTGTCGGTGAAGGGCCCCAAGGGCGAGCTCAAGATGGTGCTCGCCGAGCATGTGCTGGCCACCCTCGGCAAGGACGGCGTCAAGGTCGACCCGCGCGATGCCTCCAAGCTGGCGCGCTCCTGCTGGGGCATGTCGCGCACCATGGTCGCCAACATGATCAAGGGCGTGACCCAGGGCTATTCCAAGTCTCTGGAGATCAACGGCGTCGGCTATCGCGCGGCGGTCCAGGGCAAGTCGCTGCAGCTCAATCTCGGCTACAGCCACGACGTCAACTATCCGATCCCGGCCGGCATCGAAATCAAAACGCCGAAGCCCACCGAAATCGTCATCACCGGCATCGACAAGCAGCGTGTCGGCCAGGTGGCGGCGGAAATCCGCGACTACCGCGGCCCCGAACCCTACAAGGGCAAGGGCGTCAAATACTCCGGCGAATACATCTTCCGCAAGGAAGGCAAGAAGAAGTAACGGGTGAATCACATGACGACAAAATCATCCCCCTCCGCGGTGCGCCGGGCCCGGGTGCGCAAGGCCATTGCGGCGCGCGGCAATCTGCGGCCGCGGCTCTCGGTGTTCCGTTCGAGCAAGAACATCTATGCCCAGGTGATCGACGACGCCAGGGGCACCACCATCGCCGCCGCCTCGAGTCTCGACGAGACGTTCAGGGCGGGCAAGAAAAAGGGCACCGACAAGGCGGCCGCCGCCGCCGTAGGCCGACTCGTCGCCGAGCGCGCCCTCAAGGCCGGCGTCAAGGACGTGGTCTTCGACCGCGGCGGTTATCTCTTTCATGGGCGCGTCAAGGCGCTCGCCGATGCCGCCCGCGAGGGCGGACTCAACTTCTGACAGGCGGAAAGCACAATGGCTAAGGAACGTGGCGAACGCGGCCGGGACCGCAAGGACAACCGCGAGGAACGCGATAGCGAGTTCATCGACAAGCTGGTGCACATCAATCGCGTCGCCAAGGTGGTGAAGGGCGGCAAGCGCTTCGGCTTTGCGGCACTTGTCGTGGTCGGCGACCAGAAGGGTCGCGTCGGTTTCGGCCACGGCAAGGCCCGCGAGGTCCCGGAAGCGGTGCGCAAGGCAACCGAGGGCGCCAAGCGCAGCCTGGTGCGCATTCCGTTGCGTGAAGGCCGCACCCTCCATCACGATATCGACGGCCGCTGGGGCGCGGGCAAGGTCGTGGTCCGCGCCGCGCCTCCGGGTACCGGCATCATTGCCGGCGGCCCGATGCGCGCCGTGTTCGAATCCCTCGGCGTCCAGGACGTGGTCGCCAAGTCGAAGGGGTCGTCCAATCCCTACAACATGGTGCGCGCCACATTCGACGCCCTGAAGAAGCAGGTATCGCCGCGCTCGGTGGCGGCCAGGCGCGGCAAGAAAGTGAGCGACGTGCTGCGCCGCCGCGGCGGCGAAGCGGCGGTTGCCGAATAAGCGGAGGACGGTTCCCATGGCGAAGACAAATACCGGCAAGACGATCACGGTGCGGCAGGTCCACAGCCCGCAGCGCCGTCCGGCCGATCAGCGCGCGACGCTCGCCGGCCTCGGCCTCAACAAACTCAACAAGACCAGAACGCTGGAGGATACGCCGTCGGTGCGCGGCATGATCGCCAAGGTCGCCCATCTCGTCCGCGTGGTTGGATAAGGATCAAGACCCATGAAACTCAATCAAATCGCCGGCAAGCGCGGCGCCACCAAGCAGCGCAAGCGCGTCGGCCGCGGCATCGGTTCCGGCCTCGGCAAGACGGCCGGCCGCGGCGGCAAGGGCCAGACGGCGCGCAAGGGCGGCGCCAAGGCCGGCTTCGAAGGCGGCCAGATGCCGATCTTCCGGCGTCTGCCGAAGCGCGGCTTCAACAAGCCGAATGCGGTTGCCTACAACGAGATCAACCTGTCGCGCGTCCAGGCAGCCGTCGATGCCAAGAAGCTCGACGATAAGGCACCGGTCACCGTCGCAGCCCTGGTGGCGGCGGGCGCTCTGTCGAAGCCTTTGGCCGGGGTCAGGCTGTTGGCCAAGGGCGAGCTCAAGTCGAAGCTGGCCTTCGAGGTCTGGCATGCCTCGAAGGGGGCGATTGCCGCGGTCGAAAAGGCCGGCGGCAGCGTCAAGGTATTGCGGCCGGCTGAAGCGCCCGCCGAATCGAAGTAGGGTTGCGTGCGGTCCCGGGGCTCCCCACATAGTTCCGGCCGGGGGGCGCGAAGCGAGGACATCGAATGGCATCAGCAGCAGAACAACTTGCCGCAAATCTCAACTTCGGCGCCCTCGCCAAATCCGAGGACCTGAAGAACCGCATCTGGTTCACGTTGGGCGCGCTGATCGTCTACCGGCTCGGCACCTATATCCCCATTCCCGGCATCGATACGATCGAGCTCGCCAAATTCGCCGCGCAGAATTCTTCCGGCATTCTCGGCTGGGTGAACGGACTGGCCGGCGGCGCGCTCGGCCGCATGGCGATCTTCGCCCTCAACATCATGCCCTATATTTCGGCCTCGATCATCATCCAGCTGATGACCACGGTCTCGCCGCATCTCGAGCAACTCAAGAAGGAAGGCGAGCAGGGCCGCAAGAAGATCAATCAATACACGCGCTACGGCACCGTGATTCTCGCCGCCCTCCAGGCCTATGGCATTTCCGTCGGCCTCGAAGGGCAGGGCGGACTGGTGACCGACCCGGGTTATTTCTTCCGCGCCAGCACGGTCATCACCTTGACCGGCGGCACGGTGTTTCTCATGTGGCTCGGCGAACAGATCACCTCGCGCGGCATCGGCAACGGCATTTCGCTGATCATTTTCGCCGGCATCGTGGCGGGGCTGCCATCGGGCATCGCCGCCATGCTCGAACTCGGCCGCACCGGCCAGCTTTCGACCTTCGTGATTCTCGGCGTCATCGTGATGGCCCTCGCCGTCATCGGCTTTATCGTGCTGATGGAGCGGGCCCAGCGGCGCCTCTTGATCCAGTATCCCAAGCGCCAGGTCGGCAACAAGATGTTCCAGGGCGACAGCTCGCACCTGCCGCTGAAACTCAATACTTCGGGGGTCATTCCGCCGATCTTCGCCTCCTCGCTGCTACTGCTGCCGATCACGGTCGCCAATTTCACCAAGGGCCAGGGCCCCGATTGGCTCAACGCCATAACCGCCATGCTCGGCCACGGCCAACCCTTGTTCCTCTTCCTCTACGCGGTACTCATTATCTTCTTCGCCTTCTTCTACACCTCGATCATGTTCAATCCGAAAGAGACGGCGGACAACCTCAAGAAATACGGCGGATTCGTTCCGGGCATCCGCCCTGGTGAACGCACCGCCGAATATATCGACTATGTGTTGACCCGCGTTACCGTCGTAGGCGCTCTTTACCTCGCCGTGGTCTGCCTGCTGCCGGAATTCCTCATCGGCTATACCGGTGTGCCCTTCTATTTCGGCGGCACCTCGCTGTTGATCGTGGTCAGCGTCACCATGGATACGGTGGCGCAGCTGCAGGGGCATCTGCTGGCCCAGCAATATGAGGGCCTGATCAAGAAGTCGAAGCTGCGGGGCAGCCGCAGATGAATTTGATTCTGCTCGGGCCTCCGGGTGCCGGAAAGGGCACCCAGGCCAAGCTGCTTGAGGAAAAGCGCGGCCTCAAGCAGCTCTCGACCGGCGACATGCTGCGCGCCGCCGCGGCGGCCGGCACCGCATACGGCAAGCAAGCCAAGGCGGTCATGGACCACGGCGAGCTGGTTTCCGACGACATCGTCGTGGCGATCATCGCCGAACGGCTCGCCGCGCCCGATGTGAGGAAGGGCTTCATTCTGGACGGTTTCCCGCGCAATACCGCCCAAGCCGAAGCCCTTGACGCGATGCTGAAGTCCAAGGGGCTCAAGCTCGACTTTGTGATCGAGATGAAGGTAGACGACGACGCCCTGGTCGAGCGGATTTCCGGCCGTTACACCTGCGCCAAGTGCGGCAAGGGCTACCACGACAAATTCGAAAAACCGAAAAAGCCGGGCGTGTGCGACGTTTGCGGTTCGACCGAGTTCATCCGCCGGGCCGACGACAACGAGAAAACCGTGCGCGACAGGCTCGGCATCTACAACCGGCAGACCGCTCCCCTGGTTGCCTACTATGGCGGCCGCGGGAACCTAGCTCAGGTGAATGGCATGGCTGGCATCGCCGAAGTCGGCCGTCAGATCGAGGAGGTGCTGGATCGCGCATGACGGCCAAAATTGGCGTCCGGGGCGGTTGACGCGCAAGCGATTCCAGCCTAAAGACGGCGCCAATCCTGGTCGATACGATGGCTGGCTTCGAGAGGGAAACCTCTGGAGGCGCGGCCTTGTGCCATTGAAAATGGCCGATTCGGCACTTGAATGACATGCAAGACCTTGGGCGCAAACCCTTGGAATAATTAGGAGAAAAAGGCGTGGCCCGTATCGCAGGCGTCAACATACCGACCAACAAGCGCGCCGTCATTGCGCTGCGCTACATCCATGGCATCGGCCCGGTCAATGCGGTCGAGATCATGGACAAGGTGAAGATTCCGCACTCCAAGCGGGTCAGTGAGCTTTCCGATGCCGAAGTCCTCGCCATCCGCGAGGTGATCGACCGCGATTACGTGGTCGAAGGCGATCTCCGCCGTGAAGTGTCGATGAACATCAAGCGCCTTGTCGATCTCGGCTGCTACCGCGGCATCCGGCATCGCAAGGGCCTTCCGGTGCGCGGCCAGCGCACCCACACCAATGCCCGCACCCGCAAGGGTCCGGCCAAGGCCATTGCCGGCAGGAAGAAGTAAAGGCGAGGAATCATGGCGAAAGAAGCAGTCCGTCCGCGCCGCAAAGAGCGCAAGAACATCTCCTCCGGCGTCGTGCATGTGAATGCATCGTTCAATAACACGATGATCACCATCACCGATGTGCAGGGCAACGCCATCGTCTGGGCGTCCTCCGGCAAGCTCGGCTTCAAGGGCTCGCGCAAGTCGACGCCCTATGCCGCGCAGGTCGCCGCCGAACAGGCGGGCCGCGCCGCCATGGAGCACGGCATGAAGACCGTCGAGGTCGAGGTCTCCGGCCCCGGCTCGGGCCGCGAGTCGGCGCTGCGCGCCTTGCAGTCCTGCGGGCTGCAGGTGACGTCGATCCGCGACGTGACACCAATCCCGCACAACGGCTGCCGTCCGCCGAAGCGCCGCCGCGTCTGAGTTTTTGGGTTTCGGCCGCGTCCCGCACCACGCTGTCCACATCGGAATTTCCACGGGAATGACATACATGCACGTCAATCAGAAGAACTGGCAGGAACTCATCCGCCCCAGCAAGCTCGAAGTGCAGGCGGGCCGCGACCGGCGCCGCGTCGCAACCCTGGTGGCCGAACCGCTCGAGCGCGGCTTCGGCACCACGCTCGGCAACGCGCTGCGCCGCATTCTACTATCCTCGCTGCAGGGCGCCGCCGTCACCTCGGTGCAGATCGACGGCGTGTTGCACGAATTCTCCTCGATCGCCGGCGTGCGCGAGGACGTGACCGACATGGTCCTCAACATCAAGGAAATCGCCCTCTCCATGCAGTCGGAAGGGCCGAAGCGCCTGGTGCTGCGCAAGGAAGGGCCGGGCGTCGTCAAGGCCGGCGACATTCAGCAGACCGGCGACATCCATATCCTTAACCCCGAGCATGTGATCTGCACCCTCGACGAGGGCGCCGATGTGCGCATGGAATTCACCGTCAGTACCGGCAAGGGCTATGTCCCCTCCGAGCGCAACCGGCCGGAAGATGCGCCGATCGGTCTGATCCCGGTCGATTCGATCTACAGCCCGGTGAGGCGCGTCTCGTACAAAATCGAAAACACCCGCGAGGGCCAGATTCTCGACTACGACAAGCTGATCATGACGGTGGAGACCAACGGCTCGATGACGCCGGAGGACGCCGTCGCCTATGCGGCACGCATTTTGCAGGATCAGCTCTCGATCTTCATCAACTTCGCCGAACCCTCGAAGGTCGTTGCCGAGGAGGCCCGGCCCGAACTCGAGTTCAATGCCGCCCTGCTCAAGAAGGTCGACGAGCTTGAGTTGTCGGTGCGCTCGGCCAACTGCCTGAAGAACGACAACATCATCTACATCGGCGATCTGATCCAGAAGACCGAGGCGGAGATGCTGCGCACGCCGAACTTCGGCCGCAAGTCGCTCAACGAGATCAAGGAAGTGCTGGCCCAGATGGGTCTGCATCTCGGCATGGAAGTGCCCAATTGGCCGCCCGAGAACATCGAAGAACTCGCCAAGAAATTCGAGACCCATTACTGAGACGATGTGCGGCTGCCGCGATAGAAGGCGCCCGAGATTGAAGGAGAACGGACATGCGTCATGGTTTCAGGGGCCGCCGGTTCAACCGCACCGCCGCGCATCGCGTGGCGATGTTCGCCAACATGTCGGCGGCATTGATCAAGCATGAGCAGATCGTGACCACCCTGCCCAAGGCCAAGGACCTGCGGCCCGTCGTCGAAAAGCTGGTGACGCTCGCCAAGAAGGGCGGCCTCCATGCCCGCCGCCAGGCCGCGGCGCAGGTCCGCGACGACGCCCAAGTCAAGAAGCTTTTCGACGTGCTGGCCGCCCGCTACAAGGAGCGTAACGGTGGTTACACGCGGGTCATGAAGGCGGGTTTCCGCCACGGTGATTCGGCCCCGATGGCGGTTATCGAGTTCGTCGACCGCGACCGGGACGCCCGCGGCAAGGATTCGGGCCCGTCGATGAAGCCCGCCGAAGCCGCGGCGGAGGCCACCGCCGCCACCTGACGGTATCCGATATAATCCAATAAATTCAAGAAGGTGGCGGTGAAGCCGCCATTTTTCTGGGCGGTTCAGTCAGGCCCGAGCAATTCGTTAGGATTGTTTCGATCGCCTTGAACGAGACTTCATTTCTCACTACTACCGTCCGCTGCTAGAACCCCGGCATGCAGCCCGACTGGGAAATGATCACCCATTTCGATATTTTCAGCGAGGTCTCCAGGCCTTTCGCCAACGCCGCGGAATCGGGCGATTACCTGCGCGGCGCGCGGCAGAAATTCAACGTCCTCAACCTGTCCTACTGGTTTCTCGGTGCCTCCATACAATTGCCCGACAGGCTCACCTGGCTTTCGACCTATGACGAGAATTACATGTCGGTCTACATGCGCGACTACACGCCGCTCGGCGATCCGGCCTTCACCATTTGCTTCGACCGGCTCCTGCCGCTCGACTGGGCCGAGATCAGGGATGCCAACGAGACCGCGAAATCCATCCATCATGCCGCCGAGCGGTTCGGCATCGGCAGGCAGGGCATATCCTTTCCGATCCGCGATCCCGGTTCCGGCGAGGCGATGTTCTCGGTGAACTTCGAATGCGACGATCGCCAATGGCTTTCAATCCGCGGCGATCTCGTCAATGTCTTTCATCTCTTCGCCCACTACTTCCATCTGCGCATGAAGGACGTGATCTCGGGCAGGCCGGTCACCGCCGAATTCGATCTGTCGCCGCGAGAACGCGAAGTGCTGAGATGGGCGGCGGAGGGCAAGACGGCCTGGGAGACGGCGCAATTGATCGGCGTCAGCGAGCGGGCAATCCGCCTCTACACCGAAAACGCCATGAGCAAGTTGCGCGCCAAGACCAAGACCCAGGCCGTGGCGATTGCGGTGAAGAACGCGATTATTCACTGACGCGATTGCAAGTGAGCACCCGCTCCACCGCAACGATCTCGTGGCCGCCATAGCCGTTGAAGGTCGTGGAGGTGGCAAGGCCATAAGCGCCCAGCGTGCCGAATTCGATGTAATCGCCCTCCAGCAGGGTCACCGGCAGTTCGAGCCGGTGCGGCAGGACATCGAGCGGGTCGCAGGTGGGCCCGAAGACCTTCCACGGCTTGGTTTCGCCGCCCACCGCCTTGCCGCCGCGGATGACGCGATAGGGCGGCTTGAGTTCGGGCACCTGCATGTATTCCATCAGCCCGCCATAGACCCCGTCATTGATGAAGATGTCGTCGCCGTCGCTGCACACAAGTTTCATGCGGGTGAGGAGCGACATGCAATCCGCCACCAGTCCGCGGCCCGGCTCGCATTCGAGCTGCGGCTCCTTGCCGGCGCCGAAGGCGCGCGCGGTCGCCTGGCCGATCGCCTTGAAGAAGGCGGACGGCGGGCCCGCCTTGCTTAGAAGGTAATTGGCGGGAAAACCGCCGCCGACATTCAGCTTGGAAATCCCGATCCCCGCCGTCCCGGCAATCCGCGCCGCCGCCTCGATGTGGCGGACATAGGTCTGGGGATCGACGCTCTGCGAGCCGGGATGGAAGGTGAGCAGCGGCGTGAAGCCCATCGCCGCAGCATCGCGCAGAAGGGCCACGCAGATATGCTCCGGTGCGCCGAATTTGGTGGAGAAATCATGGGCCGAGGAAGTCCGCTGGCGCGGCAGCACGAAACGCACGGAAATTTCGGTGCCTGCCGCGGTGCCGGTGGCTTCGGCCACCTTGCGCAGTTCCTCCTTGCAGTCGACAGCAAAGCGCCGGCAGCCATGGATGGTGTAGGCATCGGCGATTTCGCGCCGCGATTTGACGGGATTATGATAATTGAAGCGGGCTTCGGGGCTTACCGCCTGCACCTCGGCCATTTCCTGCACCGAGGCCACGTCCCAGATTTTGAGGCCCGCCTCGCCCAAGGTCCGCAGCACCTCCGATGCTGGGTTGGACTTGACCGCATAGGTCACGGTGCCAGGAAAACCCGAAACGAATTCCTGGACCCGGTCCATGAGCTGACGGCGGCTGAAGCAGAAGATCGGCGTTTCCGGCGCCAGTGCTTGCGCCACGGCGATGGCGTCACGATAGACAGGGCTTTGACTTTGCTTCCCGATGTGCCTGAGAGGGGAAGTGGCCATGACGACTCGGACTCCTTGGTTGGTTGCTTCTAGCCCCGAATAGGGCCGGTAGCAGCGGGAAACAACACGGCAAATGGTTGCGGGACGACGGGTTCGGCGGCAAAATGACAGGCGATCCAATCGATGTTGCATTACCGGCGGCCATCTTGTCGACAAAGCTCGACCGCAGACAGGTTCGTTCCGCACCGGAAAAGAGGTTGAAATGCGTCTCCTGTTCTGTTTGCTGGTAGCACTTCTGCTGGCCGGCGGCTCAATCGCCACGGCGGCGGAGAAGTCGCTGCCCGGCGACGCCGCCGGCATCCGCCTGTCCTTCGCGCCGGTGGTGCGGAACACATCTCCGGCGGTTGTCAATGTCTATGCCCAACGCCTGGTGGCCCAGCGCGACAAGGGGTTGTTCGAAGACCCCTTCTTCCGCCACTTCTTCGGCGGCGACGGTTCGTTCGGCCGGCCGCGCGAGCGGGTGCAGAATTCCTTGGGCTCCGGGGTCATCGTCGATCCCGCCGGACTGATCGTCACCAACAACCATGTGATCGCCGGGGGCACCGACATCCGCGTGGCGCTGGCGGACAAGCGTGAGTTCGAGGCAAAGCTGCTGTTGGCCGACGAGAGAACCGATCTGGCGGTGCTCAAGATCGATGCCGTTGACGAGGCCTTGCCCGCCCTGCGTTTCGGCGATTCCGACGATCTCGAAGTGGGAGATCTGGTGCTGGCGATCGGCAATCCCTTCGGCGTCGGGCAAACCGTCACCAGCGGCATCGTCTCGGCGCTCGCCCGCACCGAGGTGGGGATCAGCGATTATCAGTTCTTCATCCAGACCGACGCGGCGATCAATCCCGGCAATTCCGGCGGCGCGCTTGTCAACATGGCTGGCGAGCTCGTGGGCATCAACACGGCGATCTTCTCGCGCTCGGGCGGCTCAATCGGCATCGGCTTCGCCATCCCCGCCAACATGGTGAAGACGGTGGTGCAGTCGGCCGAGGCGGGCACGAAAGTACAGCGCCCGTGGCTTGGCGTCGGTCTGCGGGACGTAACACCTGAGATCGCAGAGTCACTCGGCTTCGCCCGGCCGGAAGGCGCGCTGATTGTGGAACTGCACCCCGACAGTCCGCTTGCCGTTGCGGGCCTCAGGCCCGGCGACGTCATTCTCGCCATCGAAGGCAGGCCGGTCGAGAACGCCAGGGAACTCGGCTACCGTGCCGCCACCTCGCCGATCGGCGCCAAGACCATCATCGAATATCAGCGCGCAGGGACCCGCAAGGAAACCAGTATCACGCTGATCGCGGCGCCGGAAACGATCGATCGCGCCGAGACACTGCTTACCGGCAACAATCCTCTGGCCGGCGCCGTTGCCGCCAATCTGTCGCCGGCGGTGGCGGAGGAAATGAAGCTGCCGGCGGATCTCACCGGCGTGGTGGTGTTGAGGATCGAACAGGGTCCGGCCAGGCGCTTCTTGCGCAAAGGAGATGTCGTCGTCGAGGTCAATGAGGCGAAGATCGCCACCGTGGCGGATCTGGCGGCTGCCGTGGATGTCAGCCCTGGTTTCTGGGACATCCTGATCATCCGCGGTGGCCGCTCCTTGCGCCTGACGGTTGGCGGCTGATGGCAAATCTCTTTCAGGCGGCGGGAATGGACAAGGATGCGCCACGTCCCCTGGCCGACCGGCTGCGGCCGCAGAAGCTTTCCGAGGTGGTCGGCCAGGATCTTCTGGCCGGCCCCGGCGGCGTCCTCACCCGCATGCTGGCCTCCGGGCGTCTGGCCTCGATCATATTGTGGGGACCGCCGGGCACCGGCAAAACCACCATCGCCCGGCTGCTCGCCGGCGAAACCGGCCTTGTCTTCGAACAGATGTCGGCGGTCTTTTCCGGCGTGACCGATCTGAAGAAGGCCTTCGAGCAGGCCCGCATCCGCCGCGAGCAGGGCAGGGGCACGCTGCTCTTCATCGATGAAATCCATCGCTTCAACAAGTCGCAGCAGGATTCCTTCCTGCCCTATGTCGAGGACGGCACCATCGTTTTGGTGGGGGCCACCACCGAAAACCCCTCCTTCGAACTGAACGGCGCGCTCCTTTCGCGGGCCCAGGTGCTGGTGTTGAGCCGCCTCGATGCCGATGCCATGAATGCGCTCGCCGCCCGCGCCGAACTTTTCGAGAAACGTCCGCTTCCCGTCGATTCGGAAGCGCGCGCCGCCCTGATCGCCATGGCCGATGGCGATGGCCGTTATTTGCTCAATCTGGTTGAGGAGATTTTCGCCGCGGTGCCGGAGGGTGCTGCGCCACTGACGCCCGAGACCTTGGCGAAGACGGTGCAGAAACGCATGCCGCTCTACGACAAAGCGGCCGACGGCCACTACAACCTGATTTCGGCGTTGCACAAGTCGGTGCGCGGCTCCGATCCCGATGCCGCACTCTATTACCTGGCGCGCATGCTGGTGGCGGGCGAGGACCCCTTGTTCCTGACCCGGCGGCTGGTGCGCATGGCGATCGAGGATGTGGGACTTGCCGATCCGCAGGCCCTGCAGCAAGCTTTGGCGGCCAAGGACGCCTTCGATTTCCTGGGCTCCCCCGAGGGCGAACTGGCCCTGGCCCAGGCGGCGATTTATATCGCCACCGCGCCCAAATCCAATGCCGCTTATGCGGCCTTCTCAGCGGCCACCCGCCGCGCCAAGGAAACCGGCTCGCTGGCGCCTCCCAAGATCGTCCTCAATGCACCGACGCGGCTGATGAAGGAACAGGAATACGGCGCCGGCTACCGCTACGACCACGACGAGCCCGAAGCCTTTTCCGGCCAGAACTATTTTCCCGACGGCATGCCGCGCGAGACCTATTACGATCCGCCCGAGCGCGGCTTCGAGCGCGAGGTGAGGAAGCGTCTGGAATACTGGGCACGCCTGCGCAAGGAGCGGCAGGGCTAGTGATCACCAGGCGATCGGCTGGCCGTCGCGGAAAAAGCCGCCCGACGGCCCGCCCGGGGGTAGGGTGGCGGCCCAGACGATGCCGGCGGCGCCCTGTTCCACCGTGCGCGTGGCATTGGGGCCGCCCATGTCGGTTTTGACCCAGCCGGGGCAGATGGAATTGACCATGATGCCGCGCGGCTTGAGCTCGAGTGCCAGGGTGCGGGTCAGCACATTGAGGGCGGCCTTGGAAGCGCGATAGCCGAAATAACCAGACCCCATCTCGGTGAGACCGCCCATGCCGGAGGAGATATTGACGATCCGCCCGCTGTCGGCCAGCAGCGGTGCAATCGCCTTGCAGACCCGCCAGGGACCGATGGCGTTCACGGTCAGCGTGGCGACGACTTCCTTGTCGCCGGCGCCCAGCGCGGTCGCCCCCTTGCCGGAATAGGCACCGCTGGTCTCCGGCAGGATGCCGGCCGCGTTCACGAGCACGGCGACGGGGGCGAGCTTGGCCGCCCATTTGCCGAACGCCGCGATCGAGCGGGGCGAGGCCACATCGAGCGGCTTCGCGGTCACGTCGTAGCCATGCGCTTTGAGCGCCTGCGCCGCCGCCTCGAGCCTTTTCTTGTCCTTGCTGGCGATGACCAGCCGGTAGCCGAGTTTGCCCAGTTGCCGCGCCGTTTCAAAGCCGAGGCCGCGCGAGCCGCCGGTGACGATGGCAAGGGGAGCTTTCACGATCATCTGCTTTGGGCGTCGAGGCTCCACGGACCGGGGCCCGCGGCCGCCAGGTATAGGAAGACGAAGCAGTACATAATCGCCAGCTCGCCGCCATTGTTGATCGGATAGAAGCCCTGCGGCGCATGCACCATGAAATAGGCGACCGCCATGAAGCCCGAAAGCACGAATGCCGCGATGCGGGTAAACAGGCCGATGATGATCAGGATGCCGCCCACCAGCTCCAATGCGCCGGTGAGGCCCACCATCGAGAGCAGCGGCACCGCTTCGGGGAAATACTGGGTGGGTGGAAATGTGAAGAACTTTGCCGTGCCGTGGGCGACGAACAGAAGGCCGGTCATGATGCGCAGGAGCGACAGGATCGGGCCGGACCAGGAGGAGGGGATGATGCCGAAATTCATGGGAGTGTTCCGTTGTTGGATTAAGGCTAGAGATTCTCTATTTAACCGATGTGGAGATATGTAACAATGTCATATACAGTTGGTTCATTGACATTAGCTAAGTGGTTAGCTAAGCAAGCGCCCATGACCATCGTCACCATCCACAAGGCCAAAACCGAGCTCTCCAAGCTCCTCAAGCGCGTCGAAGCGGGCGAGGAGATCATTATTGCGAGAGGCGACAAGCCGATTGCGAAGCTTTCGCCGGCGGGGCCGGTGGAAAAGAAATCGCGGGGATGGGGCGCATGGAAGGGCAAGTTCACGGTGCCCGACAGCTTCTTTGAGCCGCTTCCCGAGGATGAGCTGGATGCCTGGGAAGGCAAGTATGGATTTGATCCTTGATACCCACGTGCTGCTGTGGATGCTCCTCGCCGACAAGCGGCTTGGCGAAAGGCAAAAGCAATTGCTGGAGAGCAGCGCCAATCGAATCCATGTGAGTGCGGTTTCCGCTTTCGAGATCGCCACCAAGGTCCGCATCGGCAAGCTGCCGGAGGCGCG
>JBQTKG010000049.1:0-14879 GCA_052386315.1 Hyphomicrobiales bacterium
GCTTGAATTTGCGGGAAATCCGCGCGCCCACGGCGCCCGTACGGATCGAGGCCCCCACCCCGCCGCGGCGCCTCGGTAACACAGCCCATAGCGGCGTGCAACCGGGTTCCGCCGGCGCATTACGGCAATCGGTTTTAGACAAAGGAAAGGGCCCGCCATCGCTTGCGCGAATGACGGGCCCCCGGGAGGAATCGTGAAACTATCAGCGCAGCGTCATCGCCCGCGCAATGGCGCCAAGCTGATAGCGCTTGATGCCGATGTCGGCGAGGTCGGCCTCGCTCAGGGCCTCGAGACGGGCGCGCTTGGCGCGGTAGGCGGCAAGACGCTTGCGGCGTTCGGCCTGGATCGCGAACATGCCGCGATCACCTTGTGGCTTCGCGGGCCAGCCGCGCAATGTCGGAACGCATGATCCCGAGGTCCGCCAGATCGCGGTCCGACAGGCTTGCGAGCTCGGCGACGGTGCGCCTGTAACGCTGCCAGTTGCCGTAACGGGTTTTCAGAACTTCGAACATGGTCAGTCCCCTTTGGATTGACATTTACTGCTTTGCACTCAACGCCACAGAATTTAGGTGCAACGCAACAGAACCGGTAATGCAAATTTTGCATACCTGCATTTCATTCAATTATTTCATAAGTTTACACTATAGTAACAAAGCCAAATTTTGTGCTGCGATGCCGTAGAATCGCTCATGTTGCCGCAATTTCCGGCCCTTCGGGCGCTCCGGTGGATGGCCCTGCATAATCATCGGTCACATGGAGGTTACACTCAGAACAGCCCCTCGATCCGCCCCTCCGCGTCGAGCCCGATCACTTCGGCGGACGGCGCCTTGGGCAGGCCCGGCATGGTCATGACGTCGCCGCAGATGACGACGATGAATTCGGCCCCCGCCGACAGGCGCACTTCGCGGATCGGCACCACGTGATTGGTGGGAGCGCCCTTCAGATTGGGATCGGTCGAGAAGGAATACTGCGTCTTGGCCATGCAGATGGGGAACCTGCCGTAGCCCTGCGCTTCAAATCCTCTGAGCTGATCGCGCACCGACTTGTCGGCGACGATATCGTCGGCGCGGTAGATTTCCCGCGCGATGGTGCGGGCCTTGTCCCACAGCGGCAGCTCCTCGTTATAGATCGGCTTGAACTGGGCGATCCCCTTGTCGGCGAGCTCGGCTACATGCCGGGCCAGCGCTTCCGCCCCCTTGCTGCCTTCGGCCCAGTGAGTGCACTTGAAAGTCTCAACGCCATGCTCCTTGCAATACGCCTTGACCACGTCGAACTCGGCATCCGTGTCGCTGATGAAATGGTTGACGGCGACGGCGATCGGCACGCCGAACTTCTTCACGTTCTCGATGTGGCGGCCGAGATTGCCGAGGCCCTTCTTCAGCGCCTCGAAATTTTCCTTCTTCAGCTCTTCCTTCGCCGCCCCGCCATGCATCTTCAGTGCCCGCACCGTCGCGACGATGACGGTGGCGGCCGGCGTCAGTCCCGCCTTGCGGCACTTGATGTCGAAGAATTTCTCGGCCCCCAGATCGGCGCCGAAACCCGCCTCCGTCACCACATAGTCGGCGAGCTTGAGTCCCGCCTTGGTGGCCATTACCGAATTGCAGCCATGGGCGATATTGGCGAAGGGGCCGCCATGCACGAAGGCCGGATTGTTCTCGAGCGTCTGCACCAGATTGGGCATCAGCGCGTCCTTGAGCAGCACCGTCATGGCGCCCGGCGCCTTGATGTCGCGGGCCAGCACCTGGCCCTTGTCGCGTTTCGCCGCCACCACGATTTGGCCCATGCGGCGCTCGAGATCGGCGATCGAGGTCGCAAGACAAAGGATCGCCATGATCTCGGAGGCGACGGTGATATCGAAGCCGGCCTCGCGCGGATAACCGTTGGCGACGCCGCCCAGCGAGCAGACGACCTGGCGCAGCGCCCGGTCGTTCATGTCGATGACCCGCCGCCAGGCGACGCGGCGCGTGTCGATGCCGAGACCGTTGCCCCAATAGATGTGATTGTCGATCATCGCGGCAAGCAGATTGTGCGCCGAGGTGATGGCGTGGAAATCGCCGGTGAAATGCAGGTTGATGTCTTCCATCGGCACGATCTGGGCATAGCCGCCGCCCGCCGCTCCGCCCTTCATGCCGAAGCAGGGCCCGAGCGAGGGTTCGCGCAGCGCGATGATGGCGCGTCTGCCGATGCGGTTGAGAGCATCGCCCAGCCCCACGGTGGTGGTCGTCTTGCCTTCGCCCGCCGGTGTGGGATTGATGGCGGTGACGAGAATAAGCTTGCCGTCTTTTTTCTTGGCCAGGCCGTCGATGTAATCGAGACTTACCTTCGCCTTGGTGTGGCCATAGGGAATGAGATCCTTCTCGGGAATGCCGAGAGCTTTGCCGATCGCCATGATGGGTTTCGTCTTCGCTTCGCGGGCGATCTCGATGTCGCTCTTGACCGTGGCCATTCGGGTGCTCCTTGGGAAGACGGCTGGGGTGAGGCGGCGCGTAACATAGCGATCCCGCGCCTTGCGTGGCCGTCTCAACCGACATGATCGGGCGGTTTTCGACGCCCAATTAAAACCGATCGGGATCGGTTGTTGCCATCATTTGCCGAAGCGCTGGAAAAAGGCAATAAGCCAAGCCGGTCTGCTCATTCGGGACAGGCGAATTGCGCGATTTCCAAACCCCCGGCCGCGGGGCGGCCTATGGCGTAAGTGGCATGGCGGCGACTTCCGCCCCGCCCGCCACGCTTGCCGCCATCGATGTGCTGCGCCGTGGCGGCAATGCCGCCGATGCGGCGGTGACCGCTTCCGCCGTGCTTTGTGTGGTCGAGCCGCACATGACCGGGATCGGCGGCGATTGCTTCGCGCTCATCGGCAAGCCGGACGGCACCGTCACCGGGCTCAACGGCGCGGGCCGTGCCGCCATGGCGGCCGATGCTGCCTGGCTGAAATCATCGGGGCTCGCGGAAATCCCCAAGCGCAGCGTGCATTCGGTGACCGTGCCCGGCGCCGTCGATGCCTGGGACCGTCTGCTCAAGGCCTATGGCACCATGACTCTCGGCGAGGCCCTCGAACCCGCCATCGCCATGGCCGCGGCGGGCGTTCCGGTGACACCGCGGGTCGCCGCCGACTGGCCGGAGGACGAGGCGGACCTGGCCGCCGACGAGGGCGGGCGTGAGCATTATCTGAAGGACGGGCGCGCGCCCCGTGCGGGCGACATCATGCGCTATCCGGCACTCGCCCGGACCTTGCGCCTGATCGCCACCAGGGGCCGCGATGTCTTCTATGAGGGCGAGATTGCCGAAGATATCGTCGCCCATCTGGCCAGGCGCGGATCGCTGCTCACCGCCGAGGATTTTGCCCGCACCCAAGCGGATTGGGTCGAACCCATCGCCACGGTTTTCGCCGGCCACGAGGTCTTGGAGTTGCCGCCCAGCGGCCAGGGCATCACCGCACTTATCGCTCTTAACATCCTCGGTCATTTCGGCCTGCAGAATCACGATCCGGCAAGCCCCGAACGCCACCATCTCGAGATCGAGGCCATGAAACTCGCCTGGGAGCTGCGCAACCGCCACATCGGCGATCCGGATGACTCCGAGATACCGGTCGATCACCTGCTCGATCCGGCGCTGGCGGCGCGGCTGGCGGCGCTGATCGACATGAAACGGGCGCTCGATATCCGCGTGGCGCTGCCGCAATCCGATACGGTCTATCTGGCGGTCGTGGACAAGAACCGGCTCGCCGTCTCCTTCATCAATTCGATCTATTCCGGCTTCGGCGCAGGGCTCGTGACGCCGAAGACCGGCGTCGCGCTGCACAACCGCGGCACTTGCTTTGTCACCCGCCCCGGCCATCCCAACTGCATCGGCCCGGGCAAGCGGCCGCTGCACACCATCATCCCGGCCATGGTCCGGCGCCACGGCCACATTGAAATGGCCTACGGTGTCATGGGCGGCGACTATCAGCCCATGGGTCATATGACCGTGGCGGTGAACCGCTATGTCTATGGCATGGACCCCCAGGCAGCGCTCGACTGGCCGCGCTATGTTCCCAGCGCCGGGATAGTGGAAGTCGAATCCGGCGTAGCGGACCGGGTGAAAACCGCCCTTGCCGCCAAGGGCCACAGGATCGTGGCAAGCCGCGAACCCCTGGGCGGCGGCCAGGCCATCGCCATCGATCGCGGCCGGGGCGTGCTGGCGGGCGGTTCCGATTTCCGCAAGGACGGCCTGGCGCTCGGCAACTGAAGACCGGGCAAATTTCAGGATTTGTCTTTCGCTCTTATTTACCATTGGCCCCTAGCATTTGAAGTCCATGCGGCCGGTGTCCACCGGCTGATGCGAAACCTTTTCCGGAGGCCTCTTGAGCGATCCGCAACCGGCGACACTATTTTCCTTCCGCGAAGCCGCCTCCGACGGGATCGAGGCGGCCCCTTCGCCGGTTGAAAAACTGAGCCGCATCAAGGGCATGGACGATGGCGTGCGCATCCAGCGGGCGCTTGCGGCGGCCAACGAGACGGCCTATCACTGGATCGTCGAAAGCGACGAGATCGCCTGGAGCGGCAATGCCGCGGAGGTTTTGGGCTGCGCGCCTGAGGTGATCGCCACGGGCCGCGCCTATGCCGCCTATCTCGATGCCGACAATTTCGCCAGCCGCTACGACACGGTCATGCGTTCGAATCTCACCGATGATGGCGGTGGGGTACCGTTCCAGATCGAATATCTGTTCCGGCCCGAGGGCCGCCAAGCCCGCCGCGCCATCTGGGTCGAGGACCATGGCCGCTGGTATTGCGACGCAAACGGCCGTCCGGCGGAAGTTTTCGGCACCGTGCGGCGCATCGACGACCGCCATCAGCGCGACCAGCATTTGAGCTTCCTCGGCAACTGCGATGCGCTGACCGGCATGATGAACCGCGGCCGCTTGGCCGAGGCGCTGGGCGAGGCCATATCGGTGGCCCAGCATGAAACCTCGTCCTGCGCCTTTCTCATCGCCGCCATCAACAACTTGCCGGTGGTCAACGAGGCCTACGGCTTCGAAGTGGCCGACGACGTCGTCGCCGCGACCGCCCGCAGGCTGCGTCAGGTGGTCCGCACCGGCGATGCCATCGCCCGCTATTCCGGCAGCAAGTTCGGAATTATCCTCAACAAGTGCGACGAAGATGAACTGCAGGTCGCCGCCGAACGTTTCCTCGCTGTCGCCCGCGAGAGCGTCATCGAAACCGAGCGCGGCCCCGTCTGGGCCATGCTGTCGATCGGCGCGCTGGTAATGCCCAAGCATGCAACCAGCGTCAACACCGCCATGGCGCGGGCCGAGGAGGCGCTCACCGGAGCGCGCCACCTGCCCTCGGACGGCTACGTGATTTTCGCGCCGTCGGAACAACGCATGTCCGAAAGAAGCCTGAACGCCCGCTTCGCCACAGAAATCGTCCGCTGCCTCAAGGACGACCGCTTCAGCCTCGCCTATCAGCCGATTGTCGATGCCAGGACCGGCGCGCCCGTCATGTACGAGGCGCTATTGCGCATGGTGGATGCGGGCGGCGAGCCGGTCGAGGCGCGCCATCTCATACCGGTTGCCGAAAAACTCGGACTTGTGCGTCTCATTGACCGCGCCGTGGTGCAGATGTCGCTGGCGGCGCTCAACAAATACCCGGACGCGCGCATTTCGCTCAACGTCTCCGGCACCACCGCCACCGACCCGCGCTGGTTCCGCCAGCTTATCGACATGATGTCGCCGAACCGCATCGTCACCGGAAGGCTCACTGTCGAGATCACCGAGACCATCGCTCTCGGCGAACTTAGGGAAACGGCGCGCTTCGTCGAGCAGCTCCGCGATCTCGGCTGTTCCGTGGCGATCGACGATTTCGGCGCGGGCTTCACTTCATTCCGCAATCTACGGGCCCTGCCGGTCGATATTCTGAAGCTCGACGGATCCTTCTGCCAAGGCCTCAAGGACAATGACGACAACCGGTATTTCGTCCGCTCGCTGATCGATCTCGCCCACAAGTTCGGGCTGAAGGCGGTGGCCGAGTGGGTCGAGACCGGGGAGGATGCGGAGCTGCTGCGGCGATGGGGCGTCGATTACCTGCAAGGCAACCATTTCGGAGCCGCGCTCGTCAATCCACCCTGGCAGAGAAAGACCGAATCGTCACGCTTCGAGGCCAACCAATACCGGGCAGCACCGCAGCCCCTGGCCGGGATCGGGGGCCCTGCCGCCGAGCCGGAAGAAGGCCGTCCCGCGCTCTCCTCCAGCGATGCCTTCTCCTTCGCAGGACATGACCCGGCGCAGGCGGAAGCTGGCGAATTCGACATGTCGCGGCTGCACAAGGCGATCGAGATTCTCGATGGCACATTTGGCAAACCGCGAGCCCCGGCGGAAATCGCCGGCGCCGGGCCGAGCTATGCCGATCTGGCGACTGCCCCCGCCGGGCAGGCGGCACTCTAGCAGGTTGCTGAAAAACTCCGTATACGGACTTGACCATCGCCCTTCGAGGCTCGCTACGCTCGCACCTCAGGGTGAGGCAAGTCCTTGTTTTCCCTCATGCTGAGGTGCTCACGGCGAAGCCGTGAGCCTCGAAGCATGGCCACGAGAATGGTTTTTCAGCATCGCGCTGGCGGGTTAATTGCCGGCGATTGAGTCGAGCTTCTGTTGCATCGCCGCCAACTGCTCCTTCAGCGCTTGCAGATCGTCCTTGCCGGGCGCCGGTGCTTGCGGCTTCGTCTGGGTGGTATTTCCGGGCTGGCCCATGGCCATGGCGGCGAAGGGATTGAACATGCGCATCGCGTCGTTGAACAGCGACATGTTGCGCTTGGCGTGTTCCTCCATCGCCTTGAACGGATCCGCACCCCAGGATTCGAGCAGCTGCTGGCGGAACTTCTCCTGTTCCTTGGACAGATTGTCGAGCGAGAACTCCAGATAACTGGGAACGAAGGCCTCCATGCTGTCGCCATAGAAGCGGATCAGCTGGCGCAGGAAATTGATCGGCAGCAGATTGGTGCCCTTGTTCTCTTCCTCGAAGATGATCTGGGTCAAGACCGAGCGGGTGATCTCCTCGCCGGTCTTGGCGTCATAGACCACGAAATCGGCGCCCGCCTTCACCATGGTGGCGAGATCGTCGAGCGTCACATAGGTGCTGGTCGCGGTATTGTAGAGCCGGCGGTTGGCATATTTCTTGATTACCACCGCGCTTTGCGGTGCGGCTTTTTCCTCACTCAACGCGCTCACTCCTCCCGCAGGGGTTCGATCCGGACTGCATTGCAAAAATCTGCTCTCCGCACTGCACAATTGCAAGCGCAAAAATCTCCCGGAATCCTTAACGAGGCTGTTTCGCAGTGCACAGAAGATGCTATGGGAGGGGTATATCAGCCAATTAGCAAGGAGTTCGTCAGATGGCCGGAACGGATGTCGTCATTGTTGCAGCGGCGCGCACGCCGGTGGGGTCTTTCAACGGTTCCCTGTCGGGCGTCGCGGCGTCCTATCTGGGGTCGGTGGCGCTCAAGGCGGCCATGCAGCGCGCCAGGATCGAAGCCAAGGAAGTGGATGAAGTGATCCTCGGTCAGGTTCTGGCGGCGGGCCAGGGCCAGAATCCGGCCCGCCAGGCGGCGGTCAATGCCGGCATATCGGTTGAAAGCCCGGCCTGGGGCATGAACCAGCTGTGCGGCTCGGGACTTCGCGCCGTGGCGCTGGGCATGCAGCAGATTGTCAATGGCGATGCCACGATCGTGGCGGCGGGCGGCCAGGAATCGATGAGCAAGGCGCCGCATGTGGCGCATCTGCGCGATGGCGTGAAAATGGGCGACTGGACCATGGTCGACACCATGATCAAGGACGGGCTGTGGGATGCCTTCAACGGCTATCACATGGGAAATACCGCCGAGAACGTGGCGCGCCAGTGGCAGATCACCCGCGACACGCAGGATGCCTTCGCGGTGGCGTCGCAGAACAAGGCGGAAAAGGCGCAAAGCGCCGGCAAGTTCAAGGACGAGATCGCGCCGGTGACGATTGCGACGCGCAAGGGCGATCAAGTGGTGTCCGAAGACGAATACATCAAGAAGGGCGTGACGCTCGACCAGGTCGCCAAACTCAAGCCTGCCTTCGCCAAGGACGGTACAGTGACCGCCGCCAATGCCTCCGGCCTCAATGACGGCGCCGCCGCCGTGATCCTGATGAGCGCCCGGGAGGCGGAGAAGCGCGGCCTGACGCCCCTTGCCCGCATCGCCTCATGGGCGAGCATCGGTGTCGATCCCGCCATCATGGGCTCAGGCCCCATCCCCGCCTCGCGGGCGGCGCTGAAAAAGGCCGGCTGGAAAATCGAAGACCTCGATCTGGTCGAGGCCAATGAGGCCTTTGCGGCGCAAGCCTGTGCGGTCAACAAGGACATGGGCTGGAACCCGGAAATCGTCAATGTCAACGGCGGCGCCATCGCCATCGGCCATCCGATCGGCGCCTCCGGCGCCCGCGTGCTGACCACGCTTCTCCATGAAATGCAGAAGCGCAAGTCGAAGAAGGGTCTCGCCACCCTGTGCATCGGCGGCGGCATGGGCATCGCCATGTGCGTCGAACGCTGATCGGGGGAGGGAACCATGGCACGTGTTGCAGTCGTCACCGGTGGCAGCCGCGGCATCGGTGCTGCCATCTGCAAGGCGCTGAAGGCGGCCGGCTACAAGGTTGCCGCCAATTATGCCGGCAATGACGAGGCCGCCGCCAAGTTCAAGGCCGAGACCGGCATTCCCGTCTACAAGTGGGATGTGTCGAATTTCGAGGCCTGCGCCGCGGGGCTCAAGAAGATCGAGGCCGATCTGGGTCCGGTCGAGGTGCTGGTCAACAATGCCGGCATCACCAAGGATGGCATGTTCCACAAGATGACGCCCGAACAGTGGTATGCCGTCATCAACACCAATCTCAATTCGCTCTTCAACATGTGCCGGCCGGTGATCGAAGGCATGCGGGCGCGCAAGTTCGGGCGGATCGTCAACATCTCCTCGATCAACGGCCAGAAGGGCCAGATGGGGCAGACGAATTACTCCGCCGCCAAGGCCGGCGACATCGGCTTTACCAAGGCGCTGGCCCAGGAGAGCGCCAAGGCCGGCATCACGGTGAACGCAATCTGCCCCGGCTACATCGCCACCGAAATGGTCATGGCGGTGCCGCAGGAGGTGCGGGAAAAGAACATCATTCCGCAGATCGCCGTGGGCCGCCTCGGCGAGCCGGAGGAGATCGCCCGCTGCGTGGTGTTCCTGGCGGCCGACGAGGCGGGCTACATCACCGGCTCGACGCTCTCGGCCAATGGCGGCCAGTACATGGCGTGAATGCACAAACCAATGCCATCGCCTTCCGGCGGCCCGTTTTGCAACAAGTTCTACCGCCTGTATGAATTGAACGACGGGTCCCCGCAACAGTTGCGGGGATGACGGAATGGGCGAGCCATGCAACTGACGGCGGAGCATCTGCGATGCGAGCGCGGAGGGCGCACCGTCTTCGCGGACCTCGGATTTTCGCTCAAGGCCGGCGAACTTCTTCTGCTCACCGGTCCCAACGGCTCCGGCAAGTCGTCGCTCTTGCGCCTCATCGCCGGTCTCAACGACCCGGCAGCGGGCAGGATTGCTCTGCATGGCGGCCATGGCGAACTGTCGATCGGCCAGCAGGCCCATTACGTGGCGCATCAGGATGCCGTCAAGGCGGCGCTCACGGTGGCCGAGAATCTCGAATTCTGGCGCGGCGTATTGGGCGGCGGCGATGTCGAGAGAGCTCTCGCCGCCCTCGGCCTTGCGCGCCTTGCTCCCTATCCGGCGGCACTTCTCTCGTCCGGGCAGAAGCGCCGGCTGGCGCTCGCCCGCGTGGCACTGGTGCCGCGGGCTCTGTGGCTGCTCGACGAACCCACCACCGGCCTCGACAAGAATTCGCGGCTGCTCCTCTGCCGCCTGATGCAGGCCCAGCTCGATTCCGGCGGACTCATCATCGCGGCCACCCATGTGGCCCTCGGCATCGAGGCGCAGCGCCAACTCGATTTGGGGGAGCCGTCGTGAACGCGATTTGGGCGCTGATCCGGCGCGATCTCATCTTGAGCCTGCGGCAGGGCGGAGGTGCCGGGACAGCCCTTGGCTTTTTTCTCACCGTCGTGGTGCTGCTGCCTCTCGGCCTCGGCCCCGATCAGGCGCTCCTGCAGCGGATCGCGCCCGGCGCCCTGTGGATCGCGCTGCTGCTCTCGGTGCTGCTGTCGGCCGACCGCATCTTCCAGCAGGATTTCGAGGACGGCTCGCTTGACATTCTCGCGATCGCGCCCCTGCCGCTCGAGCTCGCGGCGCTTGCCAAAGCGATCGCCCATTGGCTCACCGCCAGCCTGCCGCTGGCGGTCGCCGCGCCGCTCCTGGGTTTTCTCGTCAATCTCGAGCCGCAGGCGATCCTGCCGCTCTTCCTTGCCATGGGGCTCGGCTCGGTGACCCTGTCGCTGTTGGCCGCCATCGGTGCGGCAGTCACCGTGGGCCTCAGGCGCGGCGGCCTTCTCGTCTCGCTGCTGGTTCTGCCACTCTATGTGCCGGTGCTGATCTTCGGCATGTCGGCGGCGGGCGGCGGCCCCGATCTTGCCACAGCTTCGCTGTTTATACTTCTGGCGCTGGCGCTCGCCAGCCTGGTGCTGGCACCGTTAGCCGCGGCTGCGGCACTCAGGTCCTATCTCAGGTGAACCCCGAAGGCTAAATCCCAGCCATGCAGTCGCTCGCCAATCCCGCCCGGTTCCTCAGGATCGCCAACGCAGTCCTGCCCTTTGTCTGGGCGGCGGCGGTTCTGTGCTTTGCAGTCGGACTGTATGGCGCGCTTGCCGCGGCACCCGCCGACTATCAGCAGGGCGAGACGGTGCGCATCATCTTCGTCCATGTCCCGGCCGCCTGGATGGCGCTCTTCGTCTATACGGTGATGGCCGCCGCCAGCGCCGCGGCCATCGTCTTCCGTCATCCGCTCGCCGATGTGGCGGCGAAGGCCGCGGCTCCCATCGGCGCCGCCTTCTGCTTTCTCGCCCTTGCCACCGGTTCGCTGTGGGGCAAGCCGATGTGGGGCGCCTGGTGGGTGTGGGATGCCCGGCTCACTTCGATGTTCGTGCTGCTGCTCCTTTATCTCGGCTACATGGCGATCTGGCAGGCGATCGAGGAGCCGCAGCGCGCCGCCCAGATCGCCCGCATCGTGGCGCTCGTCGGCTTCATCAACGTTCCGATCGTGAAGTTTTCGGTCGACTGGTGGAACTCGCTGCACCAGCCGGCCAGCGTCTTCCGCTTGGGCGGCCCCACCATCCACGTCTCCATCCTGTGGCCGCTCCTGGTCATGGGGCTCGCTTACCTGCTGCTGTTCCTTGCGCTCCATCTCGTCGCCATGCGCAGCGAGATCGCGGCGCGCAAGATCCGGCATTTGCGCATCGCCCGCATCGGAGACCGCTGATGGACCTTGCCGCGCCGCACACGGGTTTTGTCGCCGCGGCTTACGTGATTTCGGCGCTGGTCCTGCTCGGGCTCGCCGCATTCATTGTGGTCCGCGACCGCAGGCTCGCCGCCGAGGCCGACGCACTCGGCCGTCAGCGCCTGAAGGATGCGCCATGAGCGAAATGGCAACGGCACCGCGCCGGAGGCTGAGGCCGGCCATTGTTCCGGCCCTTGTCTTCGCGGCACTTGCGGCACTCTTGTGGCGCGGCCTCTACGGCGACCCCTCCGAAATTCCTTCGGCCCTCATCGGCAAGGAAGTTCCGGGCTTCGCCCTTCCCGCACTTGCAGGGCTGGGCGTGCCGGGTTTCGACACGGCGAGTCTCAAGACAGGAAACGTTACTGTCGTCAATGTCTGGGCGTCCTGGTGCGTACCCTGCCGCGCCGAGCATCCACTGATGACCGAACTCGGCAAGCGCAATGACATCCGCCTCTTCGGCCTTAACTACAAGGACGAGCCGGAGAACGCCCGCCGCTTTCTCGGCACGCTCGGCCAGCCCTACGCGGCGATCGGTTCCGATCGAGATGGCCGCGTTGCCATCGATTTCGGCGTCTACGGGGTGCCCGAGACTTTCATCGTCGATGGCGCGGGCACGATCAGGTTCAAGTGGATCGGACCGCTGACGCCCGCGGCCGTGGACGGCGCATTTTCAGCGGAAATCCAAAAGGCCAAGACGCCGCTGCCTTGAGTGCTCATGCGGTTAGTTGCCCGAGAAATCTTTCCCTCTCTCCTTGGGAGAGAAGGAAATTGCGATTACGCTGATTCAGTGCATAACGAACCTGTTCTAACCGCGCCGGCGTAACTTGAGCTTGCGGCCGGGCTTCGCCGGTTCCTTCTCCTCGATCTCGTCCATCTTGGCCGCGAGAACCGCGAGATTGTCGAGGAAGGACTTGCGGTCGCCGCCGGGGACCAGCGAGAGGAGCTGCCGGTCCACCTCGTCGGCGCCCGGTTGCGCCGTCTTCAGCATTTTCTTGCCGACGGCGGTAATGCGGATGGCGTTGGTGCGGCCGTCGTCCTTGGTGCGGCGGCGCTGCAGATAGCCCTGGGCCAGGAGCCGCGCCACCAGATCGGCGAGCGTCGAGCGGTCGATGCCGGTGACCTTCACCAGATCGGTCTGGCTCTTGCCGTCATTGTTGTCGACGGCGAGCAGCACGGTGAACTGCCGGTGGGTGAGACCCGACTTGCCGACCTCGCCCATGTAGATGTGGTTTGAAAACTGCGCCGCACGTTTCAGCAAGTGCGACGGCGAACGCGAGAACTGCTTCACGTCCCTGTTGCCCGTCATGAACCCCTTCTCCTGCCACATGAACCGTACGCGTTTACGCTTTCCGGTTCAATGTTCTGCTCCGTCATTGCCTCGTTGCCCGTTCGCAATCTCTTGTCCCCCGGCAGTGCGGAGGCCGAACCGGGACGTTCCGGAGCCGCGTTGTCCTAGCGACTCGCCTTTGCCGCTGCAAGGGAAAAGAAAAGCGCTCCCGATAATGAAAATTGCACCGTCCTTCCGCAAATCAGTTAAAATCATCAGGACACGGAATTCAACCCTTGACATCCGATGAGCGATCGTCCTTTGCCCGCCCATTTTGCCAGATCGGTGCCGCCTGGCGACACCCATGAGCGCGACGTCTGCGGCACCTGCGGCTTCGTGCACTATTCCAATCCGAAAGTGGTGACCGGAGCGATTGTGCGCCGCGGCGGCCTGGTCCTGCTGTGCCGCCGGGCCATCGAGCCGCGCCGCGGATTCTGGACTTTACCCGCGGGATTCATGGAGTTGGACGAAACCGTCGAGGCGGCGGCGCGGCGCGAAGCGCGCGAGGAGGCCAATGCCGAGATCGTCATCGACCGGCTCTTCGCCGTCTACACAATTCCGCGCCTGGCCCAGGTCCAGGTCATGTATCTGGCGCATCTGGCGGCGCCGGAGGTCTCCGCCGGGCCCGAGAGCCTGGAAGTGAAATTCATGGGCTGGGACGAAATCCCCTGGGCCGATCTGGCTTTTCCCTCGGTGCGCTGGGCGCTCGAACAATACCGCTCGGTCGATGGCCGGACGGACTTCGCGCCCTTTTCCAACCCCCCGGGCGAGTTCGGCGATGCTAAACCGATGACTTAGGCTCGTCCTCGGCGGCGTGCTTCGCCATGAAGGGCGCGTTGGCGAGCGCGAAGACGAGGGTGATCGGCACGAGGCCGAAGACCTTGAAATTCACCCAGGCATCGGTCGAGACGTTGCGCCAGACGATTTCGTTGAGGGCGGCAAGGCAGAAGAAGAACACGCCCCAGCGCAGCGTGAGGGTGCGCCAGGCCGCCTCGGGAAGTTTCAATGCCTCGCCCATCACCAGTTTCAGATAGCTGCGGCCGAAGGCGAGTCCGCCGAGCAGGATGGCGCCGAACAGGGCGTTGATCAGCGTCACCTTCACCTTGATGAAGAGATCGCTGTGCAGCCACAGGGTGAGTGCGCCGAAGATGGCGACGAATACGGCGCTCACCAGCGGCACCGCGGCGAATTTGCGGGTGAGCGTCCAGGAGACCGCCAGCGCCACCGCGGTTGCCGCCATGAAAATGCCGGTGCCCCAGAAAATTCCGCCCAGCCAATTGCCGATGAAGAAGGCGATGAGCGGCCCCATCTCGACCAGGAGCTTCAGGCCCGGCTTCATGCCGCCTCCTCAAGCCCGGCGATGGCGCGCGAAAACGCCTCGGCATCGAAGGGCTGCAGATCGTCGATGGTTTCGCCGACGCCGATCGCATGCACCGGCAGTTTGAATTTCTCGGCGATGGCGACGAGGATGCCGCCGCGCGCCGTGCCGTCGAGCTTGGTCATGATGATGCCGGTGACGCCGGCCACCTTGGTGAAAATGTCGGCCTGGGCGATGGCATTCTGGCCGGTGGTGGCGTCGAGCACCAGGAGCACCGCGTGCGGGGCCGTTGCATCCTGCTTCTTGATCACCCGCACGATCTTGTCGAGCTCGTCCATGAGATAGGCCTTGTTCTGCAAGCGTCCCGCCGTGTCGATGAAAAGAATATCGGTCCCTGTTTCGCGGGCTTCTATCATGGCGTCGAACGCAAGCCCCGATGAATCGGACCCGGTTGGCCGTGAAATCGTTCTCGCCCCCACACGTTCCCCCCAGAGCGCAAGCTGCTCAATGGCGGCGGCGCGAAATGTATCGCAAGCCGCGAACATCACTTTGAAACCTTCATTGACGGCAATGGCGCCAAGCTTGCCGATCGTCGTGGTCTTGCCAGAGCCGTTAACGCCGGCGACCAGTATGACGAATGGTTTCTCCGTTCCAAAATTGAACGGGATTTCGACGGGCTTCAAAACCCTCGCCACCTCTTCGGCCAGGATGCGTTTCACCTCTTCAGGCTCGATTTCCTTGTCATAACGCCCAGTTGACACCGCCTTGAGGATTCGCTCCGCCATCGGCAGGCCAAGGTCGGCCCGGATCAG
>JBQTKG010000050.1:0-8382 GCA_052386315.1 Hyphomicrobiales bacterium
CTCGCCGATGAGTTGCTCCGCGGCTTCGGCGAGAAGGGCATCATGGGCCTCGCCGTAAATGGCTTCGCGGCCGATCTCCAGCAGAACCGGCACGGCGAGCGGCGAGACCGTGTCGAGCCCTCGGTGCACAATGCGGCCCCTGATGCGTTTGAGCAGGGCGCCGAGCCGGTTAACGTCGATGAGCCCGTCGGCGGCGTCCTCCCAGGCGGCGCGCAGCAGTACATGGTCGGGCTGATGGCTGCGCAGCACGTCGTAGATCAGGTCGGAATTGACCGTCATCTGGCGGCCCGTCTTCTCCTGGCCCGGCCAGCGCCGCTCGATCAGTCCGGCGATGATCGCGGCATTGCGGAACGTCCGCTTCATCAGATTGGATTCGGCCAGCCAGGCGTCGAGATCGTCGCCCAGCATGTCCTCGTCGAACAGGCGCTCAAGCGACAGCCGGCCGTTGGCGATCCACAGCGACAGGTCGCGCACCGTCCATACCACAAGCGCATATTCGGAAGCCACGAAGCCGAGCGGCTGCGCCCCCCAGCGCTCGAGCCTTCGCGTCAGCAGCATGCCGAGCGTCTGGTGCGCCAGGCGGCCCTCGAAGGGATAGCAGACGAGATAATGCTTATCCGCCCGTGGGAAGGTTTCGGCCAGCAATTGGTTGGCCGTGGGCACCAGCGACTTGTATTTCTGCAGGGAAAGCCAGTCGCGCACTTGCGGCGGCAGCGTCTTCCAGGATTTGGGATCGGCCAGCATCTCGCGCACCCGCTCCGCCAGATAGGTCGAAAGCGGAAACTTGCCGCCCTGATAGGAGGGGATCGTCGGCTCGCCGCCGCCGCCGCGCGTGGCGAGTGCGCCGAATTCGTCGAGTCCCTCGAAGCGCAGCACTTCGCCGGCGAACAGGAACGTATCGCCCACCGCGAGCTGGCTCAAGAACCATTCCTCCATTTCTCCCAGCACCCGGCCGCCGGTGACAATACGTTTGCCGAGCCGCCGCTTGACCGAGGCGAGCCTGACTTTTAGCATTTCCGCCTCGACGATGGTGCCGATATTGAGCCGGTATTGCCGGGCGAGCCGCGGATGCGCCAGCCGCAGCCGTCCGTCGGCCTGCGGCTTCAGCTTGGCGTAGCGCTCATAGGCCTTGAGCGCATAGCCGCCGGTCGCGACATAATCGAGGGTGCGGTCGAAATCCTGGCGCGACAGGTTGCGGTAGGTCCAGGCGCGCGTGACTTCGCCGTAAAGCTCATCGGCCAAGAACGGCCCGGCGCAGGCGCGGCCCATGATGTGCTGCGCCAGCACGTCGAGCTTGAGCACGGCCGGATAATCCGTGTCCTGAGCATTGACCGCCGCCGCCTGGCGCGCCGCCTCGCATTCGAGGACTTCAAAGCGGTTGGAGGGAACCAAGAGCGCCTGGCTCGGCACATCCAGCCGGTGATTGGAGCGGCCGATCCTTTGCAGCAGCCGGCTCGAGCCCTTGGGCGCCCCCACATGGATGACGAGATCGACATCGCCCCAGTCGATGCCGAGATCGAGGGTCGAGGTGCAGACCACGGCGCGTAGCTTTCCCGCCGCCATTGCCGCCTCGACCTTGCGCCGCTGGCCGACATCGAGCGAGCCGTGATGCAGGGCGATCGGCAGATGATCGTCATTGGCCTCCCACAGGGACTGGAACAGCATCTCCGCCTGGCTCCGTGTATTGACGAAAATCAACGTCAGCCTGGCGCGGCCGATCTCGTCGTAGATTTCAGGGATCGCATAGAGCGACGAATGGCCCGACCACGGCACGCGCTCCACCGATTTGAGAATGCGGATATGGGGCGAAGCACCGGCGCCACCCGTGACCAGCGGCGCCGGCGGCGTGCCGGACGGAACCAGCCAGGCGCTGAGCGCATCGGGATCGGCGACCGTCGCCGAAAGCCCGATGCGGCGGGCTTGCGGAGCGTGCGATTGAACCCGGCTAATCGCCAGCGACAGCAGCACGCCGCGTTTCGAGGTGACGATGGAATGCAGCTCGTCGAGAACGATGCAGCGGAGATCGCCCAGCATGTGGCCCGCACCCGGATCGGCAATGAGCAGCGACACCTGTTCCGGCGTGGTGATCAATATGTCCGGCGGCTTCTCGCGCTGGCGCTTGCGTTTTGAGTGCGGCGTGTCGCCGGTGCGCGTCTCGGCCGTGACGGGCAGAGCCATCTCGCGGACCGGCGCTTCGAGGTTGCGCGCGATATCGACGGCCAGCGCCTTGAGCGGCGAGATATAGAGCGTGTGAATGCCGGAGCGCTCGCGCCTGCGGCTCAGTTCCACGAGGCTCGGCAGGAATCCGGCGAGCGTCTTGCCGCCGCCGGTGGGCGAGATCAGCAGAACGCTGTCGCCCTTCGCCGCATGGTCCATGACGGCGAACTGGTGCGGCCGCGGCGTCCAGCCGCGGCCTGCGAACCAGTCGAGAAAAACCTGTGGCAGAAGGCTCATCGCCGCCTCCCAAACTCCCGTCATCCCGGCGAAAGCCGGGACCCATTTGTCCACGTGACGGTTCCCCGATCAATGCCGTTCGTGCAAACTAAGCAGTGGCTCCCGGCTTCTGCCGCAATCGTATGCACAGAAATGTCTCTCCCCGATTTCCCCTTCTCCCTGCCGCTTGCGGCGGGGAGAAGGTGGCGCGCAGCGCCGGTTGAGGGGTGGCCTCTCCGCCAGTCATACTGCCAGACCGTCACGCGGCGCCGGCCCCTCATCCGGCCGTTGGCCACCTTCTCCCCGCACGATATGCCGGGAGAAGGGGAATTTCCGAAGCGCCAGCGCTTGGAACATGTGTGAATCCGATAGCAGCCTTCGCCGGGATGACGAACAGAGGGAACGCAGCTCGGAGGCAAACCGCGTTTACCCCATTTGATAGCGGGCGATTGCCGAGCGTTCGAGTGCCGCGGTCACCAGCTTGTCGAGGCCGAACCGGTCGCGCAGGATGGCGAGGAAGCGCAATTCCGCCTTGCCGACCGCCAGATCGGAGGCGGCCACTTCGACGGCGAGCGCATAAGCGGTCTCGCGCAGCTTAGGCGGCAGCGCCTCGCTGACAAGACCCAACAACGCATTGAGCCCTTCCGGCTCCTGCAATATCTCGCCCGCCTCCTGCGCCACGGTGGTCAGCCTGGCCTCGTCGAAATGCTTGAAGATCGGCAGATGCTTGACGATATGGCCGATTTCCATGAGCTCGGTATTCTTGATCCGGCCTTCGACGCCCGATATGGTGACCATGGTATAGATGAGCGCCTGCTCGATGCTGATGGTGCCTGGCATGGGTTACTCCGATTGCAGCAAGGGCTAGACGAGCGGGGCGGAGTTGTCCAGATGGGGATCAGCAGCCTGTTAAGGCGGATGACCTTCGCTTCGCCGATCGACAAGAAAATCCTTCACCGCCTCGATCGCCTCAACCAGTCCCAGCCGCGAAATCGTAACTCCCGGTGGAAAGGCCGTGGCAAAGCGCGAAGCGAGCCGCGGGTCGAGGATGACGAACGATCCGCGGTCGCCGTCGCTGCGGATCAATCGGCCGAAGGCCTGGCGCAGCCTGAGCCGCACCACCATGTCGGTATAGGCTTGGCCGCCGAAAGCCTCGCGCCTCGCGCGTTCGAGGATGGTGGGGGTTCCCCAGGGCACCCGGTCGAGCACGATAAGTCTAAGCGAATCGCCCGGCACATCGACGCCATCGCGCACTGCATCGGTGCCGAGCAGGCAGGCATCGCGCTCGGCCCGGAACATGTCGACCAGCGTTCCGGTATCCATCGGGTCCACATGCTGGGCATAAAGCGGCAACCCGGCTTGTGCCAGCGGCTTGGCCAGCCGCCTGTGCACGGCCCGGAGCCGCGATATCGCCGTGAACAGGCCAAGCGCCCCGCCGCCGGAAGCGAAGAACAATTCGCGATAGGCGGCCGCCACCTGGTCCAGGTCCTCGCGGTTCACATCGTTGACCACGATGATGCGGGCAATCGCCGGATAATCGAAGGGCGAATCGAAGCTCGCGCGCTTCACCGGATAGGGCAGATGCACCGCGCCGGTGCGCATTTCTGCATTGCTCCAGTCGTCGGGAATGTCGGGCGGCCGGTCCTTGAGCGTCGCCGAGGTGATGATGATGCCGTCGGCGTCCTTGAGCACCGCCTGGGCCAAAGGCTCGGTCGGATCGACCCAGTGCGAATGCATGCCCACATCCGCCTCGCGGCCGCCCAACTGGTCGACCGAGAACCACTCGACGAAGCGCGGGTTCTTTTCCTCGAGGAGCCGCGACAGCATGTCGATCCATGCGCCGACCATCAATTCGCCGCGCCGCCTGAGCGAGCGCGACACCGCCTCGATGCGGCCTCGCTCGGAGGAAGACAATTCATCGGCCTCGGCATCGAGTTTTTTTGCGAGCGCCGCCGCCAGCGCCGACATGGGCCGCTTGAGATCGATCAAACTGGCGGCAAGTTCGCCCGCCGCCGCGTTAAGGCCGTCGACCGCCGGCGCGCAATCGGTCTCCAGCGTATTGCCGGAATTCTGCTCGGCCCGCGCCAGAACCTGTTGCCGCACCAGGGCGAGAAAATGTTCGGCCGGTCCTTCCGGCGTGCCCGCCTGCACCCGCCGCGTCCATCCCGGTCCCGGCAATGCCGCGGCGGCGCGCAGCACTTTCCGCATGAGCTTTTCCGCCTCCTCATTGTCCGCCACCAGATCGCCGATGCGGTCGGCGAGGCCGCGGCCGCGGCGGCGCTCGCTCTCCGGTCCCCTGAGCCAGCGCCGCAGTTCCGAGGTTTCGAACGCCGTGAGATGGCCGGAAAAAGCCCCATCCGCCGCATCGAAGAGATGATGGCCTTCGTCGAAGACGATGCGGCGGATGCCGCCGGGAGCCGCTTCCTCTTCCGCCGTGGTGGCGACCCCGAGAGCGTGATCGACGGCCGCCTGATGCAGCACCAGCGCGTGATTGGCGATGACGATATCGGCCTTGCGCCCGGCCCTGACCGCCCGCTCGATAAAGCATTTGCGGTAATGCGGGCAGGCGGCATAGATGCATTCGCCGCGCCGGTCGGTGAGGCCGAGGGCGCCCGGCGACAGGGCGCGGCCTTCGCCGTCGATCGTCACATCGCTGAACAGCGACAGGAGCCACGAGGGAAAATCGCCGCCCACCATGTCGCCGTCGCGGCTGAAGCGGGCCCAGCGGGCGAGAAGCGCGGCAAACAGCGCCGAGCGCGGATTGGCGGCGGTGAGGCGGCCGAGACTTTCCTGCATGTTGAGCAGGCAGACATAATTCTCCCGGCCCTTGCGGATGACGATGCGCTGGCGGCGGTCTTCCGGATCGGCCACCAGCCGCGCGCTTTCCTGGTCGAGCTGGCGCTGCAGGTTCTTGGTATAGGTCGATATCCAAACCGGCGCGTTGTTGCGGCGGGCCCACAAATATGCGGGCGATAGGTAGCCCAGCGTCTTGCCGAGGCCGGTTCCCGCTTCGGCAAGCAATATGTTGTTTTCTTGCCTGCGCCGGCGCGGCGCGAAGGCGTGGGTGGCGGCTGCCGCGTAGTCTCGCTGCTGCGGCCGCGGCTCGGAATCGTGCCCGAGGATGTTGTCGAGAAATTCTAGCGCCTCGGCCGCCGTGACACCCTCCTGCCGCCCCGGCGGCCTTGCGCCGTCGTCCTCCCACTCGGCGATCCGGTCCCACACATTGAGGCCGGTGACGAAGGAGCCGGGATCGAGCTTGGGATCGGCCTTGATCAGCGCCGCCATCGCCGGCCTTGCCCAGGGCCAATTGGCGCGGGCGAGAAAGCTTGCCGTCTCCGCCGCCTCGCGGATCGCCGGGTAATGGCGATTGGCGAGCCGGGCCAGGAGATCGTCGGCGACAAGGCGCAAGGTGTCTTCATCCGCCGCAGCCTGTTCGAGCGCCAGCGATCGCGCCAGGCCAATGGGTGTCGGGATTGCGAAGCGGGCCGGACAGACGAAGGCGAAAAGCTCCGCCACGTCGAGATGTTTCTGCTCCCGCGCCGCGCGGATCAGGCTGCGCGGCGCATCCGCCGCTTGACCCATCCGCTCGATCAGGAAGGCGGCATGGCAGAGAAGATGCGGTGCCGCGGCCAGCCGCTCGAGCGCCGCCTTCGGCTCGACCGGTTCGCCCGCCATGCGGGCGCCCAGGCCCGAACCCACCGCCGCCGGTAACGCGAAATCCATTTGTCATCCTGTTGCCGCGATGCGAGGTTTAATCGCGGCGGGCCGCATCGGGAAGGAGAAATGTACCATGGACCGGAAATTCATCGACCTCTTCGACCGTTTCACCCACGGCGCCATGCCGCGCCGCGATTTTCTCGAGAGACTGACGCTTCTCGCCGGCGGCACGGCCGCCGCCAATGCGCTCCTGCTGTCCCTCGAAAACAGCTATGCCATGGCCGAAATGGTCGCCGAGACCGACGAACGCCTGCGCACCGTCATGCGGCCGGCCGGCGCTCCGGGCTATCTCGCGATGCCCGCGGCGGCAGGCAAATATCCGGCGGCGATCGTCATTCACGAGAATCGCGGCCTTAATCCCCACATCGAGGATGTGGCGCGGCGCATGGCGCTCGAAGGCTTCGTGGCCTTCGCGCCCGACTACCTGCATACACTGGGAGGCACGCCAAGCGACCCCGACAAGGCCCGAGAAATGTTCGGCTCGCTCGAGCCCGAGGATGCGCTCGCTACCTCGCGCGCCGTCCGCGCATCCCTTTCCACCCATCCGCAAGGCAATGGCAAGGTGGGTGCCATGGGTTTCTGCTGGGGTGGCGGCCAGGTGAATGCACTCGCCGTCGCCGATCCGGAACTAGCGGCGGGTATAGCCTATTACGGTTCGCAGCCGAAAGTTGGAATCGAAAATATCAAGGCGCCGCTGCTCCTCCATTATGCCGGCCTCGACGAGCGCATCAATGCCGGCATCGCCGATTTCGAGGCGGCGTTGAAGAAGAACGGCAAGACCCATGAGATTTACATTTACGATGGCGCCAACCACGCCTTCAACAACGACACCGCCGCCGCCCGCTACAACAAGGAGGCCGCCGATCTCGCCTGGAGCCGCACCGTGGCGTTCCTGAAGAAACATGCGGGGTGATGGTGATGGATGACTCCGTGCGTAATGCGTAACTTGACGCATGACGGATCGCCTGGTAACAGGCCGGCATGAAGATCCGCAACGTGGTCCATAAGGGCTTGCGGCGCCTCATCGAACGCGACGATCCATCCGGTCTCAATGCGGCAGCGGCCGAAAAAATCCGGAACATCGTGTCGTTCCTTCAGGAAATGGGCGACGTCGAGGAAGTGCGTTCGGTTCCATCTTGGCGGGCGCACCTCCTCGCAGGGGACCGCAAGGGTGTCTGGAGTCTGACGGTCACGCGAAACTGGCGCATAACATTCAGGATCGACAAGACGGAAGAAGAGATCGCCGATCTTGACTTCGAGGATTATCATTAGGAGTCCGCGCAATGACCCGCATGCTGAAACCCGCCCATCCGGGGAAGTTCATCAGGATGGAAGTTCTGGAACCGCTTTCGCTTTCGGTGACCGAGGCGGCGCGAGTGCTCGGGGTGACGCGCCCGGCGCTGTCGGCACTCGTCAATGGGCGCTCGGCACTCTCGCCCGAAATGGCCATCAGGGTCGAGAAAGCCTTCGGCTTGAAAATGGATACGCTATTGAGAATGCAGACCGCTTGTGAAATTGCCGCAGCGAGGGCGCGCGAAGGCTCGATCAAGGTGAGACCCTACAAGAGCCGGGAAACCGCCGGTCCCCGTCAAAGTTCCTAGCTGCGGTTCATTGACTGGCGTTGCCACCCTCCCTAAACAGGCCCGCGCTGCAATTCCGAGACCACGCCCGCATGTCCGCCGATCCCGCCATCCGCGCCGCCGCACAGGAAAGCAAGGCCTGGCCCTTCGAGGAGGCCCGCAAGCTTGTGGCGCGGACGGGGAAAAGCGGCAAGCAGGAGGTGCTGTTCGAGACCGGCTACGGCCCCTCCGGGCTCCCCCATATCGGCACCTTCGGCGAGGTGGCGCGCACCACCATGGTGCGCCGCGCCTTCGCGACGCTCAGCGATCTGCCGACAAGGCTCCTGTGCTTCTCCGACGACATGGACGGCCTTCGCAAGGTTCCCGACAATATCCCCAACAAGGAGATGGTGCAGCGGCACCTGGGCCGGCAGCTCACCAGGATTCCCGATCCATTCGGCAAGTACGAGAGTTTCGGTCATCACAACAATGCGATGTTGCGGCGATTTCTCGATCAGTTCGGATTCCAGTACGAGTTCGCAAGTTCGACCGAATATTACAACTCGGGCCGCTTCGATGCAGCGCTGCTCCGCGTTCTCGAGCGCTACGATACGATCATGGGGATCATGCTGCCGAGCCTGCGCGAGGAGCGCTCCCAGACCTATTCGCCCTT
>JBQTKG010000051.1:0-63989 GCA_052386315.1 Hyphomicrobiales bacterium
TCTTATGGTGTGGCGGTCCTCGAGCTCGGCGCGTTCGAGAATCAACTCGGCGCCGGCCGATTCGAGATTGCGGACATAGGCCTTGTTGAGGCGGTCGATTTCCTTATCCTTGTTGGCGATCAGCGTCGCCCAGTCGAAGGAAACCTTCGCGGACGTCCAGCCGAAACCCACCGCATCCTCGAACTCCTCGGCGAATTTCGAGGCGTAGACGAGCAGCTTCTTGGGCACGCAGCCGCGAATGACACAGGTGCCGCCGACGCGGTACTCCTCGGCGACCGCAACCGTGGCGCCATGCTTGGCCGCCACGCGCGCCGCGCGCACGCCGCCCGAACCCGCGCCGATCACAAAGAGATCGTAGTCGAAGGGAGCCGTCATGATTTCCGGAAGGTCTTCACGCCCTCATCGTTGCCCATCAGGATGATGCCGCAGATGCCGATGAACAGGCCGTGATCGACGACGCCGGGGATGACGGAGAGAAGATTGGCAAGGCGCGGCGGATCGGGAATGCGGCCCAGCGCGCAATCGACGATGGCGTGGCCGCCGTCGGTGACAAAGGGCTTGCCGTCCCTGCGGCGCAAGACCATCTTGGCCTTGAGGCCCAAAAAGTTGAAGACGCGTTCGATCTTCCAGGCGGTCGCCTTGACGCCGAAGGGCACGATTTCGATGGGCAGCGGAAAGGCGCCGAGGCTTTTCACCTGCTTCGACCGGTCGGCGATCACCACCATGTAGCGCGACGAGGAGGCGACGATCTTCTCGGCGACAAGCGCGCCGCCGCCGCCCTTCATGATATTGAAGTCGCCGTCGAATTCATCGGCGCCGTCGACGGTGAGATCGAGGAATGAATGCTGTTCCAGCGTGGTCAAAGGAATTTTCAGGCTCTCGGCCTGCTGGCGGGTCGTTTCCGAGGTCGGCACGCAGAGGATTTCGAGGCCGTCCCTCACCTTCTCGCCGAGGAGATCGATGAAATGCCTGGCCGTCGAGCCGCTGCCGAGGCCCAGTTTCATGCCGGGTTTGACATAATCGAGAGCCGCCGTGGCGGCGGCCCGTTTCTGTTCGTCGGCGGTCACTTCCCCAGCCCGCCCATCAGCATGTATTTGATCTCGACATATTCCTCGACGCCGTGGTGGGAACCTTCGCGGCCGATGCCCGACTCCTTGACGCCGCCGAAGGGAGCCTCGGCCGTCGATATGATGCCTTCATTGATGCCGACCATGCCGTATTCGAGAGCCTCGGCGACGCGCCAGACGCGGCCCACATCGCGGGTATAGAAATAGCAGGCCAGGCCGAATTCGGTGTCGTTGGCCATGCGGATTGCATCGTCCTCGGTTTTGAAGCGGAACAGCGGCGCCACCGGACCGAAGGTTTCCTCGCGCGCCACCGCCATGTCGGCGGTCACATCGCGGATGAGCGTCGGCTCGAAGAAATTGCCGCCCAGGGACTTGCCGCCCACCACCACCTTGGCGCCCTTCTTCACTGCGTCGTCGATATGCTCCTGCACTTTCTTCACCGCCGCCTTGTTGATCAAGGGTCCGGTGGTGACACCCGCCTCGGTGCCGTCGCCCACTTTCAGCTTGGCCACGGCGGCGGCGAGCTTCTCGGCGAATTTGTCATAGACGCCCTCCTGCACCAGGAGGCGGTTGGCGCACACGCAGGTCTGGCCGGCATTGCGGTACTTGGAGAGCATGGCGCCCTGCACGGCGGCATCGAGATCGGCATCGTCGAAGACGATGAAGGGGGCATTGCCGCCCAGCTCGAGGCCCACTTTCTTGACCGTCGAGGCGCATTGCGCCATCAGCAGCTTGCCGGTTGCGGTGGAGCCGGTGAAGGTGAGCGCCCGGACCATCGGGTTCGAGGTCATCTCGGCGCCGATGTCGCGGGCCGAGCCGGTGATGACCGAGAAGACGCCCGCCGGCAGCCCGGCGCGCTCGGCAAGCTCGGCCATCGCCAGCGCCGACAGCGGCGTCTCGCTCGCCGGCTTGCAGACGAAGGCGCAGCCCGCCGCCAGCGCCGGCCCCGCCTTGCGGGCGATCATGGCATTGGGAAAGTTCCACGGGGTGATCGCCGCCACCACGCCCACCGGCTGGCGGATCACCACCATGCGGGCATTGGGCCAGGGCGATGGGATCGTCTCGCCATAGATGCGCTTTCCTTCCTCGGCGAAGAATTCGATGAAGGAGGCGCCATAGGCCACTTCGCCGCGGCTTTCGGCGAGCGGCTTGCCCTGCTCGGCGGTCATGATCTGGGCCAGGTCATCCTGGTTTTCCATCATCAGGGCGAACCATTTGCGCAGGATCACGGAGCGTTCCTTGGCGGTCTTCTTGGCCCAGTCCTTCTGCGCCTTCCCGGCGGCTTCGATCGCCTCGCCGGTCTCCTTGGCGCCGAGCTTGGGCACCGCAACGATGACGTCGTCGTTCACCGGATTGGTGACGTCGATCTGTTCCTTGCCGCCCACCCACTTTCCGGCGATCAAACATTTGTCCTTGAGCAGCGCCTTGTCCTTGAGTATGTCGCGCAGAGCCTGGCTTTTGCGGATGTCCATGTGAGGCCTCCCGTCTTGAATTGGCGGCCTCTTAGCACAGCGTATACGGGGGGACAAACGGGTCAGATGCGCGGGGTTTGCATGCCGGAACGGGCGGTGATTTTCGATCTCGACGGCACTCTGGTCGATACCGCGCCAGATCTGATGCTGGCCACCAACCATGTGCTGGCAACCTTGGGGCGGCGGCCGATCGGCATGGAGGAAGTGCGCATCTTCGTCGGCCACGGAGCGCGGGCGCTGATCGCGCGCGGCTGCGAGGCGACGGGGGCCGCCGTGCCGCCGCGGGCGGTGGAAACGCTCTACCAGGAATTCGTCATCCATTACGCCCAGAACATCGCGATAGGCAGCTTCGCTTATCCGGGATTGACGCGCTTCCTCGACCGCTGCCGCGCCGAGGGCATTTATCTCGGCATCTGCACCAACAAGCTCGAAAGCCTTTCGGTCAAGCTGCTCGAGGCTTTGGGGCTTCGCCACTATTTCGGCGCCATCGTCGGGCCCGACACGATCGGCGTGGCCAAGCCCGATCCCAAGCCCTTCTACGAGACGATCGCACGGCTCGGCCTCCGCAACGCCAGCGCCGTCATGGTGGGCGACAGCGAGATCGACATATTGACCGCACGGGCGGCGGGGGTTCGCATCATTGCCGTGCCCTTCGGCTATACGCCGCGGCCCATTGCCGAATACGGCCCGGATTTCATCGTGACGCATTATGACGATATGTGGGAAACGCTGGACCGGGCCTTCAATTCTTGACTTGGTGGCGGGCCTCCGCCTATATCGCGCGCAACCCTGAAGCGGGCGATTAGCTCAGTTGGTAGAGCACTGTGTTCACATCGCAGGGGTCACTGGTTCGAGTCCAGTATCGCCCACCATTAATCACTGAAATTGTTTACGAAATTAACTGGATGGCAAACAGCTACTGCGTTGCCTTGTGCGTGTCAGCGTGGTGTCGGCAAACCGACAAAAAGAGAAGCCCCGGCGCTGGGCCGGGGCTCTATCTCGGGGAAAGCTGGGATCGTCGCCGGAGAACTGTTCGAAGCGAGGCTCTACCCCGGCCACGGCGCAGCTACCGGTTTGGACCGCTTCGCCGGGTCGAGCATGGCTAGGAAGATCGAGATATAAGTCTTGCGTTCCGTGCTGACGGCAGGCCGAAACGCCGCCGCCGGCCAACTGCCCTTCACGCCCGAGGCCGCACGTGCGACAGTAACGACGGTGCGCCATGCATTCCCGTTAAGTCGATAACCCGGTGCCAATTGCCTGTCTCCACTGGCTTGACGATAGCGAACTGATCGTGTGGAAGGACTACCAGCGGGGCTCTCTGGCTCTCCGCGAAATAAACGGCAAAGGGGAAAACAAGGCTGGGCTCGTAGCTCTCTCCGTGCTGCCAGATTGTTGGAGTGTAGTCGTCGCCTCCCAAGATGCCGCCGCGCCGCACCTTTGGGTAAGTGCGAATGAGGTCAATCGCGATTCCTCGAAGCGTATGGTCGCCATCGACATACGCGGCATCGAGCGAATCGTCGGAAATCTGGTCGATCACTTCAACTGTAGTTCCCCGCAAGACATGCCGCCGATCGCGCGCAAAGTCGGTCCGCTCCATTGCTTCGGTATAAACGGCGTCGAACGCCTGCTGATCGACATTCCAAGGCTTGTTCCAGCTGGCAAGGTGTTGCCAGGCGTCGAGCAAGAAGTAGTGGGTGATGCTCGGGCAGCCCCTCAATATCCGCTCCGCGAAAGCTCCCTTCCAGACGCCGAGTTCCAAAATCGACCGTGCGTCGATACCTTGTAGAATACTCATCCAAAGGTTCTCCCGGCGCGGCGCAGTCGCCGCCGCCGCCGTCAACATTGCGATCAAATCTTGGGTCGAGGTCATGGGCGCGCGACGGTTACGGAAGTACCGCTGCAACGGTAGGCGTTGACAGCCGAAAGGCGCCGAGAAAGCTTCCGATGTCGGCTATCGCTGGGGCGTAGTTTGCATCGTTTGACACGTCGTTCTGCTCCTGGTGATCGGTAAACCGGTCGAATGCCAGGACTGGCGCAAAGCGGGCGTCGAACTCCACTTTCATTTCTCGCGTAATCAGACATGTGTGGCCCGCAAATTCACTGACCGCGGTCGATCGGTGCTGCGTGGCGCCTTCTCTTATCAGGGGCCGCAATGAGCGCGCCAGCGGCGTGGGTGGGCGGCTCCCGGCATAGTCAACCAAGGTCGCTCCTACGTCCATCAATTCGACCAAGGCGGGTGAGCGCACTCCTGCACTCTTTGTGCCTTCTGCCTTGGGCGGGACGATGATCAGTGGAACCTTGATAGCGGGGTCGAGGAAATTGGCCTTGTAGATGAGGCCGCAGTCGCCGTTCATCTCGCCATGGTCGGATGTGAATACGATAAGGGTGTGATCGAGGACGCCGCGATGGCGGAGCACGTCTACAATCTGGCCGATTTCGTCGTCAATGAGAGAAACCTTCCCAGCGTAGTTTGCTCGCATCGCGGCGACATCGTCCCTGGTAAGGTCGGGGCTGCACTCACGAGACGGGTAAAGGCGCTGCAGCAGTCCTGCAGCGTCTCCAGGATGGCGTGTCCGTGTTCGAGGCGCCGGCATGTCGTGCGGTTGGTACATGCGGGCGTAAGACTCCGGCGCGTCCCAAGGCTCATGCGGTCCGCCGAAGCTCACCCAACAAAACCACGGCCGATCTCCAAGGGCGCTTTCCAGATAGGTCCGCGCGGCACGGCCGACATAGCAGTCATAGTAAAGGTCGAGCGGCAGCGGGGTTGAGCGCGCCACGAAAGGCTTGGTTGCAAATCGGTTCTGCATATCGTCTTTGAAGGCGTCCCAAACGTTCCGTTCCTCCCATAAGTCGGTTAGGTTGCTCCGCACATAAGCGCAGGCGCGAGGGCCAGTCGTCTCATCAACGGTCTCCAGCCCATACTGTTGCACGAGCGAGTGGCGGTCGCGGATGTCGCCTTCATGGGGATGGAGATGCGTCTTGCCGAACAGGCTTGTGCGGTATCCCGCCGCCTGTATTGCCTGCATCCAATTGGGCCGGCCGGGGTCTAGGGTGCATCTAACATTCCGGTCGATTCCGGTTTGGTGGGGGTAGAGGCCCGTTGCCAAGCTAATGCGGCTCGGAACGCACTCGGCCGAGTTGGCAAAGGCATCGGTAAAGAGGCAACCTTCGCTGGCGAGTTTGTCCAGGCTCGGCGTGCGAGCATAGCCGCCGACGCAGCCAACGGCATCTGCGCGAAACTGATCGGCCATGAGAAAGAGGATATTTGGCCGCATCGCGCACAGTCTCTCGCTGCAGATCCGTTTCAGATATCGTATAACGAACTGTCGCCGGCCGTCGATGTTGGTTGAGCCGCCAAGTAATGTCAAGCTACACTGTTCCGCATGACTCTTAGCTGGTTTTTCGTTCACATTCAAAAGACGGGCGGCAATTCGATCCGCGCGGCGCTTGGCCTTCCGGCCAATACCCCTCAGAAGCATTTTCTCGCGAGGGAGCTTCGGGATTTGTACGGTCCAGACGCTTGGCGGCAAAGCTACAAGTTCGCATTTGTGCGCAATCCCTGGGATCGTCTTGTCTCATGGTGGATGATGATCGACGCGCGGCGCGACGAGTACCAGCCTGGCCAACCAATTGATAGGTTTTGGCAGTTTGTCCTCAGTCGAGCTAAGACATTCGAGGAATTTCTCGAAAACTGCGATGCCGAGGTCAACGACCCGGATGGGCGCAAATGGATATATCGCAACCAGCTAGACTATATTGTCGATGAGACGGGGCAGCAAATTGTAGATTTTGTCGGTCGCTTTGAGGCCTTGCAAAAGGACTTCGACGCGGTCGCTCGCAAGATTTGTGGCGATAGGGTGATTTCCCTGCCCGTGGAGAACGCCTCAAAGCATGGTCCCTATCCCGAATACTATTCGCCTGCACTTGCGCACAAAGTAGCTGAACGTTTCGCTCGCGACATTGACACTTTCGGCTATCGATTCGGCGAATCCTGATACGACCAAAAAAGACGGTGCCATCGGCATCGATAAGATCACCACGCCTGTCGACGCTTTTGTCGGGCGGATCGGGCTCCCCGCGCGGCAGATGCTCCAGGCCGCCCTCGATCAGCAAATGCTCCGGACTCTACAGTGAGGCCAGCGCCTGCTTCACCATCCGAATTAACGCCGCGGACGTGTATGGCTTCGGCAGCCAGCCAAGCGGGTGGGCAGCGTCGGCGCGCGCCAGTGTCGCCGCGTCGCAATGGGCCGTCGCAAAGATGCTGCGGATGCCGCTATCCCGGTAGATATCCAGAGCCGCGTCAATTCCATCGCGCTTCCCGTCGAGACGAATATCCATGACCATGAGGGCCGGCCGCAGCGCCCGCGCCAAAGCCACGGCCTGATCGGCGGTCCGCGCCACGCCTACGACATCGAAACCCGCATCGCGCAACGCCATCTCAATGTCGAAAGCGATCAGGAATTCGTCCTCGACGAGGAGCACTTTGCCTTCCGCTTGCGTCCCGGCAGGCCGATCCGACGCAGCAGCTTCCGCGGCGGATGCCAGACTGGTCCTGTCATGCGTCATCAGCGGGCGCCGGCAAGACGCAGCACACAGCGCGCGCCGGCGGTGCGCTCCACCTCGAATCGGGCTCCGAGTTGGGCGGCGAGGCCTTGCACCAGACCCAGCCCGGAGCCTTGCTTGCGCGCTTCCTTCAGCTCGAATCCCGGTCCGCTGTCCTCGACAAAAAGCAGCTCTTCAGTGAGGCCGACGCGAATGGGCGCTCCGCCGGCGGCGTTGCCATGGGTAACCGCGTTGGTCAGAAGCTCGCTCAGGATCAAGGCAAGCGGCATGGCCTTGTCGTTGGCAAGTACTCCCGAAGCGATGTCGCAAAGTATCGAAACATTGGGGGGAAAGGCAAGTTGCGCATTGCTGCAGACCGCCTCCACAAACTCACGGCTGGAAAAGGACATGCCGTTCGTGCTGGCATACAAGACCTGCTGGGCGCCGGCCATCGCCGCAACCCGCCGGCACGCATCGGCCAGCGCATCGCGCGCCTGATTGCCGGAGTGCTCGCGCCGGGCTGTCACCAGCAACGAGAGCAGCATCTGCATGTTGTTCTTCACCCGATGATTGATTTCGCGCATCAGGTGCTGCTGCCGGCTCTCGGCAGCCTTTCGATCCGAAATGTCCACCAGCATGTTCACCGCGCCGAGCAACGCGCCCGAAGCATCATGGAGCGGCGTCGGATAAGGCAGGATGGGGATGCGGGTTCCGTCCGGACGCTCGGCGACGGCTTCGACGTTACGGACGGCGCGATCCTCCTTGAGGGTGACAGCCATGGGACATTGGTCGTGGGGCAGCGGCGTGCCGTCCGGCCGAAACAGGCGGTGAGTCACGCACCACCGGTCGGCTCCGAGCTGGGGTACCTGCCCCGATAGCTCCACAGCGGCGCGATTGTAGTAGGTGATCGTGCCCTTGGCATCGGTGGTGTAAATGGCGGCCGGAAGAGCTTCGAGAATGTCGCGATACTTGCGTTCGCTGGCCGTCAGCTCTTGCTGTGCCGCGAGCAATGCATCGTTCTGGCGCCGCAGCTGCGCCGTTGCTTCATGAAGTTCCGACGTGTCGTGAAAGCAGTTGATGGCGCCGGCAACACGCCCGTCTTCATCGAACACAGGGTCGATGTGCATCGTGGTCCAAATCCGCGTGCCGTTGGGGCGCTCGACAACCCCTTCGGCGCCAAGAACCGTGACCCCGGTGCGAAGCACCTGGGCCATCGGCGTCTCAACGGGACGGCCCTCACGATGCAGTTCGTGGGACCCGCAGAATTGCTCCGAATCGCCGCCAACCGGGGGAGTCCGCCCCCAAAGATCCACGGCTCTGCCGTTGAACCAGAGAATCCGGCCCCGGATATCACAACCGTAGAGTGCAACCGGAAGTAGATCCAGGAAGGGCGGAGGTGCTGCTAATTGCTTTCCGGCGATCGAACTCTCGAAGTTAAAAGGGAGAGCTGAATTTAAAGTCATACGGAGCCCATAGGTAAAAGTATGATACGGCCTGACAATAAATGGACGCGAAGCGAAAAAGTTCCACATGACCCTCAGAATTCAAACTGCTTTGTCGCGGCCAAGCGGCGCGCACAGGACAGTTCATGTCGATTCGGAAAACATTCCAGCATTAGCATCGGTGAATGGGATGCCATATTTGCCCGCATTGGTAAACAGAGCGTTGGGAAGCGGCGCAAGGCCAGCGCGCAAATGCATTGCGGTCTTACTGGGAACACCTGTGTTCCTGCTCGGCCGTTCAAGCCGCCCTCAATTGTTTTTGGTGACGATCGTTGCCAAATACCGGTAATTCCGTTCTGTAGGGCTTGAACTGGCGGGAGCGTGGCGACCAAATGAACGGTGCACCAACAGGCGGGGCGATGTTCCTGTGCGACAGCGGTCCCATCCTGGAAGGGCTTCGCATGGGGGGAGTGGGCGTATGGCGGTGGAAGGTCGATGCCGACGATCTGCAGTGGACGGAAAACCTGGAGCGTGTCCACGATCTTCCCGAAGGCTCCTTCAACGGGACTTTGTCAAGTTTCCGGCGTGACATTCACCCCGACGACGCCGATGCGGTTTGGCGGAACATCAGAGCAACCATCGAGTCGGGCGAGCCTTACAGGGCCGTCTATAGAACTACGCCCAAGCTTCACGGCGAGCCGCTATGGATCGAGACTTCGGGGGGCATCGTCACCGCATCCGACGGCACAAGATATCTTACCGGCGTCTGTCTGAATGTCACGGCGAGGGTAAAGAGCGAGCTTGAGCTGAAGCGGCGTCTGCGCCAGCAGAAAGCGATCGAGCGTTTTGGTTCTTTCGCACTCGCGGAGCCCGACTTCCAGAAGATAATGCAAACCGCGGCGGAGACGGCCGCAGATGTCCTCGACGTGCCTCTAGCCGAAGTCCTCCAGTTTGCGGACACGGCAGATCATTTGATTCTCAAGGCGGGGACCGGCTGGAAAGAAGGGTTGGTGGGAAAGGCGGCCGTGGGCATCGACAACGAGTCGCAGGCCGGCTTCACCCTCCTCAACGGCGGGCCGGTGGTCGTCCGGGACCTGTCGACGGAAACCCGGTTCGACGGGCCGGCGCTGTTGCGCGATCACCATGTCCGCAGCGGCATCAGCGTCGTGATTCCGGGCTCGGAGGAGCGGCCCTTCGGTGTTTTCGGCATACACACCCCGCAACTGCGAAACTTCGACCAGGCGGATGTCGATTTTCTCCTGTCGCTTGCGAACATCGTCGCGAACAGCGCCAGGCATCACGCCGCCGCCGAACACCAGTCGCTGCTGATGCGTGAAATGGCGCACCGGGCCGGCAACATGCTTCAGCTGGTAAGCAGCATCGCCAACCAGACGTTCAGCTGCGCCGGCGACACCGACTCGGCGCGGCAGTCGTTCAGCGAGCGGCTGGCGGCGCTTTCGCGCGCCAACAACCACATCGCTCAAGGGGGCTGGACGTCAACCCGCTTCGTGTCTCTGCTGGAAGAGTCGCTCCAGCCTTTCCGTGAGCGGCTGGTTCTTCAGGGCCGCGACATACTCCTGCCTCCCGAGCTCTGCTTCGATCTTGGCCTTGTTCTGCACGAACTGGCGACCAATTCAGTAAAGTATGGCACGCTGGGCGAGGATAAGGGCCGGATCGCAGTTCGGTGGATGCTGTCGGCGGGCGCCGGCGGCGCCGAATCGTTCAGTTTCGCATGGGATGACCCGCTGACATCGAAATTACCCGCCGAAGGTAACGGTTTCGGCTCGAGGCTCATGAGGGCGCTAGTCGAGCGGAAGTGGGGAGGCAGCATCAAGGTGGAGACCGAAACCGGTTACCGCTTCTCTTTCGAACTTACGCTTGCAACCTGATTGGAGCAGCAATCCGTGACGTCACCCTTCTTTGTCCAGATGCAAATCACCGGCGATCCGGATTGCCTGCGCAGCGGCCGCGGTTAATCCTGATGCTAACCCAGAGGCGCGATCTCAGGACCGGAATATCGGTGTGGCAGGCGCGCCGCACGCCGAAGCTCGGGACCGACAAGCTTGACAAGAATGAGCGGCCTGACGCCGTTGTAGTCGACACAGGGATTTCCGGGGCGCTGATGGCGGATGCTCTCCTGAACTGCGGGCTCTGGGTCGTGGCGGTCGACCGCCGAAAGCCAATGACAGGTTCGACGCCGGCGAGCACCTCGCTCCTGCAATTCGAGCTTGACACGCCCTTGACGGAGCTGTGCCGCCAGGTGGGGCGTGACCGGGCCGCCCGGGCGTGGCTCAGATCGGCCGGCGCCGTCCGATGTTGCCGTTTGCCTGTTGCCGGACCGAACTCGCCTTCGACCAGCCGGTGACTTATCGCGGCATGTGGGGTTTGCTACTTGAGGCGTTCCAGCATGAGTCGCGCACGGCGCGCTTCCGCCAGGTCGACAGGGATACCCCCGGCACCCACCACGATGCCCTGGAACTCGACAGCGGCCGCATCGTCCTCCTGACCCCTCTCCGCGAAGGCCAGTGGGCGACCGTGCTGCAACTCCCGGCAACTGCTGTCCAAGGTAAGGCGGCGAAGGAAATCGAAACGATCGGGCTCGAACCGGTCGAGTAACCGGCGGCTTCCCGCACGCCTGCCGCAAAGGAGCGTGACTGTTGGAGAGCGCCCGGCAAATGAAGAAGTATGGACGCGGCGATTACGAGCCGCCAAAGATCGTCGAAACAACGGAACAGGCGCGTCAGGGCGTGACCGGACAAGGCGTCCGCTATGTTCTTCTCTTCGGCTTGCTCGGCGTCATTGCCGCCGTTGCGGTGTGGCTGGCCGCCTTCGCCCGATAGAGGCGGGGAACATCTCGGCAGGTCACGCGTTAGGGTGCGTGGGCATCTGACAATCAGGAGACGACATCATGACTGCATTCAAGTATTCGGCCGCCACGCTTGCGCTGTTGTTTGCATCAAGCATGGCTTATGCGCAGAGTGCGACCACGGTTCAGCCGCAACCGGGCGCAGAAAACAAGATCGAGTGTCCGGCCCCCGGATCGCTTGCGGAAGCCGATATGCCGGTGGAGTGCAAGAACAACGACAACACGGCCGCCACTGAAATACCGAAACAGGATAACTCTACGGCGGGCACCGCCACCACGACCGAGGTTCCGAAGCAGTACAACGCGACGGGCTCTGAAACCACGCCAGCGAGCGATCCTAATGCCACCGGCACCACGACCACGACAGAGGTCCAGAAGCAGGACAACCTGGCAGCGTCCAGCGGCGCAACCATCACGAAAGGCGTAACAACCGGCGCGGCGCCGGCTACGATCAACCCCGCGTCAGCTGTGCTGGCATCGCAGTTCATGGGACAGATCGTCTATTCCTCCACCAATGAGAATGTCGGCGAGATCAATGACCTGGTCATGAACGAGGACCTGGACAATGTCGTCGCCATCATCGGCGTGGGCGGTTTCCTCGGCATCGGCGAGAAGGACGTGGCGATCCCCATCGACCAGATCACCGTGGTCAAGGACGATGCCAACAACATGCGCCTGACGATCGCGGCCACCAAGGAACAGCTCGAGGCGGCGCCGGCTTTCGACCGCACCGCCCTGAAGTAAGCACGCTAAAGCTTTCCTCCAGCAATGTTGCGGTGCCCCGCAGGGGGCGCCGCAACACTGCTCTTGCTGCAGCGGCGCCTGGCGCAGGAAATTTTGAGTCGGGCAGGAACTTTTTGGCGGTCGGTACGTTTTCACCTCGATAACCGTCAAAAGGAGTTTGGCTATGAAAAAACTGATCCTTGCCGCCGCCTTCGCCGCCTCGCTGGCCATCGGATTGCCTTCGGCAGCCGAAGCTCACAAGGTCCGCATCCAGTTCTTCTTCGGCTATCCGCACTACAGCTATCAGGTGGGGCCGGGGTATATCTACAGGCCCGGCTATGGCTGGTACTGGCCCGGCTACCGCAACCAGGCGCGGCTGTCATGCGGCGAAGCCAAGTGGAGTGTGCGCAATCATGGCTATCGCAATGTCTCGACGATCGAGTGCCGCGGCAGCACCTACACCTTCAGGGGAACCCGCAATGGCCGTGGCTTTATCCTCTACGTGAACTCCAGAAGCGGCGCCGTGTGGCGCGGCTAGATTTGCACCACGGCTGTCCGGCTCCGGCCGGACGGTCTATTTGCTGGAGAGTGGTTCGGCCCGTCAAAATTGACGCTTGTTCCCAATCCTAAATAGATGTAGCGGCATGCATTCTGCTCGCCGCGAGAAGCTTCGCCATGTCCACTAGCCGGACAGTCGCCAGTGACCAGGAAAGACCGGAGTGGGGCGTGCCGGAAGGTGATTCCGGCTGGCCGCAGCGCGCCACAAGTATTGCAAGAATCGTGGCGTATTCCTGCGATGCGGCGACCGGCTTTACGCTTAGATCCGAAAACAGCATGGAAATCATGGGCCTCCCGTCCGCCGGCCCGACGGAAGCGTGGTCCGACCTGGTTCTTCCCGAAGATCTTCCCTATTTCGAAAACGCACTCCGGTCGATCACACCGCAGGCGCCGCAATTCGAAATCGAATACCGCGTCCGCCATACAGTGACCGGCGTGCGCTTCTGGGTGCTGGACCGGGGCGAAGGCGAATTCGACAAATCGGGCAACCGGCTCCGGGTACGCGGCGCCATCATCGATATCAGCGCGCGCATCAGTGCGGAAACCGAAATGCGCCAGGCCGCGCGGCTCAGTTCGGTCGCCTTCGAGGCTTCCCGCATGGGCGCATGGCATCTCGATGTGACAGCCAACCGGCTGACCTGTTCGGACGAACTGCTGATGCTTCTCGGAATCGACCGCGGCCAGTTCGACGGCACGCCCCATGCGATCGAAAAAATCATTCATCCCGACGATGTCAAGCAATGGCGCGAGGCATTCGAAAGGGCGCTCAGGCGCGGAGGCGGAATGGAACTCGAATTCCGCATGCTCCGGCCGCGGGGCAATCTCCGCTGGTTCCTGTGGCGCGGCGAAATCCTCCGGCGTCCCGATGGCGCGGCAATTGAATGCCATGGCGTGATGATCGACATCACCGAAAGAAAGACCGCGGAGGAAGGCGCCGCACGGCTCGCCGCCATCGTCGCCTCCTCCGAGGACGCGATCATCAGCAATGCCCTGAACGGCATCGTGACGAGCTGGAATCGCGGGGCCGAGCGCCTGTTGGGCTATAGCGCCGACGAAATCATCGGCCAGCCGATTTTCCGGATCATTCCGCCCGACCGCGCCGGCGAGGAACTCCGGATATTGAGCACCATCAGGAGCGGCGAATCTATCGCCCCCTATGAGTCGATCAGGTTGCGCAAGGATGGCGGGAGGCTCGACGTTTCGCTGTCCGTATCGCCGATCCGCAACGCCGCCGGCCAGGTTGCCGGCGCCTCGACCATTGCGCGCGACATCACCGAGCGCCTGCGCCATGTCGACTCGCTGCGGCAGAATGAAGCGCGGATAAGACTGGCGCTCAGGAGCGCCCGGGCCGGCGCCTGGGACTACGACCTGGTGCGCAAGGAGCTTCACTGGTCTCCGGAAATGTTCGACCTTTATGGGCTCGATGCGGCAAACGGCGTGCCTGCCCGCAAGCATCTCAGCGCCCGGATCGAAGCATCGCATCGGCATCGCGTCCGCGCCGAGTTTGCCAAGGCGCTCGCGCAGGGAGGCGCATTCACCCTCGAATTTCCGATTGTCAGGCCGGACGGCTCGGAGATCTGGACGGCCGTGGTGGGCGACGTCATCAAGGATGCGGCGGGACGCGCCGTCAGCGCGCGCGGAATCGATCAGGATATTACCGAACGCAAGAACTGGGAGACGCGCCAGGCCATGCTGCTGCGCGAGCTGTCGCATCGCGTCAAGAATACCCTGGCTGTCATCCAGTCGATGACGCGCCAGACGCTGCGGGCCAGCAATGATCCCAGAGGTTTCGTCGAGGCTTTCGAAGGGCGCATTCGCAGCCTCGCCTCATCCCACAATCTCCTGACCGAGGCCAATTGGAGCGGCGCCAGGCTCGCCGACGTGATCCGCAACCAGTTGGGAGGCATGGTCGACGACATGGCGAAGCGTTTAACGCTACGCGGGCCCGATGTGTTGCTTGCGGCCGATACCGCGACGCAGTTGGGCTTGGTGTTGCATGAGCTCGGCACCAACGCGGCGAAATATGGCGCCTTGTCGACGCCCGCGGGCACGATTGCCATCGTATGGATCGCGTCGCGGGGCAAGCTCAGTCTTGTGTGGCGGGAACGCGGCGGCCCCCGCATCGATGCCCGGCCCGCTTATGAGGGCTTTGGCACGGCGCTTCTCATTTCAAGCGCCGGCAAGGTCAAACGCCGCTTCGATTCGGAGGGCCTGACTTGCCGGCTCGACCTTGCGCTTTGAAGGCGATTGAGGCAAGCTTGCCCCAATGGCAGCGGCAAAACTTGGCGGCATGCGAATCCTGGTGGTGGAGGATGAGCCTCTGATCGCCATGGAGTTGACTCAGACAATCGAGGAGGCAGGCGGTATCGTCGTGGCCTCCGCCCGCTCCCAGCACGAGGCCCTCGACCACGCCGAACATGGAGACTTCCACGCAGCTCTGCTTGATGTCAGGCTTCCCGACGGCAGCGCCTTCGAGGTGGCTGCAAGGCTGGCGGCAAGGGGAATTCCCTTTTTGTTTTGCACTGCAGACAGCGCAGGCCACGCCAAGTTCGCCGGCTGGCCGGACGTGCCGGTCATCACAAAACCGCACAGTCCTGAAACAATCGTCACCGCGCTCTCTGGGTTGCTGAAAATTCGAAGCTAGGTCCGCGGAACCGCAACGGCCTGTGGCGCGTTGCAACGGACGCCGGCGCTCCGAATCTGGTGTTCGACGGCCCGTGAAGCATTCCTGCCGCTCCCCCGATGGAACCATTCTGACGTTGCGCCGTTCATTCAGCGCAACTGTCAAAACCATGAGGCACAAGCCATGTCACCCAGAACCCACAGCAGCAGGCACAATGGCGGATCGAACGGCGGCGGCGGTTCCTATCACATTTTCGACGACGTGCTGGCTATGGCGGGGAGCCTCGCCAAGAGCCGCAAGGATTATGCCGCCGGCAAACTCGAGTCGCTGGCCGGGGTGGTGCGCGACTTCTCCGGCGCCTTGCCCGACATGCCGAATTTCAGGGCCTATGCGAGCGAGGCTGCCCACAGCCTCGAGGGGCTCGCCGACTACGTGACGGAGAGCGATCTCGAAACCATGGCCGGCGATGCGCGCGAATTCGTACGGGCGCATCCCATGGCTACACTAGCGGGCAGCATTGCGGCCGGCATCATCGTGATCCAGATGATGCAGGCGCGCGCAGCACCGTTCCCCCATTCGGCACGCTCGGGTCAGGCCGCACGGCGCGGCGGCGGCGCAAAGCGGTTGCGGGGCCAGCGCGGCCGGCACGGGTCGCAACGGAACCGGGCCAATGCCTAGGACGCCCAAACAGATTCGTCTCATATCGCGGCCGGCGATTGGCCCGCTGGTGCGGCAGTTTGCCGGAGACAGCGTGCGCTGGGCGGATGCCGAGCTCGCCCTCGCACGCGCCGAACTTCACGTCCTGGGGCGCCGCCTCAGCACCGCCGTGATCTTCGCGGCCGCCGGGCTGGCCGCCCTGCTGGCCGCGATTATCACTCTGGCGGAGGCCGGCGTCGCCGCCGCGGCCGTCTATCTCGGCAGCGACATCGTGGCCGGCCTCGCCGTAGCCGCGGCGCTGCTCGGGTTTGCTGCATTCTGCGTCATGGCAATGCGCCGGATGTTCACTTGGGGGACCGATAGCGTGATTTTCCGCTGGATTACCGGGGATCACAGACGGGCTTCGCAATGGACTCGCTGACCGAGAACAGAATGGAAGTGAGGGCGCGCCGGGCCCAACTGGCAAAGAGCTTCGAAGACGTCCGCCGCAGACTCAGCCTTCCGCAGCTTGCGGAGGACGCACTCGCCAAGCTCGATCCGGAACTGGTTTTCCTCGGCCGCGCGCAGTCGGCAATAAGGCGCAATCCCCTTCTCGCGGCCGGGCTGCTGGCAGGCGCCGTCTGGCTCGTCAGCGATGCATCGCAGGACGGCCGCAGGAGCGGTCCGGATCGCCGCGCACGGCGCGGAGGCCGGGCCATCAACGACACCACCAACCACAAAGGAGACTAAACAATGACCCCCCACACCATCCCGACAGCCAATGGCCAGGTGCCATCATCCGACAAGAGCAAGCCGACACGAGGCCGCAAATCAGTGAAGCGGAAAGCCACCGCAGCCTCGCGCCCTGCCGCGAAAGGCCCTGCGAAGCGGCGGACAAATGGTCAGCAAGCCGCCGGCCGTCACATCGATACGGCGTCGCGGCTCATGGCGCGCGGCAAGCGGGCAATCGGCGGAGCCTATGAATGGGCGACCGAAGGCGCGGGCCGTGCGCTGCCGAATGCCGCCCGCCGCTTGCCGGACCGGCGCACGTTGCAAAGCCTGCTTGAGGAGCGGCCTTTGGTACTCGGCGCTATCGGGCTCGGGCTTGGCGCAATGATCGGCATGATGCTGCCGGGCCGCATGATGAGCGGTTACTTGTCCCCGGCGCGCAGCCGGGTGGGCCGCTCAAGCCGCAGGCGTTGACGGCTCGCGCCGGGAGCGGTCAGCTCCGCTGCCGGCGCAGTCATTTTCCGGCTATTCTCAACTGCCGCCGGCTCCGCCGTTTCGGTATTGCCATTTGCCGACTCGCCGAGAAATTCGCCGACCGCCGCCAGCGAATCCAGGTGACCGCAAAAGACCCGGAAGGTGACCAATATGGGGACGGCGACGATAATGCCGGCAATGCCCCAGACCCAAGCCCAGAAGGCCAGCGCCAGCAGGATCGCCACGGAATTGAGCTGCAGGCGGCGGCTGAGGACTTGCGGCGATACGAATTGCGTTTCAATGCCGATGAAGACTGCGTAGGCGAGCGGCGCCAGCAGCGCATAGCCGAGAGAGTCGAACGCCACGATGGCCACCAGTCCTGAAAGGGCCGTGCCGACGATCGGTCCGACATAGGGAATGAAATTGAGGATGAAAGCGAAAAGCGCCCAGAGATAGGGCGTCGGCATGCCGAGAAGCTGGAAGGAGATCGCGACGGCTACGCCTAAACCCGCATTTATGGCGGTGACGGTGAAGAGATAGGTCGAGACTTCGCGCTCGACATCGTAGACGATGCGCAGCGCCTTCTTCTTGTCGGCGAGGGTGGGGAGGACCCGCACCAGCTTTTCATAAGAGAGATCGCCCGAGGCCATGAGAAAGAAGGCGATCACCAAGGCACTGGCGACCATGACAATGAATGTGGCGGGATAGCCGGCGGCCAGCGACAGGAGCGTAGGCAGGCCCGGTTGCTTGACCACGACTTCCTGCACCTCCGCGTCATTGGCAGGCGTTGCGGCGTCCTGAATGTTCTCGGTCAGATTGACGACGCCGGCGAACGACGCGCGGATGCCGCGGATCTTTTCCACGAAGGTCCGCTGGATTTCCGGCGCATCGGCGATCCAGCCGGAGACCGGTCCACTGGCGAGATAGGCTACCACGAGGGCCGCGAACAGCAGGATGGCCGCGAAACCGGTGGCGGCGGCCCAAGGAGGCACATTGTGGCGGGACAGGCGCCGGATGGAGGGCCGGAAGGTGAGCGCAATAAAAAAGGCGAAAACCACGGGCACCAGGAAATCGCGTGCGAAATATAGCGCCGCGACGATACCCAGGATGAACATCCCGATCAGCGCAGTCCGCGATTGCTTGAGATAGGCGGCACTTGCATCCCGTCTTCCGGCCGCCATGTCTGTCCCCGGTAACGTTTAAAGCCTGCCCAGCAAGACCAGGATAAGGATGATGACCAGAACCAGCCCGACGCCGCCGGAAGGGCCATAACCCCAGCCCCGGCTGTAGCCCCAGTTCGGCAGCGCCCCGATCAGAATCAGAATCAGAATGATGAGAAGAATGGTGCCGAGCGTCATCTCCGCCTCCGTGGCTAGTTCCAATCCTGAATAAAACGCATGGCCGCCCGAATTGGTTCCATCGGAAGGTTCGGCGCCGCAACAGAGTGCGGCTAAGCCTCCGGCGGCGAACCTGTCCGATTCTGGGAGTCGCCGATTGCCGCCGAAGCAACCTGCTCGGCGCCCAGGAGGATTGCGAGCTTTTCCCGCGCCCGGCTCACCCGGCTCTTCACCGTGCCGATGGCGACGCCGCAGATCTCGGCCACTTCCTGATAGGAAAAACCGGAAGCGCCCACCAGGATGACGGCCTCGCGCTGATCGGCGGGCAGTTGCGCAAGGGCGATGCGCAGATCCGCCATGGCGAGATGGCCTTCCTGCTCCCCGGGCGTTGCGACCTTGCTGGAATACGCGCCGTCGGCATCCTCGATCTCGCGGCGGCGCTTGCGCATCTGGGTGTAGAACTCATTGCGCAGGATGGTGTAGAGCCAGGCCCTGAGATTGCTGCCGGCCTCGAAACTTTCCTTGTGGTGCCATGCCTTCATCAGGGTTTCCTGGACCAGATCGTCGGCCTGGTCGGCGCGCGCCGTCAGCGACAGGCCGAAGGCGCGCAGGCCCGGAATCGCGGCAAGCAACTGGTCGGGGAATTCGCCGGACGATGGCCCCTGGCGCTGCAAAACTAATGGCCCTTTTTGGCGGCAGTCTTGGAATCGAGTTGTTTCAGCAAGTCCACAAAGCGCTCCGGCACCGGCTGCGCCGCAACCTCGTCGTAATATTCGCGCAACCGTTTCCCGATCATGTCATAAACAGGTGGTTTGCCGCTGCCCGCCGCCGATCGCGTCCGTTCGATCATTATCTCTTTCGCCTTGCGTGTCTTATCGTCCTCTACGCCGCCCATCGCTCACCTTGCCCCTTGTCCCGCATAGCAGGCAGTACTACTTGAACCTTTAGATGGCTGGCGGGTTCCCGGCCGCGCGAAAAATTCTTATGTTTGCCGGGAACCATCCATTTACCATACCGTTTGGATGCTTACTAAGGGTATGACGAAGTTATGGGGAATGACATGAGTCTTGCCACCAATATCTCGCCGTATCTGCCATATCTGCGGCGCTTTTCGCGCGCCCTGACCGGAACACGGCAAAGCGGCGATGCCTATGTAGCCGCTGTGCTCGAGTCCCTTATCGCCGACCCGTCCAACATTGACGAAACGTCAGATATCAGGGTTTCGCTGTACCGCATGTACTGCCGCATGTGGGAATCCATCTCGCTAAATCTGAAGGCAACGGAAGTCGAACCGGACGTTGGCACCAATGCCCCGCATTGGGCCCCAATGGCGCAGCGCCGGCTCTCGGCGATCCCGGCCCGGGCGCGCGAGGCCTTCCTGCTGATGGCCGTCGAAGGGTTCTCGGCCAAGAACATCGCCGTGATCCTCGACCGCGACGAGTCATCTGTCGCCGGACTGATCGACGAAGCCGCCAAGGCCATCGTCGACCAGGTGGCCACCGAGGTGCTGATCATCGAGGACGAGCCGGTCATCGCCATGGATATCAAGACCATAGTCGAAAATCTCGGCCATACGGTTACCGGAGTCGCGCGGACCCATCGCCAGGCCGTGCAACTTGCCAAGCAGAAGCGGCCGGGGGTGATCCTGGCCGACATCCACCTTGCCGACGGAAGTTCGGGCATCGACGCCGTCAACCAGATTCTTACCACCTTCGAAGTGCCGGTCATCTTCATCACCGCATTCCCCGAGCGGCTGCTGACCGGCCAGCGGCCTGAACCCACGTTCCTCATCACCAAGCCGTTCACACCGGAAATGGTGAAGGCGGTGGTGAGCCAGGCGCTGTTCTTCGACACCAAGGCGCAAGCCGCCGCCTAACCGGCATCGGGAACTTCTCGTGTGAGTTGCGCGTTGTCTCCCATCAGGAGATTCACGATGATACGCTTTGTCACTTTGACGGTTGTGGCCGTACTCATTCTGCTGATGGCATGGGGTGGCAGCGCCGGAATTTTCGGCGGTGTCGCGCTTCTTGCCGCATGTGTGGCGGGGTTCGGATTGCTCGTCGCGCTGTGCACCGAATTGATCCGACAGAACTGAGCCCTCTCCGGGAACCCGCCCTTCCCTTGATCGTTATCAACCCACTGGCCGGGCAATGCCCCGTGTCATCAACGCACTGCCGGAGGCCACGAGATGTTCACGGCGAAGGACTATGACCGGGCCTTGATCGCACCCGAAGAGGTGTTCAAGGTTCCCATGGATGTCGTCACCACGGACTCAATGACTCCCGCGCAGAAGCTGAAAGTCCTCAAGCACTGGGAGGCGAATGCCTATGACCTTCAGGTCGCCACCGAGGAAAACATGAATGGGCCCGGACGTCCGCGGCTCGCCGAAGTCAGAAAGGCCATCAACATGCTTTGCGATATCGAGAATCTCGACGAGCGCAGCGTCGGCTAGATACTTGAGCCGGCGTAATGGCGGGAGTCAGGCGACAGCTTGGCTCCCGCTGTCATTTATCTTGGCTGCCTCCTGCATCGGCTGATCATCGATTATGAGCTCGATGCGCGCGGTGCCACCGTTGTCCTGTAGCTCGATCAGGTATTCGGCCGGCGAGACTCTTTGTACGCGGGGGTCGGATGTGGAAGATTTGCTCTTATTGCGCGTCACGGTGATCTCATATCGAGTCTTGCCGCACCTGATCGACACATGGAACTCCGGCCAGCCCGCAGGGATGCAGGGCTTGACTCTGAGCTTCCTGCCTTCCTGAACGACACCGAGAATCGCCTCGAGGCCGGCGCGGTACATCCAGCCGGCCGCGCCCGTGTACCAGGTCCAGCCGCCGCGGCCGGCATAAGGCGGCATGGAATAGACATCGGCAGCGATCACATAGGGCTCGACCCGGTAGCGGCGGATTTCGGCTTCGTTGCGGGCGTGATTCACCGGATTGATCAGCGCGAAGAGACCGGCGGCTTTCTCGGCCTGTCCGAGCTTCGCGTGGGCGAATATCGACCAGATGGCGCCGTGAGTGTATTGGCCGCCATTCTCGCGAACGCCTGGCGGATAGGCCTTGATGTAGCCCGGATCGGGAAGGGAAATGTCGAAGGGGGGCGTGAACAACAAGGCGACTCCGTCGGCGGACCTGACCAATTCGCGATGCGCCGCATCCATCGCCGCGGCCGCCCGTTCCGGCCTGCCGGCGCCGGAGATCACCGCCCAGGACTGGGCGATGGCATCGATTCGGCATTCGGCATTCTGCGCCGAGCCCAGCGGCGTGCCGTCATCGAAATAACCGCGGCGGTACCAGTTGCCGTCCCAGCCATGCTCGTCCAATGCCAGTTGCAGGCTCGCCATGCGCTTGCGCCATGCCGCGACACGCCGGCGATCGGCGCGCGCCGCCGCCACGGGCTCGAAGGCCTTAAGCGTCGCGAAGAGAAACCAGCCGAGCCAGACGCTCTCGCCCCTGCCCTGCTCGCCGACGCGGTTCATGCCATCGTTCCAGTCGCCGCCGCCGATCAGCGGAAGCCCGTGGGGGCCGGCAAGCAGACTGCGTTCGACGGCCAGGGCACAATGCTCATACAGCGTCGCCGTCCGGTCCGCGGCCGCCGGCTGATAGAAGGCGTCGTGCTCGCCAGGCTGGAGGGCACGGCCATCCAGGAAAGGCACCGTTTCATCGAGGATCGCCGTATCGCCCGTCGTCTTTATGTAATGAAGCGCGCAATAGGCGAGCCACAGCGTATCGTCGCTGATCCGGGTGCGCACTCCCATGCCGCTCGCCGGCAGCCACCAATGCTGCACGTCGCCCTCGACGAACTGCCGCGCCGCCGCGCGCAGGATGTGTTGACGGGCAATGTCGGGGCGTACGCCGGCCAATGCCATCGAATCCTGCAACTGGTCGCGGAACCCATAGGCGCCGCTCGCCTGATAGTAGCCCGAGCGCGCCCACATGCGGCAGGCGAGCGTCTGATAGAGCAGCCAGCCATTAAGCAGGATATTGAAGGCGCGGTCGGGCGTCCTGACCTTCACGGCGCCCAGGGTATCGGCCCAGTAGCTCTTGACCTCGGCTAGGATTGCATCGGGATCGGCGAGGCGGTAACGCTCGATCAGAATGCGCGCTTCGGCGTCGTTGGACGCGGCACCGAAAAGGATTGTCACATCCACCGGACGGCTCGCCGTGACCATGATGTTCTGCTGCAGCGCCGCGCAGGGATCGAGCCCGCCGCCGGTGCGGTTTGAGAGCGTTTCCCCCAGGACCGGGACGCGGGGCGCCGCGAGACTTCCAAAGCGGCCGAGAAATTCCTCGCGGTCGCCGGTCCAGGTTGTCTGGCGGCCGCAAAGGTCGGCAAACACCACGCGCTCGCCGAAGTCCGGATTCCAGCGATTGCGGACGAACATGGCACCGGTCTGGCTGTCGATCTCCGTGGTGATGAAGGGAGCCGAGGCGGCGCGCCACGAGCCCAGCACAAGTTCCGCATAGAATATGACCGAGAGTTCGCGCGGCGTGTCGGAGTCCGTTGCAATACGCAGCCGCCCGATCTTCACGGTGTCGGCCGTCGCCACGATTTGCAGGAACTCCATGCGGAGACCGGCATCCTCGCTTTCGAACAGCGTGTAGCCGAAACCGTGACGGGTGCGGAACACCCCGTGGCCATGCCTGAGCGGTGCGACACAGGGGCCGGTCAACACGCCGGTATCCTCGTCGCGCACATAGACGGCTTCGCCTGGGCGGTTGCCGACCGGATCGTTGGCCCAGCCAGTGATCTGGCTCTCGCGGCTGTTGCCCGTCCAGGTGTAGCCTCCGCCGTCGGCCGCGCAGTGCGTACCGAAGTGGGGATTGGCGATGACATTGATCCACGGCGCCGGAGTGGGCTTATGCGGATCGTGCAGGATTACATATTCGCCGCGTTCCTCGTCGAAACCGCCATAACCGTTGAAGAAAGCAAGACCGGCCGCAACCGGGCTGGAGCCGGCCGCGCCCGGCCTTGCGATTCGCCGGACCGGCGGCCTTGTCCGCGCCGCGAAGGGGCCCGCCGTCCGGACGCGCGCCAACTGGCTCGCGAGACTTCCGCTGCGGGCGCTGAGCACAACACGCGCCACCGCCGGCAGCATGGCGAGCGTCTGCTGCGGCAGAAGATCGGCGCGAAGCGCATATATCTGTCCCACAGCGCTCATGGCGCCGCCCGCCGCGTCGGCCCGGGTCCTGCGGATCAGGTCGTCGATCGCGGTCTGAAGATCCTGCATGTACGAGGCGCGCCGGTCGTTGAGAATGACAAGATCGACAGCCAGACGCTTGGCGCTCCAATATTCATGGGCGCGCAAAAGCTGGCGGACGATCTCGATATCCTCGACCGCGTCGATGCGCACCAGGAGCAGCGGCTTGGTGCCGGAAATGCCCAGCGGCCACAGCGCCGATTGCGCGTGCATATTCGACAGGATTGTCGAGGATGAAGCGCGCAGGGTGCCGCTCGAATAGATCAGATAACCGGCGAGGTGCTGAAACAGATTGGAGTCGTGCGCTTCGATCGACAGATGCCGCAATTGGATGCGGGCTTGGGTCCAGGCGAGAATCTGCGCGCGTTCATATGCGGCATGTTGCCGATGCCGGTCCACCAGATCGAGCACCGCCTCGCGGCTTTCCGCCACCATTGTCCAGATGGTGCAGCTAGCCTGACGGCCCGGCGATATACGAACGCGGCGGCGAAGCGCGAACACCGGATCCAGAACTGCACCGGTGGTCCGGGTCAGCCTCTTGCCGCCCATAATGGCCGCCGCCGAATGGATATCGTTGCCCTGCCCGATGAACTGCTCGCGGGAGGTTTCGAACTCGACAGCGCCCGAAGGCGTGCCCTGAACCAGCATGAGCTGCGCCACCCATATTTCGGGTTCGGACGGCGAACGCCTGCGGCGCGTGGCAAGAAGCGTTCCAAGCCCTTCCACATATTCCGTCTCAACGAACAATTTGGAGAATGCGAGGTGGGCGTTGTCGGCGGCGGCAGGGGCAAGCACCAGTTCCATGTAGGTGGTCACCTCGACAATGCGCGCCGTAATTCCGGAATTGACGATGCTCACGCGGCGGGCTTCGGAATTGTCTTCGGTCGAAACCAGGCATTCGAGCGAGGTGGTGAACGTCCCGTCGGTGCGGCGGAATTCCACTTTCTCCTCGGCGAATTCGGCGCTGTAGGTATCGGGCTCGGCAACGGCCGGCATATGGCCGGCCGGCCACGTGGCGCCGCTTTCCAGATCGCGCAGGAAAACAAAGGCGCCCCAGTCGTCGCAAGTCGGGTCCTCGCGCCAGCGGTTGATGGCGAGACCGTTCCAGGTGCTGTATCCGGTGCCGGCGGCCGTGAGCATCGCGGAGTATTGCCCATTCGAAAGAAGATGCGTGATCGGCGACTGGGTGAAACGCGGATCGGCGCGGCGCGGCGGCGGTGCGACGAGATCGCGCGCGATATTGGCAGGGGCGGCCACGGCGACGCTCGCAAGCTCCACCGGCACCCGGCGCGGCGCCCGTTCCTGCAACAGAAGCTCGGTCGCCCGCACTATGGGCTCGGCATGGAATTGGTTGCGGAAGACGCCATTGCCGACGGCATTGAGAATGGCGGCGATGGTCATGCCCTGATGATGGGCGAAATAGGCCTTGACTACAGCCACCTTTTCACCGCTTCGCAGCCGCTCGGGAGTGAAGTCGAGCGCCTCGTAGAAGCCGTGGCTGCCGCGGCCCCCGGCCTTCGTCAGCGCGGCGAAATTTTCCGTCGCGGCACGAGGCGCCACCATCGCCGCAAGGGCCGTCGCATAAGGTGCGATCACCGCATTGTCGGCAAGGCCGCGCTTGAGGCCGAGGCCCGGTACGCCGAAATTCGAGTACTGATAGGTGAAATGCACGTCGCGGGCGTTGAAGGCCGACTCGGAAATGCCCCAGGGCGTGCCGATGGTATTGCCATACTCGATCTGCCGCCGCACGATAAGCCGCGCGGTCTGCTCGAGGAGACTGCCTGCCGGAGCGCGCAGCACCAGCGCCGGCATCAGGTATTCAAACATCGATCCGGACCAGGAGACGAGCGCCGCGCCGCCGTGAAGCGCCGTCACCGGCCGCGCCAGCCTGAACCAGTGGCGGGCGCGGAGATCGCCCTTGGCGATCGCCAGGAAGCTCGCCAGCGCCGCCTCGGAGGCGAGCATGTCATAGCAGTTCTCGTCGAGAGTCGACTCGGCAACTCTATAGCCGATGGACATCAGATTGCGCTGCGGATCGGACAGGAAGCCGAACTCCATCGCCATCGCGAGCTTGCGGGCATCGGCGGCAATGGCTTCAAGGCGCTTCTGGATGGAGCCGGCGGCCACGGCATCGAGAGATGCGTCCCGGAACTGGCTGTCGATGGTCTGCTGCAGCACGCTTGCCCAGCCGATTGCAGCATCGGCATTCGCCTCGTCGAGTGCGGCGAGCCGGACAATCGATTGATGGATGGTGCCCGCCTGCACCGCCAGGTCGACCAGCCGCAAAGGAATGAGCTCCGGAGCATTCCGGGCAAGCGCAATGCTGCGCTGGAAGGCGGAGAGTTGCTGATCGATCTGGGCGCCGGCCTGCTTGAGGCTGCGCTTCCTTTGGGAAACGGCAAGGAGTTCTTCGCCCAGAATTCCGGCGGCGTCCTCGATGCCGTCGAGATATTGCGCACCCGTCGTGGGTTGCAGCGACCAGTGACTGCACATGTTGGCAAGTGCCACGAGATGAGCCGCGAGATTGCCGCTGTCGACGGCGGATACATACTTGGGCTCGAGCGGGCGGAGCGACTCCGTATCGTACCAGTTGTAGAGGTGGCCCTTGCACTTCTCCATCTTGTGGACGGTCGCGAGCGTCGCCTCGATCCTGGCGATCGCGTCGCTAAGACCGAGCCAACCGAATTCGCGGGCGCCGGCGATCGACAGCAGATAAAGGCCGATGTTGGTGGGCGAAGTCCGGTGCGCGACGACGGGCTTCGGATCTTCCTGGAAATTATCCGGCGGCAGCATGTTGTCGCCGGGCCCGACGAAGGTTTCGAAATAGGTCCAGGTCCGGCGCGCCACGAAACGGAGCGCCAGACGGTCGGCGGGCGAAGCCGCCAGCTCATCGTCGGGAAGGTCCGGCTGGCTCATCCAGCAGGCGATGGCGGGCGCCGCGAGCCACAGCATGGCAAAGGGCAAGGCGGAAAGAGCCGGGCCATCGCCGCGAAAGGCGGCAATGGCGAAGGTGAACAATCCCGCCGCGATGCTCGACGCCATCAGCCGGTAGTGGCCGGGCAAGCCGAGCCGCGTGCCCGACTGCACCTGCGCGGCGGTCGCCCATTCGAGGAGATTGCGGCGGCTCACGAACAGCCGATAAAGCGTGCGGCCGATGGCATCGGCCATCAGACCCGCCTGGTGGCCGAGGAAAACCAGATGCGCGGCGGTCAACGTCAAGGCTTGCGCTACGTCGTTCGCAATCGTCGACAATTGACTCGCAACGGTGAACGGAACATGGCGCAGGCTCGAACCTGAAAACACCGGCAGAAAGGCGGGAACAAAGATGACGAATGCGACGAACGCCGTCCAGGCCGCGGCCAAGGGGCCTGACAGCCACAGCCAGCCCGCCATCAATGCAAGCAGGGAAAGGACCGGCGTGAGCGAGCGCCGCAAATTGTCGATCATCTTCCAGTGGCCGAGCGGCGGCGGCCACCGGTTGGCGCCCGATGCCCCGCCGGCAGCGCGGCCCGCGATCCATGGCAGCAGCTGCCAATCGCCCCTGACCCAGCGATGCTGGCGCGCCGCAGCCACCGCATAGCGTTCGGGATGCTCCTCGACCACCTCAACGTCGCTCACCAGGGCGGTGCGTGCGAAAATGCCTTCGAAGAGATCATGGCTCAGAAGCGCGTTCTCGGGAATGCGCCCGGCAAGCGCCGACTCGAAGGCATCGATGTCGTATATGCCCTTGCCCGCATAGGAGCCTTCGCCGAACAGATCCTGGTAGACGTCGGAGACGGCGAATACATAGGGATCGCTGCCGCGCCGCGTCGAGAAAATGCGCTGGAACTTCGTGCCGGAGTTCTCCACCGGAAGGGAGGGCGTCACACGCGGCTGCATGACGCCATAACCCTCGACGACACGACCGATACCCGCATCGACATGCGGCCGGTTGAGCGGATGGACGAGTTTGCCCACCAGCCGCCGCGCCGCGTCGCGCGGCAGCTTGGTATCGGCATCAAGGGTTATGACAAAGCGCACCGCCGGCGGAAGCCTGCCGCCGATCGCCATGTAGCTCGTATCGGCCGCGCCGCGCAGCAGGCGGTTCAATTCATGGAGCTTGCCGCGCTTGCGCTCCCAGCCCATCCACTTGCCCTGCTGCGGATTCCAGCGCCGCGACCGGTGCAGCAGCAGAAACCGGTCGTTGCCATACTGCCGGTTTAGCCGCGCGATCGCCTCGAGGGCCGCCGCGAGAAGCGCATCGTCATCGGGCGCGTGTTCGGCAGTGGAATCGGTCCAGTCGGTAAGGAGCGCGAAATACAATTCGCCGGTGCTGTTGGCGAGGTAATGAACCTCGAGCCGTTCGACCAGTTCCTCGATTTCCTCATGCGAGCTGAGGAGTGCGGGCACGGCCACGAGGGTTCTCAGGTGGCCGGGAACGCCGTCGCGGAGCGCCAAGCCAAGCAAAACGACGGGGCGTAGCAATTGCGTGAGCGCGTAATTGACCATGGCCATGCCGGCTTCGACGGCGGGTCCAAGACCCAACACCGCCAGCAGAACCAGAAGCGGAACCGCCACACCGGTCCTGGCGAGCGGCCATAGCCCCAGGCACAGGGCAATCGCGGCGATGATAAAAATGGCGCCGAGATAGCCGGCGAGACCGGAGGCCCGCACTGCATCGGCGATACGCCGCCGCCATGGCGGACGGTAGCCGATGGCCGATTCGAAACTTGCGCGGCCGGGACCCACGATGTGATAGCCGGGGTCTGTCGCGGCCGCGCTTTCCGCCTCTCGCGCCGCGGCGGCGTGCTCGAGGGCCAGGCGCGCGATATCGGGTTCGCCGTAGCGGGAATGCTGCGACAGATCCTCGATGGCGTTGCGATAATCGTTTCGGGTCCGAAAATCCATTTCGCCATAGAGCGAACTGGTGCGCAACATTCTGTCGACGGTGCTGACGCTCTCGAACCAGTCTTCCCAGTTGTAGTCGGAGATGAAGCGCAGGCTGGTGACCAGGTTGCGCATGGTGACGTTGGCGGCCGCCTGACGATGATGCTCGTCGTTGACCGCGCCTTCATAATCGTAACCGAGGGCGTGCACCTTTTGCCGGAGCCAATCGAGGACGGAAGCCTCGACCGCATCCTGATCCCTGAGCCGCTTGATGAGCTGAACGGCGAAGGAGAGCTGGGCATGCTGGACGGCGCCCGCGGGAACCGCCGATTCGAGATCGGCAACCTGGGCACTGCGATCGAGCAGCCGGTCGGCGAGCTGGTCGGCCGCCTCGCGGGCCCGCCGGGCCGCGACGGTACGCGTGGCAATACGCGTCAGGTTCTCGATCAGCACCAGCCGCAGGCTGATCGCCGCCGCCCACAGCTCGCCAATGGTGAGCGGCTGCACCTCCTGATAGGCATTGACGAATTCGGTGAGCGGATGCGGATCGAAGCGGCTGTCGGTGTGCGCCACATAGGCCCAGGCAATGCCGAATATCTGCGGGTGTCCGGCGAGCGGCCCGGCCGCGATCTTCGGCAGCTGACGGTAAAAGCCCTGCGGAAGATCGGCCATGGTTTGCCGCACCTGCTCCTGGATCAGGTGATAGTTGTCGATCAGCCATTCGGTAGCCGGCGTGATCGGCCTGCCCGCTGCTGCGTTGGCGGAAAGTTCCTTGTAGGCTTCGAGCAGCGACCGCGCATCGTCGCGCAAGCGCCGCACCACCGAGTAGACCGCCACGGGGGGGCCCGCAGCGGTCTGCGACCGCGCCAGACTGTGGGCATGCTCACGAAACCGCTCGATGCCGAAAAGTTCGGCCCTGATCGGCTGGCTATCGTTCCAGGGAGACGTTTCTTGCTGAAACAGCCTTCCAAGCAGATGCCGCATATTTTGCTTAATCTCCGCATTCCCGTTATTCGGGCCTGATGCCTCGAAGCGAAGCAAACTGAAACGCAAAAAACGGTCCGAAAGTTCCCGGCCGAGGCGGGCGAATCGAATTTCCGCCCTTGCATGGAAAGCGGTATATGGTTATGCCCTCGGGCGGTTCCGAGGGCCGTTTTCGGCGCGGGGCGAAGCAAGCGGCAAGCTGAGAAGTTGCCAAGTTATGACAACTGAACCGCCACTTCAATCCATAATCCACACCCTGATGACCAAAGCGCTCAGCCCGTGGACCGCCGCGCATTTGCCGGAACTTGCCGCGGTGCTTCTCGCCGCCGTGATCGGCACGATGGTGTGGCTGAGTCTCGAGTATCGGGAAGAAGTCGCCGCGGTGCAGCGCAGCCTCGAGGTCGAGAAGAACCTGTCTCGCTTATTGTCGACCGTCCAGGATGCCGAGACCGGCAATCGCGGCTTTCTCCTCACCGGCGAGGACGCCTATTTGCAGGTCTATGACCGGGCCGTGGCGCGCATAGCGGGCGAATTTGACACGGTGCAAACACTCCTTGCCGACAACCCGGAGCAGTAACGCACGCTCGCCAATCTCAGACCCATCGTCGAAAATCGCTTTGCCCTGTTGAAAAGAGGGATCGAATTGCGCCGCAGAGAGGGTCTCGACGCTGCTTCGCGATACATTCAGACGAACAGGGGCCGTGCCGTCATGTTGCGGGTCCGCGCCGGCATTGACGAGCTGGAAGCGACCGAGGCCAGTTTGCTCCGTGAACGTACTGCCAAGGTACAGCGATTGATTCGGGCGGGATCGATCGCGGCCGCCGGCGGCATCGTCCTGGTCATTCTGTCGGTGGCCGGATGGATTTGGAATGTACGCCACAACGCCCGCCAGCTCGCGGCGGCGGCGGCCGAGCGCCAACAGGCCGAGGCCCAAATGCGCCAGATGCAGAAGATCGAGGCGGTGGGGCAATTGACCGGCGTCATCGCGCACGATTTCAACAACATGCTGACGCTTATTATCAGCGGCCTCAGTCTCGTCAAAAGGCGTCTTGTGAAAGGCAACACGGATGTGTTTGACCTTGTCGATGCCACGATGGACGGCGCCAACCGCGCCGCGACGCTGACCAGCCGGCTCTTGGCATTTGCCCGCCTGCAGCCGCTGACGCCGCGGCCGGTCGACGCGAACCAGCTGGTCGGCGGCATGGCGGAGATGATCAACAGAGCCCTTGGTGAAACCATCCGCATGGAATCCATCCTCGCTGCCGGCCTGTGGTCCACCCATGCGGACCCGCCGCAACTCGAAAGCGCGATATTGAACCTTTGCGTCAATGCGCACGATGCCATGCCGGATGGCGGCAAGCTCACCGTCGAAACAAGCAACGCCTACCTCGATGATCGCTATGCCCGGCAAATCGATGTGCCCGTCGGCCAGTATGTCCTCATCGCCGTCAGCGACACGGGCGCGGGCATGACGCCCGACGTTCTGGCAAGGGCTTTCGATCCGTTTTTCACCACCAAGGGTGTCGGCAAGGGGACCGGACTCGGTCTGTCGCAGGTGCACGGCTTCGTCAAGCAGTCGGGCGGGCACCTCAAAATCTACTCGGAGCCGGGGCTCGGCACGACCGTCAGAATCTATTTGCCGCGCCTTGACGAGACAGGCGCCGGACGGCGTCCCGGCGCCGCCGGGGAAGAGGCCGGGCCGCGCGCGCTTGAAGCGGATCGCGGCCGGGTGATCCTCGTGGTGGAAGACGAGGCGCGCATGCGCGAACTGAGCGTCTCCATGTTGCGTGAACTCGGCTATACGGTCATCCATGCGGACGGGGCGGGCGCCGCGCTGCGCCAGCTCGGAGCCCACCCCGAGGTCGCCCTGATGTTCACCGACATCGTCATGCCGGAGACCGACGGCAGCAAACTGGCCGACGAAGCCCTGTTGCGGCGGCCCGGCCTCAAGGTGCTGTTCACTACGGGTTTCAGCCGCAATGTGATCGACTATGACGGCGTGTTGGAGGCGGAGGTCAATTTTATCGCCAAACCCTTCACCCTCGACAAACTCGCGGTAAAGGTTCGCGCAGTGCTTGCCCGCGACGGGATGAGTTAAAAAGAGGCAGGGAGAGGCCTCGCCCCTGCCGCTACGAGGACTTCTTCAGGCTGCGGCTCTCTGGTTCACGGACGCATCGGCCAGGCGTGTGAGTTTTTGGTCGGCGGCTTGTTCCTCGTCGAGGGTTTCATTCAACAGGGACTCGGCGTCGTCGAACCCTAGCTCGCGGGCCCAGCAGGCGAGCGTGCCATAGCGCGCAATTTCATAATGCTCGACGGTCTGGGCGGACGATATGATCGCCGCATCCAGCGTGTGGCCGTCGTCGATCTCCGCCATCACTTCCTCGGCTTCCTTGAGCAGCCCCTCGAGGGCTTCGCATTTCTTCGCCACCGGCTTCTTGTCGATTGAGGCGAACACCTGCTCCAGGCGATCGACGTGGGTTTCGGTTTCCCCAAGGTGGTCTTCGATCGCCGCCTTAAGTTCCGGCGAAACCGCGGTTTTGGCCATTTTGGGCAGCGTCTTCACCAGCTTCTTCTCCGCGTAATAGATGTCCTTCAGCGTTTCGAGGAACAGGTCTTCCAGTGTCTTGACAGCCATGATGGCCTCCTTGTTGTTGAATGCTAAGTCCCATGACCCGGCCCGGCATCGCGGCGGGACCGGCGGCCGTGGCGGGGCCCGTGCCTAAAACTCACATGCCGAAGTCATAGTTCCCTGTTTCGGAAAAGAAACTAATAGTTCCGCCGCGATGGAACAATCGGCGGGATTGCACGTTCTGGAACGATCACCAACTATGCAAGAGAACTGTCATGCGTGGAATCCTTCTTTGGCTCGTCGGCCTTCCCATTCCGATCATCATCCTGCTCTATCTGTTTGATGTCATTTAGCGGCTCTCGACCGCTGGGGAAGACGGCGAGCTTGAGCGGCGGAGCGAGTTTTCATGCGCGGAATTGACTTGCGCGCGGAAGGTCTGCCCTGATAGATCCAGATCAATGGTAAGGATGCAATCGGCGTCGGCTGTGGAACGGCCGAGAAGAGATCGCTGCTGAAGGTCGCACCGGCAACGCCTCCGGTCCTTGTTCCAATCGGCGCGGCGCGATAGCCTCGCGTTTCGATCATGGACAGGATCAATGCAACAGAGGCCCGGTGAAGTTCAGACCTTCCTCGACAGGCTGGAAGAGGCCATCGCCAAAGGCGTCTCACCCACAAGCCGCGCCGCCAGGCTGGCCGAAGCGCTCGATCAATTGGCGCCGTCGCTTGCCTGGTCGCGGCGGCCGGGGGCGGAAGCGGCGGGAGCGGATTTCGCCGAGGGCCATGCCAACGCCGTCGTCGCCGGAAACTCCGGGATCGAGCGGCACCGAGATGTGAGCATCGGCATCAGCGTCATGGCGCCAAATATTCAGTACCCGGATCACCGCCATCCGCCGGAGGAGGTCTATGTGGTGCTGTCGCCGGGCGCCGGGCGGCAGGGCGAGGCGCCGTGGTTCGAGCCGGGTGTGGGCGGCATCGTCTACAATCCGCCCGATATCGTGCATGCCATGAAGTCGCGAGCCGCTCCGCTGCTTGCGGTCTGGTGCCTGTGGGAGGGTCGCTGATGAATTCCAATTGTCTTGCCGCCGATGACAAGGACTTCGCGGCGCTGTTTCCGAAGGGGGCGGCGCTCATCAGGCTGGCAACCGGATTTCTCTGGGCCGAAGGTCCCGTCTGGTTCGGCGAGCTGAATGAGTTGCGCTTCTCCGACATCCCCAACAACCGCATGATGCGATGGTCGCCGGTCTCGGGGCTCTCGGTCTTCCGCCAGCCGTCACAGCGCACCAACGGCCACACCCGCGACCGCGACGGCAACATGATATCCTGCGAGCATGGCGGGCGCTGCGTCAGCCGCAGCACTCTCGATGGCCGCTACGAAGTGGTGGTCAGCCACTGGAACGGCAAACGGCTCAATTCGCCCAACGACGTGGTGGTGAAATCCGACGGCAGCATCTGGTTCACCGATCCGCCCTACGGCATCATCTCCGACCACGAGGGTATCCGCGCCGACAGTGAGATCGGCAGAAACCAGGTTTATCGCTTCGATCCCAAATCGAACGAACTCAGCGTGGTGGCCGACGACTTCGACCGGCCGAACGGGCTGGCCTTTTCGCCCGATGAATCGGAGCTCTATGTGGCGGATTCGGGCCGCGCGCGGGGCGAAGGTTTCGGTTTCGATGACAGCCGCCCGCATCATGTGCGGGCGCTCAAGGTGGTGGACGGCAAGAAACTCAAGCAGGACCGGGTGGTGACGGTGATCGAGGCCAAGGTTCCCGACGGTTTGCGGGTGGACACCGAGGGACTCCTGTGGATTTCGGCCGGCGACGGCATCCACTGCAATCGTCCCGATGGTACAAGGCTCGGCCGCATCCTGGTACCCGAGACGGTTGCCAATCTGACTTTCGGGGGTTTCGGCAAATCGCGGATGTTCATCTGTGCGTCGACCTCGCTCTACGCCATCGAGACGGCCCGGACCGGCGCGCAGAGCCCGTGATTCATGTGTCAGAATGTGGGATAGTGTTTCAGCGGCGTTTTGCGGGGCTTTCCCCGTATGCTATGGCAGGCCAGCCAAATAACGAAGCGTGCCATGAGCAAGACTCCAGCAGACTTCCCCGAATTCGCCCGCAACGCCATTAATCTCGCCTCGCCGCGCCTCGGCGCCAAGGCGCTTCATGCCACCGACGATTTCTTCGCCGACAAGAGCCGCATGCTGGCGGAGGCGCCGCCGGTTTTCGATCCCGACAAATACGATGAGAACGGCAAGTACATGGATGGCTGGGAATCGCGGCGCCGCCGCCAGGGCGGGCATGATTTCTGCATCGTGAAACTCGGCGCCAAAGGCGTCGTCCGCGGCGTCGATATCGATACCAGCCATTTTACCGGCAATTATCCGCCAGCCGCCTCGCTCGAAGCCTGCGCCTCCGAACGGGACCCGGATGAGAAGACGCAATGGATGGAAATCCTGCCCGCCGTTTCGCTCGGCCCCTCGGCGCATCATTTCCATGCGATCGCCAACGACAAGGCCTGGACGCATCTGCGCCTCCACATCTATCCCGATGGGGGCGTGGCGCGGCTGCGCGTCTATGGCGAGCCGGTGCCGGCCTGGGAGGGCAAGGACAAGTTGGCGATGCATGAGCTTTCCCTCGTCAACAATGGCGCGCGCATCGTCGCCTATAACGACGCCCATTACGGTTCGGTGTGGACGCTCTTGACGCTCGGCCGCGGCATCAACATGGGCGACGGCTGGGAGACCAGGCGGCGGCGCGAGCCGGGCAATGACTGGATCATCGTCAGGCTGGGGGCGGCCGGCGTGGTCGAGAGGATCGAAGTCGATACCTGCCACTACAAGGGCAATTATCCCGACCGCTGCTCGCTGCAGGCGGCGCTGGTTTCATCGGCCACCGACAAATCCATAATCACCGAAGCGATGTTCTGGCCGCAATTGATGGGCGAGCGGAAACTGCAGATGGATCACATCCATGCTTTTTCGGGCGATGCTATCGCCAAGCTCGGTCCCGTCAATCATGTGAAGCTCAACATCTTCCCCGATGGCGGCGTGTCGCGGCTGCGCATTTTCGGAAAGCTGGCGTGAACGGATTTTTTGCCGCTCCCCGTGGGGCACCGTCGCAAAATCACCCTTCTCCCGCCGAAGGTGGGAGAAGGTGGCGCGGAACGCGCCGGATGAGGGCCAAGAACGCGGCAAGGAGAATCGATCGCTTGCCGTTCTAGCGCGTTTTGCCGAAAAGTGGAATCGCTTTTCGGACAAGAAAACGCGCCAAGTCGATAATTTGGCGCATGTTCTTGCCGCCAAAGTGTGTACACTTTGGCGGAACATGCGCTAGGTGCATGCCCTCACCCGCCCTTCGGGCACCCTTTCCCATGCTTCGCACGGGAGAGGGATGAATTTTGCTAAAGCCCCAGGGGGCCAGGGAAATGGATGTATGGATGAACTGAATGAAGACTGTCGCCTCTCTCAGGCCCAAGCCGCTCACCAAGGCAGCCTTCGCGCCCTTCGGCGATGTCGTCGAGATGGAAGGGGCGCAGCATTTTCCGATCAATCAGGGCTTCGCCGAGCGCTTCAACGATCTCGCTTATGTCGATGTGGCGGCGGAGGGCGGTGCGCTGAATGTCAGCATCGTGACGGCCAGCCCGCGGCCTATGCCGGCCGCCATCAAGCTGATGGAACGGCATCCGCTCGGCAGCCAGATATTTTATCCGCTACAGGACCGCGATTGGCTGGTGCTGGTGGCGGGCGATCTCGACGACGCTTCGAGTTTCCGCGCTTTCACGGCGACGGGGCGGCAGGGCGTCAATTATGCCCGCAACGTCTGGCACTATCCGCTGCTGGTTTTCGATGCCGGCAGCCGCTTTCTTGTGATCGACCGCCAGGGGCCGGGCAACAATCTCGAGGAGGTGTGGTTCCCCGAGAGCCGGAGTATCGTTCTCACTCCTTGAACGTCGCGTGCCAGTGCCGCGCGATGTCGATGCGGCGCGGGACCCACACCTTGTCGTGGCCCAGCACATAGTCGACGAAACGGGCGAGCGCCAGGGCGCGGCCGGGACGGCCGGCCAGCCGGCAATGCAGTCCCACCGACATCATCTTGGGCGAGCCGCGCTTTCCCTCCTCGTAGAGATAGTCGAAGCTGTCTTTCAAGTAGCTGAAGAAGTGATCGCCGGTGTTGAACCCCTGCGGCGTGGCAAAGCGCATGTCATTGGCATCAAGCGCATAGGGAATGATCAGATGCCTGCCGCCATCGGGCTTCTTCAGCCAGTAGGGCAGATCGTCGGAATAGTCGTCCGATGAATAGAGGAAGCCGCCCTCCTCCATCACCAGCCTCGTGGTGTTCATCGAACAGCGGCCGGTGTACCAGCCAAGCGGGCGTTCGCCGGTCGCTTCGCGGTGGATGCGGATTGCCTCGCCGATCGCCTGGCGCTCGACATCCTCCGGCATGTCCTTGTGCTCGACCCATTTGAGGCCGTGGCTGGCGATTTCCCAGCCCGCCTCCCTCATGGCCTCGACCTGATCGGGCGAGCGCATCAAGGCGGTGGCGACGCCATAAATGGTAAGCGGCACTTGGCGAGCCGTGAACAGGCGCCACAGGCGCCAAAAGCCGGCGCGCGCGCCATACTCATAGATCGATTCCATGTTCCAGTGGCGCTGCCCCGGCCAAGCCTGGGCGCCGACGATTTCCGACAGGAAGGCTTCGGAGGCGGCATCGCCGTGGAGAATGTTGTTTTCGCCGCCTTCTTCGTAATTGAGCACGAATTGCACGGCGACATGGGCGCCGCCCGGCCATTTCGGATCCGGGATCGCCCGGCCATAGCCCTTCATGTCACGGGGATAGGCAGCCATGACAGGCCTCACAGCTCGCCGCCAAGGTAGAGGCGCTTGATGCGTTCGTCGTTCACCAGCTCGGCCGACTTTCCCGACAGAACTACCGAACCGGTCGTCATCGCATAGGCGCGCTGCGAGATGCGCAATGCCATGCGAGAATTCTGTTCGACCAGCAGGACGCTGACTTTCTCGTCGCGGTTGATGGCGACGATCGCGCGGGCAATGTCCTGAACCAGTTTCGGCGCAATACCGAGGGACGGTTCGTCGAGCAGCAACAGGCGCGGCTTCGCCATCAGCGCACGGCCGATCACCAGCATCTGCTGCTCGCCGCCACTCATGGTGCCGGCGGCCTGCGAATAGCGCTCCTTGAGGCGCGGGAAGCGGCCGAGCACCATCTCCAGTGAGCGGGCGATCTCGGCCTTGTCGTTGCGGGTGAAGGCGCCCATTAGCAGATTGTCCTTCACCGTCATGTAGGGGAACACGCGGCGGCCCTCGGGCACCATGACGATGCCCATCCTGACGATTTCGTCGGGGCTGGTGCCGTCGATGCGCTTGCCCCGATAGTGGATCTCACCGGATTTGATCCGGCGCAGCCCGGTGATGGCCCGCAGGATCGAGGATTTTCCAGCGCCATTGGCGCCGATCAAGGCGACTGTTTCGCCCTCCCGCACTTCGAGCGACACACCCTTCAGGGCATAGACGTGGTCGTAGTAGAGTTCGACATTGGCGAAGTTGAGTATCCGGTTCATGGTCTACGACCCGATCGCTTCGTCTTCGCTGCCGAGATAGGCTTCGATCACGCGCTCATTCCTCTGAATTTCGGCAGGCGTTCCCTCCGCAATCCTTTCGCCAAAGTTCAATACAACGATGCGATCTGAAATCCTCATGACCGCGGGCATATCGTGTTCCACCAGAAGAATGGTGAGCCCGCGCTCGCGCAGGCTCTTGACCATGGCGACCGCCTTCATCGTCTCCTCGTGGTTCATGCCGGCGAAAGGCTCATCGAGAAGCAGGATCGATGGGTTCGTAGCGAGACCGATGGCGATGCCCAGAGCGCGAAGGTGGCCATGCGGCAGGTTTCTTGCGATCTCCGAAGCGATCGAGCCAAGCCCCAGGAAAGCGAGAATTTCATCGGCGGATTTGCCGAATTCCGCTTCATCGCGCTGCGCCATCTCTGTCCCGAGGAAGAAGCCAAAGAGATTTGCCTTGGAGCGCAGATGATGCGCGATGATGACATTGTCGCGCACGCTCATATTCCTGAAGATCGTCGTCTCCTGGAAGGTGCGGACGACACCTTTGCGGGCGGCGATGTGCGGCGCCAGATTCGAGATGCGCTCGCCTTTGAAGAACACCTCGCCCGATGTGGGCCTAAGGAAGGACGAGATCAGCTTGAACAGGGTCGATTTGCCGGCGCCATTCGGGCCGATGACCGAGAGGATCTCCTTTTCCTGCACGGCGAAGGAGACGTTGTTGACAGCGACAAGACCGCCGAAGCGCTTGGTGAGACCGGAGACTTGCAAGAGATCGGCCATGGCTCACCCCGGCTTCTGCAGGAGTGGGCCGAGGCTCAAAAGTCCATTCGGCAGGAACAGCATCAAGATGATCATCAGCGTCGAGTAGATGAGGAGCTGGAACTCGCCGGTCTGGAACAGAAGGTCCCAGCCGAAATAGAGAACGAGGGTGCCCACCATCGGCCCGAACACATAGCCGAGGCCGCCGAGGAAGCAGTTCAGCATGAAGTTGATCGAGTCGGTGACGGTGAAGCTCGACGGATAGATGGATTGCGAGATGGCGACAAAGATCGCGCCGCCGACGCCGCCGAGGAAGGACGAGATCGCATAGGCGATGATGCGTAGAGCGGCGATGTTGACGCCGATCGAGGCGGCGAGCTCCTCATTCTGCTGTAGCGACTGGCACAGCTTTCCGATGCGCGAATGGACCAGCCGGTACATGCCGGCAAAGCAGAGCACCATGAGCGTCATCGACAGGAAATAGAAGGCCAGGCGCGAATTCTCGAGCGTTGTGAAATCCGGAATCAGCGTCACCCCGAAGATCGACAAAGCGCCGGGCAGCGGAATGCTGACCATGCCCTTGGCGCCGTTGGTGATGGGCACCGCAAGCGCCAGAAGCCGCATCACCTCGGTCAGCACCAGCGTCACCATGGCGAAATAGACCCCGCGCAGGCGCAGGATTGGCAGGCCGATCAGGATACTGGCTCCGGCGCAGAACAGCCCGGCGATCGGCAGGGTGAGCCAGAAGGAAACGCCGTAATTGACAACCAGAATGGCCGATGTGTAGCCGCCGAGCAGCGAATAGGCCCCCTGCCCGATATTGATGCGGCCGATATAAAAAGTGAGCCAGACGCCGGCGCTGGCGATCGACAGGAGCGCCACCGACGTCAGCGTGTAATAGAGGTCGCTGCGCCCCGTGGCGGCGATGAGCCACGGCACCACAAGGAAGACGATGGCCAGGAACGCCGCAACGGAAACGAGTTGGGATGTACGCGTCATCATCCATCAACCCCACGGCTTGCCCATCAGCCCGTGCGGACGGATGCTGAGGAATACCATCAGCGCCGCGAATATGGCCAGGTAGGTGATGTCGCCATAGGCGTGCAGGACCGAAAGCCCTACCGACTCGAGCATGCCGAGAATGAAACCGCCGGCAATGGCGCCGCCCACCACCCCGGCGCCGCCGATCATCACCATCAGGAAGGCCTTGATCGAGATCGGCCCGCCTATCCCTGAGTTAACGCCGGTGATGGCGACGAGCAGGCCGCCGACGACGCCGGCCAGCATGGCGCCGAGGGCAAAGCCGATCATCGAGTAGCGGTCGACCTCGACGCCCATCAATTGCGCGGCAACGCGATCCTGCGCCAATGCGCGCATGGCGCGGCCGGGCCTCGAATATTGCATGTAAAGCATGAAGGCCGCGATGAAGGCAAATGCGAGCACGCCCACCAGCATGCGGTCATAGGGCATAATCAGCGCATCCGATGAAAAGACGCCCTTGACGATCTTGGGCACGCCGCGCTGCTTCTCGCCGAACAACAGGAGAATCACCGCATCGAAGAAGAAGGCGGTGGCCGCCGCAAGCAGCATGGTGCTCTCCTCGCGCAAGCTTCGCTTGATCACCGTGCGGAACAGGAACTTTTCCATCAGCGCGCCGATCGCCGCCAGCGTGACGCCCGATGCCAAGATCGCTACCACGAAGGGAAGGCCAAACTGCCCGTACACGGTGTATGCGATGAAGCCGCCCAGAACATACATCTGGCCGTGGGCGAAATTCAGCACGTTCATAAGGGCAAAAATCAGTGTGAGGCCCAGCGCGATCAACGCATATTGGGCCCCGAGATAAACCCCATTAATGACAACCTGTTCCATCGACGCCCGCAATTATCCGAGGGCTTGGAACAAACCCAAGCCCCCGGGATTATGGAATGCAATTGTGACTTAGTCGACTGTGCCGACGAACAGCGTCTGGAACGTGCCGTCCTTGTACTCGTTCACGACCATCGGAACCGCGACCTGGCGCTTCTGGCCGAAGGACGTTGTGCCCACATAGGTGAGCTTGGCATCACCCTTCATATAGGGGTTCGGCGCAGAGAATGTGTCCATGGTCTTCTTGAACTCTTCCACATTGTCGATGGCCGCCGGATTGGTCTTCACCGTTTCGAGAATGTATTCGAGGGCATAGACCTTGGTGTTCGACTCGTCGTTGTATTCGCCGAACATCTTGGTATAGCGGTCGACGAACTCCTTCATGGTGTCAGACGCGATCTCCGGCGTGGAGGCGCCACCCACCGAGATGAATCCATTGGCGAGTTCGCCCGCACTCTCTTCGAGCACCTTCGCGTCGTGCGCCGTTTCGGTGGAGATCAGGCCTTCATAGCCGAGTTCGCGGGCGGCACGGATAAGCAGCGGCGCATTGGCCGGAGCCACGCCGGAGAGAACCAAGAGGTCGGGCTTGAGCTTGACGATCGGCGTCAGCACCGGGGTGAAGTCGCGCGTGTCGTTCGGATAGGTGTCCTGGTCAGCCACCACCTCGAGACCGAGCGCCTTGGCGGCGGCGACGCCGCCGTCGCGCTGACTGAGCGGATCGGACTCATTGGCCGTGACAAAGGCCACCTTCTTAACACCCTTGTTTTCCTTCAGGTACTTATAGATGGCCGGAGCCGACTGGTAGTTCGCGATCATGCCGAGCACGGCGTTCGACGCAGGGGGCGTGTAAAGCTCCTTGGGGAAGGCGTAGGGGAAATAAATAATGCCGTTGGCTTCGGCCACCGGGCGCACAGCGGCGGCGCCGTCGTCGACATTGGGACCGACGACATAGTGGATGCCTTCCTGCACCATCTTTTCCATGCCGGCGATGGCGCGTTTCGGGTCCTTCTGGTCGTCGAAGGTCACGATCTCAATGTCGTAGGTCTTGTCGCCGATCTTGACGCCGCCCGTTTCGTTGATCCAGGCGGCGCGGGTTTGCATGGAGCGGACATTCGATGTGCCCCAGGCAGCGGCCGGGCCGCTGGTCACGCCGACGAAGCCGATCTTGAGTACGGCATTCCCGGCCAGAGCCGTACCGGATACGCCGGCCATGGCGGCAGCGCCCATTACGCCGAGCAGTGCGCGCCGGGAAATGATCGAGATGATAGTCATGGGTGTTCTCCCTGTTGAACTGTTTCCACCAAGCATCGCGGCCGGCGCGGCAAGTCTGGCTGTCTGGCTTCTTGTCGCGTCCGTCTCCATATTATTCTTGACCTATTTCGCGATTGCATGCAAGTTAAAAAACAATATTGTATACACTTTTCCGGCAATCGAGGCGCGCCGTTTCCGCTGCTTGCCAAGGCGGGAAGAAATGAGGACTGCATGCGTATCAGGATCATCAATCCCAATACCACAGAGTCAATGACCCGGACCATCGCCGCCGCAGCCCGGGCGGTTGCCGCCAAGGGCACCGACATCGTGGCTGCCACATCCAAGGCCGGGCCGATTTCGATCGAGGGGCACTATGACGAAGCTCTCAGCGTCGTCGGGCTGGTTGACGAAATCAGGGCGGGCGAAGCGCAGGGCACGGATGCCTTTATAATCGCCTGCTTCGGCGATCCGGGGCTTCTGGCGGCGCGGGAAATTGCACGGGGTCCGGTGCTCGGCATCGCCGAAGCTGCGATGCACGCGGCCACTTTCGTCTCGACTGGCTTTTCCATCGTAACCACGCTCGAGCGCACCCGCATCATCACCGAACAACTCGTGCGCAACTACGGCATGGAACATCACTGCCGGAAGGTGCGGGCCACCGATCTGCCGGTGCTCGAACTCGAGAATCCCAAATCCAATGCGCGCGCCCTCATTCTGGCAGAATGCGAGCGGGCGGTCGAGGAAGACAAGTCCGGATCAATCGTGCTGGGTTGTGCCGGTATGGCCGACCTTGCCCGCTATCTCGAAGACAAGCTGCAGGTGCCGGTGATCGATGGTGTCGCCGCCGCGGTGAAGTTCGCCGAAGCGCTTGTGGGCCTCGGACTCAAGACCAGCAAGCGGGGCGACCTCGCCTTCCCCCTGGCAAAGCCCTATAGCGGCAAACTTGCCGGTTACGCGCCCGCCGCCGGCTGACTGCCGCCATCACTTGCCGAACACCTTTTTGAAATCGACCCGCTCATAGGACTCGGTGAGTTCGATCTGCGCTTCGATGTGTTGCAGATGATGGTCCATGTATTGGACCGCCTTCTTCGCATCGCGCCGTTTCAGGGCGCTTACGATTTCGGCATGTTCATTGTGCGAGCATGGCACGGCGCCGGGCGACTCATAAAGGGCCAGGATCAGCGAGGTGCGTGAAATCAGCTCGTTGAGGAAGCCATAGAGAACATCGTTGCCCGCAAGACGCGCCAGGCGGCGGTGGAATTCTCCCGATAGCTTGAGGCGCTCGCGCTTGTCGCCGGACTCATAGGCGGCCTTTTCGGCCTTCACGAGGGCGTCGAGGCCGGCAATGCCTGTGTCCGGGGCCGAGGCGATGACGCGCTCGATCAGAATTTTTTCGAGCGAGCGGCGGGCATCGAACACCTGGCGGGCTTCGTCTGCCGTCGGCCGGGCGACGGATGCGCCCTTATTGGGAACCAGATCGACCAGACGTTCATGCGACAGGCGCTGCAAGACCTTGCGAATGATGGTGCGGCTGACGCCGAAGACCGAGGCGAGCGAGTCCTCCTGCAGCGGCGTGCCGGGCGGAATCCGGTGGTCGATGATGGCCATGTACAGATCGCGGTGAATGACCGCATCGCTGTTGCCGTTCCGCTTCAAGGGCTTTCCGCCCTCCACGGCGGCCGGCGTCTCCGGCTTTGACGGCTTGCTGACCACAGACAGACCCTTTTAACACACCGGCGTGCTAAACTGCACGTTCATGAACCTTCCTGCCGGCAATATAGGTCGCCCGCACGGCGCGGTCATCGCCCAAAATGGCAAGCGAGAACAGCACGTCTTCCAGCGACTGGGAGACTTCCTGGCGGCTCGCCAGGACCGGCGTGGCGTGGGGGTCGAGCACCACGAGATCGGCCCATTTGCCCACCTCAAGCGATCCCGCCTCGTGGCTCATGTGAAGGCGCTCGGCATTGCCGCGGGTCGCCAGATGGAAGAGTTCGAAGGCCGACGGCTTGTAGCCCGCCAGCATCTGCACCTTGTAAGTCTCGCCCAGGGTGGCCAGCATGGAATAGCTGGTGCCGCCGCCCACGTCGGTGGCAACCGCGATGGCAACCGGACGCTCCTCCTTGCGCAGATGTTGCATGCGCATCAGGCCGGAGCCGAGGAAGGTATTCGAGGTGGCGCAGTGGACGATGGCGGAGCCCGACTGCGACAGGCGCGTGCATTCGCGCTCCGACAAATGGATGCCATGGGCGAAGAGGCTGCGCTCGCCCAACAGCCCGCAGCGGTCGTAGACGTCGGTGTAGTCCTTGGCGTCGGGGAACAGTTGCTTGACCAAGGCGATCTCGGCCGTACTTTCGGAGAGATGGGTCTGCATCAGCGCGCCGGACAGCGATGCGAGGAGTTCGCCCGAGACTTTCAACTGCGCTTCCGTCGAGGTGACGGCAAAGCGCGGCGTCACTGCATAGCGCAAGCGGCCCTTGCCGTGCCATCGGCGGTAAAGCTCTTCGGATTCGCGGGCACCGGTTTCGGGATCGTCCTGCACCGCCGGGATGGCGTTGCGGTCCATCATGGTCTTGCCGGTCACCAGCGCCATGTTGCGGCGCTCCGCCGCGGCGAAGAGCGCCTCGGCGCAGGTCTTGTGCACCGAACAGAAAGCCAGTGCCGAGGTGGTGCCGTGCTGGGCCAGACGATCGAGGAAGACTTCCGCCGCGCGCGCGGCGTAAGCTGCATCGGCATAGCGGCTCTCTTCGGGAAAGGTGAAGCGGGTGAGCCAGTCGAGCAGATCCTTGCCGGGTGCGGCCAGCATGCGGTATTGCGGAAAATGAATGTGCGCGTCGATCAAGCCCGGCATGACGATGCAATCGCCATAATCGTCGACGGGTGCGGCACGGAAGGACTGCGGCAGGAGCGCCGCGGGGCCCGCCCACAGAAGGGTGCCGTCGTCGCCCGCCACCACGGCGCCCTTCTGCTCATGGCGCCAGTCGGCGGGCGTGGCGCCGAACGTCAGCGTCTGGCCGCGGATCACTCGGGTCATAGCGCCACCCGGTCTTCGATGCGGAAACGCAGGATGCGGCAGACCTGCTCCAGCGCTGTCGCAAATTCCTCTTCCGCCCGATGGTCCAGGCGCCCTGCGAAACTTGCCAGGATCCGATGCTTCGTCGCTCCCTTCACCGCGAAGATGAAGGGAAAGCCGAATTTCGCCTTGTATCGGCCGTTGAGATCGGTGAAGCGGGCGAACTCCCCGGGCGACAGCGCGTCGAGGCCGGCGCCCGCCTGCTCGCGGGTTGAATCCTCGGTGAGCTTCGCCTTGACGGCGAGATCGGGGTGGGCGCGGATCAGGGCAAGCTGGGCCTCGCGCGCCGCACCTCGCAGCGTGCCGGTGAAGGCCTCCACCATGTCATCGCGCGTGGCGAAGGGGCGGAGCGACGATGCAATGCGCGCCACCCAGGGCGAATGCTCGGCGACATCGCCGAATGCCCCGGTGAATGCTTCGGCGGTCATGGCGTTGACGGCGGCGAGCGTCATCATCGCCTGGCGATCCAGGCGCCGAGCTTCGCCCGCTCCTCCTCGCTCATGCCGGTCTTGTTGCCGAGCGGCATGGCCTTGTTCTTCACCGCCTGGATTTCGATCTGCGCCGCATAGCGGGCAAGCTCCGCGATGGTTTCCAGCGCAATGCCCTTCGGCGCGTCCTTGATGGTGCGGTCGGAAGGTTTCGCCGCGTGGCAGGTGGCGCAGCGGGTCTGGACGATCGACAGGGCATCGGCATCGCTCACTTCGCCCTGATAGGCCGGCGCCTTGGCCGGCTCGGTGATGAGCAGCGCCAGCGCCAGCGCGCCGCCGATCACCGGCAGGGTCCAGGCGATTTCTTCCGCCTTGTCGCCCACTTCATGACGCACCAGGAAATGCCTGAGCCCGGCGCCGCCGGTCACGATCAGGCCCACGAGCAGCCAGGCGCGCGGATGATCGATGATCATCGGGTAGTGGTTGCTGATCATCGTCAGCAGAACCGGCAGCGTCAGATAGGTATTGTGCAGCGAACGCTGCTTTCCGGTCGCACCCCAGCGCGCTTCGGGTGTTGCCCCACGCATCAGGGCATCGGCGATCTTGCGCTGGCCGGGAATGATCACCATGAAAACATTGGCGGCCATGACGGTGCCGATGAAGGCGCCCACATGGATGAGCGCGCCGCGCCCGGAGAACACATGGGTGAAGCCGTATGCGGCGGCCACAATGAGCGCCAGGACAAGGACCGCGAGCAGCCCGGTGTTGCGGCCCAGCGGCGAGCGGCAGAGAAGATCATAGACGATCCAGCCGGCGATCAGGCTGCCCACGGAAATGGCGATCGCTTGCCAGGGTTCGAGCGGCATGACGCCTCGATCGATGAGGTATGTGCCGGCGTTCAAATAATACTGGAGGACAAGCAGCAGGAAGCCGGTGACCCAGGTGAGATAGGCCTCCCATTTGAACCAGATCAGATCCTCGGGCAGCTTGGCGGGCGCCGTCAGATATTTCTGCACATTGTAGAAGCCGCCGCCATGGACTTCCCAGGCCTCGCCATAAACGCCGGGCGGCAGGCCCGGCCGCCGCTTCAGCGAGAAATCCAGCGCCACGAAATAGAACGACGTGCCGATCCAGGCGATGCCGGCGATCATATGGCCCCAGCGCAACAGCAGATTGGGCCAATCGGCATCGAGAAGGCCCGAGCCGGTCAGCCAATAGGCAAGCGCCAGGCTCACGAAGATGACCGGCAGGGTCCAGGCGATCTTGGCCAGAGGATCGCCCACCTCGTGACGCACCAGAAAATGCCTGAGCGCCACGCCGCCCACCACGATGAGGCCGACCAGAATCCAGGCCTGGGTATTGTCGATCACCATGGCATAGTGATTGCTGATCATCATCAACAATACGGGAAGCGTCAGATAGGTATTGTGCAGCGAGCGCTGCTTGCCGATGACGCCAAGCCGCGGATCGGGCGTCTCACCCCGCATCAGCGCATCGGCGATCTTGCGCTGGTTCGGAATGATCACCATGAAGACATTGGCGGCCATCATGGTGCCGATGAAGGAACCCACATGGATGAAGGCGCCGCGCCCTGAGAAAATCTGCGTAAAGCCGAAGGCGGCGACGAGGATCAGCAGCAGCACGAGGCCCGCCAGCGTTGCCGGATTGCGGCCGAGCGGCGAGCGGCACAGCGTGTCGTAGACGAGCCAGCCGGCCACCAGACTGACGATCGAGATGGCGATCGCCTGCCAGGCTGCCAGCGCCAACACCGCGGGATCGATGAGATAGGCGGACGCCTGGAAATAGTACTGGACGACGAGCAGCAGAAAGCCCGTCACCCAGGTGAGATAGGCTTCCCATTTGAACCAGATCAGGTCCTCGGGCAGTTTCGCAGGCGCGGTCAGATATTTCTGCACGTGATAGAAGCCGCCGCCGTGAACTTCCCAGGCTTCGCCGGCAACGCCCGCCGGCAGCCCTTCCCGCTTTTTCAGAGAGAAATCCAGCGCCACGAAATAGAACGAGGTGCCGATCCAGGCGATGCCTGCGATCATGTGGCCCCAGCGCAGCAGCAGGTTGAGCCAGTCGGCGAGGAAGGGATCCATATCAGGTGTCAGATGTCAGGTATCAGGTGCCAAGTGTCAGGACTCAGGTGTCAGATTCCGGCATTCGCTGACACCTGACACCTGTCTTCTGACACCTGCTATTGCGGCAACTGGTCGTCGATGCCCTTGACGTACCAGTTCATGCCGAGGATGTCGCCGTCGGGCAGCGGCTTGCCGGCCTCGCCCACGACCGTTCCGTCCTGCTTGGTGATCGGCCCGGTGAAGGGATGGAGCTTGCCGGTCTTAATCGCTTCGGCGGTTTCCGCGGCCATCTTGGCGACGTCGTCGGGCATGTTGGTGAAGGGCGCGATGTTGACCGTGCCTTCCGCCATGCCGTCCCAGGAAGCCTGCGATTTCCAGGTGCCGTTCAGCACATCGTTGACGCGGCGAATGTAATAGGGGGCCCAATTGTCGACGATCGCGGTGAGCTGCGATTTTCCGGCGAACTTGATCATGTCGGAGGCCTGGCCGAAGCCGACTTTGCCCTGGTCCTGGGCCACCTGCAATGGCGCCGTCGAGTCGGTGTGCTGGACGATGATGTCGGCGCCCTGGCTGAACAGAACCTTGGCGGCATCGGCTTCCTTGCCCGGATCGTACCAGGTGTTGGCCCACACGATCTTCACCTTGAAGTCGGGGTTCACCGACTGGGCGCCGAGCATGAAGGCGTTGATGCCGGAAACCACTTCCGGAATCGGGAAGGAAACGATGTAGCCGGCGACCCCGGTCTTCGACAATTTCGCCGCGATCTGGCCGATCACATAGCGGCCCTCGTGGAACTTGGCATTATAGGTCGTAACGTTGTCGGCGGTTTTGTAGCCGGTGGCGTGCTCGAACTTCACGTCGGGAAATTTCTTCGCCACTTTCAGAGTCGGCTCCATGAAGCCGAAAGACGTCGTGAAGATGATGGCGCAGCCATCGCGGGCAAGCCGCTCGATGGCGCGATCCGAATCCGCCTCGGCGACGTTCTCGACGAACACGGTCTCAACCTTGTCGCCGAGTTCCTTGTCGACCGCCAGGCGGCCCTGATCGTGCTGGTAGGTCCAGCCGAAATCGCCGACGGCGCCGACATAGACCCAGCAGGCCTTGAGCTTTTCGGCCTGGGCCGAGGCCGCGCCCATGGCGAGAGCGAGCGCCAAGGCGGCCGCCGATAGCATCAGTTTCTTCATAAGAGTTCTCCCTTTGGTTTTTCGCGTTTCAACGATCAGGCACGAAGGATTGCCCGAGGCAGGCCGGCGTATTGGCCCGCGTCAGCATGCGGTTTCCGGAAATCACCACCAGCGCCAGTATGGTGACAAGATAGGGCAGCGAAGACAAGAACTGCGACGGGATTCCCCAGGCAAAAGTCTGCACCGTATAGGCGAGAATCGAAATGGCGCCGAACAGATAGGCGCCGGCGACGGTGCGCCACGGCCGCCACGAGGCGAAGACGACGAGGGCGAGCGCGATCCAGCCGCGGCCCGCCGTCATGTTCTCCACCCATTGCGGCGTATAGACGATCGACAGATAGCCCCCGGCAAGCCCGGCGCAGCCGCCGCCGAACATGACACAGAGATAGCGCACGCCGATGACGTTATAGCCCAGCGCATGGGCGGAGGCATGGCTGTTGCCGACGGCGCGGATGATCAGCCCCGTCTTGGTGCGGAACAGCACGTAAGCGACGGCGGCGGTGAGCAGAATGGCGCCGGGAATGAGCGGGTCGACGCCCGCCGCATTCGGCAGCTTGACACCCGGCTGGCCGACAAAGGACTCGCCGATCAGCCCGGAGAGACCGAGGCCGAGCAGTGTCAGCGCCAGGCCGGTCGCCACCTGATTGGAAACCAGCGTCAGTGTCAGGAATCCGAACATTACCGACATCCCCATGCCCGCGACGATGGCGGCCATGACGCCGAGCCAGGGTGAACCGGTAAGGAAGGCCGCGCCGAAGCCGCAGACGGCGCCCATCACCATCATGCCTTCGACGCCGAGATTGAGAACGCCGGCGCGCTCGACCACGACTTCGCCGATGGCGGCTAGAAGCAGCGGCGTGGCGGCGGTCATGATGGTGAGGGTGACGGCGAAAATCATCTCCATGGCATTACTCCGCTGCCTGGGGCGCGGGTGAGCGGCCGGTATCGAACCTGATCCGGTAGAGGATGAAAGTGTCGCAGGCGAGAATGTAGAACAGCAGGATGCCCTGGAACACCTTGGCGATCTTGTCGGAAATGCCGAGCGTGATCTGCGCCGCCTCGCCGCCGATATAACTCAGCGCCAGCAGGAGCCCGGCGAACAGCACGCCCAACGGATTGAGGCGGCCGAGGAAAGCCACGATGATGGCGGCAAAGCCGTAGCCCGGCGAAATCTGCGGCTGCAACTGGCCGACGGTGCTGGCGATCTCGACGATGCCGGCCAATCCCGCCAATCCGCCGGACAAGAGGAAGCAGAACATCACCATGCGTTCGCGCGAGAAGCCGGCGAAACGTCCGGCGCGCGGCGCATTGCCGGCGACGCGGATTTCGAAGCCCTTGAGGGTGCGCCCCATGAGAAAGGCAAGGGCAGCCACCGCAATCAGAGCGAAGATGACGCCCAAGTGGATGGAGCCAGAGATCGTGGGCAGCAACTGCCAGCCTTCGAAAGTGATGGTCTTGGGGAAATTGAAGCCCATCGGATCGCGCCATGGCCCGCGCACCAGCCAGTCGAGAAACAGCTGCGCCACATAGACCAGCATCAGCGAGGTCAGTATCTCGTTGGCGTTGAAGCGGTTCTTGAGAAGCCCTGGAATGGCGCCGAAGATCATGCCGCCGGCGGTTCCCATCAAAAGCATGACGACCAGGGTAAGCGGCGATTGCCAGGTGGGAAAAAGTACCGCAATCATGCCGCCGGCGATGGCGCCCGCGGTCAATTGCCCCTCCGCGCCGATGTTCCAGACATTGGCCATGTAGCAGACGGCAAGGCCAACGCCGATCAGCACCAGCGGCGTTGCCTTGACGATGAGCTGCTCGACCGACCACAGGGCGGTGAGCGGCTCGACGAAATAGACATAGAGCGCCGCAACCGGATTGTCGCCGCGCAGCGCGAAGATGATGCCGCCGGTGACCAGGGTGAGAGCAAACGCGATGAAGGGTGACAGTACCGCCATCGCGTCGGAATGCTCGCCGCGCTTTTCAAGCATGATGCGCATGGCGGGACTCCTTCACCTCATGGGCGCCGGCCATCAACAGGCCGATCTTCTCGGCATTCATCTGGGAAGCGGGATAGGCCTCCGACAATTGCCCGCGCGAGATGACGGCGATGCGGTCGGCGATTTCGAAAATCTCGTCGAGGTCCTGGCTGATGACGAGGACCGCCGCTCCCTCCAGCGACAGATCGACGATCGCCTGGCGGATGGTGGCGGAGGCGCCGGCATCGACGCCCCAGGTCGGCTGGTTGACCACCAGGATGCCGGGCTTGCGGTCGAGTTCGCGGCCGACCACGAATTTCTGCAGATTACCACCGGAGAGCGCGCGCGCCTCGGGATCGGGCTTGCCCTTGCGCACATCGTAGGTTTTGATCACCCGTTCGCTCACCCCCGCGGCGCCATTCCTCTGCAGGAGGCCGGACCTGACCAGGTTCCGGTCGGAGGAATGCCGCGTCAGGATGATGTTGTCCGAAAGCGTGAAGGCCGGCACGGCGCCGTGGCCGAGGCGCTCTTCCGGCACGAAGGCCGCCCCCTTGTTGCGCCGGAGATTGACGCCGTTGTGGCCGCTAGGCTCGGCATCGAGGACGATCATGCCGGCTCGTTCGAGGCGGCGCTCGCCGGAGATCGCATCGAACAACTCCGACTGGCCGTTGCCGGCGACGCCGGCGATGGCGATGACTTCGCCGGCCCTCACGTCTAGCGATACATCCTTCAATTCGACGGCGAATGGCCCGTCGGCGGCGAGACCCAGATGGTCGAGGCGCAGCCGCACTTCGCCCGGCTGGTGCTTGCGGCTGTGGCGGACCACGTGGATGTCGCCGCCGACCATGAGCTTGGCCAGGCTGCCCGCCGTCTCCTTGGTGGGATCGACATTGGCGACGACCTTGCCGTGGCGCAGGATGGTGGCGTTGTGGCAAAGCCGCTTCACCTCCTCGAGGCGGTGGCTGATGTAGAGAACCGCACAGCCTTCGCGCGCCAGCCGCTCGAGGGTGACGAACAGCTGGTCGGCCTCCTGCGGCGTCAGCACGGCGGTGGGCTCGTCCATGATCAGAAGCCGCGGCTCCTGCAGCAGGCAGCGGACGATTTCGATCCTCTGGCGCTCGCCCACCGACAGATCGGCGACGACGGCGGTGGGTTCGAGCGGCAGGCCGTATTCCTTCGACACCCGCGAGATCTTCTCGGAGAGTGCGGCGAGATCGAAATCGCCGGGCATGGCGAGGGCGATGTTCTCGGCCACGGTCAACGCCTCGAACAGCGAGAAGTGCTGGAACACCATGCCGATGCCGAGCTTGCGGGCGGCCGCCGGATTGGCGAGCGAAACCCTCTCGCCCTTCCAGCGGAATTCGCCGGCGGTGGGCTGGAGCGCGCCATAAATCATCTTGACGAGGGTCGACTTGCCGGCCCCGTTCTCGCCGAGGAAGGCATGGATTTCTCCGGGCTTGACCCGCAGGGTCACATCGTCATTGGCCCGCAAGGTGCCGAACACCTTCACCACATGAAGGGCCTCGAGGAGATAGTCCGGATCGCCCTTCACAATGCCCTCCTCTGTCTCTCCGCCATATGCGATTGATCGGCGGGTAGACCCATCCGCAGTCCTTCATCGAGCACGAGGAGTTGCGCCACGGTCGCCGCGGCGATCATCGCCGGTTCCTTGGAGCGGATGCCCGGCACACCGATGGGGCAGATCAATCCGTCGATCCGCGCTTCCGCGACATGAGCCTCGCGCAGGCGCTTCACGAAGCGGGCACGCTTGGTGGCGCTGCCGATCAGTCCGACACGGGCGACGCGCGGATTGCGCAGCGCGGAATCGGTGATGGCGAGATCGAGCGCGTGACTGTGAGTCATGATGTAGACGATACTGCCCTCCGGCGCCTCCGCCAGATCGGCGCTCGCGGCAAGCGTCACATTCAGCGGAACCGCGCGCGGAAATGCGCCGGGGCGGGCATCGATCCACTGGACGTCGAAGGGCAAGGGGGCGAGCGCCAGAACCAGCGCCTTGCCGACATGGCCGGCGCCGAAGAGATAGAGGCGGCGTGGATCGGCGCCGAAGCTCTCCTCAATGGGAAGCGTTGCGATGCGGCCCTTCACGGTAAAACGGCCTTGCGCCTCGCGTGCCGTCAGATCGCGCACCGAAGGCAAGCTCGACGCATCGAAAATCTCGGTGGCAAGCTGCACCCTCCCGCCGCAGCATTGACCCATATCGGGGCCGAGCGCATGGGAGGCGAGTTTCACGGCGGCGCCGCGATCGAGCAGGCTCTGGGCTTCGGCAATCGCCCGCCATTCCAAAGTGCCGCCGCCGATGGTGCCGTGGAAGCCTTCGGGCGTCACCACCAGCCTGGCGCCCGCATCGCGCGGCGCCGAGCCTTCGGTCTTGACCACCGAGACCAGGGCGCAACGCCCGTGGGCCTCCAGCGCCCGGAGGATGAGAGCCCAGGTCTTCATGACTGCACCGCCTTCACGGTCCGCAATATGGCCTCAGGCGTGGCCGGTGCGTCAAGCGGCGGAATGCGCCCCGGCGCGATGCCCGCCACCGCATTGAAAATCGCCGACCAGACCGAGATGCCGAGCATCAGGGGCGGCTCGCCCACCGCCTTGGAGCGGTAGATCGTGTCCTCGCGGTTGCCCATCGACTCGTAGAGCTTGACGCGGAAGTCGGCGGGGACATCGGAGGCGCAGGGTATCTTGTAGGTGGAGGGCGCATGGGTGCGAAGCCTGCCACCCTCGTCGTAAACCAGTTCCTCGGTGGTCAGCCAGCCCATGCCCTGGACGAAGCCGCCCTCGATCTGGCCGATATCGATGGCCGGATTGAGCGAGCGGCCGACGTCGTGGAGAATGTCGACGCGGTCGACCCGCATCTCGCCGGTCAAGGTGTCGATGGTCACCTCGGCGCAGGCCGCCCCATAGGCAAAATACAGGAAGGGCCGGCCCCTGGCCTTGGCCCGTTCCCAGTTGACCTTGGGGGTTGCATAGAAGCCGGTGGAGGAGAGCTGCACGCGCGCGTGGTTGGCCTTCTTGGCGAGATCGCCGAATGCGATGCTCTGGTTGCCGATGATGACCTGGCCGCCTTCGAAGCGGATGCGCGATTTCGGCACTTTCCAATGCTTCGCGGCATAGTCGACGAGCCGCGCCTTGATGGTGCCGGCCGCCAGTTTCGCCGCCATGCCGTTCAAGTCCGAGCCGGATGAGGCGGCGGTGGGCGAGGTATTGGGAACCTTCCCCGTGGTCGTGGCGGTGATTCGCACCTGGCCGGGGGTCAGGCCGAATTCCTCGGCCACAACTTGCGCCACCTTGGTATAGAGCCCCTGCCCCATCTCGGTGCCGCCGTGATTGAGATGGACGGAGCCGTCGGTATAGACATGCACCAGCGCGCCCGCCTGATTGAGATGGGTGAGGGTGAAGGAAATGCCAAACTTGACCGGCGTCAGCGCCAGGCCCTTGCGAAGCAGCCCCCCTTTCGCGTTGAAGGCCTTCACTTCCTCGCGGCGGGCGCGATAATCCGACGACGCCTCGAGCTCTTCGACCACTTCCAGCGCGATGTTGTCCTCTATCTTCATGCCGTAGGGCGTGAAATCGCGGCCCTTGGCATAGAGATTGCGCTTCCTCACATCGAGCGGATCGAGGCCGAGTTTCACCGCGATCGCGTCCATCATGCGCTCGCAGAACAGCATGCCCTGGGGCCCGCCGAAGCCGCGAAACGCCGTGTTGGAGACCGTATGGGTCCTGAGGCGGCGCGAGCGGATGCGCAGCGCCGGATAGAAATAGGCATTGTCGGCGTGGAACATGGTGCGGTCGTTGACGCCCAGGCTCAGATCGGCGGAATAGCCGCAGCGCGACAGGAATTCGACATCGACGGCGCCGAGCCTGCCGGTCTTGTCGTAGCCCGCCGCATAATTGACCCGGAAGTCGTGGCGCTTGCCGGTCATGATCATGTCTTCGTCGCGGTCGAGCCGGCACTTGGCGGGGCGGCCGGTGAGGCGCGCCGTCAAGGCCGCCAGTGCCGCCCATTGCGCCGCCTGGCTCTCCTTGCCGCCGAAGGCGCCGCCCATGCGGCGGCACTCGCAGGTGACCAGCGCCTCGGGCACACCCAGCATCTTGGCGATCAGGTGCTGGACCTCGGTCGGGTGCTGGGTCGAGGAATGGACGATCATGCCGCCATATTCGTCGGGGCTAGCCATGCCGACCTGGCCCTCGAGATAGAAATGCTCCTGACCGCCGATGAGGAAGCTCTCCTCGATGCGGTTGGCGGCGGCGGCCAAGGCCTTTCCCACATCACGGCGCTTGAATTCGTAAGGCGGCAGCACGTCCTTGGTCTTCATCGCCACTGCATCATCGGCGGTCACCGCCGGTTTCTCCATAGCAATCTCGATGCGGGCGAGGCGCGCGGCACGGCGGGCGGCATCGCGGGTTTCCGCCGCAACGGCGAAGACCACCTGGCCGTGGAACTCGATGCCGCCGTCGGCCAGAATGGGATCGCCGCCGATCGACGGGCTGCAATCGTTGACACCGGGAATATCCTTGGCGGTCAGGACCGCGACGACGCCGGGATAGTTGCGCACCGCTTCGAGATCGAGTGTCTTGATCTTGCCGCGGGCACCGTCCTTGGCATAGCCGGGCTCGACATGCAGCAGGCCTTCGGGCTCGCGCATGTCGTCGATGTAGATGGCGGTCCCCTGCACATGCAGTGCGGCACTGTCATGGGCGAGCGCCAGGCCCACCGCATCGGTTTCGAATTTGCGCTTGGCGATTGCCATGTCAGGCCGCCTCCCCGCGCAGACCCATGAGGCGCGTGTCGCGGCTCGTCCTGCCCGCGGTCTCGATCAGCGCCTTGCGCAACAGCGCTTGCGCCACATCGAGTCGGTAGGCGGCGGAGGCCCGCATGTCGGAAATCGGCCGGTAATCCTCGGCGAGCGCCAGAATGGCATTGCTCCAGGACGCCGCAATGTCGAGGGCGGCGCCGGCAAGGGCGGCTTCGGCCAGCGAAGCCCGCTTCGGCGTTGCCGCCATGCCGCCGAAGGCAACGCGCGCCGCGGCTATGCGGCGGCCCTCGAGGGTGAACTTGAAGGCGGCCATCACGGCGGAAATATCCTGGTCGAAGCGCTTGGAGATCTTGTAGCTGCGGAAGACCTCATTGGCTTTGAGCTTGGGGATAACGACGCGCCAGACCAGTTCGCCGGCTTTGCGGTCCTGCTTGCCATAGGCGATGAAATACTGTTCGAGCGGCATCTGCCGCATGGTCTCGCCGTGGCGGAGATGCAGTGTGGCGCCCAGCGCGATCAGCATGGGTGGGGTGTCGCCGATCGGCGAGCCATTGGCGATATTGCCGCCGACGGTGCCGGAGGCGCGCACCTGTTTCGCCCCGAGGCGGCGCAGGGTCTCGCCGAAATCCGGATCGAGCGCCGCCAGATAGGGCTCGGCCTCGGCATAGGTGACGGCGGCGCCAAGCGAAAGCCGGTCGCGGCCATCGGCAATCTCGTGCAGCTCCTTGACACCGCTCACATGAAGAATCTTCGGCAGGCTGCCAAGCTGCTTGGTGATCCACAATCCCACATCGGTCGCACCCGCAACGATCGTCGCGTCGGGATGGCGGGCGGCGAGGCTTGCCAGTGTCTCGCCCTTGGCCGGCACGGCAATGAAGCTTGCGTCATCGCCAACGAAAACATCCGATCCGTCATTGAGGGCGGAAAGTTGTGCTGCCGCTCGTTTCTCCTCGCGGGCCCAGCGGTCGACCGCCTTGCCGGTGCAGGCGTCGAGGGCCGCATCGACGATCGGCCGGTAGCCGGTGCAGCGGCAGAGATTGCCGGCGATATGATCGACGATCTCCTGGCGGCTGGGGCGCTTGCCCGAATGATAGAGGGTGAACAGCGCCATGATGAAACCCGGCGTGCAGAATCCGCATTGCGAGCCGTGCTTGTCGACCATGGCCTGCTGAACGGGATGCAACGCGCCGTCAAGGCCGAGATCGTCGACGGTCACCAGTTCCTTGCCGTCGAGCTGGCCCATCAGCAGGATGCAGGCATTGACCGGCTCATAGACGATGCGGCCGCCGCGCAAGCTACCCAACGCCACGGTGCAGGCGCCGCAGTCGCCCTCATTGCAGCCTTCCTTGGTGCCGCGGGATTTTTCCTCGAGGCGCAAATAGTCGAGCACGGTCCGCATGGGAGGTACGGCCGCAAGCTCGACCACCTGCCCGCGCCTAAGGAAACGGATTGAATTGCGCGGCATCTTTGTTCAGCTCCCGCGATAGGTTGAATAGCCGTAGGGCGAGAGCAGCAACGGCACATGGTAATGCTGGCTCGCGTTGGCGATGCCGAAGCGGATCGGGACGACATCGAGAAAAGCAGGCTCCGGGAGCTTGATACCCTGCTTGCGGAAATAGTCTCCGGCATGGAAGCGCAACTCGTAGTGGCCCTGCAGGAAGGCCGCTCCCTCGAGGATCGGCCCATCGGCGCGTCCGTCGGCATTGGTATTGACGGTCTTGAGATGGACGGTGCCGCCATCGAGCAGGAACAGCTCGATCTTCAATCCCGCGGCGGGATCGCCTGAGGCGGTGTCCAGCACATGCGTGGTGAGGCGGCCCATGGTCGCTTCCTGTACCCCTTCGTCGTCGCTGCGGTTCTTGTGTTCTTGCCGCTTGCGATTTTCATTAACACAGTCCGGCCGTTCGAAAAAGCAGAGTAAGTATAACAGACCGTACACTATTTTCGCACATCCTTGCCGGCGGGCAATCGCTCCTTTGCCAGCGCCAGAAAGGCATCGGCCGCGAGCCTGCCGGTGCGGCCGGGGCGGCGCACGATCATCAGCCGGTCGTCCGGCAGGCGGCGGTCGGCGAGCGGCACGAACACCAGGGTCCCGGCCTCGAGTTCCTGCTCGATGCCGATCGGCGTCTGGAAGGCGATGCAACTGCCCCGCCTTGCGAGCGAAGCCATGAGCCGGAGCGAATTGCATTCGAAGGCGGGCAGTGGCTGGCGGGTCATGGCGGAGGTTGCGCGATCGAGAATGGCCCGGAGGCTCAAGCCCCGCGACGGCCAGGCCACCGGATAGGCGAGGCATTCGGCGAGCGTCAGTTTCTTGGCCTTGGCCAGCGGATGGGTGGGCGCCATGGTGGCGCCCAGTTGCAGGTCGCGGGTCATTTCGACTTCGAGGCCTTCGAGTGCCGCGGGATTGAAGGTGAAGCCGACATCGGCGTGGTGATCGCGCACCAGCTCGGTGACGGCATCGGAGCCCGCCACCGTCACCGTCACCTGGATGCCGGGATAGCGGTTGGCGAATTCGAGCAGCACATCCGGCAGCACCGAAACCGAGATGCTTTCGACGGTTGCCACCCTGACCCGGCCGCGCTTGAGGCCCTTGAGCGCGCTCAAGTGATCGAGGGTTTCTTCATGGCCCTGGGATGCGGCCCGCAAGCCTCGCAACAGCACGTCGCCCGCCGGCGACAGTTCGAGATTGCGGCCGCTGCGGTCGAAGAGCGCGATGCCGAGCTGGGCCTCGAGCATGATCAATTGCCGGCTGATGGCGGAGGCGGCGACATTCAACTGCCGGGCGGCGGCGCGCACCGAGCCGGTCTCCGCCACCGCCAGGAAATAGCGGTAGGCGATGGCGATGAACGACTCCGATGCCTTCATGGCAAGGCCTCAGCTGCCTATCAGAATGGCCCTGAAATCGTTGACGTTGGTCTGGGTCGGGCCGGTCACAACCTGATCGCCGAGTTTCTCGAAGAAACGGTGGGCGTCGTTGTTTTCGAGCGATGCCATGGCATCGAGCCCAAGGCCGCGGGCGCGGTCAAGCGTATCTGGCGAAATCCAGGCGCCGGCGATCTGTTCCATGCCGTCGACGCCGTCGGTGTCGCCGGCGAGAGCATAAATGGATTTCTCGCCCGCCAGGGCTAGGGCCAGCGACAGCATGAACTCGACATTTCGGCCGCCCCTGCCCTTGCCCCTCACCGTGACGCTGGTTTCGCCGCCCGACAGCACGACGCAGGGTTTCTTCACCGGCTCGTCATTCTGCAGAATCTCCAGGGCAAGCCCGGCATGGACCTTGGCCACCTCGCGCGCCTCGCCCTCGATGCGGTCGCCGAGATAGAGCACGTTCAATCCCATCCCTCTTGCCTTGGCGGAGGCCGCACGGAAGGACGCCTGCGGCGAGACGATGACGCGCACTTGATTGTCGCGGCGCAGGGGCTGGCCCGCCTCATCGGGCGCTTCGAGCCAGCGGCGCACCGGGGCCGGAATATCGAGCCGGTAGCGTTCGAGGATGGCGAGTGCGTCGCGCTTGCGGGTTTGATCGGCAACCGTCGGCCCCGAGGCGACGATGCCCGGATCGTCGCCCGGAACGTCGGAAATCGCCAGCGTGTGGATCGCCGCCTCGCCCGCGGCTTGCGCCAGCCTGCCGCCCTTGACGGCCGAAACATGCTTTCGCACACAGTTGAGTTCGGCGATATTGGCGCCGCATTTGAGCAGTGCGGCGACGAGCCCGAGTTTCTCTTCCATGGCAATGCCGGGGGCGGGTTTCGACATCAGCGCCGAACCGCCGCCGGAAATGAGCGCGATCAGCAGATCGTCCTTGCCGAGTGTCGAAGCTAGCGCCAGCGCCTTTTCCGCCGCAGCGAGGCTGCCTGAATCGGGCACCGGATGACGGGCAAAGATAGCCTCGATGCGTTTCAAGGCCGAGGCATAACCGTGCGGCGCCACCACGAAGCCTTCGAGCGGTCCCGGCCAATTGGCCTCGACGGCGGCCGCCATCTGGATCGCCGCCTTGCCGGCGCCAATCACCACGGCGCGGCCCTTCGGCGGTTCGGGCAGATTGGCGGCAACGGCGCGAACCGGATCGGCGGCATCGACCGCGGCATCGAAGAGCGAGCGCAGAACTCCTCGCGGATCGAAACCGGATGACGCCATCAAGTCCCCCTCGGGGCATTCGTCTCAGCAGGCCGCCCGGCCCGCGCTCTTGCCCCCGCCGATTTCATGGTTTGCCATGAGCTCCAGCGCCTTGACCAGTGCCGAATGATCCCAGGCGGCACCGCCATTGGCGGCACAGGCGCTGAACATCTGCTGGGCCACCGCGGTATTGGGCAGCGACAGGCCGAGCGCCCTGGCGCCGTCGAGGGCGAGACCCAGATCCTTCTGATGCAGCGCGATGCGGAAGCCCGGCTGGAAAGTGCGCTTCACCATGCGCTCGCCGTGGACCTCGAGAATCTTGGACGAGGCAAAACCGCCCATCAGCGCCTGGCGCACCTTGGCCGGATCGGCGCCCGCCTTGGAGGCGAAGAGCAAGGCCTCGCCCACCGCCTGAATGGTCAGCGCCACGATGATCTGGTTTGCAACCTTGGTGGTCTGGCCGTCGCCATTGCCGCCGACGAGGGTGATGTTCTTGCCCATCAGATCGAGGAGCGGCCTGACGCGGGCGAAAGCCTGCTCGCTGCCGCCGCACATGATGGTCAGCGTTGCCGCCTTGGCGCCGACCTCGCCGCCGGAGACGGGCGCGTCGACATAATCGCAGCCAAGAGCCGCGATCTGGGCGGCAAAGCGCTTGGTCTCGATGGGCGAGATCGAGCTCATGTCGACCACGGTCTTGCCCTTGCTCAGGCCCTCGGCCACGCCGCCCTTGCCGAACAGCACCTTCTCCACATCGGGCGTGTCGGGCAGCATGGCGATGATGACGTCCGCCTGGCGCGCCACATCGGCCGCTGTGGCGCAGGCGACGCCCCCCGCCGCGATCAACTCATCCGGCACCTTGTGCAGCGTATTGAGAAACAGCTTGTGGCCGCCCTTCAGGAGATGCCCCGCCATGGGGCTTCCCATGATGCCCAGTCCGATGAATCCGACTTTCATGTCACTGCCTCCATTGTTTCATCCAGCCGAGACCTTCTTCGGTGGTCCGGGCTGGCTTGTATTCGGCGCCGATCCAGCCGGCATAACCAAGCCGGTCGATCAGGGCGAAGAGATAGGGATAGTTGATTTCGCCCACGTCCGGCTCGTTGCGGCCCGGATTGCCGGCGATCTGGATGTGGGCGATGCGCGGCATCAGGCGCTCGATGGTCCGGGCGAGCTCTCCTTCCATGCGCTGCATGTGATAGATGTCGTATTGCAGCTTCAAATTATCGGAGCCCACCTTGTCGAAGATGGCGATGGCCTGGGCCGAGCGGTTGAGGAAGAAGCCCGGAATGTCGTTGGTGTTGATGGGCTCGGCGATCAGCAAAATTCCCGCCTCCTTGAGCTTTGCCGCGGCGAAGCGGAGATTGGCGATAAACGTCTCTTCGGCCTTCTCCGGAGCGGCGGCCTTGGGCGCAATGCCGGCCAGGCAGTTGATCTGCCTGTTGCCCAGCACCTTGGCATAGTCGATGGCCTTGCCGACACCGTCCTGGAATTCGCCGGTGCGATCGGGGTGACAGGCGATGCCGCGTTCGCCGGCGCCCCAGTTTCCGGCCGGCAGGTTGAATAGGACCTGGGTGAGCCCGTGCCTGCCCAGAAGTTCGGCGATCTGGCTCGCCGGGTAATCGAAGGGCGAGAGATATTCGACGCCCTTGAAACCCGCCTTGGCGGCGGCGGCGAAGCGGTCGGGAAATCCCGCTTCGTTGAACAGCATCGAAAGATTGGCGGCGAATTTCGGCATGGCGGCAGGTCCTCAATCCAGAAGGGCGATGGCGGTCGGAGCATCCGCCGCAGCCTTGGCAAGCTCCTCGAACTCGGTGACGTTGGCAAGCTCGGTGCCCATGGAAATATTGGTGACGCGCTCGAGAATAATCTCGACCACGATGGGCACGCGAAACTCGTCCTTCCATTTCTGCGCTTGTTTCAGCGCCGGCAATATCTGGTTGGGTTCGGTGACACGGATCGCCTTGCAGCCCAATCCTTCGACCACCTTCAGATGATCGACGCCGTAGCCCTTGAGTTCCGGTGAATTGATGTTGTCGAAAGCCAGTTGCACGCAATAATCCATCTGGAAGCCGCGCTGCGACTGGCGGATCAGCCCGAGATAGGAGTTGTTCACCAGCACATGGACGTAAGGCAGGTTGAACTGGGCGCCGACGGCTAATTCCTCGATGAGGAACTGGAAGTCATAGTCGCCGGAAATCGCCACCACTTCTTTCTTCGGCTCGGCCGCGACGACGCCCAGAGCCGCCGGAATGGTCCAGCCCAAAGGCCCGGCCTGGCCGCAATTGATCCAGTGGCGCGGCTTGTAGACATGCAGGAACTGGGCGGCGGCGATCTGCGAGAGACCGATGGCCGAGACATAGCAGGTGTCGCGGCCGAAGGCCTTGTTGATCTCCTCATAGACGCGCTGCGGCTTGATCGGCACGTCGTCGAAATGGGTGCGCCTCTGCATGGTGCGCTTGCGCTCGCGGCATTGAGCGAGCCAAGCGCCGCGGTCCTTGAGCACACCCTTCTGCTTCCACTCCTTCGCCACCGTGACGAAGAGATCGAGGGCGGCTCCCGCATCGGAGACGATGCCGTAATCCGGCATCAAGACGCGGCCGATCTGGGTGGGCTCGATGTCGACATGCACGAACTTGCGGCCCTCCATGTATTTGTCGACCGAACCGGTGTGCCGGTTGGCCCAGCGGTTGCCGATGCCGAGCACGAAATCGGAAGCCAGCAGCGTGGCATTGCCATAACGGTGGCTGGTCTGCAGTCCCGCCATGCCCACCATCAGCGGATGATCGTCGGGGATGGTGCCCCAGCCCATGAGCGTCGGGATCACCGGCACGCCGGTCGTCTCGGCGAATTCGACGAGAGCCGCCGAGGCGTCGGCATTGATGATGCCGCCGCCCGCCACGATGAGCGGACGCTCCGCCTCGTTCAGCATGGCGAGCGCCTTGTCGATCTGGGCGCGGCTTGCCTTGGGCTTGTGCGCCGGCAATGGCTGATAGGTGTCGGGATCGAAATTGATTTCCGCCATCTGCACATCGAAGGGCAGATCGATCAGCACCGGCCCCGGCCTTCCCGAACGCATGATGTGAAAGGCCTGCTGGAAGACGTAGGGCACCTGGGCCGGCTCGCGCACGGTGACCGCCCATTTGGTGACGGGCTTGGCGATCGATTCGATATCGACCGCCTGGAAATCCTCCTTGTACAGACGCGCCCGCGGCGCCTGGCCGGTGATGCACAGAATGGGGATCGAATCGGCCGAGGCCGAATAGAGGCCGGTGATCATGTCGGTGCCGGCGGGCCCCGATGTGCCGATGCAGACGCCGATATTGCCGGAGGCGGCGCGGGTGAAGCCTTCCGCCATGTGCGATGCGGCCTCGACATGGCGCGCCAGAATGTGGTGGATCGAATTCTTCGGCCGCATGCCGGCATAGACCGGATTGATGGCGGCGCCGGGCACGCCGAACACGGTGCGCACACCCTCCAGTTCAAGCACGGCAACGGCGGCGGCGGCGGCAGACATGCGCGGCATGGGTTCACTCCCGGCGGATCGGTTTCGCGTGTTTCCTTTCTAGCAGTGCCGCCCGGTGTCAGTCCATATTACGGGACAGCATTTCGACCTATGGGACGATGCAACATATCTCTTCCACTTCAACGGCTTACCAAGTCACTCCTGTGGAATGGGTGGTCCGGCTTCAGGGCCGCCGAGGGATTTGCTCAGGCTCCTGGCAGCGCTGCGCACTCTGTCGCCAAGCGGCGCAATGCGGGCATCGACGATGCGCGAGGCCGGTCCCGAAATGGAAATCGCGGCGATCGCCTCGCCCGCATGGTCGAACACGGCGGCGGCCACGCAGCGGATGCCGAGAGCGTTCTCCTCGTCATCGACGGCGAAGCCCGCGCTCCGCACCGCTTCGAGATTGCGGCGCAGCGCCTGCGGTGTGTTGATGGTCTTCTCCGTTGCCGTGGGCAGGCCGTGGCGTTCGACGATCTGGTCGAGCCGTGCCGCCGGATAATGGGCGAGCAGGGCCTTGCCGGAACCCGAGGCATGCATCTTGGCGCGGCCGCCGGGCCTGGCGATCACCCGCATGGTCTGGCGGCACTCGACCTGCCCTATGCACACGATCTCGCCGTCGTCGTCGATATAGAGGCTCGCCGTCTCGCCGCTGTCGTTGACCAGCGCCTGCATCACCGGCCGCGCGAAGGCGGCGATGTCGCGGTTGCGCAGGAACGCCGAACCGATGACGAAGGCTTCGACGCCGATCTTCCACAGCCGCGCATCGGATTCGTAGCGCACGAAGCGGCGGCCTTCGAGGGCGGTGAGCAGGCGGTGGATCGTCGATTTCGGCTGGCCGACCATCAGCGAAATATCGGGCAGGCTCATGCCTTCCGGCACCTGCCCCAGGGCGGAGAGAATATCGATCGCCTTGTTGAGCGACTTGGCCGACGAGCCGGTCAGATCGCCGCCGGCGAATTTGCCCTGCGGCCCGCCTTTCTTGCTGCCTCTCGCCACGCTTTTCACCCCGTTCGGGTCCAGCATAGCGGGCAAGCGCAGCAATGACAAAGAGACACGCTCAGATGATCCGTCCGCAGATCATCGCCTATGTCGCAACGAGCATCGACGGTTGCATCGCCGATGCACATATCTTTTGATCGCCGGCGATTACCAAGCTAATGTTTTTGCATCGCTTCGCCCGTCATCCCGGCGAAAGCCGCTATCGGATTCACACATCTTTGCACATTTGATATCCTTGATTTTGTTATCAAAATTCCGTCATCCCGGCGAAAGCCGGGACCCATCCATCAGCTTGACGCGATGCG
>JBQTKG010000052.1:0-24725 GCA_052386315.1 Hyphomicrobiales bacterium
GACCGGCGGGAGAGCGCTCGGCAGCGCCCCACGTGACGGGCTCTTCGGCTAGGATCGCTCTTTACTTCCCGTTTGCCGGGCAGCAACCCTTCATCCAGACCGACTTCGGAGGCACACCCCTGCTCCAGTGAGCACCCCAGACAGTAGATGGCCTGGGGGACCGGCCTGACGACCGCTTCGACTTCCGATTTTTTCCGCAAACATGTCGCATGTCCAAACCATCCGTCAAAGACCCGTGTCCCTCCCAGACTTGCGGACTGCAGATCCGCCCCTCCTGGAGAGACGGGACAAATAGAACATAATAGGAACATACTGTCAAGGGGGTTTAGGAAAAAAAGTTTGCGAGGGACGAGCCTCCCAATCCGTCGTCCCGGCCCCGGATCGGTGTCCGGGGTAAACTCCAGCCGGGACCCATTGATCCGAATGACGCGATGCGCATCCGTTTTAAGTTTTCCGTGGGTCCCGGCTTTCGCCGGGATGACAGTATTTTGATAGCAAAATCAACGATATCAAACGCGCAAAGATGTGTGAATCCGATAGCGGCTTGCGCCGGGATGACGGAACTGGGGTGGGCGGCTCTAAACTCCCAGGCTCTCCGCCACGCGCATCTGGAAATAGTGGACGCCTTGTTCGTGGCGGGGCGACAGCGGGCCGGGGCGGTAGGAGCCGGCGGCGTAGTTCTGGTGGGTGGCGACGCAGATTTCGTAATCCTCGCGCACCACCGCGAGATTGCGTTCCACCGTATCGCCGCGGGCCGCCGCGGTGGCCTCGGAGATATCGGCAAAATAGAAGTGATAGATCTGCTCGGTGCGGTCGGGGCCGAGCGGGTTGATGCGCGAGGTATTCATGCCGCCCTCGAACAGCGACAGCGTCCAGTTCGGCCACATCCACAGCCACTTGCCGCGATAGAACAGGCCGTCGCGCGGTGGCGCTGTCATCCGTACATAGCCCTTGTGGGCGGTGGTCTTGAAGGCCTCGAAGTCGATCGCCCGGAAGAATTGCGGGTGTACGCCGGGGATGTGATAGCCCTCGACGAAATTGTCGGTATAGATTTTCCAGTTGGCATCGAAATAGACACGCTCGCTGCGCACCGGAAGATAAGTCTCGAGCGGCTCGTCCGCCAGTTCGCCGATCAGATCGCTGAGCTGGCTTTCGAGCGTCTCGCCGGGATCGACCGCCACGAAGACCAGGCCGCGCCATTCGCGCGCATGAATCGGCTCCAGCGGCCAGTCCCCGGTGCGAAAATCCGCATCCTCGCCGAACCAGGGCGCCGTCACCAGCCTGCCATCGTCGCTGTACACCCATTGATGATAGGGGCACCGGATGGTGGCGCAGCGCCCGGCTCCTTCCTCGAGAAGGCGCGCGCCGCGATGGCGGCAGACATTCTTGAAGGCCCGCAACTTGCCGTCGCGGCCACGCATGGCGAAGACCTTGAGTCCCGCGATCTCGGCTGCCGCATATTGCCCGGCGTCCGCCACTTGGGCCGCGGGGCCGAGCAATTGCCAGGTGCGTGCGAAAATCCGCCGGCGCTCGCATTCGAGCGTGGCCGGATCGACATAGAGCCGCGGATCGAGATTGAGCACGGGCGAACCTCCTGAGCCTCCACCGAGACTGCCCCACGCCACGCCATCAACGCAAGATCAGTCGATATTCTCGACCGGTTCGCCACCGCCCGTGATGCGGTGGGCGAGCGAGGCCTGAATGAAGCCGTCGAGATCGCCGTCGAGCACCGCCGCGGGATTGGTGCTGGTGTGGCCGGTGCGCAAGTCCTTGACCAACTGATAGGGCTGCAGCACGTAGGACCTGATCTGGTGACCCCAGCCGATATCGGTCTTCTTGGCGTTGGCGGCGTCGATCTTCTCCTGCTGCTTCTGCAGCTCCAGCTCATAGAGCCGGGCTTTGAGCATTTTCCAGGCAGTGGCGCGGTTCTTATGCTGCGAGCGCTCGGCCTGGCAGGCGACCACGATGCCGGTCGGAATGTGAGTGATGCGCACCGCCGAGTCGGTGGTGTTGACGTGCTGGCCGCCCGCGCCCGAGGCGCGATAGGTGTCGATCTTGCAATCGCTCTCGTTTATCTGGATGTCGATCGTGTCGTCGACCACCGGGTAGGCCCAGGCGGATGCAAACGAGGTGTGGCGCCGGGCGTTCGAGTCATAGGGCGAGATGCGCACCAGGCGATGCACGCCCGATTCGGTCTTGAGCTTGCCATAGGCGTTGCGGCCCTTGATCTGTAATGTGCAGGACTTGATGCCGGCCTCTTCACCCGGATGCTCGTCGAGAATGTCGACCTTGTAGCCGCTGCGATGGGCCCAGCGCGTGTACATGCGCATGAGCATCGCCGCCCAATCCTGGCTTTCGGTGCCGCCGGCGCCGGCATTGATCTGCAGATAGCTGTCGTTGGCGTCGGCCTCGCCGGAGAGAAGCGTTTCCAGTTCGTGGCCGGCGACTTCACTCTTGAGCTCGATCAGCGCCTTTTCGGCCTCGGCGACAATGGACCGATCGCCTTCAAGTTCGCCCAGTTCGATAAGGCCGGTGTTGTCGGCGATCACACGCTCAAGTCCGACAACCGTATTAATCCGGCCCTCCAGATCCCGACGCCTGCGCATGACGTCCTGGGCCTTTTGCGGATCGTTCCACAGGGCGGGGTCTTCGGCTTTGGCACTCAGTTCGGCAAGTCTCTTGTGGGCCGAATCCCAGTCAAAGATGCCTCCTCAGCAGTGCGATCGACTGCTGCATTTCATCGACGAGATTGGCGATTTCGGCGCGCATGATTCCAGACGGTCCGCTTGCTTTCCGGGCGACACGAATTCAGGTTGAATCATCAGGCAAATTTTCCCTCCCCCTTGTGGGGAGGGAAAACCAAATGATCGAATCTGAACTTATCAAGCTATTGAAGCGGCTCAATAGAGGCCGCCGGTGCCGGTCGTCAACCCGCCTTTGCCAGCAGCGGGCTGGCCCTGCGGTTGCTCGGGCTCGAGAACCAGACCCTCGCCGGTGGCCAGGGCCGCGGCGATATCCTCGCCGATGACGGTGGTGGCCGAGGGCGGTTCGTCGCCGGGCTTGAAGGCTTCGAGGATGACGCCCGCCTCGCCGAAAATACCGCGCTGGCCGGTCTTGGCGTCGATCGGCATCAGCTCGATGCCGCGCGGCACGCGGAACGGCGTCGCCGGCTTGCCGCGCAGGGCCAAGCGCATGAAATCCGCCACAATGGGAGCGGCCAACTCGCCACCGGTGCGGCCTCTGCCCATCGCTGTCGGCGTATCGAAGCCGACATAGACGCCAACCGTGAGATCGGGCGTAAAGCCGATGAACCAGGCATCCTTCTCCTCATTGGAGGTGCCGGTCTTGCCGGCCACCGGCTTGCCGACGATCTTCAGCTTGCGGCCGGTGCCGCGTTCGACAACGCCTTCCAGCATCGAAGTAATCTGATAGGCGGTATAGGGGTTCATCACCTGCTCACGCACGTCGAGGAGTTCGGGCTCGATATCCTCGGTGCTGAAAGCCTCGGCCTTGCAGGCGCTGCAGTCGCGCTTGTCGTGCCGGAAAATCGTGCGGCCATAGCGATCCTGCACGCGGTCGATCAGCGTGGCTTCAACCTTCTTGCCGCCATTGGCGATGATGCTGTAGGCGGTGGTCATGCGCAAAAGCGTGGTCTCGCCGGCGCCCAGCGCCATCGCGAGATAACGCGGCAAGCGGTCGTAAATGCCGAGACGCTCCGCCAGATCGGCGATCCTGGTCATGCCGAGATCGGCGGCGAGCCGGACGGTCATGACGTTGCGCGACAACTCGATGCCGCGCCGCAGGGTGGAAGGTCCGAAATATTCGTTCTGATAGTTCTTCGGCTTCCACACCTGGCCGTCCGGCTGATTGAACTCGACCGGCGCGTCGAGAATAACGGAGGCCGGAGTGTAGCCGTTGTCGAGGGCGGCGGCGTAGACGATGGGCTTGAACGAGGAGCCGGGCTGGCGCATCGCCTGAACCGCGCGGTTGAACTGGCTCTTGCCATAGGAGAAGCCGCCGACCAGGGCGAGCACGCGGCCGGTGTGCGGGTCCATGGCGACGAGCGCCCCTTCCACCACCGGCATCTGCACAAGATGCCAAAGTGCGGCATCCTTGCTGGGCGCCACATAGATCACGTCGCCCTGCGCCAGGACTTCGGTGACCGCCTTGATTTCGGGCCCGAGCTTGCTGCCGTCGACATAGGTTCTCGCCCACTTGACGAGGGCAAGCGGCACGGTGGCGGTTTCGCGCTCGCCAGCCACTTGGCGGGAGGGCAGCGTTTTCGGCTGCAAGCCGACTTTCGCCCGCTGCTCGTCGACCTCGAGAATGACGGCGAGCCGCCAGGGGGCAATATCGGATGGCACCGCGATCTTGCCGATCGCCGCGCCCCATTCGCCCTGCAGCTCGATCTTGCGCAACGGGCCGCGATAGCCGCGCTTGCGGTCGAAGGCGATGAGACCGCGGGCCAGCGCCTGGCGGGCGACAATCTGCAGCTTGGGATCCAGCGTCGTGCGTACCGACAGGCCGCCGGTCTCGAGCTTGTCCTTGCCATAGATGGCGATCAGTTCGCGGCGCACTTCCTCCGCGAAGGATTCGGCGGCGAAAAGCTGGGCGCCGAAGGGGCGCGGATTGACTGCCAGCGGTTTTGCCTCGGCCGCGTTCAACTCGGCTTCGCTGATGTAGCCGTTCTCGAACATCTGGCCGAGCACCCAGTTGCGCCGCTCGATGGCGCGCTCGGTCTGCTTGAAGGGATGGTAGTTGTTGGGGCCCTTCGGCAGGGCGGCCAGATAGGCCGATTGCTCAAGGGTCAATTCCGAGAGGGGTTTGCCGAAATAATTGAGCGCGGCGGCGGCAACACCGTAGGAGTTGAAGCCGAGGAAGATTTCATTGAGGTAGAGTTCGAGAATCTGGTCCTTGCTGAAGGCCTGTTCGATGCGCTGCACGAGGAGGGCCTCCTTGAGCTTGCGCTGCAGCGACTTCTCGTTCGAAAGCAAGAAGTTCTTGGCGATCTGCTGGGTGATGGTCGAGGCGCCGACGATCTGGCCTTTGCCGGTGAGGTTGACCTGCGCATAGCGGATGCCGGCGGCGGCGATGCCCTGCCAGTCGAGGCCGCCGTGCCGGTAGAAGGTCTTGTCCTCGGCCGAGATAAAGGCCTGGATGAGCTGCTTCGGAATCTGGTCGACCGGCACGAAGAGACGGCGCTGCTCGGCATATTCGGCAAGCAGCGAACCGTCGGCGGCGTGGATGCGGGTCATCACCGGCGGCTCGTAGAGCGCCAATTGCTTGTAGTCCGGCAAGTCCTTGGAAACGTCCCAAATGATGTAGGCGGCCGCCACCGCACAGCCCAAGAAGACCATGAACCCGGCCGCGAACAACCATCCCAGGAAACGCAACATGGCGACGATCCGGCTCCATTCCGCCCCGGGGGCGGCAAAATGCTGAATTCAACCACGCCCGATAGCATATCCGGACGCCGCCGGCACCTGCTTCGCTACGGCGACATTGTGGCCGCGGCGGGGCCGGGCCCACTGCTCGTCCGGGCGGCGATCTCGGTGGAAAAATACTTGTCGATGGCCCGGGCCAGGGCGGCCGCCGTGCGGTCGCGCCAGGCTTGCGAATTGAGCTGTTGTTCGTCGGTCTTGCTGGAAAGATAGCCGAGCTCGACCAATACCGAGGGCACGTCGGGCGCCTTGAGGACGACGAAGCCGGCCGAGCGCAGCGGCTTGCCGGTGAAGCCGGTGACGGCGCGCATTTCAGCGACCGCCTTCCTGGCGAAGAACACCGAATGAGTCTTCGATTCGCGCTGGACGAGATCGATAAGGATGCCGGTTACGTCCTCGTTGCCGGCCTCGAGATCGAGGCCGGCGATGATGTCGGCGCGGTTTTCCTTCTGGGCGAGCGCCTCGGCCTCGGCGTCGGAGGCCTTGTCGGAGAGCGTGTAGATGGTGGCGCCGCGGGCCGACTGGCCGCGCACGATATCGGCGTGAATGGCGATCAAGAGATCGGCCTCGCGCTCCCGCGCCAGACGGACGCGGTCCCTCAGCGAGACGAAGCCGTCGCCGGTCCGGGTCATCACCACATCGTACTTGCCGTCCGCCTCGAGCTTCAGGCGCAGCGCATGACCGAAGGCGAGGACAACGTCTTTTTCCTTGGTCTTGTTGCGGCCGATGGCGCCGGGGTCGATGCCGCCATGGCCGGGATCGATAACCACCAGCTTGCGGCCGTGCTTCGGCTTGGCCGCGACCTGCTTCTCGGGAAGAGGTGAGGCCTCGGTTCCCGGCTTGGGCCGCGGCAAGGGGCTTGCGGCGGCGGATTGGGACTTGCGCGCCTCCGATTTGTAGGTCTTGAGAAAGGCCGCTTCGCTGGTTTTCACCAGATCGACGACGAGGCGGGCAGGCTGGCCCGCCTGCGGCCCGATCACGAAAGACTTTTCGATCAGCACCGGCCCCGATGTATCGATGACGATGCGGGCCCGGCCATACTCGACAACGCCGTAGCGGAATTCGGTGATCAGCCCCCGCACCTTGCGGCCGGCGCCCGGCGGAAGATCAAAGGCGACCTCCGGTAGATCGACGACCACCCGGTAGGGATCGGGAAGGACGTAGGCAGTGAAGCTCACAACCTGGGTGAGATCGGTCACGAAGCGGGTGCGGTGCTCGTCGCCGCCCACCCGGGTTCCGGTGGCGACCGGCTCGGTGGCCAGAGCCGGCAGCGGCAAGAGCAGCAGAAAGGCCAGCAGCAATGCGCAGGCGCGTGCAATCACCGCATGTGGCGGCGGCTTTGTGCCGGTCATGTCGGTCAACAGGGCCATCGCCCGCGTTTGCCCCGGTTCCTGCGTCGCGTTGAGGCTAGGCGCTGCATGGTTAATCATTGGTTTCGGCGCCGGGCCGGCGATCCGGCTTGCAAATATGGAAGGCGGTCCCTATTAAGACCCTGTCTCCTCTGCGTCAGCATGCGATTCCGGGAGGATCGGCTGCCAGTGCGTCAGATTTCGCTTCGGACGGGGTCGGGATACAAAATGTACCCCTTTTGAAAGCGCGACGGTAAGGGCCGCTTTCGAGCAGCCCACCGTTGCCGGACGGGCCGGTCCCGTCGGCAACACTGTGTTGAACCGTTCCGGCCGACCGGCCGGGGCAAATGGAAAAACGGGCATGACCCACACCGCGATGAGAGCGCCCCACGGCTTCCGGTTGCAACCGGCAGCCGGGCTGGCGCCAGCCATCATCGCACAGTCTCGTGTCGTGCCCCTATCGCGCCGCCTCGCCCGCAGGCTCTCTCCAGGACTCGCATCCGGAGCGTTGCCGGGAGCCGCCATGCCGCAGCGCCGCGCAAAGGAATATGGAACATGGGCAGCAAGATGCTCATCGACGCCACCCATGCGGAAGAAACCCGCGTGGTCGTGGTGCGCGGCAACCGCATCGAGGAATTCGACTTTGAAAGCGCCTCGCGCCGCCAGCTGAAAGGCAACATCTATCTCGCCAAGGTGACGCGCGTCGAGCCGTCGCTGCAGGCGGCCTTCGTCGAATACGGCGGCAACCGCCACGGCTTCCTAGCCTTCTCGGAAATCCACCCGGACTATTACCAGATCCCGTTGGCCGACCGGCAGGCGCTCTTGCGCGAGCAGGAGGAAGAAGACGAGGCCCGCCAGCACGACGAAGACAACAACGGCAATGGCGATCACTCGCCGGACGGCGAGCCGGAGGCGGCGGCGCAACCGCTTGCCGCGGAGAGCGCCGAACCCTCGCTCTCCGAGGATGTTGCGGCGGAGCCGCAAGAGGACGAAGCCTCGGGAGGCGGCGGCCTCGAAGCCAAACTCGAATCGGCCGCGGCGCCGGAACGCGGCATACCGGGCGACATGGGCAGCGGCATCGAGGTCGTCGATGAAGACCCGGAGAGCCAGAAAATCGAGCATGTCGGCGCCGAAGACGCCATGGAAGAGGTGCCGCGGCGGCCGCGCCGCCAACCGCAGCGCACCTACAAGATCCAGGAAGTCATCAAGCGGCGCCAGGTGATTCTGGTGCAGGTGGTCAAGGAAGAGCGCGGCAACAAGGGCGCAGCACTCACCACTTTCCTGTCGCTCGCCGGACGTTATTGCGTTCTCATGCCGAATACCGCCCGCGGCGGCGGCATTTCGCGCAAGATCACCGATGCCAGCGACCGCCGCCGCCTCAAGGAAGTGGCGCGCGACGTCGAAGTTCCCAAGGGCATGGGCCTTATCGTCCGTACCGCCGGGGCCCAGCGCACCAAGACCGAAATCAAGCGCGACTACGACTATCTGATCCGGCTGTGGGAAAGCGTACGCGACCTGACGCTGTCGTCGACCGCGCCGGCGCTGGTCTACGAGGAAGGCAGCCTGATCAAGCGCGCCATCCGCGATCTCTACACCAAGGACGTCGACGAAGTGTTTGTCGAGGGCGAGGCGGCATATCGCGAAGCCAAAGACTTCATGAAGATGCTGATGCCGTCGCACGCCAAGAACGTGAAGCTCTACAAGGATACGCGGCCCCTGTTCTCGCGCTTCCAGGTCGAAACCCAGCTCGATGCGCTGTATTCGCCGACCGTCACGCTGCCGTCCGGCGGCTATATGGTGATCAACCAGACGGAAGCGCTGGTGTCGGTCGACATCAACTCGGGCAAGGCGACGCGCGAGCACAACATCGAGGACACGGCGCTGAAGACCAACCTAGAGGCCTCCGATGAAATCGCCCGGCAGTTGCGGTTGCGCGACCTCGCCGGCTTGATTGTCATCGACTTCATCGACATGGAGGAGAAGCGCAACAACCGGGCCGTGGAGCGCCGCGTGAAGGAGGCGCTGAAAGACGACCGGGCGCGCATCCAGGTCGGCCATATCAGCCATTTCGGGCTACTGGAAATGTCGCGGCAACGGTTGCGGCCGGGCTTGCTGGAAGGATCGTCGCGCACTTGCCCGCATTGCGAGGGCCGCGGCATCGTGCGCTCGATTTCATCCTGCGGCCTCTCGGTTCTGAGGGCGATCGAAGAGCATTTGATCAATCGCAAGGCGGAAAACCTGACGGTCAAGGCCAACCGCGAAACCGCCTTCTACATCCTCAACGACAAGCGCGATCATCTGCTGTCGATCGAACAGGCTTACGGCATTTCGGTGTTCATCGTGCCGAGCGACGAGGTGAAAGGTTCGCAGGCGGTCATCGAGCGCGCCGGCGAACGCAGCCTTCCGGCGCGGCGAATCCAGGCAGCTCCCGTCAAGATCGATTCGGCCTTCAAAGAGGACGAGGAGGAGGCCGAAGCGGCAGCCGATGAGCCAGCCGGGGAGGAAGAAAGCGAAATTGCCGCCGAGCCACCTACGGAGCGGCCGGCGCTTGGCGAGCGCGTCGAGCGTGCCGGGCGTGAGGATCGCGAAGACGGCGGCAGGCGACGGCGGCGCGGCAGGCGGGGTGGCCGGCGTGGCCGCGAGCACGATGACGAACGGCCGCGCCCCGAGGCCGCTGGCGAGGTTCCAGGCCTCGGCGATCAACCAGGCGTCGAAGCGGATGGCGAGGACCGCAGCGAAGCTCCGCAACCTTTGGAGGGGGAGGCCGATGGCGGCGCCGGCGCGCCGGCCGGAGCAGCTGAAGGCGGCGAGCGGGTCCACGAAGACCGGAGCCGCGGACGTGGCCGCCGCCGCGACCGCTGGGGCCGCGACCATGACCGCAGCCGCGATCCGCGGCAACCCCGCGACGGACGCGAACACCGGCCGCGCGAGGCGCATGACGCGGAAGTTCAGGCCGAAGCGATGGCCGAGCCGCCGGCTCCCGCCGCCGCACCGGCGCCAAGACCGGCCGCTATTGTCGTACCGGAGCCGGCACCGGCAGCCGATGAGGTCCAGCCGCGCAAGTGGCAGCCGCCGGCACCGACGGTGACGCCGGCGGCGGTGGTGCGCAAGGCGGGCTGGTGGAGCAAACGCTGACGGCAATCCGATTCACCGGGCCTCAAACTCGCCTCAATTGACCGCGATTGAGGCGGACCAACCTGAACCCGAGTAGTGCGAACACTGCCATGCGCAGGATTTTCAATGCCATAGCCATTGTCGCATTGGCACTCGCTGCCGCCATGCTGGTGCCTGCCTATGCCGCCGGGCCGCCGCTCATCCGCGATGCCGAGATCGAGGGTCTGATGCGGCTCTATACCAAGCCGATTTTCAAGGCGGCAGGCATCAATCCGGGGTCGGTCAAGGTCTATCTGATCAACGATCAGCGCATCAACGCTTTTGTGGCGGGTGGACAGCGCATCTTCATACACACCGGCCTGCTCACCCAGGCAAAAACCCCGAATGAAGTGATCGGGGTTCTGGCGCACGAGACCGGGCATATCGCCGGAGGCCACCTGGCGCGGCTTGGCATCGAACTCGACCGGGCCAGCGCCACCGCCATTATCGGTTCGCTTATCGGCGCCGCCGCCATGGTGGGCGGCGCCATGGCCGGTGAAAGCGAGGCCGCCAGGGCCGGACAGGGCGTCATGCTTGGGTCCCAGGGTTTCGCCCAGCGCAACATTCTATCCTACCAGCGCGCCATGGAATCCGCCGCCGATCAGGCGGCACTGAAGTATCTCAATGCCACCGGCCAGTCGGCACGCGGCATGCTGACGCTGTTCGACAAGCTTGCCAACCAGTCGATCGCCTCGGCCCAATATGTCGACCCTTATGTGCTGTCGCACCCGATGCCCTTCGACCGCATCCGCAATCTCGAGATCGCGGCGAAGAAATCGCCGAGTTTCGGCAGGGAAGATGCGCCCGAGCTCATGCTGCGCCACCGGTTGATGCAGGCGAAGCTCGCCGGGTTCCTGCAGCCGCCGCAGGCCGTCTTCCAGCGCTACCCCTCCTCCGACACCTCGCTCCCTGCCCGCTATGCGCGCGCCATCGCCATGTTCCGCAAGGGAGACATGAAGAACGCCCTGCCGGTGCTCGACGGTCTGATCGAGGACCTGCCGCAGAACCCCTATTTCTGGGAACTGAAAGGCCAGGCGCTGCTGGAAAGCGGCTCGCCGGCGAAGGCGGTGGCGCCGCTCCGGCAGGCCAATAAACTGCTGCCCAGCAATGGGCTCATTCAGATCATGCTGGCGCAGGCATTGCTCGGCAGCGAGAGCCGCGCCGGCGCGGAGGCCGCCCTGAAGACCTTGCGGGCGGCCAAGAAGACCGAACCCGAAGCCCCCCAGCTCTACAAATTCATGGCGATCGCCTATGGCCAGCTCGGCGACATTCCGCGCGCCGAACTGGCAACGGCGGAAACCGCCTGGCTGCAGGGCGACCGGGAACTGGCGGCGGAAAAGGCCAAACTTGCCGCCACCATGTTCAAAACGGGAACCCCGGAATGGCTGCGCGCCAACGATATTCTCAATTTCACGAGCAAGAAGTGAGATGGACCGCCTGGCCGTTCTCGGGCAATGTGCTGCATCCGAGAGGTTGACCAAGTTGCGAGCGCTTCGATCATTGCTGATGGCCGGTGCCTTGCTGCTGCCGCAGGCGGCATCGGCCGGCGAATTCACCGACAAGCAGCGCGAAGAGATCGGCGCGATCGTGCGCGAATATCTGTTGCAGCATCCGGACGTGCTGATGGAGGTGAACCAGGAGCTGGAGCGCCGCCAGAAACTGGCGGAAGAAGAGCAGCGCAATAAGGCGATCGCGGAAAATGCCGATGAAATTTTCCGGTCGAGCGCCGATTTTGTCGCGGGCAATCCGCAAGGCGACGTGACGATGGTCGAGTTTTTCGACTACAATTGTCCCTGGTGCAAGAAGAGCATGCCGATTATCAAAAATCTCCTCGAAACCGACGGCAAGCTCAAGGTCGTCTTCAAGGAGTTTCCGATTCTCGGCGAAGGTTCGGAATATGCGGCACGGGCGTCAATGGCTTCCCAGGCCCAAGGAAAATATCTGGAATTCCACTTTGCCCTGTACGAACATGCGGGCAAGATCGACGCCCAGGCGGTTGACGAAATTGCGCAAAGCGTAGGGATCGACCTGAAAAAACTCAAGGCAGACATGGAATCGGCCGACATTGCCGCAGTCATCGACCGCAACCTCAAACTCGCTCAAACGCTCGAGATCAGCGGAACGCCCGCTTTCGTTATCGGCAAGACTGTGATCCCGGGCTACCTGCCGGAGCGCGCACTGGCGGCCGCGGTCAAGGAAGTGCGCGACGCCGGCGGCTGTTCGATCTGCTGAGCGCAATCCACAGGGATGACGCGGCCCGCTTCCATGGGCGGCGGGGACCGCCTATAAGCCGAAAACAGAAAATCCGCACCAACCAGGCTTCCATGAAACCGGTTCTCATCCTCAACGGCCCCAATCTTAACCTGCTCGGCAGCCGCGAACAGGCCGTCTACGGCTCGGAAACGATCTCCGATCTCGAAGCCCGCTGCGTCAGCCGGGCCAAGGCATTGGGGCTGGCTACCGATTTCCGCCAGAGCAATGCCGAAGGCGAGCTGGTCGGCTGGATACAGGAAGCGCGGAGCGGGGCTTGCGGAATCATTCTCAATGCCGCCGCCTATACGCACACTTCGATTGCGCTCCATGACGCGCTCAAGGCGGCGGACGTGCCGGCGATCGAGGTGCATCTCTCCAACATCTACCGGCGCGAACCGTTCCGCCATCACAGCTACGTTTCGCCGGCGGCGCTGGGAGTCATCTGCGGCTTCGGCGGTCACGGCTATGAACTGGCGCTCGATGCGCTCGCTCATCATCTCAAGACAGCAAGGAAGAGTTAGAGGATGTCCCGCAAGAAGCCAGCGCCGGCGCCCGCCGCGAAAAGCAGTCCGGAACTCGATCTGATCCGCACCCTTGCCGGCATTCTGAATGAAACCGGCCTCTCCGAGATCGAACTCGATCAGAAAGGAACGCGGGTGCGCGTGTCGCGGAGCCTGACCGCCGTGGCAAGTGTTACAGCACCGCCGCCGGTTCATGCGCCGGCGGCGCACTATCATGGCGCCCCGGCCCCCGCCGCGGCGGCGAAAGCGCTGGATTCCGATCATCCGGGCACGGTGAAATCGCCGATGGTGGGCACCGTCTACCGCGCCTCGGGTCAGGATTCCGCCGCCTTCGTCGAGGTGGGAAGCGAAGTGAAGCAGGGCCAGACCCTGCTGATCATCGAGGCGATGAAAACCATGAACCAGATTCCGGCGCCGAGGGCCGGCAGGATCACCCATGTCTTCGTCGAGAACGGCCAGCCGGTCGAATTCGGCGAGCCGCTGGTGGCGATCGAGTAGTCCATGTTCGACAAGATACTCATCGCCAATCGCGGCGAAATCGCCCTGCGCGTGCTGCGCGCCTGCCGCGAACTCGGCATACAGACGGTGGCCGTGCATTCCACCGCCGACGCCGAGGCCATGCATGTGCGGCTGGCGGACGAAAGCGTGTGCATCGGCCCCCCGCCCGCCCGCGACAGCTATCTCAACATCCCGGCGATCGTGGCGGCCTGCGAAATCACCGGCGCCGATGCGGTGCATCCGGGCTACGGATTCCTGTCGGAGAACGCCAAATTCGCCGAAATCCTCACCGAGCACGGGCTCAAGTTCATCGGGCCGCAGGCCGAGCACATCCGCCTCATGGGCGACAAGATCGAGGCCAAGCGCACGGCCAAGGGACTGGGCATTCCGGTGGTTCCGGGCTCGGAAGGCGGTGTCTCGGAGATCGAGGACGCCAAGCGCATCGCCAAGGACATCGGTTTTCCCGTCATCATCAAGGCGACGGCGGGCGGCGGCGGGCGCGGCATGAAGGTGGCGCGCGCGGCGGCCGATCTCGAAATCGCCATGAGCACGGCGCAGGCCGAGGCCAAGGCCGCCTTCGGCAATGGCGACGTCTATATCGAAAAATATCTCGAGAAGCCGCGCCACATCGAAATCCAGGTGCTGGGCGACGGCCAGGGCCGCGCCATCCATCTAGGCGAGCGCGATTGCTCGCTGCAGCGCCGTCATCAGAAAATCCTGGAAGAGGCGCATTCGCCCGCCCTCAATGCGGGCCAACGCGGGGAAATCGGCAACCGCGTCGCCAGCGCCATGGCCAAGCTTTGCTATGAAGGTGTCGGCACGATCGAGTTTCTCTACGAGAACGGCGAATTCTATTTCATCGAGATGAACACGCGGCTGCAGGTCGAGCATCCGGTGACCGAGTCGATCACCGGCCTCGATCTGGTGCAGGAACAAATCCGTGTCGCGGCCGGAACCGAGCTGCAATACCGGCAGGAAGACATCGTTTTTTCCGGGCACGCCATCGAATGCCGCATCAATGCGGAGAATTCCACCACCTTCGCGCCCTCGCCCGGCCGCGTCGACGCGGTGCATTTCCCCGGCGGTCTCGGGGTGCGCGTCGATTCGGCGATCTTTGCGGGCTATCGCATTCCGCCCTATTACGACAGCCTGATCGGCAAGCTCATCGTTTTCGGCAAGACGCGCACCGAATGCATGATGCGGCTCAAGCGCGCGCTCGGCGAATTCGCCATCGAGGGAGTCGAGACGACGATCCCGCTGTTCCAGCAATTGCTGGCCGAGCCCGACATCATCGACGGACACTACGACATCCACTGGCTGGAGCATTATCTCGCCCGGAACGCCTGATGACCTCGATCACGCCCCAGATTCTGCTCAGGGCCTATGCGGCGGGCATTTTTCCGATGGCGGAAAGTGCCGAAGACAACGCACTCTACTGGATCGAGCCGGAAGAGCGCGGCGTCATTCCGCTCGACGGCCTGCATGTCTCGCACTCGCTGCGCAGAAGGGTGCGGCAGCAGCACTTTGAGATCGGGATCGACAGCGATTTTGCCGCGGTGATCGAAGCCTGCGCCGCCAGGACGGCGGCGCGCCAGACCACCTGGATCAATTCCCGCATCCGCTCGCTCTATACGCAGCTTCACAGGATGGGGTGCTGCCATTCGGTGGAGTGCCGGCGAGACGGCCGCCTGGTGGGCGGGCTCTATGGCGTCAGGATCGGGGCGGCCTTCTTCGGCGAAAGCATGTTCTCGCGCGAAACCGACGCCAGCAAGGTGGCGCTGGTGCATCTGGTGGCGCGGCTCAGGGCCGGCGGTTTCATGCTGCTCGATGCGCAATTCGTCAATCCGCATCTCACACGTCTCGGCGCCGTCGCCGTGGCCAAGGGCGATTATCACCGGCTGCTCGAGCCGGCGCTGGAGGCCGATGCCGATTTCCACCTCTTCGCCGGCGACGACAATCCACAGCTGGTTCTGCAACTGGCGTTGGCTGGTCAATCTTCCGGCTCGCCCGCTTCGCTCTGATCGCGCAGCGTCGAGGGATCGGGCGTATCCTCGACCACCGGTGGCGGCGCCTTGGGATCGCGGCAGCCGGTCAGCCAGACATCGTAGATGGGATGCTCCACCGCGTTGAGGCCGGGGCTTTCGGCGAACATCCAGCCGGAAAATATCCGCTTGCGGGCATTGCCCGTCTCGATCTCGACGACCTGGACGAAGGAGCTGGTCCTGGGCTCCTCGGTCACCGGCCGCGAATAACAGGCCTCGGGCTTGACGATCAGTCCGCCGAAACGCTTTTCCTCGCCGATGGCGACTTCAAATGTGGTGGTGATGCCGGTGACCTTGTCGAGCCCGTTGAAGACGGCGATGGGATTGGCGATGCGCTGGGCTTCGGCCGGGCCCGCCAGCGCCGCCAAGGCTGCGACGAAGATAAGCGGCCGCTTCACGCCTTCACCGCCTCGACCCGCAGGCGCACGTAGTCGGCAGTCCAGTTGCCGCGGCCATCGCACAGTACCGGGCGCAGGAGGTCCTCGACTTCGGCGACGACGGCCGCCGCCTCGCTCCCGAACTGCGCGAAGAACGGCTTGCGGAACAGCTCAAGCCAGGCGCCCATGCCGGTCTCGAGCGGTGTCGGCCGCGGAAACAGGCCGATGCGCCTCACGTCGAATCCGTGTTTCAAAAGCATGCCGCTGTAGACATCCACCGAGGGAAAGAACCACGGCCCCGCCAAAGAGACGTCGCCGCCACGGCGCATCGCCACCGCCCGCATGGCCGTGACGATGGCCGCGACATTGCCATGCCCGCCAAATTCGGCAACAAAGCGGCCGCCGGGTTTGAGGGCGCGGCGGACGCCGGAGACAACCGCCCCGGCATCGGTCATCCAATGCAAGGCCGCATTGGAGAAGACGGCATCGAACTCGGCATCGAATTGCAGCGCCTCGCCGTCCATGCGGCGGATATCGAGGCCGCGGGCGCGGGCCGCGGCCAAGAGTTCGTCGCTGACATCGACGCCGGTGACGATTGCGCCACAGCGCGCCAGCTCCGCCGTCAGGACGCCATCGCCGCAGCCGAGATCGAGAATGCGCTCGCCGGGCCTGGGCGCCAGCCATTCGAGCACCGCACCGGCCAGATCGGAGACAAAACGCGCATGGGCCTCATAGGCACAGGCTGACCAGCTTTGCTTGCGAGCCGCCTCGGCTTCGACCGCCATCATTGCTTCTGGCTGTCCGGCGGCGTCTCGCCGCCGCCTTCCTTGCTGCCGGTTCTTTCGAACATGGCCTGGCTGATCAGCGACCAGATGTCGACGGCACCCTGAGTCGAGGTGATGACGCCGCCGTCGGCAAGCAGGGTTTCGGAACCGCCTGGCTCGAGGGCGATGAAACGCGATCCGAGGAGGCCTTCCGCCGTTACCTTGGCGGTCGTGTCCTCGGTCAGCTTCAATTGCGGATCGATGCTCATGGTGATCAGGGCCTGAAAATTCTCGTAGTTCAGTCCCTGGTCCACGACGGTGCCGATCTTGACGCCGGCCATGCGCACGTCGGTGCCGATATTGATGCCTTCGGCATTGTCGAATTCGGCGCTCACCCGGTAGCCGCCACCGTCGCCTTTGCCGGACGCCGTGTAGGCGAACAGGAAGAAGGCCGCGGCGATCGCCACCACCGCCGCGCCGATCAGGGTTTCAACCGTGGAGTTCTTCATCTTGCGTCTCCGCTTTCTTAGAGCATGTTCCGCCAAAGTGCGCGCACTTTGGCGATAAGAACATGCTCGAAGCATTTAATCTGGCGCGTTTTCTTTTCGGCGAAATGTTTCCATTTCGCCGGAAAGCGCGCTGGCACCATTTATCGCGGTCAAAGGATTCGGGACAACCGCCAAAATTCGGCTGGCTTCAGCCGATTACTCGGGCTTCCAGGGCTGATAGTCGGGTTCGGCGACGGCCGGGCGGACCGGTCCCACAATGCTGCCCGGCGGCCGGTAGGCGGCGGCGGACCCCGTCAGATTGGCCTCATGCGGTTGCTGCCACTCGCGTGGGCGATAGGTTTCCCGGGACGGCGGCGTGCCGGTGCGGTGATGCATCCAGCCGTGCCAGCCGGGCGGAATGGACGAGGCTTCGGCATAGCCGTTGTAGATCACCCAGCGGCGCTCGGCGATCGAATCGGGAATTGCCGACTTCGCCCGGTAATAGCGGTTGCCGAATTCGTCGGCGCCGACCAACTCACCCTTGCGCCAGGTGAAGAACCGCGTGCCGAGCGTCTGGCCGTTCCACCAGGTGAAAAACTGCTTGAGAAATTCCATCGCGGAACGCGCTTTCATGGGTTCGAAACGGCGCGGAATATGGCGGAAGCCGGGGACTTCGTCCAGTGCGCAGAAAGGCGCTCAGGGGCGCGCCAGAATGAGTGCCGGGGTCGACTCATCGACGGCGTGTTCGGCAACGACTGTGAGCTCGGGCAAGGCGGCAAGGCTGCGCAACATGGCGGCTGCTTGGCCATCGGCGGCGGGGAGCGGTGCCGGAACGGCGTAGAGGTTGAAGCGTTTGCGCAATTCCTCGTCCGTCAGGCTGACCAGATAGACGCCCTGGCCGGCGCCGATTTCCAGATCGGTCTTGTAGACGCGCACCACCTGCCGTCGCCGGCCTTTGCCGGAATCCGGTCGAACCATGGTCAGTTTGGCTTTCAGGCCCTCATGCAGAGCCGGGCGGGGCAGGATTTCCGCCAACGCCGCATTGGGATTGAGATAGGGAACGGCATCGCGCCATGTCCATTTCGGCGTCCCGGTCCAGCCCGATGCCGCCAAGGCGTCGCGTAGCGGTTCGAGGCTGCCCGCCCATTGGGCGAGAAAGACCTCCTCGGACTTGCCGGCAAGATCGATGCGCCGCAGCGGCAGCCGCTTCCAGCCACCGTCTTGCCATTGTGTCACATCGATGCGCTGGGTGAGTTCGCGCGGGGCATAGGCCGCTTCGGCCTTGCCGTAGTCCGCCGAAACGTGCATTACGCCGGCTACGATGAAGGCAAGGAGCGCCGCGCCAAAAAGGCCGAGCGGCATGATGCGGCGGGGTGGAATTGCCTCGATCGCCACGGCGAAGGCCGCAGTCATGACGGCGCCAAACAGCAATCCGCCGGCCACATCGGAAAGCCAGTGAGCGCCGAGATAGACGCGCGAATAGGCAATGGCGATCACCACGATGCCACAGGTTGCATAGACGACGGCGCGGCCCCAGCGGCCCATGGAATGGCTGACCAGCACCGCCAATATGCCGAAGATGAGCATGGCCATGGTGGCGTGGCCCGAGGGAAAACTGAAAATCTCGGCACCGCTGTATAGCTCGAGCGGGCGGGGACGCTGAATACCGTATTTGAGGACGGGCACGAAAATCTTGCCGGCAATGATGGCAATCGCCGCCGCAATGGCGCCACGGTAGGCGCGGCGCCAGGCAAGCCAGACGACGATGATGACGGCCATGACGGTCAGCACCGCGCCATCGCCCAACATGGTGATGGTGATCATGATTTCGTCGGCAGGCGCGTTGCGCATCTCCTGCATCAGGTTAAATACGGAAACGTCGGCGTTGGAAAAGGCATCGCGCGCCATGAGGCCCGTTGCCATATCCACAAGCCCGATAATCCCGGTGATGAACACCGCGGCGAACAGCACGATCAGCAGCGAGCGCGGGTTGTCCGGCGCCACGGCGCGGCCGAAGCGGCGCATGGAGCGGCTCTGTTTCGATTTCGCCCAGTTGGAGATGTTGCCGAGCAAGTGGCTGAGAAAGGGCGAGAGCCCGGCGGCGGCCAGGCGGATGAGATAGCCCGCGACGGCGAGAATGACGAGCAGCATCAGCAGGACGAAAACCAGCCTGCCGCTGAGTTCACCGGCCAGCGCCAGCCCCGTGCCCAGCAACATGCCGGGGATGATATGGGCCGCCGCCCAGATCAGGCCCGAAGAGAAATTCACCGCGGCGAAATAGACCTGACCCATGCCGAACATCCCGACAATGCCTGGAATCACGGCTTTCACGCCCGGCACGAAACGGCCGATGGCAATGCTCTTGCCGCCGTGACTGCGGACGAAATCCTCGCCGCGCGCCACGAGCTGCGGATAGCGGTTCAGCGGCCACAGGGTCTTGAGCCGATCGCCGAAGAGCCGTCCCGCCCAATAGGAAATCTGATCGCCGGCGATGGCACCGACCGTCGTTGCCAGGAACACCGGCCAGAATTCCAGGTGCCCCGTTCCCACCATCATGCCGGCGCCGACCAGAACGGCGGTCGAGGGCACGAACAGACCGATGATCAGCAACGCCTCGCCGAAAGCGATAAGGAAGACGATGGCGATGGCCCATCCGGGATTCTGGCTGAAATAATCGAGATAGGGCTGGATGTAGGCCATGTCCTGAGGCGCGTCCTTGGAGCCCGCCGGTTAAGGTTCAATTTGGGCCAGCATTGGGCGGCAAGGCTAGAATGATTTGCGCTACGGGGCCGTTAACGCTTGGGGACGGATGGGGCGGGCGGGACGGTGCATGGGTTGTCGTGCAGGGGCACTTGTTCGTAAGGATTATCCGCCGCGGACTGGCGCTCCCCACAAGGCGTGGGCGGCAGGGGCCGCGCCCGATCCGCTTGCCACTCCAATGCCACCGCCGCCGGATGATCTTCCATCCAGTCGTCATGGCCTTCCCAATTCATCGCCAGCGCGGGAATTGGCCAAGAGAGCAGCGCAATCAGGACCGTCCACTTCATTCTCCGATCATATTCCAATGCGGCACGCGACGCCAGTCCGTCAGGCAATATCGCTTGGCCGGGCCGCGATCCTTGTCCCATAGTCGGGCAATGAGTCCATTGGCTGTCCCCTCCTCCACAAGATCGAGACTTCTCCTGTGGGCCGGTTATGCCGCCATGTGCATCGGCATGTTCATGGCGATCCTCGACATCCAGATCGTCATTACTTCCCTGCCGGTCATCCAGGAGGCACTCGGCATCGGCGCCGACCGGATGAGCTGGGTGCAGACCGCATATTTGATCGCCGAAGTCATTGCTATTCCGCTCACCGGCCTGCTGAGCCGGGTCTTTTCCATGCGGCGGCTGTTCGTAGGGGCCATCGCAGTCTTCACGCTGGCGTCGATCGGCTGCGCCTTCAGCGGCGGATTCGGGTCGCTGATCGTTTGGCGCATATTGCAGGGTTTTGCCGGGGGCGTGCTCATCCCGCTGGTATTCTCGGCGATTTTCCTGCTGTTCGAACGCGGCTTCCAGCAGACTCTGGCGACCACCATGGGCGGCGTGCTGGCGGTGCTGGCGCCGGCGCTCGGCCCCATCAGCGGCGGCTGGTTGACCGAGAATTTTTCCTGGCAGTGGCTGTTTCTCATCAACGTCGCGCCGGGAGCGGTGACGCTGATGCTCGGTCTCGCCTGCCTGCCGCGCGAGGCGGGCAGGCTCTCGCTTCTCAAGGGTCTCGACTGGACGTCGCTGGCGCTTATCGCCGCGGCACTCGCCGCCCTGGAGATCGGTCTCAAGGAAGCGCCCGATCGCGGCTGGGCATCGGCCGTGGTGCTGGGACTTTTCGCCATTGTCGCCGTGGCAGGATCCCTTGCGGTGCGAAGGCCCGCACCGGTCATAGACTTTACGCTGTTCGGCGACCGCAATCTGGCTTTTGGCTGCGCCCTGAGTTTCATTCTCGGCGCAGGGCTCTTCGGTTCAGTCTATCTGATGCCGGTGTTTCTTGCTTTCGTGCGCGGCCACGGGCCCATCGACATCGGTCTCGTCATTCTGGTGACCGGCATTGCCCAGCTCGTCACCGCACCCATTGCGGTGCAACTCGACCGCCGCTGCAGCGCCAGGCTTCTGTCGGCGGTAGGCTTTGCGTGTTTCGCCCTGGGGCTCGCCTTGAGCGGCTTCCAGAGCCGCGCCACGGATTATGATGAAATGTTCTGGCCGCAGGTGGTGCGCGGCGGCTTCGTGGCGCTATGCATCCTGCCGCCCATCCGCTTCGCGCTCGGCTTCCTGCCGCTCGACCGGGTGAGCGATGCCAGCGGACTGTTCAATCTTTGCCGCAATCTCGGCGGCGCCATCGGGATTGCGCTGATCGATACCATCATCTTCACGCGCGGCCCCGAACATGCCGGCCGGCTCACGGAGATGATCAAGACCGATGCCGCCGGCGCCGCCGCTGCCCTCGGCATCGGCACCGATGAGCTGCCCGATCCGGACGATCCCATGGGCCTTCTCGCCGTCATGGACGCGATCGAGCAGACGAGCCTCACTTTGGCGATCAACGAGGCCTGGCTGATGCTGGCCGCGATCACGGCGCTGGGGCTCGGCCTGTTGTGGGTAATGGGTCCGATTCACGGGTCGCCACCGCCCCGTCCCGGCAATCACAAGGCGAGTGACACCCAGGCGCAGCCGCCCGGCGGATGAGCCCGTAAACCAGTTGTTAACCAAAAAAATATTTCCGACAGACAGCGCCGTTAACCCTTGACCGCCACTGCGGCGGCGGCGAGTCGTGCGGCGGTCTCCCGGTGGTCGCAATTAAGTCCACGAAAGTCTTGAGCTTCCGGCGAGAATCGGATGGACTGGCGCTTATCCACAGATGGCGTCAGGCTGTGGACACAAGATATTGTGGTAAGCTTTCGTTAACACACTAACCATTGACGCCGAATTAGGTCTGTAATAGTTTCATCATCACGGTTGACGGGCGGAGATGCGGGGCGGGTTCCGGGTCTCCACAGAGTAAAAACTCAAGGACAAAAAGGCCGGATATCCGGGGGGCGGCGGCTTCGCGGACAGGGAGTTTGCGTCGTTGAACGCGGGTGATGGAAGCCCCGTGGGCGCTGTGCGCGCCCGCGGCAACAATGAAGAGCAAGAGAGGGAACTGCCATGCGCATCGAGCGCCGCTATAGCAAAGCCGGTCAGGACGCCTATGCGGAGATCGAATTCCGCAAGGCCACCAGCGAAATCAAGAATCCGGACGGCTCGGTGGTGTTCCGGCTCGAGGGCATCGAGGTGCCGGCCGCCTGGAGCCAGGTGGCGGCCGATATCCTGGCGCAGAAGTATTTCCGCAAGGCCGGCGTGCCGGCAGCGCTCAAGCGCGTCGAAGAGACCGGCATTCCCGCGTGGGCCTGGCGCTCGGTTGCCGATGAAGAGGCACTCGCGGCACTTCCCGAAAAGTCCCGCATCACCGGCGAGCGCAGCGCCAAGCAGGTGTTCGACCGGCTGGCCGGCACCTGGACCTATTGGGGCTGGAAGGGCGGCTATTTCTCGGGCGAAGAGGATGCGCGGGCCTTCTATGACGAGCTCCGCTACATGCTCGCCATGCAGACGGGCGCCCCCAATAGCCCGCAATGGTTCAATACCGGGCTCCATTGGGCCTATGGCATCGATGGGCCGAGCCAGGGTCATTATTATGTCGACCTCGCCACCGGAGAGGTCAAAGCCTCGACCTCGGCTTACGAGCACCCCCAGCCGCATGCCTGCTTCATTCAGTCAATCGACGACGATCTCGTCAACGAGGGCGGGATCATGGATCTCTGGGTGCGCGAGGCGCGGCTCTTTAAATATGGCTCGGGCACCGGCACCAATTTCTCCAGGCTCCGGGGCGAAAACGAGCCTCTGTCCGGGGGCGGCAAATCTTCAGGTCTGATGAGCTTCCTCAAGATCGGCGACCGGGCGGCGGGCGCCATCAAGTCGGGCGGCACCACGCGGCGCGCGGCCAAGATGGTCGTGGTCGACATCGACCACCCCGATATCGAGGATTACATCAATTGGAAGGTCAACGAGGAGCAGAAGGTGGCAGCGCTCGTCACCGGCTCGAAGGTCCTGGCCGAGCGGCTCAACGCCATCCTCAAGGCCTGCGTCAATTGCGAGGCCGACGACGACGGCTGCTTCGATCCCAAGCGGAACCCCGCACTGAAACGCGAGGTGAGAGCCGCGCGCAAGGCCAAGGTGCCCGACAATTCGATCCGCCGGGTGATCCAGTTCGCCCGCCAAGGCTATACCTCGATCCAGTTCCCGACCTACGACACGGACTGGGATTCGGAGGCCTATCGCACCGTCTCGGGCCAGAACTCCAACAATTCGGTGCGGGTCACCGATGATTTCCTGCGCGCGGTCGAAGCCGACGGCGACTGGACCCTGACGTTCCGCAAGAACGGCGCCGTCGCCAAGACAGTGAAGGCGCGCGGTCTGTGGGAGCAGATCGGCTATGCCGCCTGGGCCTGCGCCGATCCCGGCATCCAGTTCCACTCGACCATCAACGACTGGCATACCTGCCCGGCGGCCGGCGAGATCAAGGCGTCGAACCCCTGCTCCGAATACATGTTCCTCGACGATACCGCCTGCAATCTCGCCTCGGTCAATCTGATGGCGTTCCGCAAGGAGGACGGCAGCTTCGACATCGAGGCCTATGAGCACGCCATCAAGCTGTGGACCATCGTGCTCGAGATCGCCGTCACCATGGCGCAGTTCCCCTCGCGCCGTATCGCCCAACTCTCTTACGAGTACCGGACGCTCGGGCTTGGCTACGCCAATATCGGCGGCCTGCTCATGGCGTCAGGCATTCCCTACGACTCGCCGCAGGGCCGGGCGCTGTGCGGCGCGCTCACTGCCATCATGACCGGCGTCTCCTATGCCACGAGCGCGGAGATGGCGCGCGAGCTTCGCCCCTTCCCCGGTTACGAAAAGAACCGCGAGGCCATGCTCAGGGTCATGCGCAATCATGCGCGCGCAGCCCGCGGCGAGAAAGACGGTTATGAGGGCCTAGCTACGGCGCCGGTGCCGCTCGACCACGCCTCCTGCCCCGACCCCAAGCTGCTCGCTCATGCCGTCCACGCCTTCGAGCGGGCGCTAGAGCTTGGCAAGAGCCACGGTTACCGCAACGCGCAAGCCACGGTGATCGCGCCGACCGGCACTATCGGTCTGGTGATGGACTGCGACACCACCGGCATCGAACCCGATTTCGCGCTGGTCAAGTTCAAGAAGCTCGCCGGCGGCGGCTATTTCAAGATCATCAACCGCATGGTGCCCGAGGCGCTGCGGGGGCTCGGCTACCCCGAAGAGGCGATCAGGCGCATCATCGAATATGCGGTCGGCCACGGCACTCTGATGGGCGCCCCCGGCGTCAATCACGAAACGCTGGCAGCCAAGGGGTTTACGCCGGAGAAGATCGCGGGCGTCGAACGGGCAGTCGCTGCCGCCTTCGACATCAAGTTCGTCTTCAATAAGTGGACGCTCGGCGAGGACTTTCTCACCGGGACGCTCGGTCTTTCGCCTGAGCGGATCGACCAGCCCGATTTCGACCTCCTGGCGGAGATCGGCTTCGGTAAGCGGGAGATCGAGGCGGCAAACGAATATGCCTGTGGGGCCATGACGCTCGAAGGCGCGCCCGGCCTCAATCCCGAGCATCTGCCGGTGTTCGACTGCGCCTCGCCGTGCGGGCGCAAGGGCAAGCGCTTCCTCTCGGTCGAGAGCCACATCCGCATGATGGCGGCGGCGCAGCCGTTCATCTCCGGCGCCATTTCCAAGACCATCAATATGCCGAACG
>JBQTKG010000053.1:0-17361 GCA_052386315.1 Hyphomicrobiales bacterium
GCCGTTCAACCGAGGCGCTGGGTTGTCGAGAGGTTCTTCGCCTGGATCAACCGCAACAGGCGTCTGGCAAAAGACTTCGAGGCTACCATCGCATCCGCCCGCGCCTTCCTTTATGCCGCCTCCGTCATGATCCTCGTCCGCCGAATGGCGCGATCAACATGACTTTCGAAACGGACTCTTAGGACAGAAAACCTCACCAAGCATTTCCGCGGTCTGGTTGCGAACGAAAAGCTCACATTCGCTCTTGCCAAGGGCGAAATCCGCTGTGTGATCGGGCCCAACGGGGCGGGCAAGACCACCTTCATCAGCATGATCTCCGGCCATCTGGAGCCCACGGCCGGCCGAATCTTGTTCAAGGATCGGGACATAACGGGTCTTTCAGTGCCGCGCCGGGGGCAAATAGGCATCGGCCGGAAGTTCCAGACCCCGAGCGTGTTCGAAGGCTTAAGTGCGCTGCAAAATCTCGAGCTCGCCGCTCTGTGCCGGACGAAATCACGGGCGGAGCGCGAGCGCGCCATCGACTCGATCCTCGATACAATCCGGCTGGTTGAGCAGCGCAACATGCCGGCTCAATTCCTGTCGCATGGACAGCGGCAGTGGCTGGAGATCGGCCTGTTACTGGCTAATGAAGCCGAATTGCTGTTGCTCGACGAACCGACGGCCGGCATGACGGCCGAGGAAACGGATGCCACCGGAGAACTCGTGCATCACTTAGCCCTCGATCGCAGCCTATCGGTGATCATCATCGAGCACGACATCAATTTCATCCGCGAGCTCGATGCGGCCATTACCGTCTTGCATTTGGGACGGCTTTTGCGCGATGGAACGTTCGATGAGATCGCTCAGGACGCGCAGGTCCGGGAGGTTTATCTGGGGACGCCGGCCCATGCTTGAGGTTGCGGCCATTCATTCCGGCTACGGCAACATCGCCGTCCTTTCCGGTATTACCTTCAACCTCGGCAAGGGCGATATCCTGGGCGTGCTCGGGCGTAATGGCATGGGCAAATCCACGCTGATTCGGACGCTAGCAGGCACGCTTTTGGTAAAATCCGGGTCGATCAAGTTGAGTGGAGAGGACGTGACGGCAATGCCCGCCCACCTGAGGGCGGTTCGCGGGGTCACCACGGTGGTACAGGGACGCGGCATCTTTCCCAAGCTCAGTGTGCGCGAAAACCTGGAGATGGGCCGTGTCGCTTCCGGCCGCGCAAAGCGCAACCGCCGTGACGAGGTGCTCAGCTATTTCCCCCGCCTTGGTGAGCGGCTATCGCAGCTTGCGGGAACGATGAGCGGCGGCGAGCAGCAGATGCTGGCCATCGGCCGAGGAATTATGACCGACCCCACTGTCATGCTGTTGGACGAACCTTCCGATGGCATCATGCCGACCCTGATCGCGCAGATCGGCGCCACGCTGGGCGAGATCAGCAGGCAGAGCGGCATGAGCATTCTGATCGCGGAACAGAACGTGCCGCTGGTATTCAGTCTCACCGACCGTTGCATCATCCTCGAAAAAGGCCGCATCGTTGCCGAGGGGACGCGCGAGGCCGTTTCGCGCAGCGAGGTGATGAAGAAATATCTCGCAATCTGATCCCGAGAGCTGAGGAACTTATGCCAATCGAAACACCCGATGTAGACCAAGTGAAGCAGATCGCCACTAACTTTGGGATGGATTTGAGCGAGGCGGACGCAGCATCGTTCGCAGGACTGTTGAAGGGCATCGCGGTTTCCTACAACCGGCTGGACGCAATGGTCGAACCGAAGCCCGAAGTCAAGTATGCCCGCACCACTGGCGCGCGGCCGAGCGCGAAGGAAAATCCCTACGACGCATGGGCATGGAAATCGACCATCAAAGGTGCTTCCAGCGGCATTCTTGCCGGCAAGAAGATCGCGGTGAAGGATAATGTTTGTGTTGCGGGACTGCCGCTCATGAACGGTTCGCGTGTGCTCGAGAACTATGTCCCGGATGTCGATGCCACCGTCGTCACGCGCATCCTGAATGCCGGCGGCACGATCATCGGAAAGACAGTGTGCGAAGACCTGTGTTTTTCGGGCGGCAGCCACACTTCCAAACCGGTGCCGGTGAAAAACCCGCACAAGCCGACCCATTCGGCCGGCGGTTCATCCAGCGGCAGTGCAGTCGTCATTTCAACCGGGGAGGCCGATGCAGCGCTTGGCGGCGATCAAGGCGGCTCGATCCGCATGCCCGCCTGCTGGACTGGCGTCTACGGACTCAAAGCCACGCACGGCCTTGTGCCCTATACCGGCGTCATGCCGATCGAGCCGACGCTCGACCACTGCGGCCCGATGGGCGCCACGGTGGAAGACGTCGCGCGCCTGCTGACCGCCATCGCTGGGCCCGATGGCCGCGACCCCCGGCAGATCGACTGTCAGACGCAAGATTATATGAAGCAACTCGGCAAGGAGGTGAAGGGCCTGAAAATCGCGGTGATCAAGGAAGGCTTTGACCGCCCGGAAAGCGAAGCGGTCGTCGACCATAAGGTCAAGAATGCGCTGCAACGGCTGAAGCCGCTAGGGGTGGCGATCGAGGAAGTCTCGATACCGATGCATGTCGCCGGGTATGACATCTGGAACGCCATCATCGTAGAAGGCGCGACGGAAGTAATGATCAAGGGCAACGGTCTGGGTTACGGCTGGGAAGGAACTTACACCACCAGTCTCCTGGATGCGTATGCGCGCGGCTGGCGCTCGCGGCCGAACGACATGGCTGAGACGGTGAAGATGGTCTTGTTCATGGGGGAATATATGCACCGCTATTACCATGGCCGCTACTATGCCAAAGCCCAGAACCTAAAGTGGAAGCTACGCCAGGCCTATGACGACGTACTCGCCAAGTACGACCTGTTGGCCATGCCGACCATAGCGTTCCTGGCCACCCCAATCCCCGACGCAGACTGCTCACGGGAGGAGTATGTGGGGCGGGCCCTCGACATGGTGGGTAACACCTGTCCGTTCGACGCCAGCGGCCATCCCGGCATGAACGTGCCTTGCGGAATGCAAGACGGCCTGCCGATCGGCCTGATGCTCATCGGCCGCCGCTACGACGAGGCGACTGTGCTGCGTGCTGCCGCTGCCTTCGAGAAATTGGGCGACTGGACGAAGATGTAGCTGCCACCCTGAAGAAGGCGGGTGACATACTGGCCAAGGAAAGGCTGGGACGGTGCTCCACGGTCTCCGAGCTGCGCGATGTCATCGAGTTTGCGTCAGAGCCATTATTGGAAGCGAAAGGGGGTCACGGTTCAAAGCGAATTGACACCTAATGGCGCGAAGCAGGGGCGCGGACTCACTTGGACACGTGAATCTGTGGCAGCCGGTCACGCCAAGGGCTTGCAGATTCGAGTTCAGCAGCGAGACGGAGCAGTCTTGCTTCCTGGCCAAATCCGGCAATGAGCCGATTACCAATCGGCAAACCAGAACGACTGTGGTGCAACGGTAAAGACAAGGCGGGATGACCGGTCGCGTTGAAGAGACGCATTCTTGCCTTGCCCACACCGCGCTTGACTTCTCGACGTTCTGAGTAGTGAATTCGGGTCACCCTTCGGTATGCAATCCGTTGGCGATTAGGGAGAAAGACATGCGCAACTCGAATCCTTTGAACCGCCGTGATGCGCTCCGCCTGAGCCTCATGGCGATGGCAGCCGGCACCGTATCAATTCCTCCGGCCCTGGCCGCGGGCACCGTCAATTTCGCCGACATCGGCGTCGGCGATCCCGGCGGCGACTGGTCGAAATACAAAGCCGCCAGCGGGTATGATGTGAACCTCGTCTCGATCGGCAATGCGCCCTCGGCCATTCTCAATGTCCTTGTCGCGAGCGGCGGGCAGGGCACCTACGACATCATCAACATCGTCGGCGGCATGCAGAAACCGCTGGTGGAAAACGATCTGGTCGAAAAGATCGATACCGCGCGCCTGCCGAACTGGAGCAAGGACACATATGTCGACGAGTTCCTTGGCAAGGGCAAACCCGGCTTCAAATTCATCGGTTTCGGCGACGACATCTATGGAGTGCCCACGGTGCTCCAGGGAGATTCCTTCGCCTATCTTCCGGAGAAGACCGGCAAGCTCGATTCCTACGCGGCGCTGTTCGATCCGCAGTGGAAAGGATATGTCGCGCTTGAGGACAATTACACGACAGCCGGACAGAAAACCGCCCTCTACCTGAAGAGTGCCGGTCTCGCCAACATCGCCGACCCGGACGACATGACCAAAGACGAATTCAAGGCCGTCATCGAATTCCTCATCGACCAGAAGAAGAAGGGCCAGTTCCGTGTCATCTGGAACAGCTTCGAGCAGGCGGTCAATCTCATCACCAGCAAGGAAGTCTATGTGATCGACTGCTGGGAACCCATGGTCTTCGTTGCCAAGTCCAAGGGCGTGGATGCCGTCTATGCGGACCCGAAGGAGGGATTCCTACTCTGGGCCATGGCGGCCTATCTGGTTAAGAACCCCAACCGTAGCGAGGAGCAGACCGCGGCCGCATATCAGTTGTTGGACTTCATGCTCGGTGGATGGTACGGCGCGAAGATCACCAACATGCGGGGATACATGACCAACCCGCAGGCGCCGGAATATGCAAATGCCAACCCCTCCGAGTTCCCGGCCGAGGAAGCCCAGAAGGTGGCGGACATCACCGCCAATGTCCGCCGCAAATTCCAGCGGGGTGGAACGTGGCAGAACCGGTGGCCGACCGAGGTGGAATTCTACGAGTCGGAGTGGTCCCGCTTCAAGGCGGCCTGACCGGACGCCACGTGCAACGCACGATGGGCCTTTTGTCTTTTATCGGGCGGCGGGCTGTGCTTGGCCTGCCGCTCCTCTTCGTTGCCGCATTCCTGATCGTACCCCTCGCGCTCACCATCGTCATCAGCTTCTGGGAGCGGACCGGCCTCAAATTCCGTCCGGCCTTCTCCCTGGCCTCGTACATCACGATCATGGAGGGTGCCCGCCTCGACGTCCTCTTGCGCAGCATAATCGTCGCCGTCGAGGCGACCGCGATCTCGCTGCTGCTAGCCTATCCGATCGCCTATTTCCTCGCCCGAAAGGCCCGGCCCGCTGCCACGCGTATCGTCCTTGTGCTGTTCACCATCCCGTTTCTGATCAATTATATCGTGCGGAATGTGGCTTGGACCGGCCTGCTGGGGCGCAATGGCACAGTCAACAGCACGCTCATCGCGGCCGGCATCCTCGATGCACCACTCGATTGGCTTCTCTACAGCGATTTCGCTGTCTTTCTCGGGCTCGTCTCGACCTACATGCCCTTCATGATCTTTCCGCTCGTCCTCTCCATTGCCGCCATTGACCGGCAATATCTCGAGGCAAGTTCGGACCTGGGCGCCAGCTCGTTCACGACGTTCCGGCGCATCACCTTGCCGCTGTCCCTTCCCGGCATCTTCGCGGCCATCGTGTTCGGCTTCGTCGGTTGCCTGGGCGAGAGCGCCGTGCCTATCATCATGGGCGGCGTCGGTTATGAACTGCTCGGCAACACCATCACAAGCAGCATGGATGTGCTCAACTATCCGTTGGCGGCCGCCCTATCGAGCCTCGTCGTCATGCTCATGCTGATCCTCATGGCCAGCTGGTATCTGGTCTTCGACCTGAAGACTTTTCTTGGCAAGATTCTCGAGTGGAGGTCCTGATGGACCACGGCCTCATCTCAAGAACGACTTGGCCCATGTGGCTCCTCATCGGAGCGGTCCTCCTGATTCTCTATATGCCCATCGTTCCGGTTCTGGTCCTGTCCATTCGGGGAGATGCGGCGGGCGAGTGGACGATGCGCTGGTATGACGAACTCTGGCGGACGGCGGTGATCCTGCGGGCACTCCGGACAACGGCGGTTGTCGCCCTGATCGTAGGTGTCGTTGCATCGGTGCTTGGCCTCGTCGCAGCGCTGTCGATCCGCGAACTGGGCATTCCGCGTCTCATTCTCCTCGCCATGCTCCTACCCCTGTTCGTCCCCGGCGTCAGCATGGGCCTCGCCAGCGCCCTGCTCTTCAGGCTGATCGGGATTCCGCCATCCCTCACCACCATTGTGATCGTCCAGACTCTCTGGGCGCTGCCCTTTGCGACGCTCATAATCCTCACGGTCATGGCGGCCTTCGATCCCATCTATCTCGAGGCGGCTTACGTTGCGGGCGCCGGCAGGTGGCAGGCCTTCCGCGACATTGAATTTCCTCTGATCGCGCCCGGAATCTATGGCGCCGCAAGCTTCTCCCTGATCATCTCCATCAACGAGACGATCCGCACGAGCGTTGTGCAGGGGCCTTGGAACACGATCCCCACTTACATCTGGTCGACCTACAAGCAGGTTGGCCTCTCGCCGGTTCTCTACGCGTTGATGGGGCTGATCATCATGTCGACGATCATTCTTGCGCTGTCCTACCTCGTTTTGACCCGTGCCCAGGCAAGCCGCGGGTGACGGCCGTCATTCCGGCCGGGCAATGGTTTCCAATGTCGTGCCGATTGCGATCTCGATAGCTCGCACCGAGCGGGAGAGTTCCATCGAGGCAATGTCGGCCCTCTGGTGGAGTTCCATCGCCGCTCCCGATCGGAGATGGCTCAAGAGAGCGGCCACCTGCTCCGGCATATAGGGAAGATGGATGAAGCCCGCAGGTATGCTGGAACCGCGTGCCGAAAGGCATTCCATCAACGTGAACAGGCAGGCATTGCAAAGGAAGGTTCCGGCCGTTGACGAGATGCGGACAGGGATTCCCTCCCGGAGCAAGGCCGACTCGATCGCGCGCAGCGGCAGCGTGGCCCAACGCGCGGCCGATACGCTTTCCGAAACCGGCGTATCCCGGAGAAGAATACCTTCATTGTCCGCGATTTCGAAGTCCGCGACATTGACGCCAATCCGCTCAAGGCGGATCATGGGTTCTCCGGGCCACAGGCCAAGTCCGATGACGGCGGCTGGCCGCACCTCATCGAGGAGGTCTTGCAGCTTGTTCTTCATGCCCGGAAGAGAAACCGGCAAGCCCCGGCCAACGACAGTCCAGTCATCGAGCACGCGGCCATCGAGCGCTTTCATCGTCTCATACGCGGGATTGCTTCCGCGGCCTCCATAAGGTTCGAATCCCGTGACCAAGATTGGGTTGGCACTCATCCGCTTGCCCTCTTACTTTGTTGGGGATGTGGCGCCGGTTCAGGACCGGCGGGACCGCGACCCGACTCTGCACTGTGTGCGACGCGATGTTTAGAACCTGTTCAGGTTGCTCAGCATGGGTACCTGGTGTCAAGCCACACGGAGCGGAATCTTCTTCTTGGCGCTGAGTTGGCCGATACCTGAACTTGGCCGCTGCGCCAGTGGCAGCGTGCCGTCTCTGCGTTTCGGGGACGTCCGTTTCGGGTCAGCAGTGTCGGTTGCAGGATTTGCGCGCAGTGTCGGCTTACCGCGTGATTGCAGACTGATTGCTGGAGCGCGAAATCAGATGCGTTGGGCCAAGAGCGGCCATCGATTGTGCCAGACGGCAATTCTGGCCGGGAGCCGACATCACCGCAGGGAGGCGCAGCGGCTCTTTCCTCGGTCTTCACCTCGACCCGCAACTGTCTCTCGGCCATTCCTGCGAAGCGCAGCGTCTCGATGCCGAAGACCTTCACAGCGATCGGCCGGGTTGACCGCGCGTTCCGCGATTTCGTACTATTGTCTAAAATGCCAGTCTCCTGGCAAGCGCTCGGGTGGAGGGTCAAACAATGGCGGGCGGCAAGACTGCATCGATCTACATCCCCAAGGCGCGGACCGTCTGCCCGATCTCGCGCGTCGAGGTCATCCCGCTCGCCGTGCCTGACGCCGACCGCAGCGACCTCGATGGCCTCGTCGACACGGTCATCGTCAAGGTCCACGACGAGGCCGGAAGCTACGGCTTCGGCGAAACCGACGCGCCGCCCGGCGTGATCAAGGCCTTCATCGAGACACCGGCCGCCCATGCCTGGAGCCGCAACATCTCCGAGATTCTCATCGGCGAGGATCCGGTCGAGATCACGGCGCTATGGCAGAAGATGTACGAGGGCACCTTCTGGCACGGCCGCCGCGGCCTCGGACTGCATGCCATCGGGGCGCTCGACATCGCCCTGCACGACCTTGCCGGCAAGCAGCTCGGGCTTCCCGTCTACAAACTCATGGGCGGCGCCCGCCGGCCGCATCTCGAGCCCTATTGCACGATCTATCCCGGTCTCGCGCATGGCCGCAGCATCGCCGCGCTGATGAAGGAAATCGGCCGCCAGTTCGACAAGGCGCTTGCCATCGGCTTCCGGGCCGTGAAGATGGAAGTGCTGTTCTACGATCTTGTCAGCGACGCCGACCTGGTGAAGTGCATCGAAGACGGGCGCCGCATGCTGGGTGACGGCATCACCATGGCGCTCGATTTCGGTTACCGGTGGAAGAGCTGGCATGACGCACGCCGGGTTCTCGAGCGGATCGCCGGTTGCAACGTCTACTTCGCCGAGGCCACTCTGCAGCACGACGATCTCGACGGACACGCTCGCCTCGCGGCCGTCAGCCCCATCCGTATCTGTGGTGCGGAAGCCAGCGCCGGCCGGCACGAGATACGCGAATGGATCGAGCGCGGCCGGGTAGCGGTGGTTCAGCCCAACATCGCGCGGTCGGGCGGTTTCACCGAAATCCGCCGCATTGCCGAGATGGCGGACATGGCCGGCGTCCAGGTCATCCCGCACGGCTGGAAGACCGGCATCACCGCGGCGGCGGGCCGGCATTTCCAAGCGGCTTGCCCGGCCTCGCCTTATTTCGAGTATGTTTCGCCGCACGTCTTCGACAGCATGCTTAGGCGCGAACTGACCGCGCCTGAAGCAACGCTCACGGACGGCGTGATGGCGCTGCCGGAGGGCCCCGGCCTCGGCATTGCGCTCAATGAAGACCTGGTGGACCGGTTGCGTACGGCCTGAGGAAGGCCTGCGGCGGTCTCAGGCGATCCGGAATTCGGCGACGGTCTTTTCGTTCAGGCTGACGCCGAGCCCCGGCCCCTCGGGTACGGCAATGCGGCCGTCGGGTCCGATGGGGAAGGCCTCGTTGGTGAGCGTCCAGCGCAAGGGCGACTGGCTGGTGGAATACTCGCACGGCTCGTCGTCGTCATGCTGGGAGAGGAAGGCGAGGTTTGCGGCGATCGTGATATTCGACTTGTAGCCGTGCGTTACGACGCGTTTGCCGAGCTTCCGGGCGAGCGCCGCCAGGCGCATCAGTTCGGTGATGCCGCCGACCATGGTCACGTCCGGCTGGGCGATGTCGATCTTGCCGATGTCGAACATCTCGCGGTACTCGGCGCGGGTCGTGAGGCCGAGGTCGCCGCCGCCGATCGGGACGCCAAAGCCCTGGAACCGGGCGTGCCCTTCGAGATCGTCGAGGGGTAGCGGCGCCTCCACCCAGGAGAAGTCGTGCTCCTTGAACAGCGGCATGAGCGGCAGGCCGTCCTCCGCCCTGGCCCAGGCCGTCGCCGCGTCGACCATGAGGCGGACGTCCTTGCCCACATGATCGCGCGCGGTGCGGATGAGCTTGGCGGTCAGGTCGAGGTCGTCGCGCCAGAACGGATCGGCGACGATCTTGATCGCCCTCAAGCCAAGCTTCAGTCCCCGGTCGATGTTCTTGCAAACGGCATCGGGCGTCTCGCCCAGCGGATAGACCGTGCCATAGGCGAGAAGCCTGTCGCGCCTCGTCTTGCCGAGCAGCGCATGCAGGGGCTTTCCCTGGACCTTTCCGCGCAGGTCCCAGAGCGCGATGTCGAGCGCGCCGATGGCATGAATCACCGCGCCGCGGCGGCCGTAGTAGCTCGTCGCGGCGTACATCTCGTCCCACAGCGCTTCGACATTCGAGGGATCGCGGCCGAGGAGCACCTCCTTGAGGCCCATGGCATGGGTATGCGACCGCTTGGCCTCGACGATCGCCTTGATGACCGAGGGCACGCTATCGACCTCGGCGATGCCCATCACGCCTTGGTCGGTCTTTACCCGGACGACGCAATTGTCGTAGGAACCGTCGAAAGTCAGGCCCTGCCATCCCGGAACCCGCAGTTCCACGGCTTCAATTTCGGCGATCTTCAAGGTCTGCCTCCTCCGGCCTGGCTATCCGTAGATGTTGCTTCTTACGCCATTTTGGACATAAGTCCGAAATAGCGGTCCAAGTTGTTCACAGCGAGGAGACTATGGCGACCCACCCGACGGCAGGGCGGCCAAAGAGCCCCGACCCGGATGGCGGTTCGCGAAGCATCCGGCGGGCCTTCGACATCCTGGAACTCCTGCTCAATGCCGGCGAACCCCTGACGGTGGGCGAGATAATTTCCCGCCTCCGCATCCCGAAATCGACGGCCTACGAGATCGTGCGCACGCTCTCCGGCAGCGGCTATCTCGAGCGCTCGGGCAAGGACTCCGGGCTCTTCATCGGCCGCAAGCTCTTCGAACTCGGCATGGCCTATCGCGCCCGGGTCGACCTGCTCAAGGACGGCGCCCACATCGTCGAGGAACTCAGGGATGCGACAGGCGAAACCGTGCAGCTTTCGGTGCTCGAAAACGAGCACATGCTCGTCCTCCTCAAGGAGGAAGGCAGCCAGCCGATCCGCATCATCTCGCGCGTCGGCTCGCGCGTGCCGGTGAACTGGGCGGCGGCCGGACGCCTGCTCGTCTCCGATTTCCCCGACAACGAACTGCGCGATCTCCTGAAAAGGACCGCGAAGCAGTCGCCATCCGGACAGGCGATCCTGAGCGTGCCGGAACTCATCCAGCAGGTGCGCAAGTTCCGCAAGCAGGGCTGGGCAATCGAGATCAATGAAGCCAACGCCCATGCCGGCTGCGTGGCGGCGCCGGTCATCGACGCGACCGGCCGGTGCGTGGCGGCGATCAGCGCCGTCGCGCCGGAGCAGCGCATGTCGCGCCAGAACCGTCAGCGCCTCATCGACCTCGTGCGCGAGTCTGCGGGCCGCCTGTCGAAACGTCTCGGCGCGCCCTGAGACCTTCAGGCAGCGGAAGCCACGAAGGCTTCCTGGAGCTTTGCGAGAAGGCCGGCCTCGCCGAGATCGCCGCGCAGGTGACGCTCGACCAGCAAGCCGCCATGCTCCTGGAAGCCGAGATAGCCGGGGTAACGCGGCCTGATCCATGAGCCCTCAATCGTCGCGCGCGTGGCGGCAAAGCAGCCGCCGAAGATGCGGTCGATTTCGGCATCGTGCCAGACCTCGATGCGGGCCGGCTGGCCGTGATGCCGGGCGAACTCGCGCTGCGTCGCGGCTGAGGCGGCAAATGCCGCGTAGGCGAGGGCTGCATCGGGCGCCTTGCAGGATGCCGAGATGGCAAGCCCCGTGCCGCCGATGGTCGATCCTCGCTGTGAGGGGATGGTGGCGCCTGGCAAATCGGCGAAGCGCAGCGGCCGGCGCTGGTCGGCCTCGGCGTAGGTCGCATAGCAGTAGACCGAAGGACAGTAGGCGAAAAGGTCTTCGGCAACCATCACGTCATGCAGCCGGATGCTGTTCCAGTCGGCCACGCCGGGCGGACAGAACTTAAGGAGCCCGCGCAGCAAGGCCAGCGCCTCGCGCGCCGCGGCGCGGTCGCAGAACGGTTCCTCCGGCGATGGCGCGCAGGGCTTTCCCAGCGACGCCATTAGCGTGAAGAACGTCATCAGGCTGTGGACTCCGGCCAGGCCGATGGCGAGCTTGAAGCCCTTGCGCGCAGCGGCCTCGCCGAGGCTCAGCACTTCCGCCCAAGTCTGCGGGACCGGTGCGCCGATCACGGCCATGAGATCGGGCCTCAGGGCCGCCACCTGGCAGGCCGCATCGACCGGCACCGCATAGATCGCGCCGTCATAGCGGTAGGTGGCAAGCGACGGGCCGATGTAGTCGGCGTCCCGCCCCGCAAGCAGATCGTCGAGGCGCAGGATATAGCCCTTGCGCGCCGCATCGCCCATGAAGGGATGGTCGAGGATGATGAGATCGTAGCTTCTGGAAAGCTCCTCGACGGACTGGAACTCGAAGCCCGCGAGCGGACGCGGCGTCCACGCGATGTCGATGCCCGGATGCGCGTCACGGAATTTCGGCAGGGTCGCGGTGAGCGGATCGATGGCGCGGCGATGCTGCCATGTAATACCTCTCAGGCGGCCCAAGCGAAGCTCCGTTCCTTGACAGATGGAACAATTCATGAATAGTCTAACATTCCAAATTATTGGACACAATTCCGGCAATTTGGAATGAAAATCGCCAGGGCGTGAAGTGCCGGTAATCGAACAACTTGGCCCTGCACAAGCTAGGGAGGAGAACGAGCATGCTCTATCGGTCAACGGTGTCGGCAGCGGCGCTTTTCGCCACAGTCATGGCCGGCCAGGCATTCGCCGCGGCCGGCGATGAGTGCGTAAAGGTGCTTGGTTACGAATGGTCCGGCGAAAAGCAATCGATGGACCCGGCCGATATGCATTCCGGCGACGACGCCTATCACATCTTCGCCGTCTACAACCGCCTTCTCGACATTGACGACAACTTCCAGACCATTCCCGAACTTGCGACGGAATGGTCGGTGTCTGCCGACGGCCTGACCTGGACCTTCAAGCTGCGCGAAGGCGTGAAGTTCCATTCCGGCAAGGATTTCACCTCGGCGGACGTGGTCTACACCTTCAAGCGTTTCTTCGATCCGGCGCTCGGCTCGGGCGCCAAGGCGGTGCTCGAGTTCCTCGATCCCGAGGGCATCAAGGCGGTCGACAAATACACGGTGTCCATCGCGACCAAGAAGCCGGTGGTCGAGCTGCCGGTGCTGATCACCAACAAGTTCACCAACATCGTGCCGGAAGGCGCCAAGCATGAGGACCTGAGGCTCAAGGCCGACGGTACCGGACCTTTCATGCAGGAGCAGTTCAAGCCGAACGATCCCGTACGCATCCTGAGAAAGAATCCGAACTACTGGGATGCCGGCAAGCCGAAGGCGGACTGCATCAGGGTCGCCGTTGCACAGGAGCCGGTCGCGGCCGTGGCGGCCATCAAGTCCGGCCAGGTCGATCTCGTGCTGAACGTCGATCCGACCGGCATCCCGACGCTCAAGGACGATCCGAACGTCGAGCTTCTCGAGACGGGGGCGTCCAACTCCATGACGGTGTCGATGTGGGTCGATACGGCGCCCTTCGACAACGTCAAGGTGCGCCAGGCGCTAAAGGCCGTCGTCGACCGTCAGGCGATGATCGACACGGTGCTGCTCGGCTTCGGCGAACCGGGTGCCGACAATCCCGTGCCGCTCAAGAGCCCGGCGTCCTTCACTAAGGACGCGCCGAAGCAGGACATCGAGATGGCGAAGAAGCTTCTGGCCGAAGCAGGCCATCCCGACGGCCTCAAGGTCGATCTCTACACGGCCGAAGGCGTGCCCGGCATGGTGCGGATGGCCCAGGTCTTCGCCGAGATGGCGAAGCCCGCCGGCTTCGACATCAACGTCGTCGTGACCCCGGCCGAGAGCTTCTGGGACGACGTCTGGCTCAAGAAACCGATCGTGACCTCGGCCTGGTCGATGCGGCCCCCGGGCGAAGGCCTGGCGGTCGCCTACACCCAGAGCGCCAAGTGGAAGGAGACGCACTGGGAGCGGCCGGACTATGACGAACTGCTGCTGAAGGCCAACACCACGGTCGATCAGGCCGAGCGGATCGAACTCCATCAGCAAGTCGGCAAGCTCCTCGCCGATGAAGGCGGCGTGATCATCCCGATGTTCGTCCACCAGGTGCTGGCGCTGCGCAAGGGCTGCACCGGCTACACGCCGCGGGCGCAGAACTTCAATCTGAACTTTGAAGATCTGAGCTGTAACAAGTAGGATGCATCTGCCGGAACCCTGGGGGCGCGAGCCCCCGGGGAACTCCGGCGGGGAGCCCTCCTGAAACCTGCAGCGGAAGTCTCCGCGCTTAGCAACGGGGTGGAACAGCGGTGTTCGTCGCGCGGTTGATCGCCCAGCGCTTCATCCTGGCGCTGTTCACCCTGCTGCTCGTTTCATTCCTCATCTTCGCCGTCCTCGAGATCCTGCCGGGCGACGTCGCCACCCGCATCCTCGGGCGCGACGCGACCTTGGAGACGATCGCGGCACTGCGCGAGCGCATGCATCTCGATGACCCGGCGCTGGTGCGCTATGTCCGCTGGCTGTCGGGAGTGCTGCGCGGCGACTTCGGCGAGTCGCTCGTCAGCGCGCGCATGGTGACGGAGGTGCTTGGGCCCCGTGTCCTCAACACCGTGTTCCTGTCGGTCTACGCCTTCATCCTATACATCCCGCTGGCCACGCTGCCCGCCCTCGTGCAGGCCGTCCGGCGGGACCGGCCCATCGATCATGCGCTCTCGGTGACGACCCTCGTGCTCCTGTCGCTGCCCGATTTCCTGCTCGGCACGCTGCTGCTCCTCACCTTCGTCCTGCTCATCCCTGTCCTGCCGGCCATGTCGACGGTCGACCACACGTCGGGATTCGTGGAATACCTCCGCGCCACCACGCTGCCGGCGCTTACGCTTGCCATCGTCATGGCGGTCTATGCCGTGCGCATGTTGCGCGACAACCTCATCGAGGTTCTGGACGCCGACTACATCCGCATGGCCGAGCTGCGCGGCGTGCCCGCCCGCCGCGTCGTCTGGCGCCATGCCCTGCCCAATGCACTCGTACCGACGCTCAACGTCACGGCGCTCAATCTTGCCTACCTGGTGGGCGGCGTCGTCGTGGTGGAGAAGGTGTTCAGTTATCCCGGCTTCGGCAGCCTTCTCGTCGATTCCCTTCAGCTCCGCGATTTCCCGCTCATCGAGGCGACCATCCTCATCTCGGCGAGCGTCTACATCGCGGCCAACTTCGTCGCCGACGCCGGCGCCATCCTCCTCAACCCCAAGCTCAGGACGGGATAACCGATGGCGGCCGCGGAACATGCACACGCCGCGCCGGGCTTCCTCGCGACGATCGCCCGAACGCCGCTCAGTCTGCGCATCGGCGCCGTTATCCTCTTCATACATGTGGCGCTCGCCGCCACCGCTCCGTTCTGGGCGCCCTACGGTTACTCCCAGATGGGCACCGGCTTGCCGCTTGCGCCCTCAAGCCTCGCCCATCCCTTTGGCGTCGACCAGCTCGGGCGCGACGTCTTCAGCCGCGTCGTCCACGGCGGCCATATCGTCCTGCTGCTATCGCTGTCGGGAACCGCGCTCGGCCTTGTCGTCGGCTCGGTCATCGGGCTCCTCTCGGGCTATGTCGGCGGCATCGTCGACAACGTCGTCCAGCGCCTGCTCGAGACGCTGATCTCGATCCCGTTCCTCGTCTTGGCACTGCTTGCCATGGTGGCCGCAGGACCCGAACTCTCCGGCAATCCCGTTCTCGTGGTCCTCGTCGTCGCGCTCATCTATGCCCCGCGCATCGCCCGCATGGCGCGCACCGCGGCGATCGAGATCGCCACCCGCGACTTCGTCACCATCGCGAGGCTGCGCGGCGAGTCCGCCTGGTCGGTGATGCGGCGCGAACTCCTGCCCAATGCCACGAGCATTCTTCTGGTCGAGTTCGCCCTGCGCGCGGGCTATGCGCCGGTGCTCGTCGGTTCGCTTGGCTTCCTCGGCTTCGGCCTGCGGCCGCCGACGCCGGAATGGGGGCTGATGATCAGCGAGAACCGGTCGCTCCTCATGATCGCGCCGGCCACGGTCGTCGGTCCCGGTCTGGCGCTCGCCTCGCTCGTCGTCGGGCTCAACCTCTTCACCGAGGGTCTTGCCCGCATCCTCGGCCGCACCGTCAAGCTCGGTGTCCAGCAATGACCCGCGTGATCGAGGTCGACCGTCTCTCGCTCGCCTTCCGCTCCGGCGGCGGCTGGACGCGGGTGCTGCACGGGGTGAGCTTTCACATCGACCGCGGCGAGGTGCTTGGCCTCGTCGGCGAATCCGGATGCGGCAAGTCGACGGTCGGACTGACGCTCCTTGGCTACCGCCACAACAACGCCCGCATCGACGGCGGACGGGTTCTCTTCAAGGGGGAAGACCTGCTCCGCCTCGACCGGCCGGCCCTCAACCGGCTGCGCGGCAACCGCATCAGCTTCGTGCCGCAGAACCCGACGACGGCCCTCAATCCCGGCATGCGGGTGGGCGACCAGATCGCCGAGACGCTCCTCTTGCACGGCCGCGCCGCCGGCCGGGCAATGGCGGTTGCACGATCGTGCGAGCTCTTCGATCTCGTCGGCCTCCCGCGCGCCGCCGGCCTCGTCGGGTGCTACCCGCACGAACTGTCGGGCGGCCAGCAGCAGCGGGTGTGCATCGCCATAGCACTTGCCTGCGATCCCGATCTCGTCGTGTTGGACGAGCCGACGACCGGCCTCGACGTGACCACTCAGGAGCAAATCGTCGCCCTCCTGATCGGCCTCCGGGCCCGGCTCGACATGTCGATGCTCTACGTCACCCACGATCTCGGGCTCTTGGCCCAGATCGCCGACCGCATCGGCGTGATGTATGCCGGCCATCTCGTGGAAGTTGCGCAATCGCGCCGGCTCTTCGGCGAGCCGCGCCATCCCTATACGCAGGGGCTGATCGGCTCGGTGCCGCGCATCGACGAACCGCCGGGCGACACCCCGACGCCCTTGCGCGGTCTCCTGCGGCGCCAGGAACTGCCGCCCGGCTGCGCCTTCGCGCCTCGCTGCGACATGGCCACCGCCCGCTGCCGCGCCGAACCGCAGGCGCTGGCCGAGATCGGCAATCACCACACGGTCGCCTGCTGGCGCTGGCCCGAGACGGACAAGCGCAAGAGCAAGGCCGTCGCTGCAGCCGCCAGGCACCGGCGCGCCGACGGGCGTCCGCTGCTCGAAATCCAGGGGGTCAGCATCGCCTACGGACTGAGATCGGGGCTATGGGGGCGGTTGTTTCCCGGCCGGCCGTTCCTCGCTGTGAAAGATCTCGACGTCACGGTCGGCCGCAGCGAGACGTTTGCGCTGGTCGGTGAATCGGGAAGCGGCAAGTCTACGGTGGCCCGCGCCGTCAGCGGCCTCCTGCCGCCGCAGTTCGGCCGGATCCTGCTCGACGGCGAAACTCTAGCGCCGCTCGTCCGCAATCGCACGGACGAGCAGCGCCGCCGCATCCAGTACATATTCCAGAATCCGGACGCCTCGCTCAATCCGCGCGCCCGCATCGGAACGATCCTCGCGCGCCCGCTTGAGATGCTGGGCGGCGGTACCGGTATCGCCGCGCGCGTCGCGGCCGCCCTCGCCGACGTGCGCCTGGACGGTGCCTACGGCGGACGCTATCCCGACGAACTTTCGGGCGGCGAGCGCCAGCGCGTCGCCATCGCCCGGGCCCTGATCGCCGATCCGGCGCTGCTTATCTGCGACGAAATTCTCTCGGCGCTCGATGTGTCGGTGCAGGCGAACATCCTCGAACTCCTGAAGAAGCTCCGCTCCGAGCGCG
>JBQTKG010000054.1:0-105102 GCA_052386315.1 Hyphomicrobiales bacterium
TCATAGGCGACGTGATGGTCGCCGAAATAGGATTGCAGTGTCGGTGCGATGCCCATGATTTGCCTCCACTTTGGGGGCGGCAAACCATAAGCCGAAGGGTGCGCCCGTTGGCATGTCGCGCCGCCGAAAGCTACTGTAAATAAATCTACACCCGCACGAGACTCCCCGCAAGCAAGGAACAACATGACGGAAATCTGCGACTATCTTGTGATCGGCGGCGGCTCGGCCGGCTGCATCGTGGCGAAACGGCTCGCCGAGCGCAGCCGGGGCCGCATCATTCTGCTGGAAGCCGGAAAGTCCGATGACGGCGATCCCGCCGCCACCGATCTCGCCCGCCTCGACGAGCAGACGTCGGACTATGCCTGGGGCTTCAAGGCCTCAACTATCGCCGGTGCCCCGCCAGAGTTGAACTACAGCCGCGCCCGCATCCTCGGCGGCTGCGCCAATCACAACGACTGCGCCTTCCTGCGTCCGCCCGATAGCGACTTCGACGAGTGGCAACGGCTCGGCGCCGAAGGCTGGGGTGCGGCCGCCATGGCGCCCTGGTTCGATCGCGTCATGAAGACGATAACGGTCGAACCGCCGCCGCGGCATCCGCTAAGCCGCGCCTTCGTCGAAGGCGCCAAGGAACTGGGACTTGCCGAAGTGGATTTCCGGCAAGGCATCCGGGAGGGTGCGGGCTGGTTTCCGCTCAATGCCAAGGGCCGCCTGCGGCAATCTTCATCCATTGCCTATCTGCATCCGCTGGCGGGCCTGCCAGAGCATCTCAAAATCTGGACCGAAACGCCGGCCACGCGGCTCATCATCGTTAATGGCAAGGCCATCGGCGCTGAAACCCCGCGCGGGCGCGTTCACGCCAGCCGCGCCGTGATCCTCACCTGCGGCGCCATCCAGACGCCACAGCTCTTGATGGTCTCAGGGCTGGGTCCAGCCGCGCATTTGCGTGAACACGGCATAGAGGTGATCGCCGATCTCCCGCACGTCGGCCGCCATCTCCGCGATCATGTGGCCGCTCCCATCGTCTGGGAGGCCCGCGAACCTGTGGCACCCTGGGAGATATGCCCCTTCGAGGCGACGATGCTGATGCAGTTCGAACCCGACGCTCCCGCCCCCGACGTGCTCTGGCACTACGGCCTGAGGGTGCACGAAAAATACGGCGAGCATCCGCGCTTGGCTTTCGATGGTCCGGCGGTCAAGGCCTCGCCCAATGTGACGCGCGCCCGGAGCGAAGGCAGCGTGACGCTCACCGGCCCCGCCATGCGCGAGGCGCCGGCCATCGACCTCAATTATTTTTCCGATCCATACGACATGCGCATTCTCCTGCAAGCCATGCGCTTCACCAGGCGGCTCATCGAAACGAAGAGCCTTCAGGCCGTCTGCAAGATGGAAATCCACCCCGGCGGGGATGTTCGATCCGATGACGAATGGGCGAGCTACATCAAGGACGTCTGCGAAACCGTCTATCATCCCTGCGGCACCGCCGCGATCGGCAAAGTGGTGGACCCCGATCTCAAGGTGAAGGGCATCGGCAATCTTTCTATTGCCGATGCCTCGATCTTCCCGTCGCTGATCACCGTCAACATCAACTGCGCCGTGATGATGGCGGCCGAGAAGGCGGCGGAGTTGATCGCGGCCTGATCCGGCCCCTCGACCGGGCTCGGGGCGTTCGGCACTCGAAAAGCTCCACTGGAGCCTTTCGCCGGGCTGCGCCCGTCGTGCCTCACCCCCCCGTCACCGGCGGGAAGAAGGCGACTTCCGCGGCGCCGGCGATCGAGGCGTCGAGCGGCGCGTGCGCCCTGTCGACGGCGGCGCGGACGGTGCGCAGGTCGGCGAAGGCGGCGGCGCAGCCGGGATCGCGGGCTTTCAGGAATTCGATCAGTCTACTGACGGTATCGACGCCGCCCGGCATCTCGATCAGCTCCTCGCCGCGCCCGACGATCTGCCTGACGCGGGCGAAATAGAGAATCTTCATGTTTAGTCCACCACGTGCCGGATGCCGGCCCGGAAATAGTCGTAACCCGTATAGAGGGTGAGCGCCGCGGCGATCCACAACCCGGCGATGCCGGTATTGGTGACGAAGGGCACGATCGTGTCGCCGGCCGGCCCGGCGATCAGGAAGCCGATGGCGACGAGCTGCACCGCCGTCTTCCACTTGGCGATCTTGGTCACCGGCACCGAGACCTGCAATTCGCCGAGATATTCGCGCAAGCCCGAGACCAGCACCTCGCGCGACAGGATGATGATCGCCGCCCAGATATGGCCGCCGAACAGGATGCCGTCGGCCGACAGCACCAAGAGCACCACCGCCACCAGGACCTTGTCGGCGATCGGATCGAGCATGCGCCCGAGCGAGGATTGCAGTTGCCAAAGCCGCGCCAGATAGCCGTCGAGGAAATCGGTGATCGCGGCAATGATGAAAATGGCGAGCGCCGTCCAGCGCGCCCCGTTGCCGCCCCACATCAGCAGGCCGGCGACGGCGGGCACCGCGGCGATGCGGCCATAGGTGAGGACGTTCGGAAGGTTCCACACCTTGGATACCGCCACCGGCTTGTTCAGCCCGGTCTTGCTCAGGGACTCGGTCATTCCGCACCTTCGTGAAAGTGGTCGTAGATCGCCTGCGCCAGGGCGCCGCTGACGCCTTCGACCGCGGCCAGATCGGCGGCGCTGGCCCGCGACACCGCTTTCGCCGATCCGAAGGCGCGGAGCAAGGCCTTCTTGCGCAAGGGTCCTATGCCGGCGATCTCGTCGAGCGGATTGGCCCCCAGCGCCCGGCTGCGCCGCGCCCGGTGCGAACCGATGGCGAAGCGGTGCGCCTCGTCGCGCAGGCGCTGGATATAATAGAGAACCGGATCGCGCGCCTCGAGCATGAAGGAGGGCCTGCCCGCCATATGGAAATGCTCGCGCCCCGCATCCCGGTCCGGCCCCTTGGCCACCGCCGCCGCGGGGAGATCCGAAAGCCCGAGATCGGCGAGCACGCCGCGCGCCGCCGAAAGCTGGCCCTGGCCGCCGTCAATCAGCACCAGATCGGGCCAGGAAGGCTCAACACCCGCCTCGCCGCCGTTCCGTTCTCCCTGCTCCTTGAGAAGCCGGGAGAAACGCCTGGTCAGCACCTCGCGCATCATGCCGAAATCGTCGGATTTGATATCCTCGGCCCGGATGTTGAATTTGCGGTATTGCGATTTGATTAAGCCTTCCGGCCCGGCCACGATCATTGCGCCGACAGGGTTAGCGCCCTGAATGTGCGAATTGTCGTAAACTTCGATGCGCTTCGGCGGCTCCGGCAGATCGAAGACGCGGGCCACGCCCTCCAAGAGCTTCGTCTGCGACGAGCTCTCCGCCAGCTTGCGGCCCATGGCTTCCCGCGCATTGGTGGCCGCATGATCGACCAGCATCTTCTTCTCGCCCCGCCGCGGCCGGGCGATCTCGACCCGGTGCCCGGCATGGGTGGTGAGCGCTTCCTCCATCAGCTCGCGCTCGGCGATTGTGTGCGACAGCAGAATGAGCCTCGGCACCGGCTTGTCGTCATAGAACTGGGCGAGGAAGGAGGCGAGGATTTCAGCGGCCTCCAGCGATTTGTCGGCGCGCGGAAAATAGGCGCGGTTGCCCCAGTTCTGGCCGGAGCGGAAGAAGAACACCTGGATGCAGGTCTGGCCGCCGTCCTGCGCCAGGCCGAAGACATCGGCCTCGTCCACCGTCTGCGGATTGATGCCTTGGCTCTGGGTGACGAAGCTCATCGCCTGGATGCGGTCGCGGGTGCGCGCCGCGGTCTCGAAGTCGAGCCGCGCCGCGGCCTCCTCCATCAGCCGGGCCAACTCAGCCTTCACGACCTGCGATTTGCCGGAAAGAAACAGCTCGGCCTCGGCCACCAGTTCGGCATGCGCCTCGGGCGTCACATAGCCCACGCAAGGCGCCGCGCAGCGCTTGATCTGATACAGCAGGCAGGGCCGCGTGCGATTCTCAAAAACGCTGTCGTTGCAGGATCTTATGAGAAACGCCTTCTGTAATGTGTTAATTGAGCGGTTGACCGCCCCGGCCGACGCGAAGGGTCCGTAGTAGCTGCCCTTGCGGCTGCGGCTGCCGCGATGCTTGGCGAGCTGCGGGATGCGGTGATCCTTGGCGATCAGGATATAGGGGAAGGACTTGTCGTCGCGGAGCGTGACATTGTAGCGCGGCTTCAGTTTCTTGATCAGATTGGCCTCGAGCAGCAGCGCTTCCGCTTCCGTGGCGGTGGTGACGAATTCCATCGTGGAGGTGAGCGCAATCATCGCCGCGATGCGGTTGCTGTGGCCGCCGGTCCGCGTATAGTTGGCGACCCGGTTCCTCAGGTTGCCCGCCTTGCCGACATAGATGACACCGCCCTCGGCATCGATCATGCGATAGACGCCGGGCTTGCCCGGCAGCCGCCTGACCAGATCGCGGATGATCTCGGGGCCGGTCAGTCTGTTTTCGGAATCGCTCATGAAGTCCAGTCTACATCGCTCCGGCAGACATCGGGGAGCACCAACAGATGCTCCTGATATGGCGAAGCCGGACCACAATCCCATGCGGCTTGACAGTCGTAATTATTAATTGTATAAATCATCTATTCAATTAATTAAAACAGTGCCGGCACATGTCACCCCGCAACTACAGCATGACCAAACGCGGGACGGCGGTTTCAGAGACGAAGCGCCGGATCGTCGAAGCAACCCTGAAGCTTCACACGGAGAAAGGCATCTTCGGTACCAGCTGGCAGGACATCGCCCGCGCCTCCGACGTTGCGCTTGGCACCGTCTACAAGCACTTCCCGACCCTCGGCGCCCTCATTCCCGCCTGCGGCGAGTTGCTCATGGAACGCACGCGGCCGCCGTCACCGGAACATGCCGCCGCCGTTATTGGCGAACCGGCCGATGTTCGGACGCGGCTGCGCCGGGCCGCGCTTGAGCTCTACGGGTTCTATGAGAGGGCGGGCCCCAGCCTCGAATCCGATCCGCGCGAACGGGCACTTCCAGCAGTACAAGAGTGGGAAACCTATTGGCGAGGCACGGTCGAGACTTTTGCCCGCCAAGCGCTCAGGCACGAGGCCGCCGATGAAGGATTCCTCGCAATGACATTGGCACTGCTCGACACATCCTCTTTCAGCGCCATGCGGCGGCGCGGTTTTGCCGCGGAGGCCGCGGCCGATTGTGTCAGCGATCTCGTGGCGAGTTGGCTTGCCGCGAGGCGCGGAAAAACCAAACCCACGGAATGATCAACAGGAGTGTATCACATGACTGCCCAACCGCTGCATCAACCGGCCGTGAATCTTGCCCGCGATGAAGGCGAGCGGCTGCTCTGGATGGGCGATCCCACGCTCATCAAGGTCACGGGCGCCGAAACCGGCGGCCGCTATGCCATCGCCGAGATCGTCGCCTTGTCTTCGGGATACGTGCCGCTGCACGTCCACCGCCGGGAAGACGAAGCCTTCTTCATCATCGAGGGCGAAGTGACCTTCCGCATCGGCGACACAACCCACGAGGCCGGCCCCGGCTCCTTCCTGTTCGGGCCACGCGGCGTGCCGCATTCCTACGCGTTGAAGACGCCGCGGGCCCGCATGCTGATGATCTTCTCCCCGGCGGGATTCGAGGGCTTCATTCGCGCCACCAGTGAGCCGTCCGACTCCATGGAACCGCCGGCATCGCCACCAGAAATCGATTTCGCACGCGTGATGGCGCTTGCGGCCGAGTACGGTGCAGAAATCCTCGAATGACCGCCCACAGCGGCAATCATATCATCCGCTCGCGGCCGTGCGGCATCTCGAAATCGATGATGGGGCCCAGCGGCACGATGCGCGTCGGGTTGATCGGCCCATGGCTCATGTAATAGTGCCGCTTGATGTGGACGAAATCGACCGTTTCGCGCACCTTGGGCCACTGGTAGAGATCGCGCGTGTAGGCCCACAGGTTCGGATAATCGGCGAGCCTGCGCAAATTGCACTTGAAATGGCCGACATAGACGGGATCGAAACGGACCAAGGTCGTAAACAAGCGCCAGTCGGCCTCTGTGGGTGTCTCTCCCAGCAGGAAGCGGCTCTTCGCCAGCTTCGGTTCCAGCCAGTCGAGCGTTTCGAACAGCGGCAAGACGGCGGCTTCGTAGGCCTGCTGCGTGGTGGCGAAGCCCGCCTTGTAGACGCCGTTGTTGACCGTGTCATAGACGCGCCGGTTGAGCGCATCGATCCCGGCGCGCAGCGGCGCCGGATAGTAGTCGCCCGGCCCTGCCCCGGCGCCGTCGAAGGCACTGTTCAGCATGCGGATGATTTCGCTCGACTCGTTGTTGACGATGGTGCGGCGCTGCTTGTCCCACAGCACCGGCACGGTGACCCGCCCGCTGTAGGTGGGATTGGCCAGGGTGTAGATCTCGTGCAGGCGGAAGACCCCGTTGACACTGTCGGGGACGACACCGTCGCCCGCTGTGAAATCCCAGCCCTTCGCCCCCATCAGCCAGTTGGTCACAGAGACGGAAATCATCGGCTCGAGGCCTTTGAGCGCCCGGAAGATCAAGGTGCGGCACGCCCACGGGCAGGCAAGGGAGACATAGAGATGATAGCGCCCGGCCTCCGCCTTGAATCCGCCTTCGCCGGTAGGCCCCGCGGAACCGTCGGCGGTCACCCAGTTGCGGAACCTGCTGTCGGCGCGGACGAAGCTGCCGCCGGTCCGTCTTGTGTCGTACCACTGGTCGTGCCAGACGCCGTCGATCAGCTGGCCCATCTCGCCCACCTCATGGCCGCACCCGCTCGATCTCGATGCCGACGCTGCGGGCGTTCTTGATGATGTCGGGCTTCTCGATCCGAACCCGCGCCGCCACCACGCGCTTGTCCTTCAGGCATGCTTCGGCGAAGAGTTCGGCCAGGGTCTCCACCAGATTGACATGGCCCTGGGCGATGATCGCCTCCACCTTCCTCACCACGATCTCGTAGCTCACCACATTCCTGATGTCGTCGACCATCGGGTCGTCGCCCTCTTTCACCGACAGGTCGATGCTGACGATGATGCGCTGCGGCTTGAGCTTCTCGTGTTCGTGGATGCCGAGGGTGGCCATGACTTCCAGATCGCGCACGAACACATGCCGGAGCCGCGCCTTGCCGCTGGCCACATGGTGGGTGATTTTCGGCGTCGTGCTCATTCATTGACCTCGACCACGTCCGGCGTCTGCCAGACCAGATGCTGGCCGCCGTCGAGCACGATCATCTGGCCGGTCAGCGCCGGCTGCGACAGTATGAATTTCGCCGCCGCCGAGATTTCCGCGGGCGACGTGCCGCGGCCCAGGAGCGTCAACCGCGACTGTTTGGCGAAATCCTCCTCGTCCATGCGGATATTGGGCAGCGCCGGCCCGGGGCCGATGGCGTTGACGCGGATCGCCGGCGCCAGCGCCTGGGCAAGCGTGCGGGTTGCCGTCCACAGCGCCGATTTCGACATCGTGTAGGAGAAGAATTTCGGATTGAGCTTCCACACCCGCTGATCGATGATGTTGACGATGTTGCCGGAAGCGCCCTTCGGCAATTGCCGGGCGAAGGCCTGCGAAAGGAAAACGGGGGCGCGCAGATTGGTGTCGAGATGCCGGGCCCAGCTCGCCGCCGTGATCGAACCCACGACATCGGGTTCGAACACCGAGGCATTGTTGATGAGGCAGGTCAATCCGCCCAGCGCCTTTGCGGCTTCGGCGATGAGTCGCTCCGGAACTTCGGGCAGGGCGAGGTCGCCCTGCACCACGCAGGATTTGCGGCCCGCCCTTTCGATGCGGCCCGCCACCTCCTCCGCCTCGCCGCGCGAGGCATTGCAGTGAACCGCCACATCCCAGCCGTCGGCCGCCAGATCGAGCGCCAATTGCCTCCCGATGCGCCGCGCCGCCCCGGTGACGAGAACCGACCTAACGGTCATGGCCGAAAGCCTCTCACCGTCAACCCTTCGGCAGCAGGATCACATAGTGCTTGCGCACCGTCCTGACCGTCTCCCAGGTGCCCTTGAAGCCCGCCGGAATGATGAAGGCATCGCCTGTCTTGAAACTCCATTTCTTGCCGGCATCGTTGGTCAGCACCGCCTGCCCGGCGATCAGATGGCAGAATTCCCATTCGGTATAGTCGATCGCTACCTTGCCCGGCGTCGATTCCCAGATGCCGCAATAGAGCCGGCCGTTGTCGCCGGCAAAATGGTTCCAGGTCCTTGTCTTGTACTTGCCCTTGATGAGCTTGCTCGCCTCGGGCGCGCCGATTTCGGGCTTGGGCGCTCCCTTGCCCGTGGTCTTCAGCACCACAAGATCGGCCATGTTCTTCACCTCGCCTTTCACATCTGGCCGAGACGCGCCAGTATCGCATCCTTGCCCGGCTTGAAACCCGATGCAATCCACCAGTCCTCGAGCCGCCGCAGCGTGGCGCCCAGTTCCGGCCCCGGCTTCATGCCCCGTCCGGTCAAGTCGCGTCCGGTCACCGGGAAGACCGGAACCGGCCAGCGCTCCGCCAGGCCCGCGAGCCGGCGCCAGCCGCGATCATCGATCGGCGCCCGCGACCGGGCCCAGGCGAGCCGCACCGCATCGCGCCAGGCTTGCGCGCCCAGGCCATAGAGCAAGGCGCGCCGTTCGGCTTCGCGCAGCTCCGGCGACAGCGCAGGGGCCGAAGCGAGTGCGGCGATCCGATCCGCCTCGCGGTTGGAGAGCCGCAGCCGTTCCTTGAGCCCGCCGGGTTCCGCGGCAATCGCGCCGAGCCGCAGGATCGGATCGGGCGGCAGCCGCCGCAGCACCCGCCAATCCTCAGTGTACGGAAGAATATGCCGGAGTATGCCGCGCTTCGCCATCAGCTTCAGCGTCGCCACCGCGCCCGGCGCCGCCAAGAGCTTGAACAGTTCCTGGCGGATGCGCTCGGCCGACAGCCGGTCGAGGCCCTTGCGCAGCCGGATGCAGGCGGCAAGCCCAGCCTTGTCGGGGGCACCCCTGCCGATCTGCGCATGAAACCGGAAGAAGCGCAGGATGCGCAGATAGTCTTCCGCGATGCGCTGCCCAGGCCTTCCCACGAAGCGGATTCTCTTTTTCAGAATGTCCTTGTAGCCATCTGTAAAATCGTAGATTTTACCATGCTCGTCGCAGTAGAGCGCGTTCACCGTGAAGTCGCGGCGAAGCGCATCCGCCTGCCAGTCTCCGGTGAAGGCGACCCTGGCGTGGCGGCCGAAACTCTCGACATCGTGGCGCAGGGTCGTCACTTCGAAGGCGCGTTTTCCCGCCGCCACCGTCACCGTGCCATGGTCGATGCCGGTGGGATGCACCTTCAGTCCCGCTTTCGTGCAGGCCGCCGTCACCGTCTCGGGCGCCAGCGTGGTGGCAAGATCGATGTCGGCGATGGCCCGGCCGAGCAGCGCGTTGCGCACCGCTCCTCCCGCCACCCGCGCCTCGCCGCCCGCCGCCGCGATGGCGGCGAAGATACGTTTGAGCTCCGGCTCCTTGAGCCAGCCCGCCCGCGCCAAGGACGGAAGCCTGTTCATCGCGGTTCGTACATCAGATGATAGAGATTGCGGATCATGCCGGCGGTGGCGCCCCAGATATAGCGGTCCTGCCACGGCATCGCATAGTAGAAGCGTTGCTTGCCCTGCCATTCGCGCGAATGCCGCTCATGATGCGCCGGGTCCATCAGGAAGGCGAGCGGCACTTCGAACACCGCCGCCACCTCGCCTGCATGCGGCGCGATGTGAAAGCCCTCGCGCACCAGTGCCACCACCGGCACCACACGATAGGCCGTGCTGGTGAGATAGGTATCGAGGAAGCCGACCGGCTCGACGAATCGGCGCTCGATCCCGGTCTCTTCTTCCGCTTCGCGCAGCGCCGCCGCGACGGGCCCGGCATCGCTCACATCGACGCGTCCGCCGGGAAAGGCCACCTGACCGCCATGGCGCGCCAGATGCTCGGTGCGCTGGGTGAGAAGCAGCGTCAGTCCGTGCGCGCGCGCCACCGCCGGCACCAGCACCGCGGCGGGCTTCGGCTTTGCCACCGGCGCAATGACGGGGGCTTGCGGGTTGAGATCGTCGTCGCTGCGCCGATGGGCCTCCGGAGGAACCGCATGCAGCCGCTCCTTGGCCAGTGCCCGGAATTCCGTCTCGTCGAAGCGGAACTCCGCCATCATGCCCCGATGCCGATGTCGGCGGCCCGCCGCATCGGAAAGAATTGTCCCGACGACCACACGCCGAACCAGCCATTCTCGGTCGTGCCGCGGGCCACGAGATCGTAGAACAGCGCCCGCGACACCAAGGCCTCGAGCCGCGCCCTCACCAGCACATAGGGCTTGAGGCCGCCGGTGCCTGCTTCGGTTTCGAAGCGTAGAGGATGCGCGGCATCGACGGTGACCTCATCGTCCACCTGGGTTTCGAACCGGATCGCCTGATTGCGGCCTTCGCCTTCCGCCCGCATGCGGACGCCCACGAACGGCGCATCCTCGACGCTAAGTCCGCATTTTTCCACCGGCGTCACCAGATAGAATTTGCCGTCCTCGTCGCGCCGCAGCACCGAGGAGAACAGCTTGACCAAGGGCTTCCGGCCGATCGGCGAATTCATGTAGAACCAGGTGCCGTCGCGGGCGATCCGCATGTCGAGGTCGCCGCAGAATGGCGGGTTCCACAGATGCACCGGGGCCGCGCCCTTGGCCGCACCCGCGGCTTGCTTCAGCCCGCGCAACGGGTTGCTTGCATCGCGCACGTCCGCCGTCATGATGGCCGGGCCCGGTTCGCTGAGTGAGTCGCCATTTACCCGCCTCTTTTAGGCCATTCTCCTTCGGGAGGATGCCGTTAACGCCAAAACAACGGCCGGTCCTCCATCCCTAGCTCGGCAAACTATAGTGAGACCCATGGCAAGCATCAATGAAGCAGACCGCAAGATCATCGGCGAACTTGAAAGCGTCGGCGCCCGCCTGGAAAAGGTGCGCGCCGCCATGGGCCGGGTGATTTTCGGTCAGGACGATGTGATCGAACTGGCGCTCACCGCCATTCTCGGCGGCGGTCATGCCTTGCTTGTGGGGGTGCCCGGCCTCGCCAAGACCAAGCTTGCCACCTCCCTGGGCCGCGTTCTGGGCCTCGAGGAAAAGCGCGTGCAGTTCACACCCGACCTGATGCCGGCCGACATTCTCGGTTCCGAGGTTTTGGAGGAAAGCGACACCGGCCGCCGCCACTTCCGTTTCGTGCCCGGGCCGGTGTTCTGCCAGTTGCTGATGGCCGATGAAATCAACCGCGCCAGCCCGCGCACCCAGTCAGCACTGCTGCAGGCGATGCAGGAACACCATGTCACCGTCGCCGGCGAGCGCCACGATTTGCCGCGCCCTTTCCATGTTCTGGCCACCCAGAACCCGATCGAACAGGAAGGCACCTATCCGCTGCCCGAGGCCCAGCTCGACCGCTTCCTGCTTGAGATCGACGTGCCCTATCCGGCGCTGGAGGCCGAGCGCCGCATGCTCTTCGCCACCACCGGCACCGAGGAGGCGGCGGCCGAGAAAGTCCTCACCACCGCCGAACTGATGAATGCCCAGCGCCTGACGCGGGTCATTCCGGTCGGCGAGCAGGTGGCCGAAGCCATTCTGAAGATCGTCCGGGCCGCGCGGCCCGGTCCCGAAGCCGACAGCTTCGTCAACCAGAACGTCGCCTGGGGCCCGAGCCCGCGCGCCAGCCAGGCGCTGATGCTCGGCGCCCGCGCCAGGTCGCTGTTGCAAGGCAGGCTGTCGCCCTCGGTCGAGGATGTGCTGGCGCTGGTCCGGCCGGTTTTCCGCCATCGCATGGCCTTGAATTTCACCGCCCGCGCCGAGGGCCATTCGGTGGACAGCGTCATCGGCCGGCTCAAGGACATGCTCGCCTGACCCATCCCCGCATGTCATCCGCGCCCGCGATCCTGCTCACCGACCGCGCCGAGGCGGCCTCGCGGGCACTGCCGCCCCTGCTGGTGGAAGCCGAGCGGATCGCCGCCACCGTCATACTCGGCGTGCATGGCCGCAAGCGCGCCGGGCCCGGCGAGAATTTCTGGCAGTACCGGCCTTACAGTTTCGGCGATTCGGTGCAGCGCATCGACTGGCACAAATCCGCCAGATCGGACCGTGTGTTCATCCGGGAAAATGAATGGGAGGCCGCCAACACCTTGTGGCTGTGGGCCTCGCCGGCGCCCACCATGGCCTTCAAATCGCATCTTGCGAAAACCACCAAGCGCGACCGCGCCATGCTGGTAGCCCTAGCGCTCGGCGCCCTTGCAGTGCGCGCCCATGAGCGGCTCGCCGCCATCGGCAGCCCTCTGGCACCCGGCCATGCCCGCGGCAGCCTGGCGCGGATCGCCGAATGGATGCAGCACCAGCAGGGACCGGGCCTTCCGGCAGCGGGGCCGCTGCGGCGCTATTCCAGCGCCGTGCTGCTCGCCGATTTCTACGAGCGGCCGGACGACATCCGCAAGGCGGTGACCGGTTTTGCCGCATCGGGCGTCAACGGCCATCTCATCCAGGTCGTCGATCCCGCCGAAGAGACGCTCCCCTATGCCGGCCGCATGGAATTCTGGGAAATGGCGGGACCGCTGCGCTTCCTCGCCGGCAAGACCGAATTGCTGCGCGAGGCCTATGGCGAGAAGTTTCGCGGCCACCGCGAGGCGCTGCGCGATATCGCCTTCCGCGCCGGCTGGAGCTTCACCGCCCACCGCACCGACCGCTCCGTCGCCCACTTGCTGATGTTGCTGCACGGGCTCATCGGCGGCGCCAAGAGCCGCGCCTTCGGCGTGGGGGGCATCGCATGACGGGCTTCCTGCAGGCCTTGACCTTCACCACGCCGCTGGCTCTCGCCGGGCTGCTGCTGCTACCGGTCATCTGGTGGCTGTTGCGATTCACTCCACCCCGGCCCGAGACGCTGCGTTTTCCGCCGCTGCGGCTTCTGCTCGAACTGGTGAACCGGCAGGAGCAGCTGGACAAGACGCCATGGTGGCTGATGCTGCTCAGACTCGCCATCGCCGCCCTCGTCATCATTGGTGTCGCGCATCCCCTCCATGCGCCGGGCCATGTCGCCGCCATGGGCGGAGAGCCGCTGCTGCTCATCGTCGACGACAGTTGGGCCGCCGCCCGCCATTGGGACAAGCGCCAGGCGATCATCGCTGAAGTTCTCGACAATGCGAGACGGGCCGGCGCCACCGTGACACTTGCCACCACGACGTCCGAGGCCCGGCCCGTTGACCTCGTGCCACTCTCCGCCGCGGCCGCCGGGCGCAAGGCCGCGACCCTTGAGCCCAAGGCACTCGATCCCGATTACCAAGGCCTCCTGGCGCGACTGAAGGCGGCCTTTGGTAGCGGTTCGGAGCTCCGCATCGTGTGGATCGGCGATGGCGTCGATCGCGGCGGGGCCAAGGAATTTGCTGCCGGACTTGGCGCCCTTGCAAACGGCAATGCATCGGTTGAAGCCGTCATGCCCGAGACCGCGCAACTGCCGCTGGCGCTGGCAACCCCGGCGATCGACGGCGGCCGCATCGAGATCGCCGCGTTGCGGGCAATTGCCAGTCAGGCAGGCACCGCGAAAGTCCGTGCCTTGGCGGGCAATGGCCGCGATCTCGCCGATGCCACGCTGAATTTCGCCGCCGGCGGCGGCAACGCCAAGGTGGTCCTCGAGCTTCCCGTCGAGCTGCGCAACGAGGTCCAGCGCATCGAGATCGAAGGCGAGCGCAATGCCGCCGCTACATTCCTTTTTGACGACCGCTGGCGGCGCAAATCCGTGGCGCTGCAATCGGGCACCGCGCTCGAGGCGGCGCAGCCTTTGCTGTCGCCGCTTTATTATGTCTCGCGGGCTTTGGAGCCCTATGCCGAACTCGCCGAGCCTGCCGATGCCCGGGCGCTCAAGGAGCGACTCGACGCCGGACTTTCCATGCTGGTGCTGGCCGACATCGGCGTGCTTCCCCAGGAGACCGCACAGATGGTGGCATCATGGCTGGAGCGCGGCGGCGTGCTGGTGCGTTTCGCCGGACCCCGCCTTGCCGGCGCCCAGGACGGGCTCATTCCGGTCAGGCTGCGTGAAGGCGGACGCGAGCTCGGCAGCGCCTTGAGCTGGGAAACGCCGCAAGCCTTGCAGCCATTTCCGGAAAAGAGCCCCTTTGCCGGCCTGACACCGGATGGCGCGATCCGCGTCACCCGCCAGGTTCTGGCCGAACCCGACAACGAACTCCCCGACAAGGTCTGGGCAAGTCTTGAGGACGGCACCCCATTGGTGACGGCCGAGCGCAAGGGCAAGGGCCTCGTGGTGCTGTTCCATGTGACGGCCAATGCCGACTGGTCCAACTTGCCGCTCACCGGCCTGTTCGTCGAAATGCTGCGCCGGGTCGCCGATCTCGCCCCCGGTGCCGGCGGTGGCGCCGCAGCCGGAGGCGCGCCGGGCGCCGATGCGGCCACCGCCTTCAGCCCGCGCCGGGCGCTTTCGGGCCATGGCGAGCTGATCGCTCCCTTGGCCGACTCGCGCCCCATCGCCTTGGCCGCAATCGACAAGGCGGTGGCCTCGCCGGAACATCCCGCCGGCCTCTATGTCCGCGGCGCTATGGAACGCGCCATCAATATCGCGCAAGGCGGCGAGGCCATCGTGCCGGTAAAGGACCTGCCGTCCGGCATTGCACTGCGCTCGCTGACGCCGCTCCCGGCAATGGCGCTCGCACCTTTCGCCTTCGCCGCAGCCGTCATTCTCTTCCTCTTCGACTGCATTGCCGCTCTCACCCTCGGCGGTGGCTGGCGGCGGCTGCGCATGGGCGGAGCCGCTGCGTCGCTGCTGCTGGTGGCCGTCCTCGCCGCGCCAGATGCGGCACGGGCCCAGGACGTCGACGACTTCGCCTTGCGCAGTACGCTGGAGACCCACTTCGCCTATGTGCTCACCGGCGATGCCGAGATCGACCGCATCAGCGAGGAAGGCCTGAAGGGACTGGGTGTCATTCTCAAGGACCGCACCTCGGTCGAGCCAGGCGATCCCATGGGCATCAACATCGAGCGCGACGAGATCGTGTTCTTCCCGATGCTCTATTGGCCGGTGCGCAGCGAGACCTCCGTGCCCTCCGATGCCGCCCTTGCCCGCATCGATGCTTTCATGAAGAACGGCGGCACCATCTTCTTCGACCTGCGTGACGATGGCGCCGGCTTCGAGTCGCTCTCCGGCGGCGTCACGGCCTCGACCGAAGCGCTGCGCCGCATGCTGGCGAAGCTCGATATTCCGCCACTCGAGTCGGTTCCCGCCGAACACGTGCTGACCAAGGCCTTTTATCTGTTGCAGTCCTTCCCCGGCCGCTATGATCGCGGCCAGCTCTGGGTCGAGCGCGCCGACGCGCAAGGCTCGGTGACCGGCAATGCCGACGGCGTCAGCTCGATCATCATCGGTTCCAACGATTATGCCGCCGCCTGGGCGGTGGACGATCTCGGCCGGCCGCTCTATGCGGCCGTTCCCGGCAACGGCCGTCAGCGCGAAATGGCCTACCGCGCCGGCATCAACATCGTGATGTATGTCTTGACCGGCAATTACAAGGCCGACCAGGTGCATGTGCCCGCCCTCCTCGAACGGCTGGGGCAATAGATGGGCTGGCAGGTTTCCTTCGCTCCCGTCCTGCCGCTGTGGCTCATCGCCGCGCTGGCCGCCGCCGGTCTCATTCTGATCGCCGCCTCGGCGCTGGCCAGGAGCCGCGGCTGGTGGCTCCGCAGCCTGGCGTTCGCTCTCTTGCTTCTGGCACTTGCCGATCCCTCGATCCGCAACGAGGAACGCGAGGCGCTGAGCGACATCGCCGTCGCCGTCATCGACCGCAGCCTGAGCCAGGAGGCGGGCAACCGCCTTGCGCAGGCCGATGCCGCCGAACAGGCGCTAAAGGAAATCGCCCGGCGCCTCGACAATCTCGAATTGCGCGTCGTCTCGGTTCGCTCCGGCATATCGGCCGACGACGACGGCACCCGAGCCTTCGAGGCGCTCAACCGGGCGCTCGCCGAAATCCCCCCCGAGCGCTTTGCCGGGGCGGTGATGGTGACCGATGGCCAGGTCCACGATGTTCCCGCCGATCCGTCGAAGTCGGGTATCGGCGGCCCGCTGCATGCGCTCCTGACCGGCAGCAAGAACGAGCGCGACCGCCGCGTGGTGATCGACCAGGCGCCGCGCTTCGGCATCGTCGGCAAGGAGCAGTCGATGCGCTTCCATGTCGAAGACGTGGGCGGCGGCGGCGCACCCGTGGCGGTGACGGTGAGGCTGGCCGGCCGCGAGGCGCAGGCAGCCAATGTCGCGCCGGGCCGCGTCGTCGAGTTCTCCTTCCCCATCGATCACGGCGGCCAGAACATCGCCGAGATCGAAGCCGAACCGATGCCCGGCGAAATCTCGGCGCAGAACAACCGCGCCATCGCGGTTGTGGAAGGTATCCGCGACCGGTTGCGGGTGCTGCTCATCTCCGGCGAGCCACATCCGGGCGAGCGCACCTGGCGCAATCTGCTCAAGGCCGATGCCTCCGTCGATCTGGTGCATTTCACCATCCTGCGCCCGCCGGAAAAGCAGGACGGCACGCCGATCAAGGAACTCGCTCTCATCGCCTTCCCGACCCGCGAACTCTTCGTCGAGAAGCTCGACGAATTCGATCTCATCATCTTCGACCGCTACCGCCGCCAGGCGGTGCTGCCGCTCACCTATCTCGCCAATGTGGCCGACTATGTGAGCCGCGGCGGTGCGGTGCTGATCGCCTCGGGACCCGATTTCGCCGCCACCGACGGCCTCTTTGCCACGCCGCTCGCCGACGTTGTCGCGGCTCCGCCGACCGGCCGGGTGATCGAAGGCGCTTTCCGCCCGCAGTTGACCGCACTGGGCCGCCGCCATCCCGTCACCCGCCTGCTGCCGGGCGGCGAAGGCGAAACACCGACCTGGGGCCGCTGGTTCCGCCTGATCGACAGCGAGCCGGCGGAGGGCGATGTGGTGATGTCGGGCAGCGAGGAAAGGCCGCTTCTGGTGCTGTCGCGCCGCGGCCAAGGCCGGGTGGCCCAGCTTCTGTCCGATCACGGCTGGCTGTGGGCCCGCGGCTATGATGGCGGCGGCCCGCAGACCGAATTGCTGCGCCGCGCCGCCCACTGGCTGATGAAGGAACCCGATCTCGAGGAGGAGGCACTCGGCGGGCGGCAGGAAGGCCGCCAGCTGGTGGTCGAGCGCCGCACCATGGCGGATGGGGTGGCACCCGTCACCGTGACGCTGCCCTCCGGCAAGACCGCGGCTGTTCAACTCACCGAACAATCGCCCGGCCAGTGGCAGGGCCGTCTCGACATTGCTGAAGCGGGCCTGCATCGCCTGGCCGACGGTAAGCTCGAGGCGGTGGCGGCGGCGGGCAGTGCCGATGCGAAGGAAGCCGCCGACGTGATCGCCACGGCGGACAGGGTGGCGCCGGTTTCCAAGGCAACCGGCGGCGGCATCGCCTGGCTCGAAGACGGCATGCCGCGCGTGGTCAAGGCGGCGGCGGGCCGCCAAACCTCCGGCGCCGGCTGGATCGGCTTCAAGGCCAATGGCGCCTATCGGGTGACCGCCATCATCGAGATCCCGCTCTTCGCCACGCTCCTAAGCCTCGGCGCGCTGCTGCTCGCGGTTTGCGCCATGTGGTACCGCGAGGGCCGCTGACAACTCGGCAAAGCGGTGCGGCGGCAGCACCAGTCCCTGCGCTTCCGCCAATGCGCCGGGCACCAGTTCCAGATAGAGAAAACGCTTGGGATCGACGGGACCGGGCAGCAGCAGGCGGTTTTCGGGAAGCGGTTCAAATCCCACCCGCGCATAATAGGGCTGGTCGCCAACCAGAATGACGAGGGCGTGCCCCATGGCTTTGGCGCGCCCCAGGCCTTCACGCATCAGCGCCAGGCCGATCCCCAGATTTTGCCGCTCGGGGTGCACCGCCAGCGGCCCCAGCAACAGGGCATCGGTGCCCCGTTTGCCGATCTTCAGCGGCCAGAAGCTGATAGCGCCTGAAATTCCCACCTCCCTGTCGCGGATCAGGAGCGACAGGCCGGCAACCGGGTTGTTGCCCTCGCGCAGCCGGTAAGTTGTCCTGGTGCGGCGATCGATGCCGAAGCTGGCATCGAGCAGCAATTCGATATGCGCCGCGTCGGCGGCCTGGACGTCTTCGACGGAATGGGAACCGGTCATGGTTGAGATCCTGCAACGGGTTTCGGTGGACTATCCGGTCCCGCAGCGCAGATCGTCGATGATGGCGAAGTGGGATCGGATAGGCTTAAGAGCGCGTCTCACGGGCGCGTCGTCGCAGGCAGATGCTTCCGGTCCGGTTCATGGCAGGCGCAATAGCGGCGCATGAAGCCGCGGTCAAGCGCCGATCTACCAGTGATGGGCAACGGGCCGTCCGGACAGGATTTCCTCGATCCGCCGCCTCGTGCCGGCGGTCGTATCCGCAGGCAGGCGATCAGCGGCAAAGAACTCGGCCGCGGCGATTTCCGCCGACGGCTTGAAGGGCTGGCGGGTGAACTGGCGCAATACGAAACAGGCGATATGATCGCCCGGGAACCGTTCGTGGTTGCAGAAGAAGCCATGCAGCCGCGGCTCCTCCTCCGCCACGATGCCGGTTTCCTCGCGCAGCTCCCGCAAGGCCGCGGCAAATACCGTCTCCCCGCGCTCGACTCCGCCGCCCGGCAATATCCAGCCCGGCGCATAGCCGTGACGCACCAGCAGCACGCGGCCCTGCGCGTCGATCGCCGCGGTGCGCGCACCCAGCGTCATGCCGCGCATCTGCCGGTGCAGAGGCCGCATGACGAGCCGCGAGGCGATCCTGAACAAGTGTTGTCTCATTGCGCGCTTGGGTAATCTAATGCCCGAATTTGCGCTGGCCCTCGACCGAGGGATAAACCGGCTCGATGATGAAATAGGCCCACAGCGAGACATAACTTTCGCCATAGACGAGGACGCGGCAGATGTCGCCGTCGAGCGAGGTGACCGGTCCCTCGCGGCCGTCGGGGACCATCACCGTCTGGCCGACGCGGCACCAATTCTCCGGCGCCGGCGTAACATTCACCGCCGTCAGAATCGTCATGGCCCCAATCAGCGAATTCATCCGGCGGCCCCCTCAGCAGCCAAGCTATAGCCTGAACGGCGGAGTCGCGGAAGCCCGGCGCCTGAGCGCCGAGGGCGGCCTGCCGCGCCGCGCCTTGAAGGCGCGGGAGAACTGCGCCAGCGATGAGAAGCCGCAAGCGATCGAGACGTCGCGGACACTCATGTGCGAATAGGTGAGAAGCCGCTCGGCCTTCTCGAGCCGCAGATCCAGATAGAAACCCATCGGCCGCTGTTTGAGCGCCTGTGCGAACAGCCGTTCCATCTGCCGCACCGACAGGCCGCCGATCAGGGCCAGTGCCGCCGCATCGAGTGGGTCCTCGCCCTCGCCTTCCATCGCCGCGATGATGGCGAGAAGCCGGGGATCGCCGGTGCCATAGCGGGCCCTGGCCGGCACCCGCGCCGCGGGCTCGCCGTCCGGATAACGGAAATGCACCAACTGATCCGCCACGGTCACGGCCAGCGGCCGGCCGAGAAGCCGTCCGATCCACTCCAGCATCATGTCGATGGCCGCGGCACCTCCGGCGCAAGTCATGCGGCCGCGGTCGATCTCATAGAGCGCTTGGGTTGCCTGCACCGCGGGGTAGCTCTCCCGAAAACCCGGCAAGCTCTCCCAATGGCAGGTGGCGCGATGGCCGTCGAGCACCCCTGCCTCGGCGAGCAGGAACGGCCCCGTGTCGATCCCCGCCAGCAACACCTTGTCGCGCGCCAGCTTGCGGAGCGCCGCCAGCACCGGCTTGGTCGTTCCCCGTTCCGGCTCATAGCTGGCCGAGACCACCGCCATGGCCGGCCGGCCGATGTCCTTGAGCCCGCCCGAGACTGAAACCGGAATGTCGTTGGAGGCCGCCACCGGTTCGCCGTCCGCCGAGACGAAGCACCAGGAGAACACCGGCCCGGCGAAGCGGTTGGCGACGCGCAACGGCTCGACCGCCCCATAGAGCGCGATCATCGAAAATCGCGGGATCAGCAGGAAGGTGACGTCATACTGGACCATTGTCGAAAATTGATAGGATGATGGCGAAAAAAGTCAAATCGACGCGACGCCGCCCGATACACTGTGGCCCGCATCGAGGAGCAACCCATGAACCCGAAAATCATCATTACCTGCGCCGTCACCGGTGCCGGCGACACGGTGGGCAGGCATCCCGCCATTCCGGTGACGCCCGAGCAGATCGCCAATTCGGCGCTCGAGGCGGCTACCGCCGGCGCCACCGTGGTGCATTGCCATGTCCGCGATCCCAAGACCGGCAAGGGCGCGCGCGGCGTCCATCTCTATCGCGAAGTCGTCGAGCGCATCCGCGCCAAAAACAAGGAAGTGATCGTCAACCTGACCGCCGGCATGGGCGGCGATCTCGAAGTTGGCCCCGGCGAGACGCCGATGCAATGGGGCAAGAACGGCACCGATCTCGTCGGCCCCGTCGAGCGGCTCCTGCATGTGGCGGAACTGCGTCCGGAACTCTGCACCCTCGATTGTGGCTCGCTCAATTTCGGCGACGGCAACACCATCGTCGTGCAGACCCCGGCGCAATTGCGTGAGCAGGCCCGGCTGATCAAGTCCTATGGCGTCAAGCCGGAAATGGAAATCTTCGACTCCGGCAATTTGTGGTTCGCCAAGCAGCTCTGCGCCGAAGGCCTGATCGACGATCCGCCGCTGTTCCAGCTCTGCCTCGGCATACCCTGGGGCGCTCCCTATGACTCGGAGACCATGGCCTATCAGAAGGCGCAGCTCCCGGAGAATGCCGTCTGGGCCGCCTTTGGCATCGGCCGCAACGAATTCCCCGCCGTGGCCCAGGCGGTGCTCCTCGGCGGCCATGTCCGCGTCGGCCTCGAGGACAATCTCTGGCTCGAAAAGGGCGTCCACGCCTCGAACGGCGCCCTGGTCGACAAGGCCGTGAAGATTCTCGAAATTCTCGGAACCAAGGCCGCAACGCCCGACGAGGGCCGCGAGATTTTGAAACTGAAGCCGAGGACCTGAGATGACTTCCATCCAAACCGTCGGCATTGCCGGCACCGGCCTGATCGGCGCCGGTTGGGCGGCGCGGCTCCTGATCCGCGGGTTTGACGTCATTGCCTATGACGTCCAGCCCGCCGCCGAAGCCAGGCTGCGCGCGGCGATCAAGGTCGCCTGGCCCTCGATGGCCAAGCTGCAGCTCCGCAAGCTGAAGCGCGGCAAGCTCACTTTCACCACCGATCTCAAGGAGATGGCCTCGAAAGCCGACTTCATACATGAAGCCGCACCCGAGCGCGAAGACCTCAAGATCAGGCTGTTCCGCGACATCGATGCGGCCGCCCGCCCAGAGGTCATCATCGCTTCGTCTTCCTCCGGCTTCCTACCCACCCGCCTGCAATCGCAATGCCGCCATCCCGAGCGCGTCATCGTCGGCCACCCCTTCAATCCGGTCTATCTCTTGCCGCTGGTCGAAACCGTGCCGGGTACTGCGACCTCGGAGGACGCCATGCACCGCGCCGGCGCCTATTTCGAGGCGATCGGCATGCATGTGCTGCGCCTCAAGAAGGAGATCGACGGCTATATCTGCGACCGCCTGCAGGAGGCCCTATGGCGCGAGGCGCTCAACATTCTCGACAAGGACATCGGCACGACCGGCGACATCGACGATTCGATCGTCTATTCCGCCGGCCTGCGCTGGGCCTTCATGGGCTCCTTCCTCACCTATCATCTGGCCGGCGGTGCCGGCGGCATGCGCGATTTCATCAAGCAGTTCGATCCCGCCTTGGAGCTGCCCTGGACCGATCTCAAATTCCCCAAATGGAATGCCGCACTCGAAAAGCGCCTGGTCGAAGGCTGCGAGGCCCAGGCCGGCGGCCGCAGCGTCGCGGCGATCGAGGCAAAGCGCAACGCCATTCTGGTGGACATGATGAAGCTGTTCCGCAAGCACAAGGTGGGCGCCGGGCTGGTGCTCGAACGCGAAGCGAAGATGGGGCGAAAGAAGTAAGTCCGTCATCCCGGCGAAAGCCGGGACCCCCTTAGCCGGTTCAATTTGCATAATGCTAATGGATAGGGCTCAATGGACCCCGGCTTTCGCCGGGGTGACGAAATGAGAGAGTGAAATTTCGATATGTCACAGCGCGTCATGATCACCGCCGCCGCCTCGGGCATCGGCCGCGCCATCGCCAAGGCCTTCGCCGCCGATGGCGCCAAGGTGCACATCTGCGATGTGAACGAAGAGGCGCTCGCCTCCTTCCGCGAGGAATTTCCGGAGATCGCCGCGACCCACGTCAATGTGCGCAGCGAAGGCGAGATCGACGCCTGGTTCGACGAGGCCCTCGACGATCTGGGCGGTCTCGATGTCATGGTCAACAACGCCGGCATCAAGGGACCGACGGCGCCCGTCGACGACATCGACTATGCCGACTGGCGCGAATGCCTCGAAGTCTGCCTCGACTCGCATTTCCTCTGCGCCAGGCGCGCCGCACCGGTGATGAAGGCGCAAAGGTCGGGCTCGATCGTCAACCTGTCTTCGACGGCGGGCCTCTACGGCTTCGGCAACCGCACTCCCTATGCGGCGGCGAAATGGGCGGTGGTGGGCCTGACCAAATCGCTGGCCATCGAGCTCGGCCCCCACAATGTCCGCTGCAATGCCATCTGCCCGGGTGCGGTGCGCGGCGAACGCATTAACCGGGTGATCCAGGGCGAAGCCGACATTCGCGGCGTTGCCTTCGAAGTGGTTGCGAAGGAAATGACTTGGTCGCAGTCCATCCCCCGCTTCGTGGAGCCGGACGAAGTGGCCGACATGTGCCTGTTCCTCGCTTCGCCGGCCGCCAGGATGGTCAATGGTCAGGCCATCGCCGTCGACGGCCATCTCGAAACCATGCACATCAGGTAAGGCCCATGGACTTCCAACTCACGCAAGAACAGCAGATGATCGTTAAGACGACGCGCGATTTCGTCGAGAGGGAGCTTTATCCGCACGAGGCCGAGATCGAGGAAACCGGCGTGCTCCGCCACGATCTTCGCGACGAGTTGAAGCGGAAGGCAATCGCGGCGGGCCTCTATGCCGCCAATATGCCCGCCGAAGTGGGCGGCGCCGGCCTCGATACACTGACCTGGGTTCTCTACGAAAAGGAACTGGGCCGCGCCAATTATGCCCTGCACTGGAACTGCGTGGCGCGCCCCTCCAACATTCTCATGGCCTGTGAGGGCGAGCAGCGCGAGAAATATCTCCTGCCCTCGGTGCGCGGCGAGAAATCCGACTGCCTCGCCATGACCGAGCCTGGCACCGGCTCCGACGTGCGCGGCATGAAGACCTTCGCCCGCGCCGCTGGCGGCGATTTCGTCATCAACGGCACCAAGCATTTCATCAGCCACGCCGATGAGGCAAGCTTTGTGATCCTGTTTGCCGCCACCGGCGAGGAGGATACGCCGCGCGGCAAGAAGAAGCTCATCACCGCCTTCCTGATCGACATGGGATCCCCGGGGTATACGGTGCGCCAGGGCTACAGGAACGTCTCGCACCGCGGCTACAACAACTGCATCCTCGAATTCAACGATTGCCGCGTGCACAAGGGGCAAATTCTGGGAGAACTGCACAAGGGCTTCGACGTTGCCAATGACTGGCTCGGCGCCACCCGCCTGCAGGTCGCCGCCACCTGCCTGGGCCGCGCCGAACGCGCCCTCGACTACGCCAAGCAATATGCCGTCGACCGCGTCCAGTTCGGCCAGCAGATCGGCAAGTTCCAGGGCGTCTCCTTCAAGCTCGCCGACATGGCGATGGAACTCAAGGCCGCCGAACTTTTGACCCTCGATGCCGCCTGGAAATTCGACAACAAGACCGTGACCGACATGGACATGGCCATGGCCAAGCTCAAGGCCACCGAGATGCTCGCCTTCGTCGCCGACGAGGCGATCCAGATTCACGGCGGCATGGGATTGATGTCCGATCTTCCTCTCGAGCGTATCTGGCGCGATGCCAGAGTCGAGCGCATCTGGGAGGGAACCAGCGAAATCCAGCGCCACATCATCTCGCGCGCCCTGTTGCGGCCTTTGGGAGGATGACGAAAAGATTTCAGAAACTGCAACTCGCATGACCCGCTCCCTCACCCCCCTCCTCCACCCGCGCTCCATCGCCTTCATCGGCGGGCATGAGTGCGACGTCGCGATTTCCCGCACCCGCGATCTCGGCTTCACCGGAAAGATCTGGGCCGTGCATCCCAAACGCGATGAGCTCGGCGGCATCAAGACCGTCCACTCCGTCGCGGACATCGACGGCCCCGTCGATGCCGCCTTCATTGCGGTGAAGCGCCAGCCAACCATCGAAATGGTCGGTGAACTGAGGAAAAAGGCTTGCGGCGGCGCCGTGATCTATGCGTCGGGTTTCGCCGAAACCGGCGATACGCACCTGCAGGACGAACTCCTCGCCGCCGCCCAGGGCATGCCGCTGATGGGCCCCAATTGCTACGGGTTCGTCAACGGTCTCGCCCGCGCCGCCCTGTGGCCGGACGAGCATGGGATCGAGCCCTGCGCCTCCGGCGTCGCCATCGTCACCCAGTCCGGCAACATCGCCTGCAATTTCACCATGACGCGGCGCGCCCTCCCCGTGGCCTGCGTCTTCGCCATCGGCAACCAGGCCGATGTCGACATGGCGCAGATGCTCGCGGCCTTGGCCGCCGACGAGCGCATCACGGCGATCGGCCTGCATATCGAAGGCCTCACCGATGTTCCCGCTTTCGCCCGCGCCGCTGCAATTGCCCGCGCCAGGCGCAAGCCGGTCTTAGCCCTCAAGACCGGCCGTTCCGAACAGGGCGCCAAGGTGGCGATGAGCCATACCGCGGCGCTCGCCGGCGCCGATACGCTCTATGACGCGCTCTTCGACCGCTACGGCATCGCCCGCATTACCTCGGTGACCGGTTTTGTCGAAACGCTGAAGTTCCTGCATCACGGCGGGCCCATGAAGGACAACCGCCTCGTCTCGATGAGCTGTTCCGGCGGCGAGGCGGCCCTCGTCGCCGACATGGCGATCGGCAAGCAGGTGCAATTCCCGCCCTTCGATGTCTGCACCGGACCCAAGGTCGCCGCAACGCTCAACGAATACGTCGCCATCGACAATCCGCTCGACTATCACACCTTCATCTGGAATGACGAAGCCAAGCTCACCGCCACCTTCTCCGCCGTGCTCGGCGGCGGCTATGATGTGGCCATGCTCATTCTCGATATTCCCACCACTCCCAAGATGCGGCCCGATACCTGGCTGGTGACCGCCAAGGCCTTGATCAATGCCGCCGATGCCACCAAAGCCCGCGCCGCCATGGTGGCCTCGCTTCCCGAATGCATGCCGCTCACACTTGCCGATGAACTCGCCCGCCATGGCATTGCCCCCTTGATGGGCCTCGACGATGCCTTGACCGCCTTCGAGGCCGCCGCATTGATCGGCCGCAACTGGGCGCGGCGCGATGCGCCGCCGGCCATGATTGCAACCGTAAAGCGTGGGCAGGGCGAGCGCATTTTAAGCGAATTCGCCGCCAAGCAGCTTCTCAAGTCCCATGGCCTCGCCGTTCCCGAAGGCCTCCTCTGCAAGGCGGAAGACGCCGTGGCGGCGGCGCAAAGGCTCGGGCTTCCGGTGACGCTGAAAGTCTCTTCCGCCGCCATCGCCCACAAGACCGAGGCCGGCGGCGTCGCCCTCAATCTCAAGAACGCGGAAGAAGTAAAGTCAGCCGCCGCCCGCATGGCGAAGCTCGCTCCCGAAGTTCTGGTCGAACGCATGGTGAAGGGAGCCGTCGCCGAATTGATCGTCGGCCTCAAATCCGATCCGCAATTCGGGCTCGCTTTGGTCGCCGGCGCCGGCGGCATCCTCACCGAACTTCTCGACGATTCGGTGTCGATCATCCTCCCCACCTCGCGGGCCGAAATCGAGCGGGCGCTGAAGTCCCTCAAGGTCTGGAAACTCGTCGAAGGCTTCCGCGGAAAATCCGGCGATCCCCTCGCGGTCATCAAAGCCGTCGAGGCGGTCGCCGCCTTCGCCGAAGCGCATCGCGGCCTCGTCGAGGAACTCGACGTCAATCCCCTGCTCGTTCTCCCCGATGGCGCCGTCGCCGTCGATGCCCTGATCAAGATGAGGACACCATGACTTCGCCCATTCATACAGCGCGCAATGGCCCCGTTCTCGAGGTGACCATCGACCGGCCCAAGGCCAATGCCATCGACGCCGCCACCAGCCGCGTCATGGGCGATGTCTTCGCCTCCTTCCGCGACGATCCGGGCTTGCGGGTGGCGATCCTCACGGCGGCGGGCGAGAAATTCTTCTGCCCCGGCTGGGATCTGAAAGCCGCGGCCCAAGGCGAAGCGGCCGACTCGGACTATGGCGCCGGCGGCTTCGGCGGCTTGCAGGAGCTCCCCGGCCTTGTCAAGCCGGTGATCGCCGCCGTCAACGGGCTTGCCTTCGGCGGCGGTTTCGAAATCATGATTTCCTGCGACATCATCATCGCCGCCCAGCATGCCACCTTCGCGCTTCCCGAAATCAATTCCGGCACGCTGGCCGACGCCGCCACCATCAAGCTGCCGCGCCGCATTCCCTATCATGTGGCCGTCGAAATGCTGTTCACCGGCCGCCGCATCGACGTACACGAGGCCAGGCACTGGGGCATCGTCAACGAATTTGTGCCCGCCGCGCAGCTCATGGCCCGCGCCCGCCAAGTGGCGCAAGCATTGGCCGACGGCCCACCGCTGGTTTTCGCAGCCATCAAGGAGACGCTGCGCGAAACCATGCACTTGCCGATCCAGCAGGCCTTCGACATGGTGACCGGGCGCAAGCTCAGGACCGTCGACATCCTCTATTCCAGCGAAGACCAGCTTGAAGGCGCCAGAGCCTTCGCCGAAAAGCGCAAGCCTGTCTGGAAGGGCCGTTAGCTGCCGTTCATTTCACTCCGGCGCCAGCGCCGGGTGCACGTCGAAGGTGCCCACCGGCATCTGCTCGAAATCGATGACGGCACCAGTCATCATTTGGGCGGAAGGCGAGACGAGATAGGCGCACAGCGCCGCCACATCCTCGGGCCTGATCAAGCGGCCCGCCGGCATGCGCCGACCGATGCGCTCGGCCCAATCCTCCGGCATGCCGTGGAAAGATGTCTGTAAGGCTTGCTCGCCGTCGGTAAGGGTCCAGCCGAGATTGATGGCGAAGATGCGGATGCCCTCGCGCTTCACCGCGTTGGCGGCGGCCCGCGTCAGGGTTACCAGCGCCCCCTTCGAGGCCGAATAGGTGACGAGATTGGGCGGCCCGCCATGGGCCAGCATGCTCGACACATTGACGATGACGCCCGACTCGGCGCGGCGCATCGCCTTCACCGCCTCCTGCATCAGGAAGAAGGGCGCCTTGACGTTGATATCGAACAGCCGGTCGAAGGCTTCCGGCGTGGTGTCGTCAAGGCCGCAACGCTCGGTGTTGCCGGCGGCATTCACCAGCACGTCGAGCCGCCCGAAGGCCTGGAGCGTTTCGCCGACCGAGCGCGCCGGCAGGTGCTGCTCGCGCAGATCCCCGCAGATGGTTTCCACTTTGCCGAGTGCGGCCAGCTCTTTCTGCGTGGCGGCGAGCTTGGCGGCATTGCGGTCGAGCAGCATGACCCCGGCAAATCCGTCCTGGAGAAAGCGCCGGGCGGTGGCCGCTCCCAGTCCCTGCGCCCCGCCGGCGATCAGTGCCACCCGTGTCACGCCGTCCTCCTAGCGCATCACGAAGGGATCGGCCATCGGTGCGACCGAGGTGTCGATCCACACGGATTTCGTCCGCGTGTAGTCGCGGATCGCATCGAGCCCGCCTTCGCGCCCGTATCCGGTCAGGCCATTGCCGCCGAAGGGTGCCACCGGCGACACCGCGCGGTAGGTGTTGACCCAGACGACTCCCGCCCTGAGCTTCCTGGTCAGGCGGTGGGCCCGCGCCAGGTTCTGCGTGAACACGCCGGCGGCAAAGCCATATTGCGTGCCGTTGGCCAGCGCCACGGCTTCCTCTTCAGTCTTGAATTTCTGGACTGAAAGGACCGGCCCGAAGAATTCCTGTTGCACGCAGGGCAGCTCCGCCGAAGGCGCCAGCAGGATCGTCGGCTCGAAATAGAAACCCTTGCGGTCCGGCGCCTTGCCGCCGGTCACGACTTGCGCGCTTCCTTTGACGCTTTCGGCGATCAGGCGGATCGCCCGGTCGCGCTGGCGGAGCGTTGCGAGCGGCCCCATCTCGGTCGCCATGTCGAGCGGCGCGCCGATCCTGATCTCGCCCGCCCGCTTCGCCAAACGCGCCACGAAGCCATCATGCAGCGACTCGTGCACCAAAAGCCGCGAGCCCGCCACGCAGGATTGCCCCGTCGCACCAAAGATGCCGGCGATGACGCCATTGACGGCCGAGTCGATGGCGGTATCCTCGAACACCAATACTGGCGACTTGCCGCCGAGCTCCAGCGTCGTCACGGCGAAATTCTCCGCCGTGTTGCGCACCACATGCCGCGCCGTCTCCGGCCCGCCGGTAAAGGCGACCCGCGCCACGAGGGGATGCGAGGTCAGCACCCGCCCGCACTCGTCGCCGAAGCCGGTGATGATACTGACCGCTCCGTCTGGAAAGCCCGCCTCATGCACGAGCTTGGCAAAATAGAGAAGCGGTGCCGGCCCGTCCTCCGATGCCTTCAGCACCACTGTGTTGCCGGCCGCCAGCGCCGGCCCCAGCTTCATGGCCGCCAACAGCATCTGCGAGTTCCACGGCACCACCGCCGCGACAACTCCAAGTGGCTCGCGCCTTGTCGAGACTTCGAGATCGGGTTTGTCGATCGGCAGCGTCGCGCCCTCGATCTTGTCGGCAAGGCCCGCGTAATAGCGGTAATATTCCGCAACATAGCCCGTGACAGCCTTCGTCTCGCGTATCACCTTGCCGGTGTCGCGGGTTTCGAGCTCGGCGATAACGGCGGCATCGCGCGCCACCAGATCGGCCAATTTCGCAAGCAACTTGCCGCGCGCCGTGGCGGTGAGTGCCGGCCACGGGCCCACATGAAAGGCGCGATGCGCGGTCTCGACCGCGGCATTGGTATCCGCCGCGGATGCTTTCGGCATTTCCGCCCAGACATCCTCCGTAGACGGATCGATGCTGGGATACCTGGCGCCGCCTTCGGCCTCGCGGAAGGTACCGTCGATGTAGAGTTGAAATCGCTCAACCACCCGCCGCCTCTTTCTCGGCGAGCGCCTTGAGCCTGGCCAGGCCCCTCTCATAGTCGGCGCCGACCCAGCGGTCGAACATCAGGCCGAACCAGCGCTCCAGCGCGCCCTTCAGCTCAGTCTTGAAGCCCCAGGTGACAGCGGTGCCGCCGCCCGCCGGCGCCAGTTCCATGGACGCCACCGCCTTCCCCATGGCGCCGAAGTCGAGCGCGGCGGCGATGCGCTTGTTCTGCTCATAGGCTGTGATCGTCTGGCTGCCATTGCCGACATCGGGATTATTCGATGTCCAGCTCATCTTCTGGCCCACGCCCATCTCCGGACCTTCGAATTTGTACTGAATATTGGGATCGAGCTCCGCCCACGGCGACCACTCGTTGAAGCGCTTGAGATTGCCGATGACCGCGAAGACTTTTTCCGGCGGTGCCGCGATCACCGTCTGCCGCTGCACCACCGCCTCGCCTGGTAACACATAGCCGCCGCCCAGGAACACCACGATGACCGCGACCGCCAGCCAGATCGCCCATTTGAGCAGAGTTTTCATGCCGCACCTCCATCGAGAAAGCCGAGCAAGATGGCGTTGACCTCATCCGCCATCTCCACCGGCATCATATGCCGTCCCAGCGCCAGAATGGAGAGCTTTGCGTTGGCAATGGCCTTGGCCATTTTCCGTGCCATTTGCGGCGTCGAGCCCGTATCGAATTCCCCTGTCATCACCAGCGTGGGGCAGGAAATCGCGCCCAACCTGCCGGCAAGCTCGCAGTCGGCGTTGGCGAAGCAGCCATAGGCGGCAAGGAACGAGGCGGGATCGTTGCTCCGCAGAAGCTCGCTGTATTCCTGCACGATCTCCGGCTGTCCGGCGGCGAAGGCGGGCGAGAACCAGCGCTCCAGCGCCGCCGGAATGATGGCAGCGGGCGTCGCTTCGCGCGCCAGCTTGAGCCGCGCCGCGACGCCTGCCCGTTCCTCCGCCGAACGGTCATGAACCGTGCTCATCAGCACCAGCCGCTCCAGCCGCCGCGGATGCCTGAGCGCAAATCCCTGTGCGATCATCCCGCCGAAGGAAAATCCCACCAGCGAAAACCGCTCGATGCGCAAGGCCCGCGCCAGGCGCTCAAGCTGCATCACCCAGTCATCGAGGCAAGCTTCGCCCATGACCGGCGGACTCTTGCCGTGGCCCAAGAGATCGTAGGTCACCACCATGTGGCGGCGCGCCAAGGCATGAACCTGCGCCGCCCAGATGCGCCGGTCGAGCCCGACGCCGTGCAGCAGCACCAGCGCCGGCCCCTCGCCCGCCACCAAGGCCGAGGTCCCGTCCGGCAGGCGGATTTCGCCGCGCGGCACGGTCACTGAACCGTCGTCTCCTCACCGTCGTTCACTCCGCCGCCTGCCTGACGCCGATCCTGCCCCTGAAGCGTGGAATGACTTCCTCGGTGAAGAGCTTGATAGACCGCATCGCCGCATCGTGTTCGGTGCCGGGAAAATCCGACCACACCAGCAGATACTGCAGGTTGAGCACTTCGATCATCTCTTCGATCTTCTCGGAAATCTGCTCCGGGGTGCCGAACAGCAGATTGCGCTCGTCAAGAAAATCGACCGACAGGAGATCGAGCTTGTTCGCGGTCTTCGGCAGCTCCTCGCCCGGATGGCGGTGATTGTCGAGGCCGCGCCAATGGCACACCCAGCGCATGTAATCGACAATGCCGGGGCCGCCCAGCCGCTTGGCCTCGGCTTTGGATGAGGCGCAGAACATGTCGCGTACCAGGATGACGCCCTCGCCAAGCTTCACCTCGCGCCGCTCCTTCGCGGCCTTCTTGTCGCGGTATAGCTCGAAGCGCGGCTTCAATGCATCGGTCGGCGGAATCCACATCATGGCGCCGAGATCGTTCTCGGCGGCGAACTGGATGGCGAGATGGCCGTCCACCACCTGATGCATCGGCGGCGACGGCTGCTGCAGGGGGCGCGGCACCAGCGCCAGCTTCTTCAGCTCCAGCGTCGCCATGTCCTGATATTCCGGCGATTTCGGCGACATGGCGTGGTCCCAGACGAATTTCGGATCGGGATAGTGGAAGAACTCGCCCTGATATTCGAAATGTGGATTGGCCCAGGCGCGGCGGATCACTTCCAGGCTTTCGGCGAAGATGCGGAAATTCTGCGCCGGGTTGCGCGTATCCGCCACCTTGTTGAGCTGCAGCGCCTCGCGCCCGTAGAGCCCGCGGCCCACCGCGCATTCGACCCGCCCGCCCGACATGTGGTCGAGCATGGCGAGGTCCTCGGCAAAGCGCAAAGGGTGCCAGAAAGTGATGATGTTGGCCGCCTGGCCGATGCGGATGCGCTTGGTGTGCGCCGCCGTCCACGTCGACATCATCACCGGATTGGGGACGACCTCGAAGCCCTCGTGGCCGAAGTGGTGCTCCGTGTACCACACCGAATCCCAGCCGTGGGCGTCGCAATACTGCGCAAGCGCGATCTGCTCGTCGAGCACCTGTTTGTAGGGCTTGGCGAGGAACCGGTTGTTGGTGTCGGAGAAATAGCCGAATTTCATGTGTCGCTCCTTCTGTTTGCGTCCAGAGTGGCACACACCGATTAGGCTGACTGCCTGCCGACTTCAGCTTGGCCGGACGATATCAAATCCAAATCAGCTTGTCATCCCCGGACTTGTTCCGGGGACCCATGGTTGCGCAAGGCAGGCCTCGCAATCATGTTGCAGGACGGGTTGCCGGGACAAGCCCGGCAATGACATAGTGGGGCATGCCGTCCGCCATCTTCCACGCCGATTTCGCGCCGCGCCCCTACTGGTGGGAGCACTATGAGCCGAAGCCCCTGCCGGAAACCGATCTGCCGCGCGAGACGCGCATCGCCGTGGTCGGCGCCGGTTACGCCGGGCTCTCCGCCGCCCTGGAACTCAACGCCCAGGGCCTCGGCTGCATCGTGCTCGATGCCCATGAGCCGGGCTGCGGCGGCTCCACCCGCAACGGCGGCATGGTCTCGGGCGGCGTCAATGTCGGCAAGCGCTACATGGCCAAGGCCATGGCGCCGGAAGAGGCCGCCCCCTTCCTCGCCGATGCGGCCGATGCCTTCACTCACATCGAGGCGCTGATCGCGCGCCAGAACATCGCCTGCCACTGGAACCGGGCCGGATACTTCCTCGGCGCCTGGTGCACGAGCCACTTCGAGGCCATGGCCAAGAAGGTCGAGACGTTGAACGCCCACGCCAGGGCCGAAGCCTTCATCGTGCCGCCCGAACGCCAGCGCGAGGAAATCGGCTCCGGCTATTATCGCGGCGGCATGGTGGTGGGCCGCGCCGCCCATCTTCACCCCGCCCTCTATTTCAAGGGCCTGCTTGATCTCTGCTTGCGGCGCGGCATCGCCGTCGCTTCGCAAACCCCTGTGACCAGGCTCACCCAATCGGGCGCCGGCTGGCGGGTCGAAACCCCGCGCGGCGCCATTCAGTCGGGCGACGTCATCATCGCCACCAACGGCTACACCGGCGATGTCACCCCGCAATTCAAGCGCCGCGTCGTCCCCGTCGGCTCCTACATCATCGCCACCGAGGAACTGCCGCCGGGGCTTGCGGCCACGATCAGCCCGAAGAACCGTTCCTTTGCGGATACGCGCCGCGTGTTGACCTATTACCGCATGTCGCCCGATGGCAGACGTTTGATCTTCGGCGGCCGCGCCAAGTTCGGCCACACCGATCCGGTCGAGACCGCCTCGATCCTGCACCGCTTCATGACCGACCGCTTCCCGCAATTGCGCGGCGCCAGGATTACCCATGCCTGGACCGGCAACGTCGCCTTCACTCTCGACGAACTGCCGCACATGGGCAAGTTCGACAATCTCCATTATGCTCTGGGCTGCAACGGTTCGGGCATCGCCATGATGAGCTATCTCGGCCACCAGACGGCGCGCAAGATCGCCGGTGGCGTCAATCGCATCTGCGCCTTCGACCGGCCGGAATTCCCCGGTCATCCGCTCTACAACGGCTCCACCTGGTTCCTGCCGTGGATCGGCCGTTACTTCCGCACCCGCGACTGGCTCGACCGGAGATTCGGGTGATTGCCGTCTTCTTCGCCAGCCCCCGCCTCATCGCCCGCCGCTTCGAGGAGCGCCATCTCGACGCGCTCATGGCCCTGCGCGCCGATGCGGCGGTTGCGGCCCTGCAGTCCTGGGAGAATTTCACTCCGGCCGAGGGCCGCGAATTTCTCGATTGGGTGAAGGCCCGCAATCCCGGCGATCCCGGCTGGTTCCAATTCGCGCTTGAGCACCGCGACACCGGCGCTTTCATCGGCGACTGCGGCCTGCGCATCATGGAGGCCGACAACCGCCTCGCCCAGGTGGGCTACACCATCGCCCGCGCCCACTGGAACATGGGCTACGCCACCGAAGCGCTCACCGCGCTTCTGGCTTACGCCTTCTCCACCTTCGCCCTGCACCGCATCGCCGCCTCGGTCGATCCGCGCAACGCCGCCTCCTGCCGGGTTCTGGAAAAGGCGGGCTTCCGCAAGGAGGGCCATTTCCTGCAGAGCGAATGGTTCAAGGGCCAATGGGCCGACGATGCGGTCTATGGGATTTTGCGCGCTAACTGGGAAAAGCGAATTTCTGGTCAAATTTGATCTCCGTCAATTGCCGCCATCCGCAATACGTATAATTGGCAAGCCTATTTGATGGAGAACGAAGATGACTCTCAAGAATACTCAAGACTTCACCGCAAGCCGCCGCAGCCTGATCAAGGCCATGGGCTTGGCCTCGGCTTCGACCATTGCCGGCGCCGCCCTTGCCGGCGCCGCCCGGCCGGCGCTTGCCGATACCGATGCGGCGGCAACACCCACCCTCCTCAAGAAGGCGGCCGCCACCGACATTTCATCCCTGCCGCGCGTCAAGCAGCAGATGGTGGCCCCGCCCTTCCTGCCCGAACACGAGCAGGCGGCGGCCGGCGGCCCCAAGATCGTCGAGGTGACCCTCAACATCGAAGAAAAGAGGATGCAGATCGACGGCGACGGAACCGAGGTCTGGGCCCAAACCTACAACGGTTCCGTGCCGGGCCCGATGATCGTGGTGCACGAGGGCGACTATGTCGAGGTGACGTTGAAGAACCTCCCCGCCAACCTGTTGGAGCACAATGTCGACTTCCATGCCGCCACCGGCGCCCTGGGCGGCGGCGCCCTCACCAAGGTGATGCCCGGCGAGCAGGCGGTGCTGCGCTGGAAGGCCACCAAGCCCGGCGTCTTCGTCTATCACTGCGCCCCCGGCGACGTGATGATCCCCTACCATGTCGTCCACGGCATGAACGGCGCCGTCATGGTGCTGCCGCGCGACGGTCTCAAGGACGCGGCCGGCAGGGCTCTCAAGTACGACCGCGCCTATTTCATCGGCGAGCAGGACTATTACATCCCGCGCGATGCCGAAGGAAACTTCAAGAAGTACGAGATGGCCGGCGAAAACTTGAGCGAGGCGCTCGATGTCATGCGCACCCTGACCCCCACCCACGCGGTGTTCAACGGCAAGGTGGGCGCGCTCACCGGCGAGCATGCGATGAAGGCCGTTGTCGGCGAGACCGTGCTGTTCATCCATGCCCAGGCCAATCGCGACAGCCGCCCGCATTTGATCGGCGGGCATGGCGACTTTGTCTGGGAGGGCGGTTCCTTCAACGACAAGCCCGACACCAATCTCGAAACCTGGTTCATCCGCGGCGGATCGGCGGGCGCCATGGCCTATACCTTCCGGCAACCCGGCATCTACGCCTATGTCAATCACAATCTCATCGAAGCCGTGATGCTCGGCGCCACGGCCCACGTCGTGGTCGACGGCGAGTGGAACGACGATCTGATGATGCAACTTGCCAAGCCCGGCCCGATCGGCAGCTAGCGCGTTTTCCCGAAAAGTGGAATCGCTTTTCGGATAAGAAAACGCGGCAAGTCAATAATTTGGCGCATGTTCTTGCCGCCAAAGTGTGTACACTTTGGCGGAACATGCGCTAAGGCTCAAGCACATTTCGCCTGCAGGCTCCACACGTCGCCGTCATAGGCGGGCGCGCCGATCAATTGTCCCCGCTGGCCGTCGATGCAGGCGAAATAGCGCAGCGACGAAGTGGCGACCGCGATCGCGTCCTTCTCCTGCGTCTTGGTCATTCCCGAAACCCGCATGTCGAAGGCGCGCCGGTCTTTGGCATAGGCATAGTCGAGCCGGTAGGTCTTGCCGTTGTAGAAGATGGGTTCCGAGCGCGGCTTCGTCTGCACGGTCGGCGCCTTGCCCTTGCTGATCCGGAACTTCTTGCCATCCGAGCAGCCCGCCATAAGCGCCACAAGGCTTGCGCAAATCACCATGCGATTCGTGAACATGCCCTGCTGTATGCCCGCCCCGCCTCGACGCGGCAAGCCCGCCATACTATAGAGCCCGCCCATGAGCCCCTTCGATCCCGTCCTCGCCGCCCGCTCAGGCATCGCCGATGAAGGCGCCATCATCCGCATGGCGCAGAAAGCGCGCGAGCTGAAAGCCAAGGGCCATGACGTCGTAAGCCTCACCGTCGGCGAGCCTGATTTCGATACGCCTGAGAATATCCAGCGCGCCGCCACCGCCGCCATGGCGGCGGGTCTCACTCACTATTCGCCGGTCGCCGGCATTCCGGAATTGCGCGCCGCCGTGGCAAGGAAGCTCCAGGCCGAGAACGGCCTTGCCTATGCCGCGTCCGGCATCGTCATGGCCAATGGCGCCAAGCAGGCGATCGCCAATGCCGTCCTGTCGCTCATCGAGCCAGGCGATGAAGTGATCATGCTGGCGCCCTTCTGGGTCTCTTATGAAATCATCGTGCGTTTCGCCGGCGGCACGCCGGTGCTGCTCCAGGCGGGTGTCGAGGAGAATTACAAGGTCCCCGCCGCCCGCATCGCCGCGGCGGTCACCCCGCGCACCAAGCTCTTGATCCTCAATTCGCCCTGCAATCCGACGGGTGCTGTATGGACCCGCGCCGAGCTCGAGGCCATCGCCCAAATCGTCCGCGCCCATCCCCGCATGATGGTGCTCTCCGACGAGATTTATGAATACATCCTCTTCGAAGGCGAGATGTTCTCGATCGGCGCGCTTCCCCACATGCTGGAGCGCACCATCACGGTGAACGGCTTCTCCAAGGGCTTCGCCATGACCGGCTGGCGTCTCGGTTATGCCGCCGCCGCCGAGCCCGTCGCCAGGGCGATGATCCGCATGCAGAGCACCATCACCACCGGCGCCAATCAATTTGTCCAGCGCGCCGCCATCGAGGCCCTCGAAGGCCCCCGCCATGCGGTGGAAGCCATGCGCCTGTGCTACAAGTCGCGGCGCGACATGGTGCTGGCTGGTCTCAAGGACATTGCCGGCGTCAGGATTGCGCTCATCCCGGCGACTTTCTATGCGTTTCCTGATGTCGCGGCGTTGTTGGGCCGCAAGGCCGGCAACCATGTACTCGATAGTGCCGAACGCCTGTGCGACTGGCTGCTCGAGGAGCATGGCGTTGCCACCGTCCCCGGCTCGGCCTTCGGCGCGCCGGGCTCAATCCGCCTCTCCTTCGCCGCCAGCGAGGCCGACATCGAAAAGGCCCTGGCCCGTCTCGCCAAGGCCCTCAACTCACTCGGCTGATCACTCCGCCGCTTCCGGCAAATGCTGGCGCCGCGGCTTGCGGCGCGAGGGCACCGCGTCGTTGGCGGCCACCACGGTCAGCGCCGGAATCGGCGCCTCCGCCACCAAAAGTTTTCGCCGGTCGCGCGCCACATAGGAGTAGATCGCCGGGGTGATGAACAGCGTGAACAGCGTGCCGATCGTCATGCCCGCCGCGATGACGATGCCGATGTCGAAGCGGCTCTTGGCGCCGGCCCCGTCGGCGATGAGCAGCGGCACCACGCCGATCACCATGGCCGCCGTCGTCATCAGGATGGGCCTGAGGCGGATCGCCGCCGCCTCCTTGATCGCCGTGTGTTTGTCGAGACCTTGCGTCTCCTGCAGCTTGTTGGCGAATTCCACCATCAGGATGCCGTGCTTGGCGATAAGCCCGATCAGTGTCACGAGGCCGATCTGGGTATAGATGTTGATGGTGCCCGAGCCGAGATTGACCGGTGGATTGTTCTGCATCATGCCGTTGGCCTCGCCGAGCACGAACAGCACCAGGAGCGCGCCGAACACCGTGGCCGGCAGGCCGATCAGGATGATGAACGGGTCGCGGAAGCTTTCGAACTGTGCCGCCAGCACCAGATAGATGAGCAAGAGCGCGAATGCGAAGGTCGTCGCCAGCGTATTCCCCTCCTGGATGAACTGCCGGCTCTCGCCCTTGAAGTCGTAAGCCATGCCGGCCGGGAAGATTTCCGCCGCCTTCTGCTCGAGGAAGGCGATGCCCTCGCCGATGGTGCGGCCGGGAAACGGCACGCCCTGCAGCGTCGCCGAGTTGAGCTGCTGGAAGGTGGCGAGGCTGTTCGGCTGCACCGTGCGGCCGAGGCTGACGAAGGCCGACAGCGGCACCATGTCGCCGTTTGTTGCGCGCACCCGGTACTTGAGAATCTGCTCGGCGCTCGCCCGCTCGCTGCGCGGCACCTGCGGGATCACCTCATAGGACCGGCCCTGCACCGTGAAGCGGTTGACATTGTTGCCGCCGAGCAATGTGGCGAGCGTGGCGCCCACGTCGCGCATGGTCACACCCGCCCGGTTGGCGCGGTCCTTGTCGACGATCATTTCCAACTGCGGCGTGGTGAAGCGCAGATCCGCATTGGTGAAGATGAACAGGCCGCTCTTCTTGGCTTCAGCATCGAGCTTGTCGAGCGCCTCGGCCAGCCGAGTGTAATCGCCCGGATAGGTGACCACGAATTCGACCGGCATTTCGCCCGCCCCCACCGGAATGGCGGAAGGCGCCGTCGCGAACACCTGGACGCCGGCCATGCCCATGAATTTCTGCTGCAGCTCGCCCATCACCGACATGTCCGAGCGCTCGCGCTCCGCCCATGGTTTGAGGATGAGACCCATGAAGGCCGAGTGCGTGTTGGGGAATCCGTTGATGCCGAAGACGTTCTGCTTCTCCGGCACCGCCATGAACGTATCCGTCAGCTTGTCCGTGTAGGTGGTCAGATAATCGAGATTGGTGTGTTCCGGCGCGTTGACGAAGGCGAACAGCACGCCCTGGTCCTCGGCCGGCGCCAGTTGCCGGTTGATCGCCTGGTAGAGAATGCCGGAAAGTACCACGGTGAGCACCGCCACCCAGGCGAACACCGGGCGCTGCTTGAGCGTGCCGTCGAGGCGGCGGCGGTAGAAGCGCTGCAGCGCTCCGAAGCTACGCTCGACCAGGCGCCCGAAGCGGCTCTGCTGCTCGTGCGCCTTGAGCAGCTTCGACGTCATCATCGGCGACAGTGTCAGAGCCACCACGCCCGAGACGATGACCGCACCCGCCAAGGTGAAGGCAAATTCGCGGAACAGCGCGCCGGTCAGGCCGGTAGTGAAACCGATCGGCGTATAGACCGCCGCCAGAGTGATGGTCATGGCGATCACCGGGCCGGTGATTTCGCGGGCACCTTGCAGCGCGGCGTCGAACGGCTTCATGCCGTCCTCGATATGGCGGTGGATGTTTTCCACCACCACGATGGCGTCGTCGACGACCAAGCCGATCGCCAGAACCAGCGCCAATAGCGTCAGCAGGTTGATCGAATAGCCCAGCGCCACCAGCACCAGCGCCACGCCGATGAGCGACAAGGGAATGGTGATCACCGGAATGAGGGTCGAACGGAAATTGCCGAGGAACAGGAAGATCACCACGATGACGATCAGCGCCGCCTCGGCCAGCGTCTTGGCCACCTCCCAGATCGAGGCGTTGATGAATTCGGTCGCGTCATAGGCGATCGAGGCGTCAAGCCCCTGCGGCAGGGCGCTCTGGATCTCCGGCATCGCCTTGCGCACCTGGTTGATCACCGTCAACGGGTTGGAATCGGGCGTCGTCTGGATGCCCATGAACACCGCCTTGACGCCGTCGAAGGCCGAGGACGAATTGTAGTTCTGGGGTCCCAGATCGATGGATGCGATCTGGCCGAGCCGGATCACCGTATTGTCGCGGATTGCCACCACCAGATCGGCGAAATCCTTCGGTGTTTCCAGCGAGGTCTGGGCGTTGATGTTCTGCTGGGTGAATTCGGCCTTCACCTCGCCCGCCGCGGTGGTGAAATTGTTGGCGGAGAGCGCGGTGCTTACGTCGAGCGGCGTGATGCCGAGCGAGGCCATCTTGTCGGGATCGAGCCACACCCGCATGGCGAAGGTCGAACCGCCGAGGATTTCGGCCGAGGCGACGCCGTTGATCGCCTGCAATTTCGGCTTCACCACCCGGTCGAGATAGTCGCTGATCTGCGGCGGCGACATGACCTCGCTCTTGAAACTGATATACATCAGCGCGAAACCCGCTCCGGTGGTGCGCACGACCACCGGGTCGTTGGCCTCTTCCGGCAGCACGCCTTTCACCTCATTGACCTTCGACAGCACGTCGGAAAGCGCCCGGTCGGCGTCGGCGTCGAGGCGCAGCTTGAGCGTGATGGTCGAGACGTTCTGCGCCGAACGCGATTCGATCATGTCGACGCCCTCGGTCGAGGCCACCGCCTGTTGCAGCGGCGTGGTGATGAAACCCTTGATCTGGTCGGCGTTGGCGCCGGGATAGAAGGTCTGGATTTCGATCTTGGTGTCGGACACCGCCGGGAACTGGCGGATCGGCAGCTTGAACACGGACTGCAGGCCGGCCAGCAGGATCAGCAGGCTGACGACGGTCGCCAGCACCGGGCGCTTGACGAAAATATCGGTGAAATGCATGGCGTCCGCCTTACTGGATCGTGGTGCTGTCCTGGGTCCTCAGCGCGATCGAATTGTCGATCACCACCTTGGAGCCCTGGTCGATCTTGTTGTGCCCGGCCGTCACCACCTCTTCGCCCGGCTTCAGCCCTTCGGCGATCTGCACGCGGCCGCCGCGCACTTCGCCGGTCTTGACGAAGCGCCGCTCGATCGCCAGTTCGCCGTACTTGGCCGTGGCATCCGATTTGCTCGCCGGAACCACCACGAACACGTTGTCGCCGTAGAGCGTATAGGTCACCGCCGTCTGCGGCACCGTGACCACCTGTTCCGGCCGGCCGGCATCCACCAGCACTTCGGCATACATTCCCGGCAAAAGCTTACCTTCCGGATTGGCGAACTTCGCCCTGACCGTGATCATCCGGGTCGCATCCGACATGCGCGCATCGGTGGTCGCGATTTCGCCCTTGAAGTCGGCGCCGGGCCAGGCATTGAACCGCGCCGTTACCGGCAGGCCCGTCTTGATGCGCCCGTAATCGGCTTCGGTCACCGTGAAGTCGGCGAAGATCGGGTCGATGCTTTGCAGCCAGACCACTGGCTGGCCCGGCGCCACGAATTTCCCCGGCGATACGTTCTTGAAGCCGGACCTGCCGTCCCACGGCGCATGGATGGACTTTTGCGCGATGACGGCGCGGATGCGGTCGACATTGCCCTGCAGGCTGTCGCGCTGTGAGCGCAACTGGTCTACGTCGGCCTTCGGCGCGAAGCCCTTGGCAAAAAGCGACTCACGGCGGCGCACGTCCTTCTCGGCGTTGGCCAGCTGGGCGGTGAGGCTGCGCATCTCCGCTTCCTCCGCGTCGGTATCGAGCGTTATGAGCAGTTGGCCTTTCTTGACGTCCTGACCGGACTCGAAATTCACCTCTGCGACGATGCCGCCGACCTGCGGCGTGATGTCGATGCCGTCCGACGCGGTCAGCGTGCCGATGCCGGAAATCTGCGGCTGCCAGGTGTCGGCCCGTGCCGTTTCCGCCGACACGGTTTCCGTCGGCCGCGGCGATCCGAGGATCACCTGGGCGAGGAACTTGGGCTTCCACTCGAAGGCATAGAAGGCGATCGCGCCTCCGAGCCCGCCGAGCACCATGGTGACAAGCAGAAAATATGCGATACGGCGTATCATGGTCTTGACGATGCTCCCGATTTATTCCGCAGCCTGGGCGGGAAAAGTTTCTGCCAGCCCGGCCTTCTTTTCTTCCAGACATTTGACAGCGGCTGTCAGCACCGCCTCGCCGTAATCGGCGACGAATTGTCCGCCCGCATGGGCCTGCTCGCCGCAGCGGCATTCGGCGATACGGCCGAGGTCCTCGCGCAGATCGCTCAACTGCTTGTCGATCGCCGCCAGCACGAGATCGCGCGCCACCAGTTCCTGCAGCAGCATCTGGAACAGGAATTCCGACTTGTACTTGTCCTTGGCCGGAACCACCGCGATTGCCTTGGCCAGCGCCTTCCGGCCCGCCTCGGTGATGGCGTAGACCTTCTTGTCGGGCCTGCCGGTCTGCTCCTCGGCGCGCACCGTAAGCAGCCCTTCAGCCGTAAGTTGTATCAGGGCCGGATAGATCGAACCGTAGCTGGCATCGATGAAGTGGCTGAACAGCCCCTCCTCAATGTCCTTCTTGATTTCATAACCTGAGGCTTCCTGGGTCGAGAGTACGCCCAGGCACAGGGTTCTGACGTTCATAGACATTCCAGTCCGCCATATGCCAAATTGTTATATCTTGGGTGGACATATAACATTCCGCTATAGAGTCAAGTCAATTTCGCTGCGCGCCACTATCAGAATGTGCGTATTCTCCCGTGACGCCGCTCACATAGCGGGCGTCGCTTGTCTAATTGCCGCACCCGGTCTATAGCCCGATACAAGCGAGCGCCAAGAACTCGCGGACACGCGACGGCAACCTGAACACAGGGGGGCGCATGGAGTATTTTCTCCAGCAGCTCATTAACGGCATCACCCTCGGCTCCATCTACGGTTTGATCGCCATCGGCTACACGATGGTCTACGGCATCATCGGCATGATCAACTTCGCCCATGGCGATGTCTTCATGATCGGCGGTTTTGTCTCCCTGATCGCCATCGTCGCCCTGGCGCTCACCGGCGGCAGCGGCCTCGGTCTCATCATCCTGGCCCTGGTGCTGGTTGTCTTCATCGCCATGATCATCGCCTCGGCCTATAACTGGACCATCGAGCGCGTCGCCTACCGGCCGCTGCGCGGCTCCTTCCGCCTGGCGCCCCTCATCTCGGCCATCGGCATGTCGATCGTGCTGCAGGAATTCGTGCGCATCGCCCAGGACGGCCGCCCCAAGCCCTTGCAACCCATCGTCACCGGCGGCCACGAGCTGATGAAGCGCGCCGCCGATCAGGGCGAATTCGTGGTCAGGCTCTCCAACATGCAGATCTTCATCATTCTGACCACCCTGATCCTCATGGCCGTGTTCACCGCCATCATTACCCGCACTCAGCTCGGCCGCGCCCAGCGCTCCTGCGAGCAGGACATGAAGATGGCCTCGCTCCTGGGGATCGACGTCGACCGCACCATTTCCATCACCTTCGTGATGGGCGCCACACTGGCCGCCGTCGCCGGCCTGATGTTCTTCCTCTATTATGGCGTCACCGATTTCTTTGTCGGTTTCCTCGCCGGCATCAAGGCCTTCACCGCCGCCGTGCTCGGCGGCATCGGCTCCATTCCCGGCGCCATGGTCGGCGGCATGATCATCGGCCTGATCGAGGTGTTCTGGTCGGCCTATTTCTCCGTCGAATACAAGGATGTGGCGGCCTTCGCCATGCTCGCCGTGGTGCTCATCTTCCTTCCGCAAGGCATCCTCGGCAAACCCGAAATCGAAAAGGTCTGATCGCCTATGGCCGCCGCCCCCAAATCGACCCAAGCCGCGGCCGAATCCCGGCCGGTTGATGTGGGCCGCATCGTCAAGGATCTGCTGCTCACCTCGATCCTCGCCTTCGTCATTCTCGGCCCCATCGTCGGCCTCAAGACGGTGGCCGCCACCGGCAGCCTGGCGCTGGTGCAGCGCTGGGGCGCGGTTGCGGGCCTCGTCGCCGTCATCGCCGCGGGCCGCCTGGTGCATCACCTCTATGTCTGGAACAGCCCGCGCTTCGCGGCTGCAAAACCCACCTTCAACCTGTCGCAGGCGCTTGAGCCGTTCGCCAAATATCTCGGTCCCGGGCTTCTGCTTTTCGCCGTCCTGCTGCCCTGGCTCCCCTTTGCCGACCGCCGCGTCGTCGATCTCGGCATTTTGATGCTGACCTACATCATGCTCGGTTGGGGTCTGAACATCGTCGTCGGTCTCGCCGGTCTTCTCGATCTCGGCTATGTCGCCTTCTACGCGGTGGGCGCCTACACCTACGCGCTGCTCGCCACCGTCTATCTGCCGCAATGGTTCGGCGACGGCATCATCCCGTGGGCCTTCTTCATCACGCTTCCCATCGCCGGCTTGCTGTCTGCCTGCTGGGGCATCATTTTGGGATTCCCGGTGCTGCGCCTGCGCGGCGATTATCTCGCCATCGTCACCTTAGCCTTCGGCGAGATCATCCGGGTGATTCTCATCAACTGGGCCGATTTCACCGGTGGCCCGGCCGGCATCGGCAATATCCCGCGGCCGTCTTTCTTCGGCATCCCCTTCTCGCAGAACGAAGACGGCTTCGCCGCCACCTTCGGCCTCGACTATGCGCCGATCCAGCGCATCATCTTCCTCTACTACGTTATCCTGGTGCTGGCGCTGATCACCAACTTCGTGACGCTCAGGCTGCGCAGTCTGCCCATGGGCCGCGCCTGGGAGGCGCTGCGCGAGGACGAGACCGCCTGCCGTTCGCTCGGCCTCAACACCACCAACACCAAGCTCACCGCCTTCGCCATGGGCGCCATGTTCGGCGGCTTCGCCGGCTCCTTTTTCGCCACGCGGCAGGGCTTCGTCAGCCCCGAATCCTTCGTCTTTATGGAGTCGGCCATCGTCCTGGCGATCGTCGTTCTCGGCGGCCTCGGCTCGCAGATCGGCGTCGTCGTCGCCGCCGTCGTCATCATCGGCGCCTTCGAGGTGTTCCGTGAACTGAACTTCCTCAAGGCCGTGCTGCCCGAGGGCCTGGACCCCGTCCAGCTGCGCATGCTCGCCGTCGGCATCGCCATGGTGATGATCATGCGCTGGCGGCCGCGCGGCCTGGTCACCAAACGCGATCCCACCGTCTATCTCAAGGAGAAGAAGGCCGTCTCCACCGATCTCGTTGCCGAGGGCCACGGTTGATGCAGGAGGCCCTTCTAACCGTCGAGCACCTGACGATGCGTTTCGGCGGCCTCACCGCCATCGACGATCTCTCCTTCACCGCCGTCCGCGGCGGCATCACCGCCATGATCGGCCCCAACGGCGCCGGCAAGACCACGGTGTTCAACTGCATCACCGGTTTTTACAAGCCGAGCGAAGGCCTGATCCGCCTCACCCATGAGGATGGCAGCTCCTTCATCCTCGAGCGCATGGACGATTTCCGCATCGCCCAAAAGGCCAAGGTGGCGCGCACTTTCCAGAACATCCGGCTGTTCGCGGCCATGACGGTGCTGGAAAACCTCATGGTGGCCCAGCACAACACATTGATGCGCGCCTCCGGCTACACTTTCGCCGGCATGTTCAACGCCGCCGCCTACCGCCGCGCCCACAAGGAAGCGGTCGAATTCTCCGCCCACTGGCTGGAGAAGATCGGCCTCATCGAGCGCGCCGACGACCCCGCCGGCGAACTTCCCTATGGCGCCCAACGCCGCATCGAGATCGCCCGCGCCATGTGCACGAAACCCAAGCTCCTCTGTCTCGACGAGCCCGCCGCCGGCTTGAACCCGCGCGAATCCGAAGCACTCAACAGGCTGCTCCTGTCGATCCGCAAGGAGGAAGGCATCGCCATCCTGCTCATCGAGCACGACATGAGCGTGGTCATGGGCATCTCCGACCACATCGTGGTGCTCGATTACGGCGTCAAGATTTCCGATGGCTCGCCCGCCCATGTCAGGAACGATCCCGCCGTGATCCGCGCCTATCTCGGCGTCGAGGACGAGGAAGAAGCCGCGGCCGTCGTCGCGGCGCCCGCCGCCGGACCCGCGAAGAAGAAGGCCGCCGCGAAGCGAAAACCGGTGGGCGCGAAGCGGGGCCCCACATGAGCCAGCCGCTTCTTTCGGTCCGCGGTGTCGAGACCTTCTACGGCAAGATCCAGGCGCTGCGCGGCATCGACCTGCATGTCGCCAAGGGCGAGATCGTCACCCTGATCGGCTCGAACGGGGCCGGCAAATCGACCCTGATGATGACGATTTGCGGGACCCCCCGCGCCCGCTCGGGCTCGATCGCCTTCGATGGCCGCGACATCACCGCCATGCCGACCCACCAAATCGCCCGTCTCGGTATCTCCCAGTCGCCGGAAGGCAGGCGGATTTTCCCGCGCATGACGGTCCTGGAAAACCTCCAGATGGGGGCAACCGCCACCGATCCGCAATATTTCCAGGAGGATGCCGCCCGCGTCTTTCGCATGTTTCCGATTCTCGAGAAGCGCCAGGCCCAACGCGGCGGCACGCTCTCCGGCGGCGAGCAGCAGATGCTGGCCATCGCCCGCGCTTTGATGGCCCGTCCCCGGCTCCTGCTCCTTGACGAGCCCTCGCTTGGGCTCGCGCCCTTGATCGTCAAGCAGATTTTCGCCGCCATCAGAGACCTGAACGAGACGGAAGGCCTCACCGTCTTCCTGGTCGAGCAGAACGCCTTCCATGCCCTGAAGCTCGCCCACCGCGCCTATGTCATGGTCAACGGCAAGATCGCCATGGCCGGCACCGGCAAGGAACTGCTGGCCAGGCCGGAGGTCCGCGCCGCCTATCTCGAAGGGAGTCATTGAGCCCATGTCGCTGTTCGTCGAAGACAGTTTCGGGGTCTTCCTGGTCATGACCGTGATTATCGGCGGCGGCGCCGCATTCCTGGCTGGCCGCGGCCTGGCCCTCAAGTGGCGCCCCATCTGGATGCCGGTCGCCTATATGCTGCCGCTCGGACTGGCGCTGCGTTTCTTCCACTATGCCCTGTTCGAGGGCAGCCTGCTGTCGATATACTATTTCATCACCGACACCTCGGTACTCATCGCCGCCGCCCTGCTCGGCTACCGCCTCATGCGGGTCAGCCAGATGGTCGGCCAATACCCCTGGCTCTATGAGCGCTCGGGGCCCTTGAGCTGGAGAAGCCGCGCCCCATCCTGAATTTGGCGGGGTTTCCGGCCCCGGCCGGCGCCCCCTTCCAATCGCCCCGCTTTGGGCCTAGAGAAACCGCCCAAGGGGTGTGCAAACCCCGAAAGACCGTTCCGGTCGTAATCTCAAGGGAGTAGTCATATGAAAAAATTTCTGCTGTCGGGCATTGCCCTCGGCTTCGCCGCCGCGCTGTCGGCGTCCACCGCGCTGGCGGACATCACGATCGGCGTGGCGGGCCCCATCAGCGGCCAGTACGCCGCCTTCGGCGAACAGCTGAAGCGCGGCGCCGAATTGGCGGTGGCCGATCTCAATGCGGCGGGTGGCGTCAACGGCGAAAAGCTCGTCCTTGAAATCGGCGACGATGCCTGCGATCCGAAACAGGCGGTGGCGGTTGCCAACCAGATGGTGTCGAAGGGCATCAAGTTCATGGCCGGTCACTTCTGTTCCGGTTCGTCGATCCCTGCCTCCAAGGTCTATGAGGAAGAGGGCATCGTGCAGATTACCCCCGCCTCGACCAATCCGAAGTTCACCGACGAAGGCGGCTGGAATGTCCACCGCGTCTGCGGCCGTGACGATGCCCAGGGCATCGTGGCCGGCAACTTCCTGGCCAAGAACTACAAGGACAAGAAGATCGCCATCATCGACGACAAGACGCCCTACGGCAAAGGCCTCGCCGATGAAACCCGCAAGGCGCTCAATGCCGCGGGGGTCACCGAGGCCGTGAACGAGTCCTACACTGCCGGCGAAAAGGACTACACCGCGCTGGTCTCCAAGCTGAAGGAAGCCGGCATCGATGTCGTCTATGTCGGCGGCTATCACACCGAAGGCGGCCTCATCCTGCGCCAGATGCGCGAACAGGGCCACGCTGCGCTCATGATTTCCGGCGACGCTTTTGTCACCGATGAATTCTGGACCATCACCGGCGATTCCGGCGAGGGAACCATCATGACCTTCGCGCCCGATCCGCAGAAATTCCCGTCTGCCAAGGCCGTGGTCGATAAGTTCAAGGCGGGCGGCTACAATCCGGAAGGCTACACGCTCTATGCTTATGCCGCGATCGAGGCCTGGGCCCAGGCCGCTACCGCCACCGGCGGCACCGACGGCAAGAAGATTGCCGAATGGCTGCGCGCCGGCAACACGCTCAAGACCGTGATCGGCGACATCCAGCTCGACACGAAGGGCGACATCAAGGACGCCAAGTACGTCTGGTACAAGTGGTCGAAGGGCAAATACGCCGAAGACGCGGCTTTGAATGCGATGTAGTCTGATCCATCGATCCGGAACCCGCGCGGGATTGCATCCTGCGCGGGTTTTTCTTTGAGGCCTTGACCTGCCCTGCCCGCTGTTGGACCATGGGCGCCGCAGCACCGGGAATCGCCATGCGCGCCTTCTTCGTCCAGATCAAATGCGAACTCGGCAAGTCTTACGAGGTGGCCACCGCCATCGCCGACGCCGAGATCGCCTCGGAAATCTATTCCACCGCCGGCGGCTACGATCTCCTGGTCAAGTTCTATCTCGACGAGAAGGAGGATGTCGGCCGCTTCATCGCCGAGAAAATCCACTCGATCCGCGGCATCCGCGACACCTACACCATCATCACCTTCCGGGCCTTCTGACCCCCTACCCCGGAACGCGCCGCTCTGTTACAGAGCTGCCCATGATCCCCCGTTACACCCGCCCGGAAATGGCCGCCCTTTGGGAGCCGCAAGCCCGCTTCCGCATCTGGTTCGAGATCGAAGCCCACGCCGCCGACGCCATGGCCGAGCTTGGCATCGTGCCGAAGGAGGCGGCCGGGAAAATCTGGGACAAGGGCCGCAACGCTGTCTTCGACGCCGCCCGCATCGACGAAATCGAGCGCGAGGTGAAGCACGACGTCATCGCCTTCCTGACCCATCTCGCCGAGATCGTCGGCCCCGAGGCGCGCTTCGTGCATCGGGGAATGACCTCTTCCGACGTGCTCGATACCTGCTTCAATATCCAGCTGGTCCGCGCCGCCGATCTCCTGATCGGCGGTCTCGACGGCCTGCTCGCCGCCTTGAAGCGCCGCGCCATCGAGCACAAGCGCACGGTCTGCATCGGCCGCAGCCACGGCATCCATGCCGAGCCCACCACCTTCGGCCTCAAGCTCGCCTACGCCTATGCCGAATTCGCCCGCGCCCGCGCCAGGCTCGAGGCGGCGCGCGCCGAAGTCGGAACTTGCGCCATTTCCGGCGCCGTCGGCACCTTCGCCAATATCGATCCGCGCGTCGAGGCCCATGTGGCGGCGAAGCTGGGTTTGAGGCCCGAGCCCATTTCCACCCAAATCGTCCCGCGCGACCGCCATGCCATGTATTTCGCCGTCCTCGCCGTCGTCGCCAGTTCGATCGAGCGGCTCGCCACCGAAATTCGCCATCTGCAGCGCACCGAAGTGCTCGAAGTGGAGGAATATTTCGCGCCCGGCCAGAAGGGCTCTTCCGCCATGCCGCACAAGCGCAATCCGGTGCTCAGCGAAAATCTTTCCGGCCTTGCCCGCCTGGTGCGCTCCGCCGCCCTGCCGGCTTTCGAGAATGTGGCGCTCTGGCACGAGCGCGACATCACCCATTCATCGGTCGAGCGCGGCATCGGCCCCGACGCCACCGTACATCTCGATTTCGCGCTTGCTCGCCTGGCCGGCGTCGTCGACAAGCTCATCGTTTATCCCGAAAACATGAAGCGCAATCTCGAGCGGCTCGACGGCCTCATCCATTCCCAGCGCGTCATGCTGGCCCTCACCGGCAAGGGCATGAGCCGCGAGGAGTCCTATGCCGCCGTGCAGCGTGCCGCCATGCCGGTGTGGCGCGGCGAAGGAAACTTTCTCGATCTGTTGAAGCAGGACAAGGACGTCTCGCGGCTCCTGTCCGCAACCGAACTCGAAGGCCTCTTCGACCTCGCCTATCACCTGAAACACGTCGACACGATCTTCGCCCGGGTCTTTGCCTGACGTCTCGACCCAGATCGTTGCCGGCGCCGGCCGGACACGTCCGCTCAATTGTGGTCGAACAAAAACTCCCGCCCGATCTTCACCCGTTTCACCCCGTCATAGGCGATGATGTCGGCGGTGGCGTAGGTCTCGGTCAGTGTCGCCGGCAGGAAGCTTCCCGTACCCACAATGTCGAGGGGTGCGCGCGCCGCGCCCATCACCTGGCATTTCTGCGCATCGAAGCCCGACGATCCGACGATCAGCGCTTCCTTGAAGCCGGCCCGGTCGAGGGCCAGCCTGGCATGGATGATCGAGGCCACCGAAACCCCCTTGCCGAACAGGATGCGGCGCACCTTGTCGACCAGGATATTGTTGGGATCGAGCTGGAAGGCGCGGCCGCCCAGCACCTGCTCGACGATATTGTATTCGCCCTGAACTCCCAGCCAGTGCCCGACGGTGTCGACCGACTTCTCGTAATCGAGGCCTTCCGCGAAGCGCCCGCCATGGGTGTCGAGCCGGATGCCGAAGCGCTTGCCCTTGGCCTTAAGCTTCGCCTCCTCGTAGAACCACCTGGCGCAGCGCAGCGAATCCGTCACCTCCTCGCCGGTGTAATCGACCAGCGCCACCAGCGTCTCCGCTTCCGGAATGTTGCGGGCGAACAGCTTCATCGCTTCCAGCACGTCGCCGCCGGTATACCCCACCAGCGAATGCGGCATGGTGCCCATGCCGCCGCCCGAACCGAAGAACGGCGCCGTCAGATCCTGCGAAGAGCCGATGAAGCCCTTGACATTGGCATCGGCCCGCTTCGCCGCCGCACTGCCCACTGCCGCGCCATAGGCGGCGAGAATGTTCATCTCCGCCCCGCTCGCATGCCGCGCATGCATGTCGAGGAAACCCGCCGCCGGAATGGCGCGGCACATCTCATAGGCGTTGTTGGCGGACACGCAGGGAAAGCCGGTCTTCTGCAACAGCAGCGTCTCGATCTCCGAAAGCTTCGCCATCGAGCCGGTGATTTCCAGCATCTTGCTTTCCGAGGGCACGATGTCGCCCTCCTCGTAGAAGCGCCGGATCAGCGCATCGGCCACGAAACGCTTGACCAGCCTGATGGTGGGTTCGAGTGCCGCCACCACGCGCCGCCGCATGAACACCGCGAAGGTGACCTGCGCGTCGCCGTTCGCCGCCACGATGCGGCTGGTGTTGGTGAAATACTTGTCGGTCTGCGCCGCGATGGGGCCGGCGCTGAGCGCGATGTCGGCCAGCCTGTCGAGAATGTCCTCGTGGCCGGTGATGAGGGGCGCGCGCTGGTCCATGATCCGTTCAGTTTCGCGCGAAAGCCTGGCCGGGTCAAACGCCCTTGATTGTCTTGACGAACAAAGCCGCCCCGGCCTGCAATAAGTCGGCATCGACCCCTGCCGCGATGAAGCGGTAGCCGAGTTCGAGATAGGCCCTGACCACATCGGCGTTGCCGCCGAAGGCGCCCGCCACCAGATTGTTGCGGCCCGCCGCATCGGCAATCCGCTTCATCGCGGCAAGTGTCGCCGTCCCCGTCTTGTCGATGCCCGCCCCCTTGGACAGCGTGATCGACAGATCGCTCGGTCCCACGAACAGCCCGTCGAGCCCCTTGACCGCGGCGATCTCGTCGACCCGGGCCAGCGCCTCCTCGGTCTCGATCATGGCGAAGATCTGGGTCAGCCGGTTGGCCTGGGCGAGATATTCTCCCGGTGTGAGCCCTGAAGCCTGCAGCGCCGTGTAGCCGCCCCAGCTCCGCGCCCCCATGGGCGGATATTTCGCCGCCCTCACCAGCGCTTCCGCCTCCTCTTTGCTGTTCACCATGGGAGCGATCACCGCGGCGGTCCCTGCATCGAGCACCTGGCCGACCAGGCCCGGCTCGTTCCACAGGATTCTAACGATGGCCGGCCGGCCCGCCGCATTGATCGCCGCGATCATCGGCACGGCGTCGGAAAAGCCGATCATGCCGTGCTGCATGTCGAGGCACACGCCCTCGATCGGCAGCCTGGCCATCTGGCCCGCCAGGCTGCCGCCCGGCATCGACATCCACGAAAACAGCAAAGGCTCAGGGCTGGCGAGCCGCGTGCGCAGGTCGAAATGGGCCGCCGCCACCTACTTGCCTGCCTTGATCTGGTCGATCGCCGTCTGCATCAGCTCGTCCATGGTGCGGCGGATCTGGTGGTCGGACTGGGCCACCTTTTTGGCGTCCAAATCGGCCCGCACCTTGCGGAACACGTCATGATCGCCCGCCTCCTCCACGTCGGACATCACCACCTCCCTGGCATAAGCATCGGCGTCGGCTCCCGTGAGCCCCAATTTCTCCGCCGCCCACAGTCCCAGGAGTTTGTTGCGCCGCGCCATGGCCCTGAACTTCTGCTCCTCGTCGAGGGCGAATTTCTTCTCAAAACCTTCCTCGCGCTTGTCGAACGTGGTCATGCATCTCTCCCGTCGGCTGCTTAATGCCTGAAATAGCTAGTGGCACCGGCCAAATCAACGTCCCATCGCCCATTGTGCGCCGCAACTGAGTCCTGTAATAGGCCCCGGTTCCGGGGCGCGGGCCGTACGACTCGCCGCGTTTTCGCTACATTGGTGGTATGACTGCCCTTCGCGGTCTATGCTGCTCTAAGTAGGTAGGGGTTTTGATGAGGATAATACAGATGAACAGCCGGCGCACCCGTATCTACGAAGGCAAGGCCAAGATTCTTTATGAGGGCCCGGAGCCCGGCACCCTCATCGTCCACTACAAGGACGACGCCACCGCCTTCAACGCCCAGAAAAAGGCGGTGATCGAAGGCAAGGGCGTGCTCAACCAGCGCATTTCCGAATATATCTTCACCAGGCTCAACGAGGTGGGCCTGCCCACCCATTTCCTCCGCTCCCTCAACATGCGCGAGCAACTGGTGCGCGAGGTCGAGATCATCCCGCTCGAGGTCGTGGTGCGCAATGTCGCGGCCGGTTCCCTGTCGCGCCGCCTGGGGCTCGAGGAAGGCCAGGCCCTGCCGCGCTCGATCATCGAGTTCTGCTACAAGAACGACCAGCTCGGCGATCCCATGGTGTCGGAGGAGCACATCACCGCCTTCAACTGGGCGAGCCCCCAGGAAATCGACGACATCATGCACATGTCGATCCGCATCAACGATTTCCTGACCGGCCTGTTCCTCGGCATCGGCATCAAGCTGGTCGATTTCAAGATCGAATTCGGCCGGCTTTACGAGAACGATATGATGCGCATCGTGCTGGCCGACGAGATCAGCCCCGACTCATGCCGTCTGTGGGACATCAAGACCAACGACAAGCTCGACAAGGACCGTTTCCGCCGCGACATGGGCGGCCTGGTCGAAGCCTATCAGGAAGTCGCCCGCAGGCTGGGCATCATAGGCCCCGGCGAGCAGCCGGAGCGCACCCGCCCCAAGCTGGTGAAGAGCGATCCGTGATCAAGGCCAGGATTAAAGTCACCCTCAAGAAGGGCGTCCTCGATCCGCAGGGCAAGGCCATCGAAGGAGCGCTCTCCTCGCTGGGCTTCGCCGGCGTCGAACACGTCCGCCAGGGCAAGTATTTCGAAATCGATCTCGCCGAAACCGACCGCGCCCGCGCCATGGCCGCCGCCAAATCCATGTGCGACAAGCTTATCGCCAACACGGTAATCGAGAATTACGACATCGAACTCGCATGAAATCCGCCGTCGTCGGTTTCCCCGGCATCAATCGCCACCCCACAACCCTCATGCTGAGGTGCTCGCCGAAGGCGAGCCTCGAACCTAATGCTGAGGTGCTCGCCGAAGGCGGGCCTCGAAGCATGGGCCGCGAGTCCCGCACCGGCAGGCCCTTCGAGGCACCGCCTGCGGCAGTGCTCCTCAGGGTGAAGGCAGGAGGGTTCGCATGAAATCCGCCGTCGTCGTTTTCCCCGGCATCAATCGCGAGCGCGACATGATGCTGGCGCTCGAAGCCGTAACCGGCGTCAAGCCGCTTTCCGTCTGGCACACCGATACGGAACTCCCCAAGGTCGATCTCGTCGTCATCCCCGGCGGCTTCTCCTATGGCGATTATCTGCGCTGCGGCGCCATTGCCGCGCGTTCACCCATCATGACCGATATCCGCGCCAAGGCCGCAAAAGGACTCAAACTTCTCGGCGTCTGCAATGGTTTCCAGATCGTCACCGAGGCGGGACTGCTGCCCGGCGCCCTGGTCCGCAATTCCGGTCTCCGCTTCGTCTGCCGCGAAGTGAAGCTGAGGGTCGACAACAACCGAACCTTCTTCACCAACCGCATGCCCAAGGGCACCGTCGTCTCCTGCCCGGTCGCCCATGGCGAGGGCAACTACATCTGCGATGCCGAAACCCTCGCCCGCCTCGAGGGCGAGGCCCGCGTCGTCTTCCGCTATGTGGAGGGCACCAACCCCAACGGCGCCATGAACGACATCGCCGGCATCGTCAACGAGGCGGGCAATGTCATCGGCATGATGCCGCATCCTGAAAATATGATCGAGCCCTTGCACGGCAAGACCGACTGCCGGCCGCTGTTCGAAAGCCTGCTTGCGGCGTGACATCACGTACAATTTGACTCAGCTTGTTACAGCTTGCGTAACAGCCGGTTGACCTTGCTTCCGTTACTCATGGATTAATGCAAGAAAATTGGGCTTTATAGGGTTGCCTGACTGTTTACGGGCATCGTCACCAAAGCCCTAGGATTGTCCCATGACGCGCATCCTCAAGATCCTGTTCGACCGCAAGCCCAAGGAGCCCTCGCCGGAAGAAATCGAGGCCCTGAACTTTGCGCGCATGACGCTCAAGTTGCGGGTGGAGCAGATCGCGCGGCAGACGGCGGCGAATGGCGACGGCCGGGCTGTGGCCTGATCGCCGCCAAATTCTTCCCTCCCGCGCCCCAATAGGGGTTTGAGATTTGCGGGTGCAGGCGCTAAACCGCCTGCGCAATGACCCTCCCCAACGCCATCAAGATCACCCCCGAACTCGTCAGGGATCACGGCCTCAAGCCCGAGGAATACCAGCGCTTCCGCAAGCTCATTGGCCGCGAGCCCTCGATCACCGAGCTTGGCATCGTCTCGGCCATGTGGAATGAGCATTGTTCCTACAAATCCTCGAAGAAGTGGCTGAAGACGTTGCCCACCTCCGGCCCGAAAGTCATCCAGGGCCCCGGTGAGAATGCCGGCGTCGTCGACATCGGCGATGGCCAGGCCATCGTCTTCAAGATGGAGAGCCACAACCACCCCTCCTTCATCGAGCCCTATCAGGGCTCGGCCACCGGTGTCGGCGGAATCTTGCGCGATGTCTTCACCATGGGCGCGCGCCCCATTGCGGCGCTCAATGCGCTGCGCTTCGGTGACCCCGGCCATCCCAAGACCCGCCATCTCGTCTCCGGCGTCGTTCACGGCATCGGCGGCTATGGCAATAGCTTCGGCGTTCCCACCATCGGCGGCGAAGTCAATTTCCACCCCCGCTACAACGGCAACATTCTGGTCAACGCCATGGCCGTCGGCATCGCCGATGCCGGCAAGATTTTCTATTCCAAGGCCGAAGGCGTGGGCCTCCCCGTCGTCTATCTCGGCGCCAAGACCGGCCGCGACGGCATTCACGGCGCCACCATGGCTTCCGCCGAATTCGCCGGTGACGCCGAGGAGAAGCGCCCCACCGTGCAGGTGGGCGACCCCTTCACTGAGAAATGCCTGCTCGAAGCCTGCCTCGAACTGATGGCATCGGGAGCGGTTATCGCCATTCAGGACATGGGGGCCGCCGGCCTCACCTGCTCGGCGGTCGAAATGGGCGCCAAGGGCGATCTCGGCATCGAGCTCGATCTCGACAAGGTGCCATGCCGCGAAGAAGCGATGACGGCTTACGAGATGATGCTGTCGGAAAGCCAGGAGCGCATGCTCATGGTGCTGCGGCCCGAAAAGGAGAAACAGGCGGAAGCCATCTTCAGGAAATGGGGCCTCGACTTCGCAATTGTCGGCCACACCACCGATACGCTGCGCTTTGTCATCAAGCACCGGGGCAAAGTTAAGGCCGATCTGCCGATCAAGGACATGGGCGATCAGGCGCCGGAATATGACCGGCCCTGGGTCGAGTCGAAAAAGCAGCCCTTCATCAAGTCGGAAGATGTGACCGCCCCCAATGACCTCAAGGCGGCAATCCTCAAGATTGTCGGCTCGCCCGACATGTGCTCCAGGCGTTGGGTTTGGGAGCAATACGATCACCTGATCCAGTCCAATACGGCGCAGATTCCCGGCGGCGATGCCGGCGTCGTCCGCATCGATGCGAAGAGGGCGATTGCCGTCACCGTCGATGTGACGCCGCGCTATGTCGAAGCCGATCCCTTCGAAGGCGGCAAGCAGGCGGTGGCCGAATGCTGGCGCAACCTCACCTGCGTCGGCGCCGAGCCCATCGCCGTCACTGACAACCTCAATTTCGGCAATCCCGAGCGGCCGGAGGTGATGGGCCAGCTCGTCCGGGCCATAGAGGGTATCGGCGAGGCCTGCCGGGCGCTGGCCTTCCCGGTCGTCTCCGGCAATGTCTCGCTCTACAACGAGACCAACGGCCAGTCGATCCTCCCCACCCCGGCAATCGGCGGCATCGGCCTGCTGCCCGATCTGTCGAAAATGACCACCCTCGCCTTCAAGAAGGCGGGCGATGCCATCCTCCTGGTCGGCGGCCACGGCCGCCACCTCGGCCAGTCGATCTATCTGCGCGAAATCCTCGGCCGCGAGGAAGGCAGCCCCCCGCCCGTCGATCTCATCCGCGAGAAGCACCATGGCGACTTGATTCGAAATCTCATCGATCATAGCCAAGTGACTGCCGTGCATGACATTTCCGACGGCGGCCTCGGCGTGGCGGCGATCGAGATGGCGCTTGCCGGAAGCTTTGGCGCCAGTCTCGACGCCATGGACCATGTGGCGCTTTTCGCCGAGGATCAGGCCCGCTATCTTGTCGCCTGCCCCGCCGCCGAAGCCGCGAAAATCATCACCCAGGCCCATGCCGCGGGCGTCGTTGTAATCCGCATCGGCACCGTCACCGCAGACCCGTCATTGATTGTCGAGGGCGCTGCCTCTATATCGCTGGCGGAACTTCGCGCTGCCCATGAAGGCTGGTTTCCCGCCTACATGGCGGGCGAAGTGTAAGGAATGACCCCATGGCCATGAGCGCCAGCGACATCGAACGCTTCATCAAGGAAGCCCTTCCCGGCGCCAAGGTCGAAATCCGCGACCTGGCCGGCGACGGCGACCATTATGCGGCGAACGTCGTCTCCGCCGCCTTCAAGGGCAAATCGCGGGTCCAACAGCATCAGATGGTTTATGCGGCGCTCAAAGGGCGCATGGGCGGCGAATTGCATGCCCTCGCGCTCCAAACCAGCCCGCCCGAGGAGTGACCCATGAGCGATATTGTCAAGTGGATCGATAACGAAGTGAAATCGAACGACGTGGTTCTCTTCATGAAGGGCACGCCGGAAATGCCGATGTGCGGCTTCTCCGGCAAGGCCACCCAGATCCTCAATCACCTGGGCGTCCCCTTCAAAGGCATCAATGTCCTCGACTCCAACGATCTCCGCCAGGGCATCAAGGATTACACCAATTGGCCCACCGTCCCGCAGCTCTACGTCAGGGGCGAGTTCGTCGGCGGCAGCGACATCATGGTGGAGATGTTCCGGTCGGGCGAGTTGAAAACGCTGCTCGCGGAAAAAGGCGTGGCCTGATTCGCGCGGTCCGGCATCGCTGGGACCGCGGCGCCGCATGAATGCGCCGCGCGGCCTTGCCGCTCTTCTCTTCACCGTCACGATCTGGGGGATCGGCCCGGTTTTCATCCGCTCGCTCTCCGTCGCTCTCGGACCGGCCGATCACCTGGTTATCCGCTACACGCTGGTGACGATCCTCTATCTCGGGGGCCTCATAGTCTTCGGCGGTTGGCGTATCGCGCGGCAAGACTGGCCCCGGCTGCTGGCGATCTCGCTTATCGGCATGATAGGTTACAATCTCGGCTCCGCCTTCGGCTTCGAACTTGTGCCCGCCGGCATCGGCGGCTTGATCATCGGAACCCAGCCCCTGCTCATCGCCCTTCTCGCTTCGGTTTTCACCCACGAGAAGTTGACGCCATACCCTGTCGCCGGACTCGCCGTGGCATTCATCGGTACCGGCCTTCTGTTCCGCCGCGATCTCGCCAATGCCGCGGCCAACGCTCCGATGCTGCTCGGCGGGCTGTTGATCTTCGCGAGTGGCCTCGCCTGGGCCTTCTATGTGGTGATCTCCAAGCCGCTCATCCGCAAATACGGCGCCTATCCGGTGACCGCCTTGTCCATCTCGATTGCAACCCTGCCAATGGTCTCGCTGTTTGCTTCGATGGAGACGTTCGAGACCCTTCGCGCCATGACCGCGCGCAACTGGTTCGACATGGCCTACATGGCTGCGCTCTCCACGTTCCTCGCTACGATCACATGGAACTACGGCGCTGCGCGCCTTTCCGCCGCTACGACCGGTGCCACGCTCTATCTCGTTCCGGTCATCGCCGTGATTTCGGGAGCAATCATGCTCGATGAAGCGATCACGCCGGACATTCTGGCGGGCGGGGCGCTCATCATCGCCGGTGTCGCCATCGCCCAAATCGGGCCCCGCATGCAAACAACGCAATTGGACCCCAACACCTGATCGCCTAATCTGCCGCCCATGACAATTGCGACCTTCGCAACCCGCTGGTATTACCTTCCTGCCGTCATCATCGTCGCCGGCTGTCTCGTCGCCATGGTGAATTTCGGCGTACGCTCAAGCTTCGGCCTGTTCACCGCGCCCATCTCCGAAGCCCATGCCTGGCCGCGCGAGACCTTCAGCTTCGCCATGGCCTTGCAGAATCTTCTGTGGGGCGCTGCAACACCCATTGCCGGCGCGCTTGCCGATCGCTACGGCGCGGCCCGCGTGCTGATGGCCGGTGCGATCGCCTATGCCGTGGGTACGGTCATCATGGCATTCGCGGAAGCCCCGCTGCTGTTTCATTTCGGCGGCGGCATTCTGGTCGGCATCGGCGTCGCCGCTTCTTCTTTCGGCATTGTGATGGCCGCCCTCGGCCGCATCGTGCCACCGGAAAAACGCTCCTGGGCCTTCGGCATCGCCACCGCTTCCGGATCCATGGGGCAGTTCATATTCGCACCGCTGGGCGGGGCTTTCATCTCCGCCTTCGGCTGGCAGGACGCCCTTATCATTCTCGCCGCTTCGACGCTGCTGATCGTTCCCTTCGCCGTGCCGCTGATGGCACACAACACCGCGGGCAGCAAGGCGGAGGCGGATGAAGCCGACATCACCATGCGCCAAGCGGTCTCGCGCGCCTTTGGCCACCGTTCCTATATCCTGCTGGTCTCGGGTTTCTTCGTGTGCGGCTTCCAGCTTGCCTTCATCACCGTGCACCTTCCGCCCTATCTGGCGGAACACGGCATCAGCAAGGAATTTGCCGGCCTCGCCATGGGGGCGATCGGCCTCTTCAACGTGGCGGGCTCCTATGCCTCCGGCATTGTCGGCGGCAAGTACCGGAAACGCGTGCCCTTGAGCATTATCTATATCCTGCGCTCGGTCGCGGTTACGATCTTCATCCTGCTGCCGATCACCAATGCCACGACCATGTTGTTCACCGCGTCGATGGGCATTCTCTGGCTGTCCACCGTGCCGCTGACCATGGGCCTCGTCACCGTCATGTTCGGCACCCGCTACATGGCGACTCTCTATGGTTTCGTGTTTTTCAGCCATCAGCTCGGTTCTTTCCTCGGCGTCTGGCTGGGCGGCAGGCTGTACGATCAATTCGGCTCCTACGATCCGGTGTGGTGGATGGGTGTCGCGCTTGGCGTCTTTGCGGCCATCGTGCATCTGCCCATCCGCGAGCATCGCGCGCCGCAGTTCGCGGCGGCCTGAACCATGCGCTGGCCCAGCCACCGACTGGCACTTACCCTGTTCATCACCGTGCTTGGCGTCTGGATTGTCGTGATGGCGGCCATCATGCGCGCCGCGGCGCTGCCCCCGGAGGCTTCCGGTCCGATGCTCGCTGTCTTCGAGCCCGGCACGCCGGAAGATCAATTGTTCGCGAGCCTCGTCGATGCCGGGGCAAAGCCGGTGCGGGCGACTGCCTTCGGTTTCATCTGGGTGGTGGCGGGCGATGAGCCGGGCCTTGCCGGCCGCCTGATCGAACGTGGCGCCATCGGCGCCTATGCTGAACTGCCCCTGAGCCCATCGATTGCCGGCTGCTTCGCGCTTGCCGATGCGAAAGTCGCGGAGATGTTCTCGGCCGGACCCTAGCAGCACTCTCTCCGTGCGACTGCCAATCGCCCGTTAATCTTCCGTTCACCGGCTGGACGCACACTTGGATCCGGCGATATTCTGGAGGAAGCTGGACCGGCACAGGAGGAACGGCGATGATCGACAGAGACTTCCAAAGTCAGTTGCGTGGCTGGAGTTTGACGACTGCGGAAATCATGTACCGCATGCCCGATTACAGGGAGATTCTGCAAACTTTCATCTGGCAGGACTACGACCTCGCCCCGAAGTTTCCCAAACTCATCAAGTTTCTGGATTTCTGGTCGCATAATCTGGATGGCCCGCTGGCCTCGGTGCGGGTAGCTCATGCCGGCATCATTCGGCCTGTTGAAATGCACTATGTCGGATCGGAGTGGCAACTGCACTGAGCCGCTCGAAATTCGAAAATTGTCCGCCGATCAGCGCGAATAGTATTCGACGACGAAGTGCGGTTCCATCTGGACGGGATAGGGCACGTCGGAGAGCGCCGGGACGCGCACCAGCTTTGCCGTCATCGCCTTGTGGTCCACTTCGACATAATCGGGAACGTCGCGTTCGGCGAGCTGGATGGCCTCGAGCACCACGGCCAGATCCTTGGCCTTGGCCGAAAGTTCCAGCGAGTCGCCGGCCTTGATGCGCATCGAGGGGATGGTGACGCGGCGGCCGTTCACCTTGATATGGCCGTGGCTGACGAACTGGCGCGCGGCGAACATGGTGGCCACGAACTTGGCGCGATAGACGATGGCGTCGAGGCGGCGCTCCAGGAGGCCGATGAGGTTTTCGGAAGAGTCGCCGGTCATGCGCGCGGCTTCCTCATAGACCTTGCGGAACTGGCGCTCGGAAATGTTGGCGTAGTAGCCCTTCAGCTTCTGCTTGGCCTTGAGCTGCACGCCGAAGTCGGAGAGCTTGCCCTTGCGCCGCTGGCCGTGCTGGCCGGGGCCGTATTCGCGCTTGTTGACGGGGCTCTTGGGGCGGCCCCAGATATTCTCGCCCATGCGGCGGTCGATCTTGTACTTGGCTGATGCACGCTTGGTCATTTACGGTCTCCAATGGACGTCAGGTTGGAACCCACCCTCCTTGACGCCGGTCTCCCGGCCGACAGAACCACAAAGGTCCACGGGCAAGCAAACACGGGGCGCGCGCTCGACGGCCCCGTGATGGAGGGGGCGTATAGAGCATGGCCTCCCACCTGTCAAACCGGCATCTCCAGGATTTCGTGCGCCGGAAATCCCATGGCGGCATAGGCGGCGAGCGCTTCCGCGGCACCCTGTCTTGATGTGAGAAGCACGGTTCCCGGCGCCGGCACCGGATACTTGGCTTCGTGCCGGGGCGTTTCGTCGAGCACATCGGCGGCGCGCCGGGCGATGGCCGGCGCCGGGTCGATATAGGTGACTTCCCATGGCGCCACTTTGGCGATGTCCTCGACCAGCAGCGGGTAATGGGTACAGCCGAGCACCACCACATCGGTGCGTTTGCCCTCGCAAATACGGAAGACCGGTGCGATTTCATGCGCCAATGCGGCGGGATCGACGCTTTCGCCCTTGAGCTTCCGCTCCGCCATTTCGGCGAGATGTATGGCGCCGTGCAGAAACACCTCGCAGCGATAGGCATAGGTGTGGATGAGCGCGTGGGTATATTCGCGGCTTGCCGTGCCGGGTGTGGCCAGCACGCCGATGACGCCCGACTTGGTTTGCGCCGCGGCCGGCTTGATGGCGGGAACCGTGCCGACGAAGGGCAGTTTGTAGGTCTCGCGGAGCGCCGCCAGCGCCAGTGTCGAGGCCGTGTTGCAGGCAATGACGGCGATATGCGGCTCCACCCGCTGGGTGAAAGCGCCGATCACCCGCACGATGCGGGCGACCAGCGCCTCTTCCTTCCAGGCGCCATAGGGAAAGGCGCCATTGTCGGCGGCATAGACGAGATGCGCCTCGGGAAGCTGGGCGCGGATGGCGCGCGCCACGGTCAGCCCGCCCATGCCGGAATCGAAGATGAGAATGCGGGGCACGGTCATTCGCGAGGGCCCTTGCGCCTCTCATGGGCGCGGGCGAGCGAGGCGACCATGCCGCGCAATGAGCGCACTTCCTGTTCGGTGAGCGCGGCGCGGCCATAAAGATTGCGGATATTGCGCATCATGCCGGGCTTCTTGTCGGCAGTCTTGAAGAAGCCCGCTTGATCGAGCTCGCGCTCGAGATGATCGAAGAAGCCGTAGAGTTCCTCCTTGGTGGCCGGCCGCGTATCGGGCGTCGGCAGGCCCGGCCCCGCCAGCGCCGGCAGTTCCGGCGTTTTCTGACCGAGGCTCGGCGCCTGGTCCTTGAACCATTCATAGCCCATGAGCAGCACGGCCTGGGCGATGTTGATGGAGGCGAAGGCCGGATTGACGGGAGCGGTGACGATCGCATCGGCGAGCGAGATCTCGTCGTTGTCGAGGCCCCAGCGCTCGCGGCCGAAGAGAATGGCGATCCTCTCGCCGCGGCCGATGCGGGCCCGCATGTCGCGGCCCGCCTGCTCCGGTGTCGCCACCTCCTTGATCATACCGCGCGGCCTGGCCGTGGTGGCATAGACGTAATGCGTGTCCTTGAGCGCCGCGGCGAGATCGTCGAAGACGGCGGCACCCTCGATGATCCAGTTGGCGCCCGAAGCGGTGGTAAGGGCTTTCCGGTTCGGCCAGCCGTCGCGCGGGTTGACGATCCGCAATTCGTTGAGGCCGAAATTCGCCATGGCGCGCGCCGCAGTGCCGATATTCTCGCCAAGCTGCGGATTGACCAGCACGACGATGGGCGCCGGGCCCATAATCTGATTGCGCGACTTATCGGTTCCTGCCATGGCGGCGGGGCATAGCGGGATCGGAGGATTTACGAAAGGGCCTTGGCCAATCGGGCGGCAATTTTGTCACCCTCTCCCATCCAGCCTTCTTGTCGTCCTGAGCTCCGGGAACCAGCGCGACCACAGAAAGGCAACCGCCATGGTCCCTGCCCCGCCGACGGTGACCGCCGTCACCGCGCCGATCCAGGCTGCCACCACGCCGGCGCGGAATTCGCCGAGCTCGTTGGACGCTCCGATGAACACGCGGTTGACCGCCGTCACCCTTCCCCGCACCTCGTCGGGCGTGCGCAGTTGCATCAGCGTCTCGCGCACATAGACGCTGACCATGTCGGAGGCGCCCATCAGCGCCAGTGCCACAATCGACAGCGGCACCGAGGTGGAGACGCCGAAGACCACGGTGAAGAGCCCGAAGGCGGCCACGAAGATGAACATGACGATGCCGGCCTTGTCCTTGATCGGGAACTTGGCGAGCCAGGCCGCCATGGCGATGGCGCCGACGCCCGGCGCGGCGCGCAAGACTCCGAGGCCCCACGGACCCACCTCCAGGATATCGCGGGCATAGACAGGCATCAGCGCCACCGCACCGCCGAGCAGCACGGCGAAGAGATCGAGCGAGATGGCGCCAAATACGATGCGCTCGCTGCGGATGAAGCGGAAACCGGCCAGCAGCGTTGCCAGGCTCGTCTCCTGCGCATGGTTGGGCTGCGGCACGGCGCCGATCAGAAGCACGAAGAGCGACGCAAGCGCCAGAAGGCCGAAGGCCGTGCCGTAGGCGGCCTCGCCGCCGATGCCGTAGAGAAGTCCGCCGGCGACGGGTCCGGCGATCGTGCCCACCTGCCAGACCATGGAACCCAGCGAAATGCCGTGCGCAATGGCCTGGCGCGGCAGGAGATTGGGAGCAAGCGCATCGGCGGCGGGATTGAAAAAGGCGCGCGCCGCCCCCAGTATGCCGAGGATGACGAAGACCTGCCACACGGTGCCGGGCGCCGCGAGGGTGAAGACGACGAGTGCCACCGCACACAGAACTTCGATGAGCAGGCAACCGGCCATGATCAGGCGGCGGTTGAAGGCATCCGCGGCAAGGCCGGTGACCAGCACGAGAATGAGCGGCGGCAGGAATTGCGCCAGTCCGATCAGGCCGAGATCGAGCGGATCGCGGGTGATGTCGTAGACCTGCCAGCCCACCGCCACCGACATGATCTGCACCGCGAAGCCCGCCGCCCCCACCGCCAAGAGATAGAAGACGAAGGGCCGGTAATGCAGGGCGTTTGACGAGGATTGTGCGGGAGTGGACGCTTCGGCGGTCATACCGGGACCCGTGCCATGCCGCGCTCACCCTGTCAAAGCGGATAGGATAAGATTGTGGACCGGCACACGACCATCGGAGGACCACCGCCATGCAGAACCGCGACGACATTGCCCATGCCCGCCAGCTCAGCCCCTTGCGCAATTCAACCGGCGCCGCTTCGATCGACGAACTGGTCGAAGAGCAGTTGCGCCACTTTGCCATCGACCCCGACTCGGACTATGGCCGGGCCCTCTCGCAGTTGACGGCCAGCCTCTACCGGGCCAATGCCGCCACCCACGATCTTGTCGCGGCGACCGGCGCGACCCTTGCACGTCTCGACCGCAAGGACCGGGTCGCCTGGTTCAACGCCAAGCGCTTTGCTTGCTTCCAGCTTGCCAAAGTGCTCGACAATCTGCAGGGTCCCATGCGCCGCACCTACCAGTCGCTGGCCGGCAAGCACGGGCCGCAAGCGGCCCGCGGCCCCTACCCCATCTTCGACAACGTGACCGCGATTTTTTCGGCCACGCCGGTCATCACCCGCACCGCGACCTATCTCTATGCCTGCGTCGAGTGGGTGGAGGACGCCTTCAAGGGCAAGGAGCTGCTGCACGAGATCTATTCGCGCCTGCTCAATCCCACCTCCGTCAGCCTCGCCAATCACATCGTCGATGTCGAGGCGGGCCCGCTGGCCCATGAATACTTCGCCTGGAATTTCAATTCCGGCATGGCCGCCGTCGATTCGACCCTGTCGCATTTGCTCGGATACCAGGACATCGTGCTGGCCAGCCGCAACATCTATGGCGGCAGCTATCAGCTGCTGCACGATTGGTATGGCAAGCGCAGCAATCTCGATATCGCCGTGCACTGGTTCGACGGCTATACCGCCGCCGATTTTGCCAAGGCGCTCACCGCCGTGAAGTCCGCCCACGCCGAACGCCTCGCCGCCGGCCGCCACATCTATGTGTTTCTCGAAAGTCCCTGCAATCCGCACGGCCATGTGCTTGACGTCGCCGCCATCTGCAGTGCCGCGCACGCACAGGGTCTCACCGTCATCTGCGATTCGACCGTCGGCACGCCGTTCCTGCATCCGGTCCTGCGCCGCGACGATGCCGCCGAACGCCCCGACTTCGTGATTCACTCCTACACCAAGGACCTGGCAGGCTACGGCGCCACCACCGCCGGCGTGGTGATCGCCCGCAACGAACACATGTTCATTCCCAAGGGCACCAGCGTCACCATCAGCGGTCCGGACGGCGGCAAGAAAACCATCAACTGGGACGAGACCCTGTTCTGGAACGTCTATTACATCAAGGGTGCATTCCTTGACGCCGACAAGGCCTATGAAGTGATCAACGGCATGCGCACTCTGGAGCTGCGCATGCTGTCGAAATGCATCACGACATCGGTTCTGGCCCGCGCCCTGGCCGGCCATCCGGCCATCAACGTCAATTGCTCCGCCGTGCCGGGCCATCCCAACGAGGCGCTGCGCGAAGCCAATATGTTCCTGGGCCTTCCCGCACCCCTGTTCACCATCGACTTCGAACCGAAACCCGGGCAGTCGGCCTTGCCGCGCCAGACCTTCAAGGCGTTCTTCGATTTGCTCGAGCCGGTCTTCGGACTGCAGGTGAGTCTCGGCCAGACCAACAGCGTCGTGCTCTGTCCGGCACTGACCAGCCATTCGGAATTGTCCGATGCGGCGCTCGCCGATGCCGGAATCTCCCGCACCACCATCCGCATCGCCGTCGGCAACGAAGATCCGCGCGCCCTGCTCGTCCATATCATGAAAGCCGCGGAACTTGCCTTCGATCCGGTGTCGCCCGGCTTCTCGCGGAAGTTCATGGCGCCGGCCGAGGTCGACAGACTGTTTGAGGAAACCCATGTCGACATTCACCGGCGCTACGTGCAGAGCCGGCCCAAAATGGCGGAACTCTTGAACTGACGCGCTGGAGCATGTTCCGCCAAAGTGTACGCACTTTGGCGATAAGAACATGCTCCACGTAAATAATCTGGCGCGATTTCTGTTCGGCGAAGTGATTCCACTTCGCCGGAAAGTGCGCTATCCGCCGCCGCCGTGGCGATCGACGATCCGCTGCAGCAGCGGCATGTAATGGCGGAACGCGGGCGTCCGCATTTCGGGGTTCTTGCCGCCGTCGTCCCAGATTCGCACGCGCACCGCTTGCCGGTAATGGGGATTGCGCTCGAACTCGGCGATCTCGCCGGCGTTCATGGGACCGCCCTGCAATTGCAGCGTATGCTTCGACGCCTCCGAGAGCCTGCCGAAATAGGCGGGATCGGTGGCGCAGAGATACCGCTTTGCCGCCACATGCAGCCCCACGCATTCGGCGACGACCGGCGGGAAGAAGGGCTCGAGCACCTTGGCACCGGCCTCGTCGTGGAAATTGTCGTGTTCGTCTCCGAGCGACATCGGGCCGAATTCGCTGGTATAGTGGCCGATGTCGTGGAGAAGAGCGGCGGCCACCAGTTCCTCGGGCGCGCCTTCCCGCTCGGCCAGCACCGCGCCTTGCAGCATGTGTTGCGACATGGTCACCGGCTCGCCAAGATAAGAATCGGCCCCGCGCCGCTCGAAGATATCGGCGATGAAGGCTACGACGTTGGAGCGATCGAGTTGCGGCGCGTTCATGCGAACGCTCCTTCTTCCGCGATTGCCGAAAGCGTCGAGAGCAATCCGTCTTTGTCGGCATAGCAGCCCTGGAGCCAGCGGCTGCCGGTCCCCGAGAACGCCTTGCGGGCATGCAGCACGCGAGTGTTGTCGACAATGAAAAGCTCGCCGGGCCTGAGCTTGAAGGTCACTTGCATCGCGGAGTCCTCGATGAGTTCGGCAAAGCGCCGGTAAGCTGCATAGTAAGCCGCCAGGTCATCATAGGGAATGTCGGTGAAGGCGGCCGCCGAGCGATTGTTGAAGCGTATGGCGATCAGTTCGCCGTCCGGTCCAAGTTCGATGACCGGCCGCTTTGAGCGGAGCCTGACACCCTTGGCACCCGCATACTCGAAACGCGCGCAATACTTGGTCAGGAGATCGAAGCCGTGCGGGCTTTCCGCCTGCAATCGTTCCGCCACCTTGAAGCCATCGACGACAATCGAATCGCCGCCTTCGACCGTGTTCTCGAGGCAGGCGAGAATCTGCAGGGTCGGCACCGGATCGCGGTAGGGATTATCGGTGTGGGCCTGAAGCCCGAGATTGGTGTAGGCGAGATTGTTTGGATTGACTTCGGCCCGCACCTCGAACCAGCGCCCGTAATTGGTCTCGCGCACGTAGCCGAACAGTTCCGCCACCTTGCACAGCGTGCCGCTTGCCGTGGGCATGTCCGTCATCACCGCGAAGCCAAAGCGGCGCACGGCGGCGAGCCATTTGGAAAGCGCAGCGCGGTTCGCGGTCGCGTTCCCGTAGCTTGCGGTCGGAATATGCGACCGCAGGCCGCTGTCCCAGCGCTCGATCTCGGCACCCGTCCAGCCCTTATGGAGCGGCGGCATGCCATCATAGGCGTGCGCGGCCAGCCAATCGGCGCCATAGCTCACGGATTTTCCTTCCGGCTCGAAACGCACCGCGAGCATGCCCTCGGACACCCGGGCTTCCGCGATCCGCGTGGCCGCCGGAATGTCGAGAATGGTGATGAGACGCTGGCCGTTGCTGGCGCTCCGGGTGGCCGCGTCCTGCGCATTGTCGCGAAGCCACAGGGCATGGAAGCGGCGCTTCAGGCCGCCGATGCCGATTTCAAGGGCCTTGCCGCCGTCGAGCAGGCGTGGCTGCGATATGTCCATGAGGTGATCCCTGCCGGTTCGAAACACCATGCCGTTGCCGGGGACGCAACGCAACCGCCTGCCGTGTATCCGCGCCTTCCGTCTGAATTGCCCCCTCGCAAGGCCCCTGCTATAGGCTCGCCCACTTCCCCCAATGGCTGCGCGAGGCTCATTTCGATGGCGAAGATCAAGGTTGAAAATCCGGTCGTCGAACTCGACGGCGACGAAATGACCCGCATCATCTGGGACCTCATCAAGACCAAGCTCATCCATCCTTATCTCGATGTCGACTTGCGCTACTACGATCTCTCGATCGGCAATCGCGACCGGACCGGCGACCAGGTGACGATCGATGCCGCCAACGCCATCAAGCAGGTGGGCGTCGGGGTGAAATGCGCCACCATCACCCCCGACGAGGCGCGGGTGAAGGAATTCGGCCTGAAGCAGATGTGGAAGAGCCCCAACGGCACCATCCGCAACATCTTGGGCGGCGTCATCTTCCGCGAGCCGATCATCTGTTCCAACGTGCCCCGCCTGGTGCCCGGCTGGACCCAGCCGATCATCATCGGCCGCCATGCTTTCGGCGACCAGTATCGCGCCACCGACTTCTCCTTTCCCGGCAAGGGGACCCTCACCATCAAGTTTGCCGGCGAGGACGGCCAAGTAATCGAGAAGGAAGTATTCAAGGCGCCGGGCGGCGGCGTTGCAATGGCGATGTATAATCTCGACGACTCGATCAAGGACTTCGCCCGCGCCAGTCTCAATTACGGTTTGAACCGCAATTATCCGGTCTATCTGTCGACCAAGAACACCATCCTCAAGGCCTATGACGGCCGCTTCAAGGACATTTTCGAGGACATCTACCAGACCGAATTCAAAACCGAATTCGAAAAGCGCAAGATCGTCTACGAGCACCGGCTGATCGACGACATGGTCGCCTCGGCGATGAAATGGGCCGGCGGCTATATCTGGGCCTGCAAGAATTACGATGGCGACGTGCAGTCGGACCTGGTGGCGCAAGGCTACGGCTCGCTCGGCCTGATGACCTCGGTGCTGATGACGCCCGACGGCAAGACGGTGGAGGCCGAGGCCGCCCACGGCACGGTGACCCGCCACTACCGCCTGCACCAGCAGGGCAAGGCGACCTCGACCAATTCCACCGCGTCGATCTTCGCCTGGACCCGCGGCCTTTCCCACCGCGCCAAGCTCGACCGCAATCAAAAGCTCAAGGAATTTTCCCAAACCCTTGAAAAGGTGACAGTTTCTGTGATCGAGAGCGGCCAGATGACCAAGGACCTGGCGGTCCTCGTCGGCCCCGGCCAGGCCTGGCTGTCGACCGAGGGATTCCTCGACGCGGTCGGCGCCGAACTTAGGAAGGCGATGGTTTGATCCGGCTCGGGCCGAGTTTGGGGACGTTGCTGCAAGTCGTCTGGACAAAGATATAAGGAAGGGATCGAAACTGTGGCAGGAACAACAAAATTTCAACGCGCCACCGGCGGTTGCCAATGCGGCGCCGTACGTTATGCCATTGCGGGCCCGCTTAACGATCCGCACATCTGCCACTGCCGCATGTGCCAGAAGGCATTCGGCAACTATTTCGCTGCCCTGGTGGGCTCACTGCGCGAGAATTTCCGCTGGACCACGGGCGAGCCCGGAGTCTTCCGCAGTTCGCCCATTGTCGAGCGCCGCTTCTGCCGCGATTGCGGAACGCCCCTGTCATTTTCCTACGACCACTCGAAATATATCGCGGTTTCGATCGGCTCGCTCGACGATCCCTCAGCCGTCACGCCGGAGAACCAGTACGGCATCGAAAGCCGCCTGCCTGCCTTCGATAAGCTTCACGTCTTACCGGGAACCCGCACCGAAGACGACATAACGCCGGAGATGCTGGCCAAGCTTGCGAGCCTGCAGCATCCGGATCGCGATTGAGAGCCATCACGAAAGACTGATTGGAATGTGTTCGCCCTGGCCGCCACATTGAGCCGATGAGACTGACATTGCTCGCGGCCCTTCTCGGCCTCCTGGCCGGCGGACCGGTGTGGGCCGATGATGCGGCGCGAATCGCGGCGCTGAAGCAGTCGGGCTGGGCCGAAACCGACTTCAGCAAGCTGGCGGTGGACCTTTCCGAGGTGATGGCCGGCGGACCGCCGAAGGACGGCATTCCCTCCATCGACAAACCCCGTTTTGCCGCTGCCGATACCGTCAGGCTCAATGGCCGCGAGCCGGTGATCGTCTTTGGCTCTGCGGCGGACCGGCGCGCCTATCCCCTTCAGGTCCTGATCTGGCATGAGATCGTCAATGATGTGGTAGATGGTAAGCCGGTCGTCGTCACCTACTGCCCGTTGTGCAATGCCGCGATCGTGCTCGAAAGGACCGTCGAAGGCCGCGTGCTCGACTTCGGCACCACTGGGCTGCTGCGGAACTCCGATCTGGTCATGTACGACCGGCAAACCCAGAGCTGGTGGCAGCAATTCACCGGCGAGGCCATTGCCGGAGCCATGACGGGCAAGACGCTTGTCATGCTGCCCTCACGGCTCGAATCCTTCGACGACTTCAAGGTGGAGAGCCCGGCGGGCAAGGTGCTGGTGCCGGAAAACCCGGCGGCGCGGCCCTATGGACACAATCCCTATGTGTCCTATGACAGCGCCACGAAGCCGTTTCTCTATCATGGTCCCCTGCCCGAAGGCATTCCGGCTATGGCGCGCGTCGTGGTGGTGCGCGGGACGGACCCGATCCTCGCCGTGAGCCTCGAACTTCTGCGCCAACACGGGCGAATTGCCAAACACGGTTTGACCCTGACATGGCACGAAGGCCAGGCGTCGGCGCTCGATTCCCCAATCATCGCCGAAGGCGCCGAATCCGGAACCGTGATCGTGCAACGGAACGGTGAGGATGTGCCCTATGACGTCACCTTCGCTTTCGTACTGAAAGCTTTCCACCCGGACGTGACAATCATGACGCAATGACCGTCAAGCGATGGCCACCGGTTAGCCAGAGATCGCCGCCTTGATCGCCGCCAGCGCCGCATCGGCCTTGCCGCCGTCGGGGCCGCCGGCCTGGGCCATGTCGGGCCTGCCGCCGCCGCCCTTGCCGCCAAGCACTTGTGAGCCTACCCGCACCAGTTCGACAGCGTTGAAGCGCGAGGTTAGATCGTTGGTGACGCCGACGATGAGGCCGGCCCGGCCTTCGTCGTTGAGGCCGATGAGAGCCACGACGCCGGAACCGAGCTTTGCCTTGCCCTGGTCCACGAGTCCCTTCATGTCCTTGGGGTCGATGCCCTTGAGAATGCGCGCCATAAGCCTGATACCGTTCACTTCGGAAGTGCCGTCGTCGCCCTTCGCGGCGCCGCCGCCGAGCGCCAGCGCCTTCCTGGCTTCAGCAAGCTCGCGTTCGAGTTTGCGGCGTTCCTCGACCAACGCCTCGATGCGGGCGACAATTTCGAATGGCGGCGATTTGAGCGCGGCGGCTACGGCCTGCACGCGCCGGTCCTGTTCTTCGAGATAGGCCCGCGCCGCGGGTCCGGCCAGCGCTTCGATGCGGCGCACGCCGGCGGCCGAGGCACTCTCCGCGACCACCTTGATCAGACCGATATCGCCGGTGCGCGACACATGGGTGCCGCCGCATAGCTCGATCGAATAGATGGGCTTGCCGGCGCCATGGGTGTTGCGGCCCATGGAAACGGCACGCACTTCGTCACCGTATTTTTCGCCGAACAGCGCCATGGCGCCTTCGGCGATCGCCGCATCGACCGACATGAGCCGGGTTGTGACGGCATCGTTCTGCAGGACGATCTCGTTGGCGAGCGCCTCGGCCTGGGCGATCTCGCCGGCGTCCATGGCTTTGTTGTGGGAGAAATCGAAGCGCAGCCGGTTGGGCTCGACCAGGGAACCCTTCTGCGCCACATGGGTGCCAAGGGTCACGCGCAGGGCCTCGTGCAGCAGATGGGTGGCGGAATGGTGCAGGCGGTTGCCGCTGCGCCGCGCGTGATCGACGATGAGCTCGGCCGCCATGCCCGGCTTGAAAACGCCCTCCTCGACTTCGCCCACATGGACGATGAGATCGCCCACTCGCTTCTGCGTATCGGTGACGCGGAAGCGGGCGCCGCCGGTTGACTTGATGATGCCGCGGTCGCCGGTCTGGCCGCCGGATTCGCCGTAGAACGGCGTCTGGTTGAGGACGAGCGCGGCTTTTTCGCCTTTGCTCAGTGCACTGACTTCCTTGCCTCCCGCCGCGATGGCGCCCACCACCCCTTCCGCCGTCTCGGTGTCGTAGCCGAGAAACTCGCTCACCCCCACGCGCTCGCGGATTTCGAACCAGACGGTTTCGGTCATGGCCTCGCCCGAGCCCTTCCACGCCTTGCGCGCCTCTTCGCGCTGCGCCTGCATCGCGGCGGTGAAGGCGCCGGTGTCGACCTTGATGCCGCGCGGTTTGAGCGCATCCTGGGTGAGATCGAGCGGGAAGCCATAGGTGTCGTAGAGCTTGAAGGCGGTTTCGCCGGAGAACACGGCGCCCGTTGCGAGCTCGGCCGATTCCTCGTCGAGAATGCGCAAACCACGCTCCAGCGTCCTGCGGAACCGGGTTTCTTCGAGACGCAGCGTCTCGGTGATGAGTTCCTCGGCGCGGGTGAGTTCCGGATAGGCCGTGCCCATCTCGCGCACCAGGACGGGCACCAGCTTCCACATCAGGGGTTCGCGCACGCCGAGCAGTTCGCCATGGCGCATGGCGCGGCGCATGATGCGGCGGAGGACATAGCCGCGGCCTTCGTTCGACGGCAGAACGCCGTCGGCGATCAGGAAGGACGAAGCGCGCAGATGATCGGCGATCACCCGGTGCGAGGCTTTGTTCCTGCCTTCGGCAAGCACCCCGCTCTTGTCGACGATCGCCGAGATCAGCGCCTTGAACAGGTCGGTCTCGTAATTGTCATGGGTGCCCTGCAGCACGGCGGCCATGCGCTCGAGGCCCATGCCGGTGTCGATCGACGGCCTGGGCAGCGGCACGCGCTGGTCCTTGGTCACCTGCTCGAACTGCATGAAGACGAGGTTCCAGATCTCGATGAAGCGGTCGCCCTCGGCTTCCGCCGAGCCCGGCGGCCCGCCCGCAATCCTGTCGCCGTGATCGTAAAAGATTTCCGAGCACGGACCGCAAGGGCCGGTATCGCCCATGGCCCAGAAATTGTCGGAGGTCGGGATGCGGATGATGCGGCTTTCAGGCAGGCCTGCGATCTTCTTCCACAGCTGGTGCGCATCGTCGTCTTCGGAGAAGACGGTGACAGTGAGCCTGTCCTTGGGCAGGCCGAATTCGGCGGTGACCAGCATCCAGGCCCATTCGATGGCCTCGGCCTTGAAATAGTCGCCGAAGGAGAAATTGCCGAGCATCTCGAAGAATGTGTGGTGGCGGGCGGTATAGCCGACATTGTCGAGATCGTTGTGCTTGCCGCCGGCGCGCACGCATTTCTGCGCCGTGGCGGCGCGGCTGTAGGGCCGCTTCTCGACGCCGGTGAACACGTTCTTGAACTGCACCATGCCGGAATTGGCGAACATCAGGGTGGGATCGTTGCGCGGAACCAGCGGCGAGGAGGCGACGACTTCATGGCCGTGGCGTTTGAAGTAGTCGAGGAAAGTCGAACGGATCTGGGCGAGTGAGGTCATTGGCAGAGATCAGTGGTCAGGGATCAGGGATCAGGCGTTGGGGTCAGATATCAGAAATGGGCACTGAAAGACCAGTTTTAAAATCCGCCACTTGACCACTGATCCCTGATCCCTGATCCCTGATCCCTGACAAAACGGCGCCCTCCGGGGGCAACGGAGGGCGCCTACGCTGCGGTGTGTGGGGCCACACCGGTACAACCGGCTACACGGGGATCGGGAGCCGGAAGCGAAATTTTGCGGTCAGTCTTCGGCGGCCTCCGCATCGGAGGTGTCGGAAGCATTGCCGATCTTCGAAGCGATGAGCCCGGCATTGGCCCGGATCGCCGCCTCGATGGCATCGGCCACGTCGGCATTCTGCCGCAGGAAACTCTTGGCGTTCTCGCGGCCCTGGCCGATGCGCTCGCCGTTATAGGAATACCAGGAGCCGGATTTCTCGACGACGCCGGCGGTGGCGCCGAGATCGAGCAGCTCGCCCACCTTGGAAATGCCCTCGCCATACATGATGTCGAACTCCACCTGCTTGAAGGGCGGCGCCACCTTGTTCTTGACCACCTTGACCCGGGTCTGATTGCCGACCACTTCGTCGCGGTCCTTGATCGAGCCGATGCGGCGGATGTCGAGGCGCACCGAGGCATAGAATTTCAGCGCATTGCCGCCGCTCGTCGTCTCGGGCGAGCCGAACATCACCCCGATCTTCATGCGGATCTGGTTGATGAAGATCACCATGCAGTTCGACTTGGAAATCGAGGCGGTGAGCTTGCGCAAAGCCTGGCTCATCAGCCGCGCCTGCGAGCCGGGCAGCTGGTCGCCCATCTCGCCCTCGAGCTCGGCCCGCGGCACCAGTGCTGCAACCGAGTCGACCACCAGAACCTCGACGGCGCCGGAGCGCACCAGCGTATCGGCGATTTCCAGCGCCTGCTCGCCGGTGTCGGGCTGGGAAATCAACAGATCGGCGATATTGACACCGAGCTTCTTGGCATAGACCGGATCCATGGCATGTTCGGCGTCGATGAAGGCGCAAATGCCGCCGCGCTTCTGCGCCTCGGCGACGGTCTGCAGGGCCAGCGTCGTCTTGCCGGAAGATTCAGGCCCGTAGATTTCGACCACCCTGCCCCTCGGCAGGCCGCCGATGCCGAGCGCGATATCGAGCCCCAGCGATCCGGTGGAGATCGCCTCGATTTCGACGGCGGGATTGGACCCGAGCTTCATGATCGAGCCCTTGCCGAAGGCCCGCTCGATCTGGCTCAATGCCGCATCCAGCGCCTTGTTCTTGTCCATGGAGGTGTTCTCGATGACCCGGAGATTCGTCTGCCCCATTGCTCTACTCCTTATTCCATATGGGTCCGCCAGGCGCAAATGACACAGTCGTGCTGGCGATGTTTGTATTATGTTCTATTTTTGTTCGTTGTGCAAGCGTGTAATTAAATCACTGATTTCGATGATTAATTTTAATGGTCAAAAGAACCTAGTTCGAACATAAGCAGAATTTCGCCCCGCGATAGCCAGGAGCCCACGAACAGGCCGCCAACACTTGTGAACGGCCCCCTACAACATAATTGGGGTGCGGTGACAGGCAATCGGTCGAGGCCGGGCAAACTCTCGGTTGGGAATGTCAAGTGGACATTCCAACTGCTGGGGAGAATCAAGAGAAACGCCCGGCCTCCTCCAGAGAACGCCTTTCGTGGAGTGACCGGCGTTCAAGGGAACGCCGCCAATCTACTAGTGATTCGCCGATCCGTCCATATGAAGTTGTAGCGATTGCATAATTGCACTTCAACATTGCACTCGCCCTCAGCTCTTCATCACTTCCATCACTTTCTCGACCAGTTGCTTGAGCGAGAAAGGCTTGGCCAGGAAGGCAAAATCCTTCTGCCCCTCGAGATTCTTCTCGAAGGCGTCCTCGGCATAGCCGGAGATGAAGATCACCTTGGTCTTGATGCCGCGCTTGCGCAGTTCGCCCAACAGCGTCGGCCCGTCCATTTCCGGCATGACCACGTCGGAGAGGATGAGTTCGAATCCCTTGTCGTCGGCGGCGATCACTTCCAGTGCCCGCTCGCCAGTATCGGCCTCGATAACCGTAAAACCGCGCGAGGCCAGCGCCCTGACCGCGAAGGCGCGCACCGCATCCTCGTCCTCGACCAGAAGGATGCGGCCCTTGCCGGTATAGTCGGCCCTGACCGGTTCGGCTTCGGCCTTGATCTCGGCGGCGGCCTCCGGCTTGGGATAATGCCGCGGCAGGTAAATCCGGAATGTCGTGCCTTTGCCCGGCTCGCTGTCGCAGAAGATGAAGCCGCCCGTTTGCTTGATGATGCCATAGACGGTGGAGAGACCGAGGCCGGTGCCCTTGCCGACGTCCTTGGTGGAAAAGAACGGCTCCCATATCTTGTTGAGGATGTCCTTTGGCATGCCGGTGCCGGAATCCGCCACCTCGCAGACGACATATTCGCCTGGCGGCAGCAGATCGGGCTTGATGCCGCGCGACTCCTCATCGGACAGATTGTAGGTGCGCACCGTCAGCGTGCCGCCATTGGGCATGGCGTCGCGGGCGTTGACAGCGAGATTGATGATCACCTGCTCGAACTGGTGGATATCGGCCAGAACCAGCCCGAGGTCGCGGCTGTGGCTGATCGTGAGGCCCACCTTCTCGCCCAACACCCGGCCCAGCAGATTGCCGAGATCCGACATGGCTTCGGTGAGCGAATGGACTTTCGACTGAAGCGTCTGGCGCCGCGAGAAGGCGAGGAGCTGGCGCACCAGATTGGCGGCGCGATTGGCATTCTGCTTGATGTTCATGACATCGGCGAAGGCGGGATCGGTGGGCCGCATCTTGGCCAGCAGGAGATCGGCAAAGCCGATGATCGGCGTCAGCACATTGTTGAAGTCGTGGGCAATACCGGAGGCGAGCTGGCCGACGGCCTGCATTTTCTGGCCCTGGGCGAGCTGGGCCTCGAGCGCCTTGCTCTCGGTTTTGTCGACGGCGAAGACGACGGCGCCCTCGTCGGCGCTGGCCAGCTTCACGAAGGTAAATTGCACGGTACGCGGCCTTTCCCCTTCAATCGTCACTTCCGCAGCGTGAAGCGTGGCCTCGCTGGCCACGGCCGCGGCCAGTGCGGCATCGAGGTCCGCCCTGCCCGCCTCGGTGACAATAGCCGCGAGCCGGGCACCGCGCCGGGTGCCGGGCGACAGCGCCAGGAAGGCCGCATTGGCCCGACGCAGCATGCCTGCGGCATCCACTTCGGCGATGCCGACCGGTGCATTGTTGACGAGGCGGATGAGCCGGGCCGAGGATTCGGCATCGGAATTGGCCCGGCGCGGGAGCACGTTTCGCGGAATGACCAGCGAGCGCGTCGGCAGGGGTTCGGCTCCGGGGCCGAAATCGGCGCGATGCACAACCAGTACCGGAAACGGCTTGCCCGCTTTGTCCCGGAGGTCGAGTTCGAAGCTTTCCGTCACTTCCTCGCCCGTCCGCGCCGCAATGCCGCCGAGTAGCCGCGCACCATCTTCGCCGGCGATTGCCGCTAGTGTCAGGCCGCCATTCTGCGCCTGCGCCACGTCGAGGCCGAGCCAGTCCGCCAGTGTGGCATTGAGATAATCGATCTTGCCGCCGGGCTTGCCCGAGAAGAAGCCGGCCGGGGCGCGGTCGAGATAGGTAATGATGAATTGCAGGCGGGCGAAGGCCTGCTCCTGCTTGGCCCGGTCGGCGCCGATATCCTGCAGTCGCCACAGCGTGTACTGGCGGCCGGCCGTATCGGCGACCGGCGCCACGCTCATGCGCAGCCAGGCGGGGCCGTCGGGCCTGCCGCCCGGCGCCGTAGAGCCGGCGGGCAGGCGGATTTCCTTCTCTTCGGTCTTGCCTTCGAGGCCCGCCTGGGCCAACCGGTAGATAGGCTCTGCCAAATCCGCTTGTCCGGAATAGAGCATGTCCATGCCGACCAGACGCCCGGCGGTGGATGCGGCAGCGAGCTTGATATAAGGACCGTTGGCATAGACCGCCCGGCCGCGCCCGTCGGTGACCACGAGAGGATCGCCGATGGCATCGGACAGGCCGTCGAAGAATTCGCGTTGGTGCGGCAGGCGCCCGACATGCACGACGCCCGCCATCATGCCGAAGGGCACGAAGAGGCCGAGCAACGCCAGTACCGCTCCGAGCACCAGCAGCCATAAGGGAGCCGTGGTCTGCAACAACCAGGCGGCGGCCGAAACGGCAACCGCCAGCAGCAATGCCAGCGCCAGCGTCAGCAGAGCATCGGCCTTGCTGCGGCCCAAGGCCGCCGGACCGGCTCCATCGGCATTCACCGGCGCCCCGCTCCTGGTCATAAATTTGCCCATCCCCGAATCACGGCCAGTATAGGCATTGTCCTGCCCCGCCCAAATCGTGCTAGATTTACGCGGCGGATGGTGCCGGGACGCGCGCTTGGAAGGGGAATGCCCATGGAGTTCGTCAACGCGTATATGAACTACATTGTCGCCACGCTGGCCATTCTGGCGGCGCTGGTCGTCGCAATCCTGATCTGGCGCACCCTCAATCTGAAGGTCCGCGGCCGCCGCGGCCAGCGCCTCGGCATCAGCGAGTATCACGAACTTGACAAGACCCGGCGGCTGGTGCTGGTGCGGCGCGACAACATCGAGCATCTGATCCTCATCGGCGGGCAGCAGGATGTGGTGATCGAACAGGGGATCGGCATCCCCGGCACCCAGTCCTTCGCGCCGCGCGATGAGGAGACACAACCGCCCATTGCGATGCGGGCGGCGCCGCGTCCACCGGTGTTCGGCGACCGGCGGCCGCCTTTGCGCAGCGTCGAGCGCGACGAACCCAAACTAGCTGAAAAGCACCGGTTCGAGCCGGAACAATCCTGAACGAAAAAGGCCCGGCCGGCGCGTGATCAGGAAAAGTGGGCACCGGTTTTCCGTCCGATCACGCGCCAGCATAAGTGGCGATCACGTTTATCGCTTCAGATCGATTCGATCTGAAGCGATCGTGATCTGTGCCGGGCCTCGAGTATGTCTTATTGCGCGGCGGCCGGGCCGGGGCCTCTGTGTTCGGCCATGAAGCGGTCGAACTCGTCCTGATCCTTGGCCCGGCGCAGCCGTTCGACATATGCGCTGAAAGCCCGCTGGTCCTCTTGCAGCTTGCGGCGCTCTTCCTCGAGCCGCTGCAACTGGGTGCGCTTGTAGTCGTCGAAGGCAGCATTGCCGCTCGAGGCGAAGCCATAAGCGCGATAGCTGCGCCAGCTTTCGAAGTCCGGTTTTTTGACGCCGGCCCAGGGCGCCTGGCCCTCGGAGCTGCGCGGCCAAATCTCGCCGTTCTTCCACTTGAGGAACAGCGCCAGAAGGCCGAGCGGCCAGAACACCACGAAGCCCGCCACCACGGCGCCAACTTCCCAGGCCGCCCAGCGGCTCTTCAGGCCGCTGCCGCATTTGCCGCGGTGGGTCTCGCCAAGTTCCCCTTCGAATGCACCGGATGCAGTCTGCGTCATGTCGGTCCTCCTGAAATTGCGACATCATTCCAGATAGGAAGCCGCCCGCCGGCTTCAATGGCAAATCGGCCGGCCCGCCCGAGGCGGCTTGCGCATTTCCACTCAACTTCGTAGTGCTTGTCGAAACGGCGGATACGGAGACCGGACGTGCGCCAACCCAAGATCGCCATGCTCACCGCGGGCGGCCTCGCCCCCTGCCTTTCCTCGGCGGTGGGCGGATTGATCGAGCGCTATACGGAACTCGCGCCCGAGGCGGAAATCATCGGCTATCTCACAGGCTACAAGGGTTTGCTCAAGGGCCAGTCGATCGCCGTGACACCGCAGGTGCGCAACAACGCCCATGTGCTGCACGGCCATGGCGGTTCGCCCCTCGGCAACAGCCGGGTGAAGCTCAGCAATGTGGCGGATTGCGTGAAACGCGGACTGGTCAAGGAAGGCCAGGACCCGCTCGCCGTGGCGGCGGAGCGGCTGACGGGCGACGGCATCACCATATTGCACACCATCGGCGGCGACGACACCAACACCACCGCCGCCGAACTTGCCGCCTATCTTGCCGGGAACGGCTACGGGCTCACCGTCGTCGGCCTGCCCAAGACCATCGACAATGACGTGGTGCCGATCCGTCAATCGCTCGGCGCCTACACGGCGGCGGAACAGGGCGCCGTCTTCTTCGCCAATGTGGTGAACGAACAGAGCTGTTCCTCGCGCATGCTGGTGATCCACGAGGTGATGGGAAGGAATTGCGGCTGGCTGACGGCGGCGACGGCGCGCGCCTGGCGTGAACGCCTCGCCGGGCTCACCTTCCTGCCGGAGTTCAATCTGTCCCGCCGCCACAAGGATATCGACGCCGTCTATGTGCCGGAGATGGCGATCGATATCGCCGCCGAGGCGAAGCGCCTGAAGCGGGTGATGGACGAGAAGGACAGCGTCAACATCTTCGTCAGCGAAGGCGCCTGCGTCGGCGAGATCGTCAAGGAGACGGAAGCGCGCGGCGAGAGCGTGGCGCGCGATGCCTTCGGCCATATCAGACTCGACTCGATCAAGGTGGGCGATTGGTTCGGCAAGCAGTTCGGCAAGCTCCTCGGCGCCGACAAGACGCTGGTGCAGAAATCCGGCTATTTCGCCCGCTCGGCCGCCGCCAACCCGCAGGACCTGGCGCTGATCCGCACCATGGTGAACCTCGCCGCCGACTGCGGCCTCAAGGGCGTCTCCGGCGTCATCGGCCACGACGAAGAACGCGGCGGCGAACTGCGGGCTATCGAATTCTCTCGCATCAAGGGCGGCAAGCCCTTCGATATCGCTACGCCGTGGTTCGGCGAGATGCTCGACCAGATCGGCCAGCCGCCCCGCTAGTGCTTTTCCGCTTCGAGCTGAATCATGTTGCTGCTCATCCCTCCCCCCGATAGCGCGGGGAGGGCCGTCGCCGGCTTCAAGACCGACGAAATCCTGCGGGTAATTTCCATCGACGAGGACTGACGGATGAGTCTATTTCAGAAAGTCGATGCCCGTCAGATTTGCCAGATTGGTGAAATTCAGGAGCCCGATCTGGAAATCCGCCACGGCATCGCCGTTGACATCGCCGCTGACGATGGTGGTCGAGCCGGAGAGCGAGATCCTGAGCTGGCCCGAGACGCCGGAGAAGGCATTGGTGCCAATGAAGGTGAAGGCCTGATTGCCCGCGACATTGGTCCTGGCGTCGATGGGCCTGAGGTCGATCCTGTCCACGGTCGTATCAGGCGAACCCGCATTGAAATCGACAATCCGGTCGCGAGAGTTTCCAATCACGCTTTCTGTTTGGTTGTTAAACCCGAAGATATCGAAGCCTGCGCCTCCCGTCATCACATCTGTGCCCAAGCCGCCTACCAACCTGTCATTGCCACCCTCACCGAAGAGCGTGTCGACACCCTTGCCGCCGTCAAGTCGGTTGGCCCCGCCATTGCCAGTCAGTGTGTCGGCGAATTTCGAGCCGGTCAGGTTCTCGATCGAGGTGTAGGTGTCTCCCGCAGCCACTCCTGTATTGCCACCGGGCGCAGCAAGGCTGGCTGTCAGCCCAGGGCCCGCGTGGGCATAGGAAGCCGTGTCATTACCGAATCCGCCATTGAGGCTGTCGCCGGCGCCACGGCCTTCCAGAATATCGTTGCCGCCGAGCCCGGAAAGCCTGTCAGCGAAGTTTCCACCGCTGATGTATTGACTAGCCGCTGAACCCGTCCGTGTTCTTGCAGAATTGGGCGGCCGGCCGAAAACGGCATAGCTCTTGCCCGCCCACCCAACAATCAAATTCGGACTCCCATGCGGCGCTCCAATGATCAGATCGGCAAATCCATCACCGTTGACATCGCCCGCTGAGGCAACGGAAAAACCACTCCTATCATTGTCATTGCCGTCGAGACGGAATCCGTTGGTGCCATTGAGACTGGACAGTTCGATGGCCGCGGCAAAGCCCGAAGCCTTGCCGAACACCACATAGCTCGACCCTGAATAGGTTCCATGTGGATCGGCAGTCTGAGCCCCGACGATCAAATCGGCAAATCCGTCGCCATTGACGTCGCCGGCTGAGGCAACCGAAAAACCACTCCTATCATATGCGTGAACACCGTCGACACGGTAACCGTTGGTGCCATTGAGGCTGGAAAGCTCAATAACGGAGGTGAAGCCAGAAACTTTGCCGAACACCACGTAACTTGAACCGGAATTCGAATGGGGGGCGACCGGAGCTCCGATGATCACGTCGGCAAAGCCGTCGCCATTAACGTCGCCCGCCGAGGCAACGGAAAAGCCGCTATAGTCATAGGTCGCCACGCCGTCGAGGCGGAAGCCGTTGGTGCCGTTGAGGCTTGAAAGATCGATAGCCGCCGCAAAACCCGCAGCCTTGCCGAACACCACATAGCTTGATCCGGAAGTAAGATCGTGCGGATCGGCCCTGGGGGCCCCGATAATCACGTCGGCGAAGCCGTCGCCATTGACATCGCCCGCCGTGGCGACAGACAGGCCGCTGACGTCCTCGGCCGCCACGCCGTCGAGACGGAATCCGGTGCTGCCGTTAAGGCTGGAGAGATTTATGGCCGCGGCAAAGCTTGCAGTCTTGCCGAACACCACATAACTCGATCCAGAGACGCTCCCATGAGGATCGGCACCTGGGGGCCCCGATAATCACGTCGGCGAACCCATCGCCGTTGACATCCCCTCCGCTGGCAACTGACCAGCCGCTCGCGTCAAAGGCCGCCACGCCGTCGAGGTGGAAGCCGGTGCTCCCAATGAGGCTCGCGAGAGCGATGACCGGGGTAAAGCCCGCGGCCTTGCCGAACACCACAAAGCTCGATCCCGAACGGGTTCCATTCGGAACGGCACCCCGGGCCCCGACAATCAGGTCGGCAAAGCCATCGCCATTGACATCGCCCGCCGAGGCCACGGAATACCCGCTATAATCACCGCCCTTCACGCCATCGAGCCGAAAGCCGATGGTGCCATTGAGCGATGACAGCGGTATCGCCGCCGGAAATTCCGAAGCCCGCACCGGCGCCGTGAGGGCCGTCGATGCCAATGCCGCCAGCGCCAAAGCCGCCGTGCGCGGCAGGTGGGATTGCCTGCGTCCTGCAAAAGGAGTCGTGATCGGCAACGGCCGTCCCTCCACCATCGGCACGTCCCGCCCGCAACCGGGGACACGAATTCCGTAAACCGCACCTTATTCAATGTTAGCCCGCGCCAGCCGCGCCTACAAGCCTAATACAGCGGCGCAGCGGGCGCAGCCGCGAGGGCTTCGCCCTGCCTAAATCTTCATCCCCTCCGCGCCCCGGCTGATGCCGGCAACGCCGGTGCGGGCCACCTCGACGAGGCCCAAGGGAATCATCAGCGAGATGAACTGCTCGACCTTGTCGGTCTTGCCGGTGATCTCGAAGATGAAACTGTCGGTGCCGGCATCGATGACCCGGGCGCGGAAAGCTTCGGCGAGGCGCAGCGCCTCGACGCGCTTTTCGCCCTTGCCCGCCACCTTCACCATGGCAAGCTCGCGGGCGATTGAATTGCCCGCTACCGTCAGGTCCTCGACCGAATGCACCGGCACCATGCGCTCCAGCTGATGCTTGATCTGTTCGATGACGTTTGGCGTGCCGGTGGTCACGATGGTGATGCGGCTGACATGGGCCTCATGCTGGGTTTCCGAGACGGTGAGCGACTCGATGTTGTAGCCGCGCCCCGAGAACAAGCCGATGACCCGGGCGAGGACGCCCGGCTCGTTGTCGACGACGACGGCGAGCATATGGGTCTCGGCCACCGCCTTGGTGGTTTCGAGGAAGTATGCCGAGCCGGTGGACGGTAAATGCGCGTTCATGTCCGTTTCCTCACACCAGCATCTTGCCCTTGGCGTCGATGGCGGTTCCGACGTCGTCGTCGGACACATCCTCGCCGAGCAGCATTTCGTTGTGCGCCTTGCCCGACGGGATCATCGGGAAACAGTTGGCGAGACTGGCCACCCGGCAGTCGAAGATGACCGGATGCGGCGTCCCAATCATCTCCTTGATCAGCCCGTCGAGTTCGGCGGGCTTCTCGGCGCGCAGGCCCACGCAGCCATAGGCCTCCGCCAGCTTGACGAAATCGGGGAGCGACGCGGAATAGCTTTCGGACAGGCGGTTGCCGTGCAGCAATTGCTGCCACTGCCGCACCATGCCCATATACCGATTGTTGATGATGAAGATCTTGACCGGCAGGCGGTACTGCACTGCGGTCGACATTTCCTGCATGGTCATCAGCACCGAGGCATCGCCGGCGATGTCGATCACCAGCGATTTGGGATGCGCCACCTGCACGCCGACCGAGGCCGGCAGCCCATAGCCCATGGTGCCGAGGCCGCCGGAAGTCATCCAGCGGTTCGGCTCCTCGAACTTGAAGAACTGCGCCGCCCACATCTGGTGCTGGCCCACTTCGGTGGTGATGTAGACGTCCTCGCCGCGGGTCAGTGCGTACAGCCGCTCGATCGCGTATTGCGGCATGATCACATCCCGGTTGGCGCGGTACTTGAGGCAGTCGCGCGCCTTCCAGCCCTCGATCTGTTTCCACCAGGCTTCCAGCGCCTTCTTGTCGAGGGCGAAGGAGCGCGCCTTCCACACCCGGATCATGTCTTCCAGCGCGTGGCCCGCGTCGCCGAAGATCGGGATGTCGACACGCACCGTCTTGTTGATCGAGGAGGGGTCGATGTCGATGTGGATCTTCTTCGAGCCCGGCGAGAAGGCGTTGAGACGCCCGGTGATGCGGTCGTCGAAGCGCGCCCCGACATTGATCATCACGTCGCAGTCGTGCATCGCCATGTTGGCTTCGTAAGTACCGTGCATGCCGAGCATGCCGAGCCAGTTCTTGCCCGATGCCGGGTAGGCGCCAAGCCCCATCAGCGTCGAGGTGATCGGAATGCCGGTGAGCGCCACGAATTCCCGGAGCAGCCTGGAGGCCGTGACGCCGGAATTGATGACGCCGCCGCCGGTATAGAGGATCGGCCGCTTGGCCGCGACGATCAATTCGACGGCGGCGCGGATGGCGTTCTGGTCGGCCTTGACCCGCGGGCGGTAGGTCTTGTGCTCGATGTTCTTGGGTCCGATATATTTGCCGGTGGCGAACTGCACGTCCTTTGGAATATCGACCACCACGGGGCCGGGGCGCCCATGCATGGCGACGTAGAAGGCCTCGTGCAGGATGCGGGCGAGATCGTTGACGTCCTTGACAAGGTAATTGTGCTTGGTGCAGGGCCGCGTGATGCCCACCGTGTCGCATTCCTGGAAAGCGTCGTTGCCGATCAGATGGGTCGGCACCTGGCCGGTGATGCACACCATGGGGATCGAATCCATCAGCGCGTCGGTGAGCCCCGTCACCGCATTGGTGGCGCCGGGGCCTGAGGTGACGAGGACCACGCCGCATTTGCCGGTCGAGCGGGCATAGCCCTCCGCCGCATGGGCCGCCCCCTGCTCGTGGCGGACGAGAATGTGCTTGACCTTCTCCTGCTGGAAAATCTCGTCGTAGATCGGCAGCACCGCGCCGCCGGGATAGCCGAACATATGCTCGACCCCCTGGTCGGCCAATGCCTTCAGCACCATCTCGGCGCCCGTCATCGTCTCGCTCGTGGCCATGTCCTTCACCGTTCGTCTCGCTTCCGTCTCGCACCCATTTCCGTCTCAGGCAATAAAAAAGGCCCCCAAGGGAGCCTGTTTCCGCGCAACACCGTTAGTCCTGGAGGCTTTAGGCCTCCCCGGCGCTGCGCGGTACTACGACGAGAATGGTGTTCATGGAGTGGTCTTGTACGTGGACGGAGGGCTTCGGTCAAGCCGGATCGTCGACATGGCGCAGAAGCGGTTAAAGACTCAATCGCAAGCGTCCGCATTGCGCCACGGCCCGGTTTCTTGGTAAATTCTTTAATGATCGGCCGAAACCGGGTGCCGGCCTTGACGAGGAAGGGCCATGATCTTCCGCCAGTTGTTCGACAGCGTCTCCGGAACCTACAGCTATCTCCTCGCCAGCCGCCGCGGCGCCGAGGCCATGATAATCGATCCGGTCCTCGAAAAGGTGGACCGCTACATCCAGCTCCTGAACGAACTCGACCTGAGGCTGGTCAAGGCCGTGGACACCCATCTCCACGCCGATCACATCACCGGGCTTGGGGCGCTGCGCGATCGCACCCGGTGCATCACGGTGATGGGAGAGCAGACCAAGGCCGACATCGTCTCGATGCGGGTTGCCGACGGCGAGCGGCTCGATATCGAGGGGGTGAGCCTCGGCGCCATCTATACGCCCGGTCATACCGACGATTCCTATTCATACACCATGGCCGACCGCGTCTTCACCGGCGATACGCTGCTGATCCGCGGCACCGGCCGCACCGACTTCCAGAACGGCGACGCCAGGGCCCAATACGAGTCGATCTTCAACCGGCTGCTCAGGCTGCCCGACGAGACGCTCGTCTATCCGGCGCACGACTACAAGGGCGATACCGTCAGCACCATAGCGGAGGAACGCGCCTTCAATCCGCGGCTACAGGTCGGATCGGCGGCGGAGTACGTTGAATTGATGAGCAACCTCCATCTTCCCAATCCGAAGATGATGGACGTGGCGGTGCCTGCCAATATGCGTGTCGGACTGGCGCAAGACGAGATTGCCCGGCTTGGCTGGGCGCTGACGCCCGCGTCTGCGATGGCGCTGGTCGGCCGGCCGGACGTGGCCTTTGTCGATTTGCGCGAGCGCGGCGAGCGGGAGCGTCATGGCGAGATTTCCGGTGCACTGCATGCGCCCTATCCCGCCCTCCAGGAGAATATCGGGCGGGGCGGTATCCTGCACGAACTGGCGGCGGGCAAGCGTCTGGTGTTTTATTGCGCTTTCGGAGAGCGCTCGGCCATGGCCGTGCAGGCGGCACAGGATGCGGGGCTTAACCGAACCTGCCACATCCATGGCGGCTTCGATGCCTGGACTCGTGCCGGCGGACAGAAGGTCCGGTGACGGGCCCCCGCCCCTCGGCATCACATCGTGTCCAAGAACTCCATCACCGCCTTGTTGATGGCAGCCGGGTCCTGCCACATGCCCATGTGGCTGACGTTCGGGATGATCACCAGCTTGGCGCCGGGGATCATCTTGGCCAATTCCATCGTATGTTCGGGCTTGATCGCTTCCTCATATTGGCCGTCGGCAATGACTGTCGGCACGCCGATCTTGCCCAATTGTTCCGGCTTGAAATCGGGCTGCGAGAACCACATGGCCGCAATCTGTTTGAGAAAATTGTCGAACTCCCCCGGTGTCGGCGAGAGCTTCCGGTAGTTTTCCATCGCCATGCCGACCGCCATGCCGAAGACCGGATCGGTTTCAACCGTCGGCTTTACCCCTGAGACATTGTAATTGGCGCCGTAGGCGAAGAGCTTCTTGACTCGCTCGGGATGCTGCATTGCCAATACCAGGCCGATGATGCCGCCATCGCTCCAACCGACGATCGAGACCTTGTCGAGTTTCAGATGGTCCATTATCGCGAGCACGTCGGAAGCCATCAGCTCGTAGCCGAAGGACTGTTCGGAGCGGGTACTGCGGCCATGGCCGCGGCTGTCCACGGCCACGACTTTGTGGGTCTTCATCAGCTCGGGCACCTGGTTGCCCCAGTTGAGGGTACTGCCCAGCCCGCCGTGCAACAGCAGCACTGGATCGGCACCCGCGGCATTGTAGATTTCATAGTACATCTGGATGTCGTTGACGGGAGCGAGACCGCTCTCATCCGCCTTGGGCAGAGGTGCGGGCGGTGGCACGGTTTTCCACAGATCCGCGGCGTGACCGGCCTGCAGCGGCAAGACGGCAAGCACAAAAAAGGCGAGAACCGCCCGGATCAGCATCTTCATGTGACTGTCCTCCTTGATTCTATATCGTCAACCGGCAATCCCTATTATGCAAATCTGGTTGATAAGATGGAGAGATCGCATCCACGGTCAAGCCAACCGCAAGGTTCCGAGGCTGACCGCCAGTTCCGGAGCAAATCCGGGGCTGAGAATCCCGTCCGGGGCGACGATCTGCTTCTCTTCATAGCCCTCGATGCCGGGGCGGCGGTGAATGTGAGTTTCGAGCTTCACCGCGTCGATCACCCAGAGCTCGCGGATGCCGAAACTTGCATAGAGACGGGCCTTGCGGCCGAGATCGTAGCCGAGGCTGGAATCGCCGATCTCCACGGCAAGCAGCGCGGTCTCGGGCTTGAGATTAACCAAACCGTCGGCGGTCCGGTAGAAGACGAAATCCGGCTCCAAAAACGTATCTTCATCCAACCGGAAGGTTGTCTCCGGCACGAACCGGAACGAGTCCGGACACCGCTTTCCCCAAAAAAGATTGAGCGCACTCTTGAGTAGCTCATGCCGGTTGCCTTTTGGCGACATGGGTACGACCTCTCCCCCGATTAACTCAAAGCGTTCGTCCTCAAGGATCACACCCGCCTGAACCATGGCCTCGATTTCGGCCACGGACCAGCGGCGGCGCATGAGCCCCTCGGCCGCTTGAGTCGTCCGGGGAAGGGTTGGGCTACGGAAAAGGGTGTTCATGGGCGAAAGGTAACACAGTTTCATGGGGATTGGCAGGGTTAGCGGTCCCAGCCGCCCTCCCCCCGCCACCAGGTGACCTGGCGCTTGATATAGTGGCGTGTGGCGGTCTTGGCCCTGGCGATGGCCTCATCGAGTTTGATTTCTCCGCGCAGGTGGGCGGAAAGCTCGCGAACGCCGATCGCCTTCATGACCGGCAGGGAGGGATCGAGACAGAGGAGCGGGCGGAGCTCGTTGATTGCACCTTCGGCAATCATCCGGTCGAAGCGCGCCTCGGCGCGGCGGTAGAGTTCGGCTCGCGGCACATCAAGAATGATGCGCTCGACATCGACCCCCGCCAGCGCCGCGCCGGATTGAGCCCGGCCTTGCCAGAACGAAAGTGGCCGCCCCGTTCCTTCCACCACTTCCAGCGCGCGGATGAGGCGCTGCCGATCTTTGGCCTCAAGCCGCGCCGCGGTTTCGGGATCGTGGCGAACGAGTTCCGCATGAAGATCGCCCTCGAAGTTACGCCAGCGCTCGCGCACCCCTGTTGGAATGGCCGGAACTTCGGCGAGCCCCCGTTGCAGTGCCCTGAAATAGAGGCCGGTGCCGCCGGTGATTATGGGCAGAAGCCCCTCGCCCCATGACCTCTCGATCTGGCGCCGCGCATCGGCCAGCCAGCGCGCCACGGAATAACTCTCGCGGCCCGGCACATGGCCATAGAGCCGGTGCGGGACTTCCGCCTCTTCGGTTGGCGACGGCCTCGCGGTGAGGATGCGAAGCTCGCGATAGACCTGCATGGCGTCGGCATTGATGATCACGCCGTTCCGTTCGAGCGCCAGCTTCAATGCCAGAGCCGACTTGCCGCTGGCGGTGGGGCCTGCGATAAGCAGCGCGCGTTTGCTGGATGAAGCTGCCATATGGATTCCGTCCTCATTCTCATAGCAGCCCCCGGCTCCGGCGCAATCGATGCGCGCCTGGTTGAGTTGCTGCGCGATCTGGGCTCGGAAGCGCCACATTGGCTGGCGCCGGGCGAGGCGGCGGAAGTGCCGGTCTTTGCGCGCCTGCCGGAATTCATGATCGATGCCGCCAAGCTCCCCATCGATGTCGTGGTGGTCTCGATCCACAACCGCCGCAAGCGCCTGCTCATCGCCGACATGGATTCGACAATGATCCGTCAGGAGTGCATCGACGAGCTGGGTGTTGCGGCGGGCTTGGGCCGGCCCATCAAGGCGATCACCGCGCGGGCCATGCGCGGCGAACTCGATTTCGCCGGCGCGCTCCGCGAGCGGGTGGCGCTCCTCAAGGGGCTGGATGCCGCGATCATCGACAAAATCATCCGTGAACGGATCACCTACATGCCGGGCGGCCGCACCTTGATCGCCACCATGAAGGCCCATGGCGCCCGCGCCGCGCTGGTCTCCGGCGGCTTCCGCCAGTTCACGGAGAAGATCGCCGCCGATCTCGGCTTCGACGAGCATTCCGCCAACCGGCTCGTCATCGAAGAAGGCCGGCTCGCCGGCCGGGTCGAGGAACCCATTCTCGGCGAGGCTGCGAAGCGAGAGGCCCTGCGGCGCATCGCGGCCGAACGCGGACTCGACCCCGCCGATGCAATCGCGGTGGGCGACGGCGCCAACGACGTCGCCATGCTGATCGAGGCCGGCATGGGTGTGGCGCTTCATGCCAAGCCGCATGTCCAGGAGGCCTCCCTCATCCGCATCAACCACGGGGACCTGACAGCCCTTCTCTATTTGCAGGGTTACGTGAAGCAGCAGTTCGTGGTCGCATAGCGGGCGGGCTTGAAATTGTTGCCGCCTTGCGCGACAGTTCCTCCCGGCCAGGGAGGATGAAATGGCAAGTCGCAAAGCAAAACCGGCAAGGAAAGCTGCCACTAAGTCGCGTGCGAAACCCGTCGAGAAGCCGGTTCCGGCGAAGCGGAAGGCTGTGGCAAAGGCCAAGCCCGCGCACAGGAAGGTTACCGTTCTGCGCGCCGCGCCCAATCGGCAAAAGTTCGTTCTCGCCGAAGAGCGCATTCCGAAGCACTGGTACAATATCGCCGCCGACCTGCCCAAGGCGCTGCCGCCCGTTCTCCATCCGGGAACATTGAAGCCCGTGGGACCCGGCGATCTCGCTCCCCTCTTTCCCATGGCACTGATCATGCAGGAGGTCGCCCAAGACCGCGACATCGAAATTCCCGAACCGGTGCGCGATATCTACCGCATGTGGCGGCCGACGCCGCTTTACCGCGCCCATCGCCTGGAAAAGTCGCTCGGCACCACGGCGAAGATTTTCTACAAATACGAGGGGGCGAGCCCGGCCGGTTCGCACAAGCCCAATACCGCCGTGGCCCAGGCCTTCTACAACAAGCAGGAAGGGGTTACGAAACTCGTCACCGAAACCGGAGCCGGCCAATGGGGTTCGGCTCTCGCCATGGCCGGCGCGATGTTCGGCATCGACGTCAAGGTCTACATGGTCAGGATCTCCTATGACCAGAAGCCCTATCGCCGGGCGCTGATGGAAACCTACGGCGCCAGATGCACGCCGAGCCCCTCGACCGAGACCAATGCCGGACGGCAGATTCTTGCCGTCGATCCCAATTCCGACGGCAGCCTCGGCATCGCCATTTCGGAAGCCGTCGAAGTGGCGGCGATCAACGCCGATACCAAATACGCCCTCGGCAGCGTGCTCAACCATGTGCTGATGCACCAGACGGTGATCGGCATCGAGGCGATCGAGCAGATGCATGAGGCCGGCGCCTATCCGGACGTGATCGTCGGCTGCACCGGCGGTGGTTCGAATTTCGCCGGCCTCACCTTCCCCTTCATCGGCCGGCAATTGCGCGGCGGCAAGAAGCTGCGGGTGATCGCCGCCGAGCCGGCCGCCTGCCCGTCCTTGACCCGCGGCAAATACGCTTATGATTTCGGCGACACCTCGCACCTGACGCCGTTGGTCAAGATGCACACGCTGGGCTCGACCTTCATGCCGCCCGGCTTCCATGCCGGCGGCCTGCGCTATCACGGCATGGCGCCATTGGTCAGCCATCTCAAGGAACTCGGCCTGATCGAAGCCGAAGCCTACACGCAGAACGCCTGTTTCGAGGCGGGCGTGCAGTTCGCGCGCTGCGAGGGCATCGTGCCGGCACCCGAGGCGAACCACGCCGTGCTGGGCGCCATCAATGTGGCCCTCGATGCCAAGACGAAGGGCACTTCGCCCACCATCCTGTTCGGTCTCTGCGGCCACGGCCACTTCGACATGCAGGCCTACACCGACTACCTGTCCGGCAAGCTCGAGGACAAGAGTTACGACCAGGCCGCCCTCGACAAGGCTCTCGCCGGCCTTCCGGCGGTCGCGGCGGAATGAGCGGGATTGCCTCGAGCACTTTGCAGGTGAGAAGAATCAATTTCCCAAATTTCGTCATCCCGGCGAAAGCCGGGACCCCCTGAGCGCTTTCGGCCTGCAGTCTGCCGCGGGACATCGTTCAATGGGTCCCGGCTTTCGCCGGGATGACGGTGCATGTAAGGTCGCGTCAACCCAGGCGCAACCCGCCATAATCGCGCCTCGTGGCGGGCTTTAGGCTGTCCTACTTCTTCAGCTTCAGCGCGATGAAGCGCATCTCGCTCTGCTTGCCGCCCTTGGAGACGAGCAGCAGCACTGAGTTTTTTGCAGCGGATTCCGCCTCCTCGATCCGGGCCGGGATGTCGGCGGCCCCCAACACTTCCTTCTCGCCCGCTTCGGTGATGACGTCGCCGGGCTCGAGTTTCTTGTCGGCGGCCGGCCCCTCCGCGGCGACTTCGGTGATGACGGCGCCCTTGATCTCCGGATCGGTCTTGAATTTGACGCGCAGATCTTCGCTGAGGGTTGCCACCGTCATGCCGAGCACGGTGACCACCGCAGGCGCGCTGCTGCCATCCTGCTCCGCCACCAGCTTCTCGCCGTCTTCCAACCTTCCGACTTCGGCGGTGACCGTCACTTCCTTGCCCTTGCGCAGCACCTTGACAATCACCTGCCTGCCGATCTCGGTTTCGGCGACGATGCGCGGCAGATCGCGCATCTGGTTGACCGGCTTGCCGTCGAACTCGATCACAACATCGCCCGCCTCGATGCCCGCCTTTTCGGCCGGTCCCGTCTTGGTGACATCGGCGATCAGCGCGCCGCGCGGCCTGCCCATGCTCATGCTTTCGGCGATGTCGTCGGTCACCGACTGGATTTTCACGCCCAGCCAGCCGCGCCGCGTCTCGCCGTATTTGACGAGCTGGGCGATAACGCCCTTCGCGGTGTTGGCGGGGACCGAGAAGCCGATGCCCACCGATCCGCCCGAGGGCGAGAAGATCGCCGTGTTGATGCCGACAACCTCACCCTGGAGATTGAACAGCGGCCCGCCCGAATTGCCCTTGTTGATGGCGGCGTCGGTCTGGATGAAATCGTCATAGGGTCCGGCGTTGATGTCGCGGTTGCGTGCCGAGACGATGCCGAGCGACACCGATCCGCCGAGCCCGAAGGGATTGCCGATCGCCATCACCCATTCGCCGATGCGCAAGCGATCGCTGTCGCCGAAGCCCACGGTCGGCAGCGGTTTTTCCGGCTTCACCCGCAGAAGCGCCAGATCGGTCTTGGGATCGCGGCCGATGAGCTCGGCCTTGAGAATGGTCGAATCCTGGAAGCGAACCTCGATGCCCTCCGCGCCCTCGACCACATGATTGTTGGTGACGATCAGGCCGGAACCGTCGATGACGAAGCCCGAACCCATGGAATTGACGGTGCGGTTCTGCGGTCCCTGGCCCTGCTGCCGGCGCTTGAAGTAATCCTCGAAGAAATCCCGGAACGGCGAATTCTCCGGCAGGTCCGGCATCTGGAAGTCGGTGGCGCCGCCCGGCACCTTGGTCTCGACCGAGATTTCGACGACCGCCGGCAGCAGCCGGTCCGCCAGATCGGCGACCGAAGGAAGCTGCACGGCCTGGGCCATGGCCGGAGGCGCCGTCAGCGGCACCCCCGCGCCGGCCAGAATTGCCGCCATCGCCACCGCCGCCAGCGATGTCCGAAGCCAACCACGCCGTCCGTTCATGTTGCGATCTCCGACAAGTAACATTCCTCGCTCAGCCGGTTAAACTGCGCGCCACAAATACCACCAGCACCCCCACTGCGATCGCGGCAATGCCGCCCAGCCGCAACTGGTCGTCGGAGAGCTGCTCCAACGCCGTCAGCATCCGCCTCAACTGCCCCGGAACCAAGGCATAAAGAAGGCCCTCGATCACCAATACGAGACCAAGGGCCGTGAACATTGCTTCGCTCATTGCGCCGGCGCATTGGGCGTTGCGGTTTCCGGCCGCCGTGTGCCGAAATAGCTGAAGAACTCCGAATCGGGCTTGAGCACCAAGGTCGTCCCCTGGGTCGACAGGCTCTTCGCATAGGCCTGCATCGAGCGGTAGAAGCCGAAGAATTCCGGGTCCAGCTGGAAGGCCTTGGCGAACACCTTGTTGCGTTCGCCCTCGCCCTCGCCGCGGATAATTTCAGACTGCTTGCGGGCCTCGGCAATCCTTACCGTGAAGGCGCGGTCGGTTTCGGCCACCATGCGCGTCTTGGTGGCTTCGCCTTTGGCGCGGAGATCGGCCGCCTCGGCCATGCGTTCCGAGCTCATGCGGTTGTAGGTGTCCTCGAGCACTTCCGGCATCAGGTCGGTACGGCGGATGCGGACATCGACGATCTCGATGCCGAGCGCCAGCGCCTCGCTTCGGACCTGGTCGCGCATTTCCTTCATCATCACGTCACGGTCCCTGGACAGCGCCGCCTCGAAGGTGCGCCGTCCATAGGTCTGGCGCAACGCAGCATCGAGTCGAGTCTCGATGCGCATCTTGGCCCGCGCCAGATCGGCGCTAACCGTCTGGCGGAACTTCTGCGAGTCGGCGATGCGAGCGACGGTCAAGGCATCGACCAGATAGCGCCGCCCGTCCACCACCTGCACGCCCTTGTCCAGGCTTTCCCAGAGCACGATGCGGTCTTCGACATAAACGACGTCGTCGGCGATGGGCACTTTAAAATAGAGACCAGGCGTTTCGTATATGTGGTTGATCTCGCCGAAGCGCAGCACCAGGGCCTTTTGCCGCTCGTCGACGACGAAATAGGACATATAGGCGGCCATCAGCAGCGCGGCGAGCAGCACGCCACCCACGGTTTTCAAACGGCTGTTCATGGGTTCGCTCCACTCTCGCCGATGCGTTTCTGGATTTCGGGAAGCGGCAGATAGGGCACGACGCCGGAGCCCCCCGCGCCACCCTCGATGATCACCTTGTTCGACTGCGCCAGGACCTGCTCCATGGTCTCCAGGAACAGGCGCTGCCGGGTCACATCCTTGGCGTTCTTATATTCATTGTAGACCGAAATGAAGCGCGCCGCTTCGCCCTGGGCTTCGGCAATCACGCGCGCCTTGTAGCCCTTGGCGTCTTCGACCAGCTTGGCCGCGGCGCCTTCCGCTTCCCGCTGTTTTTGATTGCGGTACTGGTCGGCCTCATTGATGCGTTCGGCCTGGTTCTGCTCGGCGCGTTGCACTTCTTCGAAGGCCTTGAGCACCTGCTGCGGCGGATCGGCCTTTTCCAGATTGACGGCGGTGATAATGATGCCGGCCTTGTAGGAGTCGAGCGTCGCCTGGGTGATCTGCCGCACTTCGTCCTGGGCGGCCTGACGGCCGGTGGTGCGGATCTCCTCGGCGGGTGTGCGGCCGACGACCTCGCGCATGGCGCTTTCGGCGATCGCCTTGACCACCGCTTCCTGGGTCTGCACATTGAACAGGAAGTCTTCCGGCCCGGCGATGCGCCACAGCACCGTGAACTGGATATCGACGATGTTCTGGTCGCCCGCCAGCATCAGGCCTTCATTGTCGTTGGCGCCGAAATTGATCTGGTTTTCGGCATCGACCCTGGGCCGCTCCATGGTCTGGACCGGCCAAAAGGCGAATCGCAGGCCGGGCCCGAAGGTGTTGGTGTATTTGCCGAGCGTGAGCACCACGCCGCGCTCGTCGGCCTGGACCTGATAGACCGAATTGTAGAGCCAGAAGGCGCCGATCAGCGCCAGGGGGAGGAGCCAGCTCCTTCTGCCGCCGGTGGGCAGGATGTTCTTGAGGGTTTCCTGCCCGCGGCGGATCAGTTCTTCGAGGTCGGGCGGACTGGGCCCGCGATTTCCCCCTTGCGGTCCGCGCGGTCCCTGCCCCCATGGGCCTTGACCCCAGGGGCCCTGGTTTCCTCCGCCTTCCTTATTCCACGGCATCGTTGTTCACCTTCCGGTGGTGGTTTGCTTGTGGTCCGATATAGGTAGCCCGCCCGCCCATGTCCATGGGATTGGCCGCAACCTTAATGCGGCCTTATTCGGTCCAAGACACGGAGTACGCAGCCGGCATCGTCTTTGGGCCCCTTCTCAATGACCTCGCTTGCGGTCTGCCGCCAGTCGCGCGCATCGATCGCCGGAAACCGCGTATCGCCTTGAACTGCAAGGTCGACCTCGGTCAGATAGATGCGATCGGCGAGATCGAGGAACATCTCGAAGATCTCTCCGCCGCCGATCACCGCGATGTCTTTCGCGTCATGGGCCCGCGCCGCGGCGAGCGCCGCGGCGGCATCGGCCGCCACCGTGGCGCCCGGGGCGCGATAATCCCGCTGCCGGGTGATCACAATATTGGGCCTGCCGGGTAAGGGCTTCCTCGGCAAGCTCTCCCAGGTCCTGCGCCCCATGATCACCGGCTTGCCCATGGTGATCGCCTTGAAGCGCTGCAAATCCGAGGAGATGTGCCATGGCAGGCCACCGTCCCGGCCAATGATGCCGTTACGTGAAACCGCCGCCACCAGAGCGATCCGGCTCATTGTGCCAACCTGTCGAGTGCCGGGTCCGATACGCGATAGACCGTCCATTCGTCCATCGGCTTGGCGCCGAGGGATTTGTAAAAGTCGATTGAGGAACGGTTCCAATCGAGCACCCACCATTGCAGCCGCGGCAGGCCTTCGGCGGCGCACCGCCGCGCCAGATGACTCAACAGGGCCTTGCCGATGCCCCGCCCCCGCATCGACGGTTCGACGAAAAGGTCTTCAAGATAGATTCCGGCTTTCCCCTTGAAGGTGGAGAAATTGTAGAACCACAGGGCGAAGCCCGCTGGCTCCCCGTTCCACGAGGCGATGTCGCAATGGCAGCGCGGCGAAGGCCCGAAGAGCGCTTCGTCAATGTCGGCTTCCGTCGCCTCCACCTCATGCGACAGCTTCTCGTACTCCGCGAGCTTGCGGATGAAGTCGAAAACCAGCGCCGCCTCGCCGGGGACCGCGGGCCTGATCGAAAGGCTCATGACTGTATCGATCCGAAGATCACCACGGAATAGATCGCGTTCCACGCCGCATGGCAGGCGATCGTTACCCACAGGCTGCCGAACCGCACGAGCAGGAACCCGAAGGCAAGTCCCATCATGAAGATGAGACCGATCGACAGCCACGGCTCGGTGGCATGGAGCAGCGCCCAGACCGCGGAAGTGGACAGGGTGGCGCCCACGGCGCCGATCCGCGTCCGCGACAGCGCCGCGAACAATTGCCCGCGGAATACCACCTCCTCGGCCAGCGGCGCGCCGACGCCGACCGACAACAAGATCAGCGCAAAGAGCTTCGGCTCATTGGCGATGTCGAACATCGTTTCCTTGACGAGGCCGGCCGAACCCGTCTCCGGCGACTGCCCGTCGGGGCCCGGCGTGTATTGGGCAAGGTCGATTCCGAAGACTGTCACGATGACGGCGATGGCGGCATAGAAGGAGGCGAGAAATCCGCCGACCACGGCGATCCAGCCGAGCCAGCCCAGCGACGGCCGCCGCAGCGCCAGCACGTCAGCCGGCCGGCCGCCTTTAAGATATGCCAGGAACCATGCCGCCGCCACGGTGGTAAGCGCCGCCGGCAACAATCCTACCAGCATGGCCTTCATCATCTGATGCAGGTCGCCGTCGCCGCCCCAGGACGAATTCACCATCACGCCGAAGATCGCGGGCAAAGTGACGTAGATCCCCACCAGCACGAGCGCGACGACCAGCGCGACGATCGGCCCCGCCGGATTGCTTGGCCGATAAGCCCGCGCGGCGAAACTGCCTTGAATATCCCGGCCCAGTGCCGTCATCGCCTAGACCGCCACCGGCGCCGCGATATGGGGATGGGCCTCATAGCCCACGATCTCGAAATCCTCGAAACGGAAATCGTCGATCGACCGGACATCGCGCTTGATGACGAGGCGCGGCAGGGGCAAGGGCCGGCGCCGCAGCTGCTCGCCGGCCTGCACCAGATGATTGAGATAGAGATGGGCATCCCCCAGCGTATGGATGAATTCTCCGGCCTTCAGGCCGGTCACCTGCGCCATCATGTGAGTGAGCAGCGCATAGGAGGCGATGTTGAAGGGAACCCCGATGAATATGTCGGCCGAGCGCTGATAGAGCTGGCAGGAGAGCCGGCCTTCGGCCACATGGAACTGGAACAGGCAGTGGCAGGGCGGCAGCGCCATCTTGTCCACATCCGCCGGGTTCCAGGCTGTGACAATCAGCCGCCGCGAGTGCGGGCTCTTGCGGATGCGCGCCGCCACATCGGCGATCTGGTCGATGGTCGAGCCGTCGCGGGCGGGCCAGGAGCGCCACTGGGCGCCATAGACGGGGCCCAAATCGCCATTGGCATCGGCCCATTCGTCCCAGATCGCCACCTTGTTGTCGCGCAGATATTGGACGTTGGTGTCGCCGCGCAGGAACCACAGGAGTTCATGGATGATCGAGCGCAAGTGCAGCTTCTTGGTGGTGACCAGCGGAAAGCCCGCGCTCAAGTCGAAGCGCATTTGATGGCCGAACACCGAGAGGGTGCCGGTTCCGGTCCGGTCCTCCTTGCGGACGCCATGGTCGCGGACATGGCGCATGAGGTCGAGATATTGCTGCATGGGGCTGAAGCTAGCCGATTCCAATGGAGAAGGCGAACGCAACTCCGGCAGCCGGTGGGCCGCAAAGGCCTTACTCTTGCAGCAATTCTCCCGAACCACCCATTTCCTTTGGAATGTCTTTCTGCTTCGGCAGGCCGTCTTTCATCGGCAGAACCGTTTCCTTATAATGGACGTGAACCGCCGGCCTGAACGGCAGTGAAGGGACGACGGCGGCATAAACATCAATCAGATTCCAGGCCGGATGGTCGGTGAAGAGATGCCCGCCGCAGGTCTTGCACCACTTGCGAAGGCTCCGGTCGGTCCGGTGATAAACCCCGATAGTGCCGGCCCCCTTGGTAACCTTTACGGCATCGGGCTGCCAAAGTGTAAAGGCGTTGACCGGTCCGGCGGACCACTCGCGGCAGGCGCTGCAATGGCAGTAGCCCATCGCCACCGGTTCACCGGTTACCGTGAACTCCACATCGCCGCAGAAGCACTTTCCTTTCGGGTCTTGCCATCGCTCATGGGCGTCTCCTTTTCCAGCGGGTGTAAACGGTACCTGAACCGCGCCTCGGCAGAGGCGTGGAGGCGGTCGAGATTCAACAGCATTTCGGGTTGGAAGTAAAACTTGGCTGCGGCTATTGCTTCCCGGAGGGTGGAACAGGGTCGTGATGAGGTTGGTGACCGGGCTTTTCGCCGTCGCGGCTTGGGCGGCAGCCTCTTCCGCAGCGCGCGCGGAGGACTGTGCGGCCCCCTGCCTCGGCTATGCCTTCTCGAGCGAATTCCAGGGCGACTGGATCGTCCGGTCAAACCCCTCCTCCAACCAATCCTACGACCTGCAGCTCGCGGCCGACTGGGAAATCTATCTGGCGCTCACCGAGGAGATGAAGCTGGTGACGGCCATAGCCTCGGAACCGGTCAAGGACAGGGCCCCGGGCGAGGATCGCATCTTCGCGGACTTGGGCACCTTTGTCGAAAAGCTCTATGCCGAATTCGACCTGGAACCACTGACGGTGAAGCTCGGCAAGTTCGAACCGGTCCAGGGCTGGGCCTCGCCGGAGCTTAACGGCATCCACGCCACCGATCTCGCCGGAAACCTCGACACCGAGGAGCGCTGGGGGGTGGAGACCGGTTTTGCCTTTGCGGCGGCCGGCCTCGACCACCTGCTGACCGCCAGCCTGTTCAGCATCGACCGCACTGCCTTGAGCGAGTCGATTTTCACCAACCGCGGACGCACCGCGCTTTCCGACGGCGGCGCCGGCAACACCAAAGGCATTTCTTCGCTGGCGCTCTATCTCAGCGGATGTGCAGAAGCCGAACCCGAGGACTGCTACAGTGAGGGTAGCTACGGCTACCGCCTGGGTTTCCGCTATCAGAAAGCGGGCCGGGCCACGCAAGAACAGATCGATTTGGGCATCACCCCGGACGATGAAGTGGGCATCGTGGCGGACGCCATCAGGTCCGTCAGGCTTGATTCGGACATGACCCTCCGGCTTTTGGGCGAGGCCGCTAATTTGCGCGATTTCGAGGATGGCGATGGCGATGCCCTGATCGCCACCCTTTCGGCGGCGCTCGACAGGGGTCCCTGGACCTATGAGGCCACCTATTCGCAGCAGAGAAATTTTTCCTCCAAAGCCGAAGGCGGCAACACCGGGCATCTGGCCGATGTCACCGCCATCTATCGTTTTGGCGAGGACGCGACTTTTTTCGGGGAAGCCTGGCAGGCGGCGGCGGGCTACAGCTATAGCCGCGATGCGGAAGGCGAAACCGTCCATACTATCGCGCTGAAAGTCACCGTCGACTATGCGGGGAGCGTCCCACTCGGCCCCTGATGCGGACCGCCACATCGGCGGTCCTCGCGGAGATGGCGCATGAGGTCGAGATATTGCTGCATGGCCGAGGACGACTGAGTGCGGATTTTACTCGGCGAGAGAACGACGACCACCAAGATGAACTTGATAATAGTTATTGGACGTAGTATTTAAGTCAAATGGAGCAAGAACATGCCAGTCAGTGTCGATTTGGGCGACCATTTGGAGTCCTACATTGCGACTTTGGTGGCCACCGGCCGTTACAACTCGAAAAGCGAAATCCTGCGTGAGGGCATTCGCTTGGTTCAGGAACGCGAAACCCGGCTTGCGGCCCTTGATATGGCAATCGCCCGCGGCATCGCTGACGCCGACGCGGGCCGGACCATCCCCGCCGCCGAGGCATTCGCCCGGCTGGAGGCCAAGTATCGAAGCGGCAGCAAATCCCCACGCCGATGATTCTCATTCTCACGGCGGCGGCCACCGCCGATCTGGAAGCCATTGGAGATTGGATTGCCAAGGAAAACCCGGCCCGCGCCTTGACCTTTGTGAGGGAATTGCGGGATGCCTGCCAGCGGCTGCTCGATTCTCCAAGCGGCTACCCCCTGGTACCACGCTTTGAGCGCTTCGGAGTTCGCCGCAAGGTGCACGGCGACTACCTGATTTTTTACCGGCCGCTTCCCGGCAGGGTGGAGGTTATTCACATTCTGCACGGCGCCCGCGATTACGAATCATTGCTGTTTCCAACCGGGTGAAGCCGGCCGAATTTACCGGTCTTGCAGCCCCCTTTCATCCCACCCCCTCCTGCCCTATATTCCCCCTGCCACCCCGCAAGGGGCGGCTATGGCGATAAACGGCCATCGTAATAAACCCATCGGACCCGGGGGCAGTACCCGGCGCCTCCACCAATCAGGGGGCAGTGGTCAGAGGTCAGTGGTCAGGAATGAATTCTGATGACTGATACCTGATTACTGATCCCCGCCACGGGGGCGAAACAGGATCGACGAGGGCGTAAAGGATGGACTTTTGCCCGCGATGGTTCCGGCGTTATCGGGCTAAACATATAGTTGCTAACGACAACTATGCTCCGGTCGCTCTCGCCGCGTAATGCGGTGCGAGAACCGAAATCGAAGTCCTGAGGCTTAGCCGTTTCAGGCGGGGTCCGCCGGCACCTGGCAACAGAAGCCGGCACTTCCTTTTCCGGGGCGTGACTTGGCCCGCCCCCGCCCTGTAATATCCGCGCCGGAGTCGAAAGCCGGAAGTCAGCATGCCCGAAGATCTGATGCGATATGATCAGTTGGCGCAGAATGCGCTGCGCGGCGTGGTGCGCGAGGCGCTGCGCCGGGTCGAGCGCGCAGGCCTGCCCGGCGAACACCACTTCTACATCGCCTTTCACACCCGCCATCCCGGCGTCGACATCGGCGAGCGCCTGGCGGCGCGCTATCCGCGCGAAATGACCATCGTGCTGCAACATCAGTTCTGGAATCTCGCGGTGAGCGAGGACCGCTTCCAGGTGGAGCTGTCCTTCGACAACATTCCGGAAAAGCTCTTGATACCGTTCAGTGCGGTCAAGGGTTTCCTCGATCCGGCGGTGCAGTTCGGATTGCAGTTCGAAGTCGTTAACGTTGAGGAAATACCACAGGCGGAGAATAAGGCGGCCGCTAAACCGGCGGCCGGCGAAGCCGAAGTCCAAGAGACCGAAGCCGCTGACGAGGCGCCGAAAGTCGTCTCTCTCGACGCCTTCCGCAAAAAGTGAGCCTTAATCGCATGCACAGGACAGCCCTCCTCATTATCGCAATCCTTGCCGCGCTGGCCTTGCCCGCGAAGGCCCAAACAGCCGCCGATCAGGCGGGGCTTGCGGCGCTGGCCGAAGCGCCGATCACCAAGATTCCGGCCAAGAAACTGTTCGGCAGCCAGAAACTGCCGGCCAATCTGCAATCCCACGCCATCGGCTTCTATGCCAAGGGCTGCCTCGCCGGCGGCAAGGCCCTGCCGGTCAATGGCCCCGCCTGGCAGGTGATGCGCCTGTCGCGCAACCGCAACTGGGCCCATCCGGCCATGATCGAGCTGGTCGAGCGGCTGGCCGTGGAAGCAAAACAGGGTGACGGCTGGAACGGCCTTCTGGTCGGCGACATGGCCCAGCCGCGCGGCGGCCCCATGCTGACCGGCCATGCCAGCCATCAGGTCGGTTTGGATGCCGACGTCTGGCTCACCCCCATGCCGGAGCGCACCCTGACCCCGGCCGAGCGCGAGAACCTGTCCGCGACTCTGGTGGTGAAAAGCCGGACCGAAATCGACAAGAAGGTGTGGACCGAGGCCCATGCGCGGCTGATCAAGCGGGCCGCCACCTATCCGGAGGTGGCGCGGATTTTCGTTCATCCGCCGATCAAGGCCGCGCTGTGCAAATGGGCCACCGGCGACCGCTCATGGTTGGCCAAGGTGCGCCCCTATTACGGCCACAACTACCACTTCCACATCCGGATAAATTGCCCGAAGGATTCGGCCGGCTGCAGGAACCAGGCGCCGGCCCGGCCCAAGGAAGGCACCGGCTGCGGCGAGGAACTCGCCTACTGGCTGGGCGACATCCCGTGGAAGCCGAAGAAGAAGGACCCCAAAGCCAAGCCGGTGAAGCCCGCCCCGCCCTTGACGCTGGCGGGCCTTCCTGCTGAATGCCGCGCCGTCGTGACGGCCCAATAGGACCGCCGGAGTCGATGACAAGGAGCGGCGCCCGTCGCGGCGGCCCATGACACAAGCGATCACCCAGGAGTCCGGGCGCGATTCGGCTTCCCTCAAGCTCGCCTTCGCCTCGATCGGCGTCGTGTTCGGCGACATCGGCACCAGCCCCCTCTATGCCATGCGCGAAGCGCTGAAACATGTCGTGAGGGCGGGCGGCGACCTGCGCCTGGCCGTGCTCGGCGTTTCTTCGCTGCTGATCTGGGCGCTCATCCTCATCGTCACCCTCAAATACGTGATGCTGTTGATGCGCGCCGACAACAAGGGCGAGGGCGGCATTCTTTCGCTGGTTGTGCTGGTCGAGACGGCGCTGAAGCATAAGGGCGGTTCCGTGCTGGCGCTCGGCATCGTCGGCGCCGCCTTTTTCTTCGGCGACGCCATGATCACCCCGGCCATGTCGGTCCTGTCGGCGATCGAGGGCCTCAAGGTGATCAATCCGGCCTTCGGTCCCTATGTGGTGCCGCTGACGCTCGCCGTGCTGGTGACACTCTTCGTGTTCCAGTACCGCGGCACCGCCGGGGTCGCCTCGCTTTTTGCCCCCATCACCACGCTCTGGTTCATCGTCATCGGCGTCATGGGCGCCATCCACATCTCCGACGATCCGGAAATCTATCTCGCCTTCAACCCGGCCTATGGCGTGGCCATGCTGCTCGACCAGCCGGGATTGGCGCTGCTCGTCTTCGGCGGCGTGTTCCTGGCGGTGACCGGCGGCGAGGCGCTCTATGCCGACATGGGCCATTTCGGCAAGCGGCCGATCCGCATGGCATGGTTCGCCGTGGTGTTCCCCGGCCTGGTGCTCAATTATCTCGGCCAGGGCGCCTTCATCATCGCCCATCCGCAGGCGGTGGAAAATCCTTTCTATCTGATGGCGCCCGGCTGGGCGCTGATACCGCTGGTCATGCTGGCGACGCTGGTCACCGTGATCGCCAGCCAGGCGGTCATCACCGGCGCCTTCTCGATCGCCCAGCAGGCCATGTCGCTCGGTCTGTTTCCGCGCATGAACATCACCCACACCAGCGAAACCGAGCAGGGCCAGATCTATATCGGCCAGATCAACTGGCTGATCCTGTGCGGCGTCATCCTGCTGGTGCTGGTGTTCAAGTCCTCGTCCAATCTCGCATCCGCCTATGGCGTGGCGGTCAACACCTCGATGATCATCGATACGGCGCTGGCCATCATCTTTTTCTGGAAGGCGCGCACCCTGCCCGTCTGGCTGGTTGTGCCGGCTCTGGTTGCGGTCTTCGCCATCGAGGCCACCTTCCTCGCCGCCAACGGCCTTAAACTCGCCAGCGGCGGCTACATGCCGGTGCTGATCGGCGCCATCATCATCCTGATGATGGTTACCTGGCTGCGCGGCCGTCAGGCGCTGGCGGCCAAGCTGCGCAAGGAATCTATCGAGCTTCAGGGCCTGCTCGAGAGCCTGGAAAAACGCCCGCCGACGCGGGTGGCGGGAGCTGCCGTCTTCATGCAGACCGATCCCATCTATGCGCCGAGCGCCTTGATGCACAACCTCAAGCACAACCGCGTGCTGCATGACATTCTGGTTTTCATCACGGTGGAAACCACCGACGCGCCGCGCGCCGAGCCCGCCGATCGCGTCGACGTCAAGCAGTTGCCGCTCGGCGCCTGGCTGGTGGAGGCCCGTTTCGGCTACATGGAGCAGCCCGATGTGCCGGCCGCGTTGCGTGCCTGCGAGCCCTTCGGTCTCGCCATCGATCCGCGCCAGGCCTCCTATTTCCTCGGCCGCCGGGTGATCCGCATGTCGGCCCGTTCGGCCCTGCCCTTCTGGCAGCAGCGCATATTCATTATGCTGGCGAACCAGTCGGCCCGGGCCATCGAATTCTTCCGCATCCCGCCCGACCGCGTGGTCGAACTCGGCATGCAAATGAGCGTATAAGAGCGACATGACCGGTCTTGCCCCCTTCTCCCGCCCCGGCCGTTTCTGGCGCGGCAATCTGCACACCCACTCCACCCTGTCGGATGGCGCCCTGGCGCCGCGCGATGTTGTCGAGGCCTACAAGAATGCGGGCTACGACTTCATAATGCTGTCAGACCACTTCCTCGACCGTTACCACTGGCCGGTGGCCGACACCCGCGCCTTCCGCTCCAACAATTTTACCACCGTCATCGGCTCGGAAATCCACGCGCCCGCCACCCAGGTAGGCGAACTCTGGCACATCGTGGCGGCGGGCCTGCCTCTCGACTTTCCGGCCTGCGGCAAGGACGAGACTGGACCGCGATTGGCCCAGCGCGCGGCCGAGGCCGGCGCCTTCATCGGCATCGCCCATCCCGCCTGGTCGCAGCTCACCATGGAGGACAGCCGCGCCATCGACTGCGCCCATGCGGTCGAGATCTACAACCACGGTTGCGCCGTCGAGACCGACCGCGGCGACGGCTGGTATCTGCTCGACCAAATGCTCACCGAAGGCCGCAGGCTTTCGGCCTTCGCCACCGATGACGCCCATTTCAAGAGCGACGATCATTTCGGCGGCTGGGTGCAGGTCAAGGCCGAAAGTCTCGATCCCGATGGGCTGCTCGCCGCGCTGAAGCGGGGCGACTACTATTCCAGCCAGGGACCGGTCATCCACGATATCGCGCTCGACGGCACCGAATTCAATATTTCCTGCTCGCCGGTCAACACGATCGTGGCGATTTGCGGTAATTCCCGCAGCGCCGGGCGCATCGGCAAGGCCATTACCGCCGCCACCATCGATCTCAAGAAATTCGAGGAGGGCTGGCTGTTGCGCGACAAGAGTCCGTGGTTCCGCGTCTCGATCATCGATCAGGCCGGAAAGCGCGCCTGGACCAATCCGATCTGGTGGGACGAACTACGATAGCAAAGCCGGCGAGTGCCGCGGCGGCGAAGCCCGCACCGGTCAGGAACGTAGCTTGAGCGCCAGCCCAGTCCCAGAGCACACCCGCAATCACGCTTGCCGCGAGCAGTGCCGCGCCGCTCACCAGATTGAAGGCACCGAAACCGGTGCCGCGCAGATCTTCCGGCGCGGTGTCGGCAACCAGCGTGGCGAGAATGCCCTGGGTCAGCCCCATGTGCAGCCCCCACAGGGCCGCACCGGCCATCACCGCCATGACCGACGTGGCGGTGGCGAGCATGAGATCGGCGCCGATCAGGACGGCAAGTCCGGCCGCCAGCAGGCCAAGCCTGCCATATCTGTCGGACAGTGCACCCGCCGGATAGGACGAGAGGGCGTAGACCACGCTCATCACCACC